>NZ_JAQMHV010000019.1 GCF_028307215.1 Falsirhodobacter sp. 20TX0035 | reverse complement strand
CAGCCAGTCGGTGTGATTTCCCTCGCCGGGCCATGTTAGCTTGCGTGTCCACATGCATGAACATTTGCAGAACTTTAGTTGATTCGGGAAGAAGGTCGCGTGTTGATCATCCTCGCGCCTGATGCCTGCTGGTCAGGCCAGCTTCATGCTTCCCCGCTTTTCGTATCCAAACGCGTCGTAGTCCTCTGTGTATAACCGCTCAATGCTCGCCACGAATTCAGCATTCAGTTCGGGGTTCTCATACTTGCCCGCAAGCTTCTGACCCACCTGGGCAGACGTCTGCTCGCCCGTCAGCGCCTCAAGCCAGGCATAGAAGCCGTCAAAGCCGTCCTCCAGCTTGAAGACCTCACACCACTCGGGAACGAACGTCACCTGTGGGAGGAAGTGGTTATCATAGAGAGCATGGCGCTCGGGATCGAATTTCGGCAAATCCGTCAACCACTGCTGCGGCGTGACGTTTGCCGCGATCTTCCCCCGCTTCACCTGGTGAAAGTTGAAAGCGCTCAGGAAGCGGTCGACAGGATTGCGCACAAAGGCAAAGCCAGCGTCGAAGAACCCTTGCGGGAACAGGGTAGACAGTTGCGGCGCGGGGATATGCTGCGGCGAGTTCGCGAGCCAGTTCTTGCTGTGGCCCGGCTTGAATTTGCGGTTCTGGAACGCCAGCTGCCCGAAACGTTTCGCAAGGTAATCCTCAATGCTCGTGCCGGCGCACTTAGGAACGTGTGCGAAGAAGCACACCTGCTCACCTACCTTGAAGATCGGCATCCATGTCCCTCGCGTTGCTGGCTTATCCACTAGAATGAAACACGCGCAAGGCGACTGGGTAAAGGTAAAATCTTCTATAGATTGCTCATCGCTAGGTACCAATCATGTAACGTTGGGCGTAAGTCGAGAGATTGGAGCGCTCCGCGGCGGTCAGGGCACGGGGCACGATGACGACCTCGGCGATGTCGCCACCCAAGCGGTAATCGAAGCGCGACCCGCCAAGGGCGCGGATCAGCCACGTGTCGGTGAAGTGCATTTCCTGCAGGCACGCCTTGCCGCTGGCGAACAGCGCGTCGTGCGCTTCGGCCCGGGTTGCGGGTGACACGAGCACACCGTTGACGCGCCATGTCAGAACACCCCGGTATCGCTGCCAGGCCGTGCTGGTGGAGTTCTGCCCGCCGATGGGCACGATCGGGACGGTGTCCGGCGACGTCGTGTCGTCCAGCCCGAAGCCGACCAGCGCCCGCAAGGGCGATAAGCCCGCGACACATTGCAGGATCGCGACGATTGTCGCCTCATTGGGCAGGACCGCGTCGAACGCCAGCTGGTGGGGCGACGTCGCGAACCGGGGCACCGCCTTTCCGGCGATCACGCCATCGAGGCCAGGTTGCCGCTCGACGACCGTCTGCGCCAGCCCGATCGTCCCGGATCTGGGCGAGATGCGCGACACGCGACCGTTCGTCAGTGTCCGGCGGCTGGCGTCCGTCATGTCGACCCACGAGGCGTCGGCGATGCTGGCCGGCGTCCACGCCATCGGCTTGGCCCAGGCAAAGCCCGACCCCTTCAGGGCCAGCACCTCGCCCGCCGCGCCCTTGATCTGCTTCGCCGTCGTCAGGTCCAGCTTCGGCATCAGACCCTCACGATCAGTTCGGTGGGCCCTGGCACAGCCGCGTCATAGGCCGCCTGCGTCGTCACGGTCGTGATGGTCACGCTGGCGCCGGCCGCGCCTGTTGCGCCAGTATCGCCCTTGGGCCCTGTCGCGCCTGTGTCACCTTTCAGACCAGTCGCCCCGCTGTCGCCTTTCGGCCCGACTGGTCCGACATCGCCCGTGGCACCAGCATCGCCTTTGGGACCGACAGCGCCCGTTGCTCCGGCATCCCCCTTAGGGCCTCGGGAGCCGGTCGGGCCTACATCGCCCGCATCGCCCTTTTCCCCTTGAGGCCCCTGCGCGCCGACATCGCCTTTTGGCCCCGGCACACCTTGAGGGCCCGCGGATCCAGCGGCTCCGGGTGCCCCGCGAAGATCCCCCGTCCGCGACATGGTGTTGTCAGTGTAGGCGAAGGTCACGATCCCCGTGTCAGGATCGTAGCTGGTGGAGGCAATGCCGCGGCCCGCCTCTCCCGATCCGGGATAGGTCGGTACCGGCGCCGTTCCGCTGGCAGACTGGAGCCCGCGCTCGATGGTAATCTGGATGTAGCCGCTCTCGGGATCTGTTTCCGAGGTGCCGTCCGCGTAGAGGATCGTAAACTCGCCCCGCATCACCCCCGACACGCCCGTATCGCCCGCCTGCCACTGATAGACCGCATGCCCGTCCTCAATGGTCGCCTCGGCACGGTTCACGATGACGCGGTCGTTGTGGGTCATGGTGAAGACGGCCGAGGCTCCGGCCAGATCGCCCGCCACTTCCAGCTTGTGGCGCAGCGCCGGGGCGGTGTTGCCCTGCTTCAAGGTGATGTTCATGTGCGGCATCCCCGCTCGTGCAGCGCCACCCGACGCTGGTCCGATACCTGCATGATGTTCTCCAGAGATAAGGAAGCCGACCGGATGCGAAGTGCACTCGATCCGACATATGAACGTTGGCGCTAAAGAGGATCGTCGTGGTTGCATCCTGCGGCCCGGTGCAAACCTAACGGCATCACAGCGGACCCACGAGCAGAGTGCCAGCGCGGCGTTAACGGAAAATTAATTGTGCATGATGAGTCGAATTCGATCCTGCCCGGCAACCGCTGCTCCTAGACCTCGATGATCTGAAGCAAAGGAATATGTGTGTGGTCAAAAGGTTGGGTGGAGGACATCCTAGACACAGGTGTGTTCTTGGCTTGAATCAGCCTTGTGACAGACGCCTGCCAAGTGTGGCAAATAAGCCAAGGTTCAACGCGGGATTGACGACCCTGCAAACTTTTACCAAATGGTAATGACGTTTCTGCATATATGCGCACAAAATCGCCGAGAAGCGCATGAGGGACGATATGGACGAACGCCACAAGGGATTGCAGGGCGGGCTTCTTAGCCTAAGCGCCTGTGCCTATGCCGCTGGGCTGCCGAAGCTGGCGGAGGAACTCGTCCGACTGATCGGCATCATTCCGACGCCTTTGCATGATGAGGTTCAAGCCGCTCCCGTGAAACTCGTGCACACCTCATCGCTCGTCCGCAAAAATGCGGTGCATGAACACTGCGCGATGCGGGCCGTTTCCTGATCAGAATCAGTCCGAAGTTCGCCCAACGCGGCAACTAGGACAGAGCGCGGAACACCCTGCTCTTCCAGCATGTGAGCCAGCTTGAGAAGTGCCAGAGAGCCAGCTCGACGGACTGCCACTACCTGGTCTTCTAAGCCGTAGATGTAGTCCATGACGCAACTCCACTTGCGGTTGTGGAATTGTACTTGAAGCATGTGCGTCGTCCAGCTTCTTATTAAGTATTGACGGTTGATCGGCAGTTTTGCGCACGCTGGAAGTGTGGCAGCCTACGGGATCTTGCCTATTGATGCATTGTGAACCTTGGTGTCGCAAGTCTGTCATATGGAGGATCCAATATGATCGATCGAGCAAACCTGATGGCGAATCCCCTGCTGAGCTTGAGTGCGTGCGCTCGCAGCGACGGTTTCACGGAAGTTGCCGCCGCTCTTGAGGAGCTTATCAAGCGCCTCCCTACCCCGGATGACACCTGTCTCTCGCAAAGGCCGCTCCCGGCCGCTCCGCCGTACCTTAATATGAGGAGGCGCAGGTACCCTAAGAAAGTCGGTACCCCCGCGACGACGGCCTCCGATCCGGCCGAAGTGCATGTTGCAGTTCGCTAACCAACCCATTGAACGCAAATACAGTACCGTCAAATTTGAGTGACTGAGGCAGGCAACATACGGGCAAAAGCGGGGGCGGTCCGGCGACCCCCGCCGCCTGCACTATCTCAGAGGTCAAAATGCCATTTCAGCAGGAATACCGTGGCTACGTGATCCACTTGGACGATCCGGCCTCACAGCTGCATCCACTATCCACTTGGAAGATCACTGGCTATGGGCGGGAGCACGCTTCTGGTGACAGTATCACGCCTTTAGAAGCACTAGCTGCCGCGCGTGCCGTGATCGACAAGCTAGAGACTAACCCCTATCGCTTTCCAATCAACCTGATAGGGTATCCTAGTCAACCTGAAGGCGACGTCGTAACTAGGGACGGTGAGGTCATCGGGCGCTGGTGCTTTGACCCGGTTTTAGAAGAACTGGATTGCGTTGACTTTTATCCTAATGGCGCATCCGATCCGATATTTTCTGGGCACTTCATAAGTCTACTCTGCGACGAAATACGAATTTGGCATGAGTGTAAGTGAAAACTGATACGCGTCGTTTGCGTTTTTAGGATCTGCAATGAATTCTTGGATAATGAAACTTGCATCCTATGCAGCGTCTGCCATCGGCGCCATACTTGCGTTCCTTCTTCTTGAGGACAACAGAACTTGGGGTCTTGTTGTTGCTGCTTTTTCGGTCCTTAGCGTTTTGTTGGCGGTAAGGGCGGACTTGATGTCTAACCGCTTGCAGAAGCAGAAAGAGCAGGAGCTTACGAAAGCACAGCAGGATTTGGGGGAGGTCTATCGAACCATCGGATCACGCGTTCTTTCAGGCAAACAACGCTCAGATTTGATATCGCGATTAGATGATCCGCGTCTTAGGGGGGCAGTGATTGAGATAACAAAGGCTAGCGGTCAGGAAACCGCAGATTTCGCGAACTCATTGCGAGACGCTTTAATTGCATCCGGAATGAATGTCGGTCCAGTCACAGGGAGCTTCACGGTCATACACACATATACAGATCCAGATTGGGGACAAATCAACTACGTAAGAACCGAGTCAGCCTTAAGACTGGCTAAAATTCTTAATGAGGTTTTTCCCAAATTCCGTCTTAAAGAAATATCTGAATTCAAGACCGACGGGTTTGTTAATCCGGAAGTGGAGGAAGAAACCAAGTGGAGGAAGTGGCTCTCTATAAGCATCACGACGAAGGGCCAATCCACCCTTCGCTAACTCGATGTGCAATAATCAACCGATCGATTGCCGTTATCGGGGCAGCCGGTCCTTGATGACCTCGCCCAATCGCTCCATGCGCTCGGATCGCTCCTCCAGCTGGTCGAAGCGGCGCTCCATCTGATCGATCCTGCGCATTACATCGTCCAGCTTCCGGCCGAGCTGCCGCACCTCCTCCAGAACGAAGGGGATCAGCTTGGCGTTCTCCTTCACCGCCTCCATCGGCGAGGCGTGCGGCTCCGGCGGCGGACGCTTCCACATGTAGACGATGGCGAAGATGAAGCCGAGCAGCGCCAGCGTTCCGATCAGGCCGTATTCGCGCAAGGATTGTTCCGTCAAGGCATCAATGGGTGGCATAGTGGATGCGCTCCCAACGCAGGCGAGAAGCCGCGCGGAACTCGGCTATGACGAAGGCAGGATAGATGGCGAGAAGGAAGCCGGGCGCGACGGAGACGCCTGACAGGTAGTCGAACCAGACGTTGTACGACAGCATCCCGAAGAACATGCACGAGCAGAAGGACATGGCCGCGCGCCAACGAGGCGTCCGGAAGTGGAAGCCATTCACGTAGAGAGCGAGGAACCTCCAGCCCCCGAAGCCGCACAGGACGGCCGCGGCGAGGGTCTCGGACAGTCCGCTCTCGTACATCTGGCGGTAGGTGGGAAGCATAAGCGTGTTCTCGGGCAGGATCAGGATCAGCCCCATGAAGAACATGACCTTGCTCATGTGGTATTCGATCCCCCGTCCCTCTCGGTCCATGACCGAGAAGAAGTCGGCGATCATGCTGAAGAGAAAGCGTACGGCCTTCATGTGCCTACCCCCGTGATGGCGGCCTTTACGACGGCGACGGTGGTGTTGCAGCAGACGATCTTCTCCATCGCTGCCGTCACCTCCACGTCCGCGCCGACCTGAGCGACCGTCGCCGGAGCGATGCCGGACCAATCTGCCAAGCTGAGAACGTCCCCGGCCGCGAAGTCGGTGATCGTCTGGACGTGGCCCGTCCGATGGATCGCGAACGTGTCGTTGCCCGCGCCCCCGCTGATCAGGTGCTCGCCGCCGGTGACAGTGATGGTGTCCGCTCCGTTTCCGCCCCGGATCGTGTCCTTGCCCGCCTCGGCGTAGATCAGGTCGTTCCCGTCGAACCCCTCCACCACGTCGTTTCCGGCACCACCGTAGAGGGTGTCCGCCTCCTGCGAGCCGTAGAGCGTGTCGTCTCCCTCCTCGCCATAGAGCAGCGCCCCCCGCCGGATGCCCGACCGCAGGATGTCATTGCCGGCACCGCCATAGGCGATGACCCGGACCTTGTTGCCAAGGAAGGCGGGCACCACGTCGTCGTAATGGCCCTCGTGCTGGCGCACCACGTCGTCACCGTCACCCAGGTGCAGGGTGATCGCGCTGTCGACCTCGAAGCCGAGGCTGACGATCACCGTGTTGTTCAGGCCGTTGGCATAGAGCGTGTGGTTGCCCACCGGGTTGACGAACTCCACATCCTCAACGCCCTCGGAGAGGCGCATCAGGTTCTGGGTGCCGCGCTTCGACACCTTCCACAGCTTCTGATAGCCGGGCGACTTCGCGCGGACCTCCACATCTCCCGCCACGACGAAGCTGGTGGTCGGGCTGGTCACATCGACATCATAGCCGAGATAGGAGGCCAGCGGGGAGCCTGCGATGATGGACACGCCCTCTTCCACCAGCTGCATGCCCCAGTCGAAGCAGCAGGCCAGCAGCGCCTCGCGCGCGGCCGCATAGCTGGCGTGCTTGCCGGCGAGGTTGTTCGCCAGCCACGGATCGGCCTTGATGTTAAAGTATTCGGCCGAGCCGTCCTGGTAGACCGTGATCCGGTAGTCGCCGATCGCGGCCGAGGCCGACCCGAACCAGAAGGACGGGATCGTCCGCACCGGAAGGCTGCCGCCGTCCAGATAGAGCTTGAGGCTTTCACCCCGTAGGCCTTCCCGCACCGGCAGGCCGAGACAGTCCATGGCCGTGGGCCCGATGTCGATCAGGCTGACCGGATCGAACACGTCCCGGCGCGTCGTCTGACCGGGCATCGACACCATGTAGCAGGCGTTGCAGGCCTCCTCCCACAGGTCCATCTTGTGGAACTTGCCCTTGTCGCCGAGATGGTAGCCGTGATCCGACCAGAGCGTGATCATGGTGTTGTCGGCAAAGGGGCTGGCTTCCAGCGCATCCAGCACCTCGCCCAGCTTCTCGTCCAGCCAGAGGATGTTGACGATGTAGTTGCGGACGGAGTTGCGCCAGGCCGTCGTCATGGAAGCGGTCCACGTCGAGGGGTTTGCCGTCACGAGATCGAAGCCGACGTTGAGGCCGGCGGCGAAGTCGCCGCGCATCTGTTCCTGCGTGAACGGCAGCAGGGTCCAAGACAGCGGCCAGTCCTGCGGCTTGATGATCTGGCTGGTGTCGAAGGCGTCGTAGATCCGCTGTGGCGCGTACCAAGGCACGTGCGGCGCGCGGAAGCCGACCTCCCAGTGGAAGGGCTTGGACCCGTCATAGGTCGAGAGGAACTGGACCGTGTGGCGCGCGACCATGCTGTCGAAGAAGGCGTCCTCGTTTCCGACATAGCCGCGCCCGTCGATCCCGCCGTTCTCCGTCCAAGCTCCGCCGGGATGTGACGTGTTCACGTACCGCTCGTTGTCATAAAGCACGCGGTAGGTGCTCTGGCTCTCCGGCTCGTATCCGTGGAAGATCTTGCCCACGGTGCCCATGTAGTAGCCCGCGCGCTTTAGGTCGTAGGTCCAGAGGCGGTGCGGCCCGAGGAAGGTGTCCCAAGGCGTCTCGTTGGACAGGACGCCGCTCTCGGCGGGCGAATAACCGGACATGATGGCTGCCCGGCTCGGGCCACAGACCGGCACCACGGCCGAGGCGCGGCGGAAGATGGTGGACCGGGCTTCCAGACGCGCGAGGTTCGGCAGGTCCGGCGTCACCCCGAAGGGCGCCACGCCAAATCGGCCGTTGGGACGCAGGAAGTCCAGGTACTGGAACAGGTCGTCCGTTGCGATGAAAAGGTGGTTCACTGGCTCACCCCACGTACGCTGTCTTGGCGTAGTTCTCCCACCGCGCCATCAGGTTCGGTGCTGTCGTGCGGATATCGCCGGCAAAGAGCGCAAGATCGCTGACAGGCCCCGCGACCACCTGGTTCGCCGCCCCCCCGAAGTCCAAGGTCACCGACGTCACCGTCTGTGTCGCCAATGCGGCCACGTCCTTCGTCACCCACGCGGTTGTTGCGGAAGCGTTCACACACATGCTCACCTTTTTGTTGGTCAGATCCACAACAGTCGCGGCGTAGTAGAGCTTCTCGTCGATCGCGGCACCGGTCACCATGCTGGTGAAGCCCGACGTGCCGACGGCGACCCCAGACGCGCCGTTGAACAGAGGCACTCCCCTGATCTGGAACGTGCCGAAGTTGATGGCCCAGCTGACGCCGCCGGTGTTATCGGTCTGTCCAACCCGGCCGCAGTAGCCGCGCTCCAAGATCGTGAACACGTTGCCGGGCGTCGGAAGCACCGCCTTGTACCGGTCCACCCCGCGCAAGAAGTCGGCGATATTGCAGGGCCCGTCTTTGACCCAGCGGGCGGCGGCCGCTGTCGCGGTGCCCGCGTTCGCAGTCAGGTCAAGCACCATGTCCACGCCGCCAATGCGCGCAGGAACACGGGAGGCCGTCGCCGAGATCACCGCCTTGGCTTGGTAGACCGTGTGAAAAGACACCACGCCCGGAACCGCACCAAGAATGGCATCGATGTCCACGAGGTTGATGGGCGGGTTCGGAACGGTGAAGGGAAGCACGAAGGCCATGAGGCGGATCCTTATTGCACAGCGACCCGGCCCGAGAGGGCGCGGCGATAGAGGGTTTCGTTCGGGAAATTGGCGGACGGCGCCGACCAGCTGTCGCGCAGCGAGCCACGGTTGGCCGGGAAGCCGTCGCCGCGGTCGGCAGTTTCACCAAAGGCGTAGCGGAGCGTCAGCGTGCCGGTCGGCACGGCCGACATGGTGATGGTCGCCAGATCGCCGTTGACGGTTACACTGGTGATCGTGGCGCCGTTAGTCACGCCATCCACTGCGAAGCCGTGTTTGGTCGGATCGTCCAACACCAGCGACGACAGGGTGTAGAACCGCGCGGTGATGACCGCCCCGGCCCGAGTGGCCGTCTCCAGCGACGGAGGATACCATTCTCCGCCCGCCTGCACGGCCTCCAAGGCATGTGCTTCGATCTCTGCCAGGCGCAGAGCGGCGTCCGCTGTCAGGGTGCCCGCCGTCCCCGCCTGCAGAGCGAAAGGGTAGCGCGGTGTCGTGACAAGGAAGCCAAGGCTGAAGTGCCGAATGTGCAGCCGCCCCTCGGCCAGGATGACCTCGCTGGCGCCATTGCTCCGGGTGCCGGCCGATTGGGACACCACGACGGCGGGGGCCTCGCCCTGCCCGGTCGTCTCCGCGATGGCGAGCCGCAGGCTGTTCCCAACCGCCGCGTAGTTGCTGTCGGCCGTCAGCTCTAACGTGGCCGGCGCCCCCTCCAAAAGGGAAAGGTGCAGCCGATCGAACACCACCGTCTTGCCGAAGGCTTCCGCCGCAGCCACGGCCGCAGCGATCCGCGTCATGAGGGCTGTCCGTTTTGCCGAGCCTTCCAGCGCGTCTGCCTCGACCGTGCTGGGCACCGCCTCGGTCACGGCGATCATGGTGTGCCACGCCCGGGCTAGCGCACCCTGCCGGTCCAGCCATGCGGCGGCCGAGGCCTGAGCCGCCCCCGGCCGCTCCGGCTGTGCCAGAGCCTCGTTCACGAGGTGCCAGCGGTAGGGTTCCTTCGTGGAAGCGGCCACCCCGGACGCGCCACCGCCGAAGGCGGCCACGCCGACCGCGACGGACGGCGTCTGCGCCAGGATCTTCCCGTTGCGATCTTCATAGCCGATGGTCTTGCCGCGCCATGCATCCGACAGGAACCGGCCGACACCGTCGCTCTTGATGGCCTGCCATGCATTCCCAAGCCACGCAGGCTCGTAGAACTCGACCGTCGTGCCGCCGACGGGAGGTGGCGTTTCCTCCTCATCCGGGCTTGTGGGCGGCCAGAGCGTACCGGTCCGCGTATCGATCGCTAGAAGAGTATGGCCCGACTCGTCCACGAACAGATCGACCAGATGTTCGCCCGGGTCGCCGGATACCGGAAACTCCACCGGCGGCACTTCCGGCTCATCGCTTTCCGGGATCACGAAGTCACCGAGAATGCGGCCATTCTGGTCGATGGCCAGCAGCGGCTTGTTCGCGGCATCGGTGGCGAGGATCAGTCCGATCTTCCCGGGGTCGACCTTGGGCCGGAACTGCTGCTCGATGCTCTTCTCCAGCGCAGTGAGAGCGATGGCATCGGCCTTCCCGGCCAGCGCTCCCTGCCCGATGTAGACCCACGCCGTCCCGCTGTAGCTGTAGTAGCCGCCCCCGCTGGCCTCCGGGGCCGTCACGAAGCCGATGTCGTTGGCGGCGGCTCCTTGAACAGCATCCAGAAGCGCCTTGGTGGCACGGGTGTATTTGGCGGGCAGCGCATTGCCAGCCGCCGCGGCCGCGTTTTCTGTCGCAATCCGATCCTGCCGCACCTGCGCCGCACTCGCCTGCACCCCCTCGGTCACGGCCGCGGCGGCCAGCACCTGCGCCAAGACATCCGGCGGAGTGGGGGCGCTGACCGGGATCTGCAACAGGGCTGAAATATCTACCGGCCCGGCTTCAGGAACGACGACAGGCCCCATCGGAACAGCAAGGTCAGGCCGGCCCGCTCCAACCTTCAGGTGAGCGGAGACGTCGTAGACCGTGCCGCGATCGCCGCGCGCGTTCGGCCACAGGTCGATGCGGAAGGTGCCATCCTTGCCCACGGCGGCCGTGACCGTGACGGGCATCAGGACGTTCCTGCTGGCCTTGTCCACATCCAGGCTGCGCAGGGTGAACCAGATCTGCCCATAGGGCAGCACCAGATCGGTCGGCAGGGGCACGCGGCCGGTGACGGTGGTTTTCGTGAGTGCCATTAGCGAAGCTCCGACCAGCTGCGGGCGGACCCACTGCCTGACATGCGATAAAAGTGGTTGTGCGGAACGATCACCGCCACGAAGTTGCGGTTGCCGTCGTTGATGGTCTGGGACTGCCGCACCACGACCCATACAGACCCGTCAGGCGACACCTCGAAGTCCCCGCCGCCGTAGGTGCTGACCTGAATGGGACGTCCCGTGGTGTTCTGATAAATGGTCCCGTACAGCCGCTGGTCTGTCATATCTTGCCAGGTCTGCCCCCAGCCGAGGGCGTTGGCCAGCATGTGCTGCTCCGTGGCCAACGGCGTCATGAGCCGATCCGTCGCCGCGCCCGCCGCGGCCTGCGCGGCAGTCGCGGTCTTGCCGGTGAGCCACGTGCCCAGAAACTTGGTCACGTATTGCTCGACCTTAAGCGGGGTCATCAGCTTCTCGGCGTCGGTGCCCGCCTCGGCCTCGGCCCGGGTGGCCAGCCGGCTCGACAGCCACGCCGGCAGGCTGGCCGGGGTCACGATCAGATTGGTGGCCGTGCCCGCGATCACCTGGGCGGCCGTGGCCAGCCGGTCGCCATAGTGCTTCAGGAAGGACTGATAGGACCGGAGCGGGGTCATCAGTTTGCCGTTGTCGGACCCCACCTCGGCGTCGACTTGCGTGGCGATGACGATGCCAACGGAGGACGCGGTGTCCGCCGCCTGCTTCGCGCTGGCCGCGGCCGCTTTCTCGCTGCCGTCAGCCCGCAACGCGCTGCCCTGTGACGCCAATGCGCTGGCGGCGGCCTTCTCGGCGTTGTCGTCGATCGAGTCGGCGTTAGCGACGGCACGGGCGGCGGCCGCCAAGGTCTGGGCCAGCAGGTCCGGAACGGTCGGCTCCGGGGCCTCCATCGCCAGCAGGTCCGTCAGATCCACGGACGCGCTGCTGACCACGGCCGGCACCACGATCTTGCCCAGAAGGAAGGGCGACGTGCGGCGCGTGACCGGGGACATCAGGTGCACGGTCACGCGGTAGCTGGTGCCTTGTTCGCTTCGGGTGTTCGGCCACAGGGTGGTGTCGATCCGACCCTCGCCATTCAGCGCAACCGGAAGCGCCGCCGGCATCACAACATCATTGCTGGCCTTGTCGGTGTCGACGCCCGTCAGCTGAAACTCGACGTAGCTCCCCAGCCAGATCTGATCATCGGGCAAGGGCAGTCGCCCCGTGACCCGGGTTTTCGGCAGCGCCATCGGCGTCTCCATGTAGAAAAGCCCCGCGCAGGCGGGGCGTATGACAAGAAAGCGGGTGGCTTAGCCTGAGGCGGACGCCGACAGGGTCACGGCCACCGGCCCGGCCGGGGCCGAGGGAACCCCCGACGGGTTGATGGTCAGGGCCCAGTAATAGTAGGTGCCGGGGGCCGCCGGAGTGTCGGTGTAGTCTGACACGGCCCCGGCCACCCCCGCCACATTGGCCAGGAAGACGGCGCTGCTGAACTGGTTCGTGGTGCCACAGCGCAACTGCGTCCGGTAGAAGTCGTCGGCCGCGTTGGTCCAGTCCAAGGCCGCGTCCCCGCCAAGGCCCAGACCGGAGAACCGACCGGGACCATCCGGCACATCCGGGTTTGCGATGACCTCCACCGATCCCGCCAAAACCCACTCCGTCCGGCCTTTCCATCGAATCCGGATCGTGTAGGTCTCTCCATCGTCCAGAAGGCCGGTTTCCGCGCGCGCTCTTGCCGCCGGCATGTCGACCCACGCCGCACCTGCCTCGGGATCATCAATGTATCCGGGAGCGACCTGCGCCTGGAAGGTTAGGCTGTCCTTGGCGGGGTCATCGACCGTCACGACCAGCTTCACTGCCTGGACGTTCTGGTTGATGGTCACGTAGGACTGCGCGATCACCGGGTTCTGCGGCGGGGGCTGCGGATTGTTCGGCGTCCCGATCGCGGCATAGGTGGGCGGCAGCGGCTTTTCCTCCGTGGCCGGGTCCCACCCATAGGGGTTCTCGATGCTGGCAATCCCGATCTCACACCAAGCGCCCTCGATGCTGTAAGTGTGCGACGTCACCTCAAAGATGCCGTCGAGCCTGAACTCCTCCGCCACGATCCGGATGGTGTGCAGGCCATCCCCCTTCGGAAACCGCGCCTTCAGGCCAACAAGGCTCGTGCGGATCTTCCCCGTAAACTCCCGCCGGTCCTTCCCCATCTTGATCTTCATCAGACGCTGCAGCTGCGTTCCGGAGGGGCACATCTCCACCTCCAGCCGATCGGGGCGGCGGTCCTCCGTCGCCAGCGCCGCGTCGTCCCGCAGCTCGGCCACATCCACCGGCTGGTAAGCATGGGCCGGGCTGACGAATGAACCGGTCAGCACGTTGTAGACCTTGAGGGGATCGTATCCGTCCATCATCTCGATCTCGAGGATGTCGTCGCCGGTGATCGTCACGTCCGGCTCCGACCATGCCCCGCCAAGAATGCCGATGCGCCCTTCGGCCGTCTCATAGACCTGTCCATCGCACGTCGCGAGCATGCGGCCCGCAACCTCCTTCAGCGGATCCTCCAGCGTGTAGTAGCCGCACAGGCGATACCGGGGCTCAAAACCACCCCCCTTAAGTGCGACAGGCTCGGCGCAAAGGGAGGTGAAGCGGGCCCAGCTGTCCGGGTCCAGCCGCTCCATCGGGATGTTCCATCCATCAGCGTGGGTCATCAGGTCGCGCAGGCACAGGCCGGAGTTCTCGGAATAGACCGGGGCCCCGTCCAGATCGGGCACGCGCGACGCCCGAACCTCCACCTGGACCACCGTCTGCGGACCTTTCGGGAACCGCTTGGCGAAGTCTTCGTCGGAAGGATCGCCGAAGTTCGTGCAGAAGGTCGCTTGTCCCTGAAGCCGATGCTCCGAGGTCCAGAGATCGCCAAAGCGATCTAGCGTTTCGTAATCCCCGCCGACCCCGCTGCCGTCCCGGAAGTAGGCTCGCTTGTAATCGGCAAGTCGGCCCTCCATCCCGTAGGGCTTCGGCTCACCGTCCCACCAGAACCGGATCAGCCCGTCGACCGGACCGTGATGAAAGACCACGACCTGGTACAGGTTGTCGTCTTTCGCGTCGAAGAACGCGCGGACGCCGCCGAACAGGTTCCGGCCATAGGCGCGGATGCGGGGCTGATCCGACTGCGTCAGGTTGGCCTGCACCTGCTGCCGGTCCACCTTGGGCCGGAACAAGGCGGCCGAGGCCAGAGACCAAGCGACAGCTTGACCAAGGGCCACGGCGGCGCCGGCGGCCACGGCCGCAAAGCCCGACAGGCTGGCAAACCATGCGGTTGCCGCGATCGCGGAAAAGACAGCCATTCAACGCACCCATGCCAGTTCTGCCCGGGCGTAGCCGAGCCGTGTCAGATCCGGGCCGTCCGGAGCGGTTGACAGCTGCACCAGCGTCGCGCCGCGCTCCTCGGCCCATGCCTCGAAGGCCCGCAGAAGGCGGACCCCGTCGCGGCGATCTCCCGACCACCATCCCAGTTCCTTCGCCACCGGCTTGGGGCTGACCAGCGTGGGCTGCAGCAGCCCGGCAATGAATCCCGTGCGCGTGACAAAAACGCAGGCGGACGGCGACACCATCAGCTGCGCGACCGTTCGTGCGGTCCAGTCTCGGTCGACCTCCACCGGACCCTGCACGGAGGCCCGCAGCGCCACGATCATGTCCACGATGCGGGGAATGTCGGCCCGGCGGGCCGGGTTCACCCCCGCCATTTGGTCTCGTACCCGTTCGCGAAAAGCGGCAATCGCTCCAACCCCCGATCGCCGGGATAGCGGGCCTTCTGGTCCGCGTCGGTCCAGCGGCCGCGCGGCGCCGCGTTTCGGCGGAAGAACAGGCCTTCGCTTTCCAGGCTCAGCGACCGTTCGGTCGGCCCCTTGCCACCCCACGTCATGCGCTGCATCGTTCCCGAGAACAGGGAGAAGGCAGCGATCGGGCCATCCAGATCGGATCGGTAGGTCACGCCGCCGATCGTGACCGGCTCCAATGCGAACAGCGTCTGATAGATGGTGATGGCACGATCGCGCACGCGGCCTTTGGCCTCCAAGGCCAGATCCACCATCTCCGGCGTCGCGGCCAGTTGGAAGGTGACCTTCTGCGCCGACAGTGCGAAGGCACTGGTCAGGTTGCTGATCGAGATGACGTCCCCGACGCCCTGCCACAGATGGCCGTCGTAGGCCATGTCCGCGTAGCCGGTCCACCAGCGCCGCGGGGCATCGCGGAAATCCATGTGCACGAAGACCGCGTGCTGGATCATCCCGGACCGAAGAACCTCGTCCGGGATCGCAAGAAGATCGTCGCGCGCGGTCATATCGCCTCCACAAAGTTGACGTTCACGGCCGGCAGCTCCGACAGGGCCTGATCGAACAGCCCTTCCGTTTCCGTGGTGAAACGCATCCGGCACACCGGCCGGTCGATCTCGACAGCCGCGCCGGCGGCCACGGCCGCCCGAAGGGGCGGGTTGAAGCTGATGCGATGCACGCCGCCCAAGGCCTGTACCGCCTGCACCTTGTGCAGCCGGTCGCCGACGCTGAACGAATGCCCCGGCAGGATCCCGGTCGTGTCCTCATAGACGACATCCAGCCAGCGCTGGCGCAATACGGCCGCGCTGGCCACGGTGACCCGCGGTGGAAAGGCAGGGGGGATCACCCCGTTCCGGTCGGGAACGCCCGCCGGGGCACCCGACAGGGCGCGCCCAAACCGGTCGCGGGGGCGCAGGCGGGTCCGGGCCGGCACCAGCGTGGTGCCGATCCGCCCCTCCATCCGCGCGAGGAACGCCTCCCACTGCAGGCGGGCCGCCTCGCCGCTGAGCACAAACGAGGCGCTGGCCACCCACCGGCCCCGCGGGACGGGAACGATGGTCTCCACGCCGGTGATGCCCTGCTCGGGGTCCAGCGACTGGCCGACCAGGTAGAACTGGGCCGTCTGCGCCAGCGCCAGATATGGAAAGTCCGCCTGCATCACTCGTACCGCGCCTGATGGTTGCTCATGATCGCGGGCACATCAGCCCGCAGCTTGCCCATCGCTCCGTTCAGCCGGTCGATGTCGCTTTGGGTCACCTGCCCACCGATGTGGAAGACCGGGGCGAAGGTTGCGCCGCCCTTGCCCCCGCCGAGGCGATGGTTCGGGATGACCGTCCCCACCGCGCCCGGCACGATGACCTCCGGGCCGCGCTCTCCCACGACATACGCCTTGCCGGCCTGGACCGGCCCGCCGTCCGCGCGGAAGCCGCCGAAGCCCTTGGTGACCGCGCCCAGGACTGATCCCCAGATGCCGCCGCCCGACCCACCGCCCATGCCAGCCAGCGTGCCTTTCAGGGCGTTGCGGATGCCGCTGTTCAGGATGTCGGCCGCGATCCCCTTGAAGATCCCGGCCAGCCCCTGACGCAGGCTCTGACCTTGGACCAGCACATTGCTGATGGAACCGGCGATGCCGTCGACCGCCTGGTCGAACTGCGCCTGTTCCAGCTGGCCCCGTTCCAGCTCTCCGGTCAGGCGTCCGACCTCCTCCGCCTGCTGGGCGATCTTGGCCGTCAGCTCGTCGGTCAGCGGGATGCCGGCGCGGCGGGCCTCATCCGTCATCGCCCATTCGGCGCGCATCCGGGCGGTCTCGACGCTGTTCTTGCCGATCAGCTCGATCTGCCGCTCCAGCGCCGTGATGTCGTCCCCGTCCAGGATGTCGGCGAGCTTCTCGTCCTTCTTCTTTGCCTCCTTGGCCGCGTCGCTGGTGCCCTTGCGCCCGGACCGGGACGCCTCGGCCGCCGCGCGCTCGGCCGCGATGCGCTGCTGGTTGATCCGCTCCTCCTCGGCCGCATTGGCGGCATAGGTGGCCTCTCGTTCCGCAAAGTCGGCCTGCTGCTCCGGCGTCAGGGTGACATCTTCCGGCAACGTGCTGCGGAACTCGTCGCGGGCCAGCGCCTCGGCCTCTCCGACCGGGTTGTTGAAAAACTCCTGCCGGATCCGCGCGCGGGCCAGTTGGCGCGCCTGGCTGGATTCCAGATCAGCCAGCTTTCGTGCCGCTGTGGAGAGGGCGTCCGCTAGATTGAGAGCGCCGTCCACGGCCCCGTCAAAGCTGATCCCACCGGCGGCGAGAGAGATGTCCTCCACGCGCAGCGCCACCTCACCGGCGACCTCTGCGCCTTCGCGCAGCTCGACCGTGATTTCATCCAAGCCGTCCGCAACGTCGGCCAACTCCTTGCTGCCCGTCGACCGGAAGATGGCTTGGATGTGCTCCAGTTGATCTGCAGCTTCCGTGAAGTTCTTGGCGTCCAGAGCTGCATCCAAGGCGCGCCAATATTCGTTGACGCTTTCGATCTGCGCCGGCTTGATCCCGAACTGCGCCACTTCCTCGTTCAAGCGGCGCGCCTCTTCCTGGAGGTCCATCAGGTTCAGGCGCTCGGTTGCCTCCTGCGCACCGAAGACGGTGCGATCATTGATCTTCGGCCGAGCTTCAAGCTCGGTCAGCCGGCTTTGCGCGGCCTCCTGTTCGGCGCGCATCTGGTTGAAGCGGCCGAAGATCTCCGCAACGCGATCTTGGGCATTCCCCAAACCGCCCATCGCCTTGTCGATCGACAGCTCGAATCCCTCGAAAGCCTCCTCTTGGGACGCTTCCCGCAGACGCTCCATCAAGCCACGCACGGCAGCGTCCGCGCGCCCGAACCGCTCGATCATCGCTTCGGTGGCCTCGGCCCCCCGGGTGTCGGCCACGTCCGCGAAATCGGCCATTGCCGCGCGGACCTCTGACAGCGCGTCGTCGAAGGTCTTGGACTTGTTGGCCGCCTCTTCGCTGTCACGGCCGGCCCGGAACAGCGCTGCGCCCACCGGGATGGCAAGGGCCGCGACAAGGCCCAGAACCGCGCCCAAGGCACCGAATGCCCCCAGAAGCTGGGGAAGCTGCTGCGCGGCCGCCGTGGTGGCGGCGGTCCCGCCTTGCACCTGAACCACGAAGTCCTGGAATTGGAAGGCGGTGTTCTGCACCTGACCGCGCAGGGCCGCCATGCCCCCGCCGGCCTGATCCGTGCCGCGTTCCAGCGCCTGCGCGCTGGTCTCCGTGCGGCGGAAGGACGCCAGCAACTCGTTGTTGGCAGAGCGGGTGGTCGTCGTGGCGGCCTGCAGGGCACCAGCCGCCTGCGTGACCTTGGCGGCATACTGCTCCTGCGAGATGGCGCCGACGTCCATCGCGCGATCGAGGCGCTTCACCTCGTCCTCGTATTGCTTGGCCGCGCGATAGGCCGGGTCGTAGGACCGGGACAGGCGGTCCAATTCCTTGGCGTGGGCCCGGGCCGCCTGCGTGTTAATCACGCGGCCCTGCGCGTCCTGGAACGCCTTCTGGGCTTCTTCCCCCCGCCTGCGGTAGAAAGCGACGACCTTGTCGGCCTCCTTCACCAGTTGGGCGTCGGAGAACCCGGCGGATACGATCAGGTCGGGTTCTTGCCCTTGTGCCATCAGATACCCTCAATCCCCAGTTCGCGCATGCGCTCGTCGCTCATCGGCTTTCCGCGCGACTCGGCCTTCCAGCCATTCGCGCGACCAAATCCTTCAAGGCAGGCCATGAAATGCCAGGGCGTCATCCGCCCCACCTGTTCGGGCGCAAAGCCCATGGCGGCGCCCAGCCCGTAATAGGTGCTGAAGCGCCACTTGCCGTTGTTCAGTCTTCCGGTGTCGGCGTCACCGGCAAAGGCTCCCCCGGCTGATCCTCCGGAGGGCCGTAGAGGCAATGGGCCAGCACGGCCTGCGCGGGCACCTTGAACGCGATGCCCGGATGATCCTCGAACGCGCCTTGGATCATCTTCAGCGCCTGGACGTGCGGCATGCTTCCGCCGATCAGCCCGAGGCGCAGGACTTGGATCAGGTCGCTCAGATACCACTGGCCCGCGTTGATGCGGTTCAGCAGGTGCTCGGGCCCGCAGTCGGTCCGCTGCTGAAGCGCCTCCAGATCGGCGATGCCGAGGCGGAAAGGATGCTCCCCGCCCGGCCAATTCAGAACGATCGGCTGCATCAGGCGGCGTTCGTGAATTCGACGCCTTCCTTGAACCGAATGTTCAAGGTTGAGGTCAGCGCGGCACCCGTGGTGTTGCCGATGCCGTCGATGTTGAAGCTGGGCAGCATGCCGATGCCGTCGATATATTCGACCTCGCCTGCGGCGGCGTCGACCATGTGCAGGCGCAGCGGGATCAGCAGCTGGTCGGCCGCCCAGCGGATCAGCTTGTCCCGGTTCGACTTGGCGAACTGGGCGTTGATCGTCATCGTCACGTTCTGCGCGCCGTAGGCCACGACCACCTTCGACGGCAGCGACCAGTCATCGCAGTCGCCGACCGTCTCCTCGGTCACGCTGTTCTCGATCGCCAGTGTGATACCGGTCGCACCGCAGAAGTTGGTGAAGGTCGCCGGCGCGGCCGGGTTGAGGGCAGCCATGACGACCACATCGCCACGGTAGGAAAGTTCAGGAATCGCCATGTCGTTGGTCTCCAGTTGCGGTGCGGGTTGATCGTTTCCGGGGAACGCGCGTGGCGGCACCGGCTTCGACGGCGCGGTCGATGACCCACGCCGGGAATGTCTGAGGGCGGTCGGAGGCTTCGATCCGTATCGACACGCCCTTTTTCGTGTCGGTCGCATCGAAGCGGCGGGTGAACAGGGCCTTAGCCATTGCGCCATGCCTCCCGAATGGCCGCGCGGACGCGGTCGCGGATCTTCTTGCGGAAGGCAGCTCGCTTCGCCTTCCACCCCGGGAAGAAGAAGGGATGCGCCGGCATGTCGACGGTGCCGAACTCCTGAAAGCGGGCGTAGAAAGCGTCCTTGTCGCCAGCGTAGATCTTAATGCGCAGGGTGGCGTACTGGTCGCCTTGGTTCTTCCCGCTCCGGATCTCGTCGATCATGAACGACCCGGGTGGCACCTCACCCCAGGTCCAGGAGATGCTGCGGACTAGATCGCCGCTCTCCTTGGGCGCCAGGCGGCGCATCTCGTCGACCACATCCTGCGCGGCCTCTTCCATCGCGGCCCGGGCGGCCTCGACTGCGACGTCAGGAATTCGCTTGAGCTTGGCGACAATGCGAGGAGATAGTTGTGCCATTCGGAAAAGGAACCTTCATGAGATTTCGTATCGCCGCAGCCATTGCCGTCATCGCAACTCCCTCATTCGGTCAAATGCCAACACCGGAGCCGACCGAGTGCCGCGAAATAGTTGCGGCCGCTGACTTCATGCTGGGTTCACAAGAGTTGCTTTTTCGGGGCTTGACCCAAGCCTATGGCGATGGAGGCGAACAGGAAAAAGGTGTCCTTTCGTCATCGGAATTAATGCTTTTCCAGAGCAGAGCTCAGTTCGCGCGTATCAAAGAAATCTGCGGGGCTGATTAGGTTTCTACTATCACCCGAAGATCAAAAGGCGGCCCGCTGGGGGGGCGCCTGCCGTGGGAAGTAACTGATCGCCTGAACTCGAAGCGCCGTGCCTTAACTAGTCACGCCACGACCGCCTTCCTGGACAAGCCGCACCTTTCTTGAGCGCGCCTCAACTCGACCGCCTAGCCCGACCGTGCCCTGCCTAGCCTCGTCTTGCGGCGCCGTGCCTCACCATGACCGCCTCGACGTACCTAACCAAGTCGCGCCTTATCTAACCTAGACCGCCATACCCCGCCTTACCGGGCCTAGCCACGGCTCGCGTTGCCAAGACCGCCTTACCTCGACCAGCGGGCGCAGCCTAAGCCGCATCCACCACACGGCCATCCAAGGACGCCGCGATTTCTTCGATCGGCGTCACGTCGACACCTGCCACATCAGCCACCCCGCCGAAGCGAGCCAGCCAGCCGCGCAGGGCAACTGCGCCCTGACGCCGTAGTTCAGCGACCATTTCCGGATCGTCTGGATGAAAGTGCGAGTAGCCACCACCTTCCTTCCGTCCGGCGACCGGTGAGACCAGAGCCGGAAACTCGCGCACCCGAACGTTGACCGTCGACGTGGCCTCAGGCATGGCGTTTACGCGCGCAACGATCCGTAGGCCGCTAGCCATCTGCCGCGCCATGGCAATCCGGTGTTCGCGCGCCGCGGCCTCATCCCCCTGCCCGAAGAACCACTCGTGTGCTTCGTGCTCGGGATGTTCGCCCAGCCAGTCGATGAACTCACTGGGCACGAACTGATTGCTGCCAGTCGCCGCAAGGTAGCCGTCGATGATCTTCTGCCGGTCCGTCTTGGTGAAGGCCATTAGCTGGCCCTCCGCTGACGTTCCTCGCGAAGCATGTCGAACAGCTCCTCGGTATCAAGATCCGCGCATTGCGGCTCGATCATCGCGGCTTCTTGGACCTCACGTCCTTCCGCGGTGATTTCCGCCCACTGGTCCGCCCACGGCCCCAAACACGATCACCAGCGACAGCACCATGACCGCGCATATGAGTACGGCCCCTTAAGGGACCGTTGAGTTGCTTCCGGTGGCAACCTTGACCTCAGGCTAGGTCACCGGTCGCAAGCAATCCCATCGCCATCGCGGTCCAAGCCATAGACGTCCGGTCCGACAACTTTGACCGGGCCGCGGACGTACGCAGGGCCGTTCCCGCTGCCACCGGCGCAATCAACGTCGCTAGCGATGGGGACGCAAGCGCCCTGATAGCTGGGGTGGCATTCTTGTGACCATCCGGCCGATGGGATCAGCAAGGGAAGAAGAAAAAGGACACGCTTCATGGGGTGCTCCAAAGGACAATGTCCAAGAAGCCTCTTCACAACCTTAGGTAGAGTCAACGCCAATGGTTAACGGTTTATTAAGATGTCCTTCCTCAACCCTTCGACCTGCACCATCCCGTGGACTCGATCTATGATCCCCTCACGGAACAAGATCACCAGCGACAACGCCACCACACCGGATACAAGTGCGGCCCCGATGAATCGCTTGGTGGCCAGATGATCGAGCATGTCGTTCCCTACGCAGATTCGTATAACGGTCATGTGGGGATGATAGGTGCTCTCGCATGAAGATGAAGAAGAAGTCCGAGCTGCCAAGTAAGGTCTGCCCGGTCTGTGGTCGTCCGTTTTCGTGGCGCAAGAAATGGGAACGCGACTGGGATCAGGTCGTCTACTGCTCCGAACGGTGCCGCCGGGAGGTAAAGGGCAAGCTGGCGAGCGATAAGTAGGCCTGCCAAACCTGCGCCTAAACCCTATAGCCCACCGCCCAAGCCTGCGGCACCTCGTGTCCCAGCCAGTGGAAGATCACCCCCTGCTTGGCTTTGCTGGCCGAGCCATAGACGGATGATATAGAAAGCCCCGCACTGGCGGGGCTTGGTACTCTCAGGTTTCAGGACTTGAGCCTGATCTACATTCAGACGAGCGGCGGCGCGTAGACCGTAAAGCCCACGTCGTCATCGGTCCTCACGTGCTCCGGCCGTTCCTTGAGCTCTTCTTTCGTCCAGCCGATGTGCGCATGGATGTCACCACCCACACCGTCATGTACGAACTGAAGCGCTTCGAACGGAACGGCGACGTGTTTGGCGCCGATGCCTAGGAAGCCTCCGACATCGATCACCGCGGAACGGATCATTTCATCTGCCGACAGCAGCAGATCGCCAACAACGCCCACCTTCTCGTGTTCCGGACCATAGACGGAAACCCCCGTCAGGTTTTCGATCGTCAGTTCAGCGCCCGTCAGGATAACGTGTTCATGTGACATGGATTGTCTCCTTCTGGCACACAAACAACAGCGGGGTCATTCCGTTCCACTTTGCGTCAGCGTCTTTCAGTCAAGATCCTCCGGTTAGTGGAACGTTCCCGTAGACGGGCGTGCACGATTGTCAGACCATTCCACGAGTGGCGATAGACGAGGCGGCACATGGCGCTTGAACAGCTTGTGACGGATTTTGGTGCGGTCGGGCTGTTCCTAGGAGCGGGGTTCGAGGGCGAAGGCGTCGCAATGATGGGTGGCGTTCTGTCCCATCGCGGCCTGCTGCACTTTTGGCTGGCCATCCTGTCCGTGGCGTCGGGATCCTTCCTTATAGACCAGCTGTTCTTCTTGTTGGGGCGGCGCTACCGCGGCCATCCACGGGTGCGGTCTGTCCAGGCCAGTTCAGCGGGTGCCAAGGTGTTGAGGACGTTCGAACGGCGCCCGGATCTGTTCGTCTTCGCGTTCCGCTTCCTCTACGGCCTGCGGATTGCAAGCGCGATCACGATCGGCACCACGACGTATCCGTGGGGTCGTCTCATCCTTTTGAACGCCTTGGCCGCGCTGATCTGGGCGTCCCTCTTCGTGACGATCGGCTACCTGTGCGGTCAGGCGATCGAGGGGATGTTCGGTCATCTCCATGCAGCTTTGCATTACCTGATCGCCGGCACGGGCATCATCTTCATCGTCGTGCTGATCACTGTCGTCACTCGCAGAACCCGCCGCAGGGCGACACCGGATGTGAGTAAGGTGGATACTTGAGGCGGTAAAGGTCTTGGAAGCCGCTTACGCTGCCGGACTACCCGCCTTGGCGTCTGCTTCTGGGACGAAGCGGACGTTCGACGTCTTGCCGAGATGGAGCGGCGAAGATTGGTTCTCGTTAAGAGGCCAAAGTGCGGGTTGGTAAGTTCTTGTTTGTCTAGTAGCTCGGATCACGGTGATGCCATCGGCTGTCTTTTGAAGGTGACATGGATGCCGTTTCGGTCCATGAGATATGAAGGAAAGAAAGGTTACATTCGTGGATCTGCCAAGCAATACCACCGGGGCGGAACCCATGCTGCCGAACCTTGATGACCCTTTCGCCGCTGCCGTCGTGGCCACGCGGATGCCGATAATCGTCACCGACCCGCGGCTGCCGGACAATCCCATCGTGTTCGTGAACGACGCCGTCACGAAATTGACGGGCTACAGTCGGGAAGATCTTCTGGGGCGCAACTGCCGCTTCCTTCAAGGTCCAGGCACCAACGTCAATGACATCACCCGACTCCGTGATGCCATCGCCCGTCGCGAAAGCATCGAGATCGACCTGCTGAACTACCGCAAAGACGGATCGTCCTTCTGGAACCGGCTTCTGGTGTCGCCCGTATTCAGCAAGACCGGCGAGTTGACCCATTTCTTCGCTTCGCAGTTCGAAGTGTCGCCTGAGCGCAACCGCGTGGCGGAGCTGACTCGCACGCAGGGGGAGTTGGAGGTTGAGATCGAGCGCCGGATGCATGATGTTGCCGCGAGCGAAGCTCGGCTGCACTTCATCCTGAGCGGCGCAAAGATGGGCACGTGGACATTGGAGATCGCCACGAAGCGTCTCGTCAGTTCCGTTCGATGTCGTGCCATCTTCGGTCGAAATCCCGAAGACAGGTTCGAGCCTGAGGATGTGCTGTCGTCCATCCACCCCGAGGATCGGGATTGTTGGGAGGCGACCCTTGGCAAGGCCATTGAGGATCGGTCCAGTTTCGAAATCGAGTATCGCATCCATACACCCACCGGCGAGCGGCGCTGGATCGATTGCCGGGGCGAGGTATCATCCGACAAGGGGGATGTGGCCCTGACCATGGTGGGCGTGTGCCAGGACATCACCGAGCGCAAGGAAGCCGAAGAACATCGCAAGCTTCTGGCGCGGGAACTGGCGCATCGCGTCAAGAACACCCTTGCGACCGTGAAGGCCGTGGTGGTGCATTCCCTGAAAAATTCTGTGGACATGAAGGACGCGCTGGAACGGGTGTCCGGGCGCATTCAGGCCATGTCCGCCGCGCAGGACACCTTGACCAACGACAGTTTGACCAGTGCCGATCTTCGCGGCGTCATCGAGCAGGTTCTCGAACCCTTCAAGACCTACGACATCCGCTACGACGGTCCTCGGCTCGTTCTGGACGAGCGTGGCGTGTCTGCCCTGACGCTCGCCCTCTTTGAGCTGGCGACGAACTCGCTCAAATACGGTGCCCTTAGTGTCGAGGGCGGATCGGTTTCGATTTCGTGGGAGATCGTCGGCGAGGACCGTGATCGTTTCATCTTCCACTGGTCGGAGATGGGCGGCCCGAAAGTCAAGCCCCGCACGCGGCAGGGGTTCGGGTCCACCATCATCGAGAGGGTGGCGGCCGCGGACATGAACGGCACGGCACGCCTGTTGTTCGAGCCGGCTGGTGTGGAGTTCAAGCTGGAAGCGCCGATCCCGATGATGAATGGCGACGAAGCGTCTACCGCACCCGGTGCTTCAGAGTTTCGGGCTTCTCGCCATCGGGCAGAAGCTCCTGCAGCCGGTCGTAGACGACATCCGCGCTGAACGGCTTGCCAATGAACACCCCGCCCTTCGGCATGTCGCCGAGGCCAGGTTTCGCGCGTCCTGATGCGACCAGTATCTTAATGTGCGGCCAACCCTTTGCACACTCCCGTGCCAGCTCCAAGCCGTCGCGCTTGCTTGGTGGCATCTGCACATCGGTGAACAGGAGTCGGATGCTGTCGCCCGCATGATCAAGGATCGACAGGGCTTCTTCGACATTGGCTGCTTCGTGAACACGGAACCCTGCGTCTTCGAGAATATGAACCACATCCATGCGGATCAGAGCGTCATCGTCAGCGATCAGTGCGAAGGGGATAAGGTCGTTCGACATGAGAGCTCCACTACATAACGGGAGCCAACTTTTCGCGGTGCCCCTTTGATCCATGGTCGAGAGAGCATTTTCAAAGATCGTGTCCGAACGCATTGTCTGACGTTTGAGCCGTGCGGTAATCCCACATGGTTTCCGACGGCAGCCGTCTAGGTCAGCTTAGGGCTCTTTGCGTTGATCATGGGACGGATCCGACCTTCACCAGACAAGCTTGACGCCCGACATGAATAAAAGGATCGATAATATCCCACGCAACCAGAGGTCAGAAAGATAGCGGCTTCCAATATAGGCACCAATGGTGCCGCCTACCGCAACAGCAACCAGCCACGCTGGAAGCGCTGATGGGATATGACCCCAAGCGGCATAGGCGCCAAGCAGCGCTGCGCAGGAATTCATAAGGTTGTAAACCGCCGTGGTGGCAGCAGCTTGGCGGGCTGTAGCCCACCGCATAGTCAGGATAACTGGCGCAAGGAAGACGCCGCCCCCGGTTCCCGTCGTTCCCGAAACGAACCCGATCACTGCCCCGACAGCCAAGGCTGCTGTGAAGGGAGGTGTGACAGGCGCCTCCGCCTCCATTCTCGTGTCAAAGAGCGCTGTGCGAGCCATTTGAAATCCAGAAAGGATTAAAACCGCCCCGACTAGCGGAAAATATATGCTCTCAGGCAGGTGAAGCGCGCCTCCCAGCATCGAAAAAGGAAATCCCAGTAAGGCAAATGGCCAGACATTCCGCCACGATAACCGCCCCGCCCTCAGAAACAGAGCGGTGCCTATGGCGGCAACCAAAAGGTTCAGAGAGAGCGCAGTCGTTTTCATGGCAAGGGGGCTAAAGCCTGCCAATCCCAAAATGGCGATGTAACCCGATGCCCCGGCCTGCCCGACCGCTGCGTAAACCATGGCGGTGATCAGAAATGCTATCGAGAGTAGAATCGTTGGGCTGTCCAAGTCGAAACCGGCATGTTGTTTACGCCTAAGCTATGACGCATTGCGTGGTCGTGACCAAGGGCAGCTATGGGCTCTGAACGCCGAGGAGGAACTTAACCGACCTTCAGTCATATAAGACGACGGGCCATGATCACTTCATCGACCTCTTCACCCTCGTGGATCATCCCGGCTGGAATGAGGCCGATGGCACGGAAGCCGTTCCGCTCGTAGAAGCGGATTGCCCGGCTGTTCTGGCTGCTCACATTCAACTCGATCTGCAAAATCCCGCATTCCGTAGCGAACTTGGCTACAGCGTCCATAAGCCCCTCTGCCAGCCCTTGTCCCCGTGAGCTGCTACGCAAATAGACCATGATGAGCGTGGACCGGTGCTTCATCTTGCTTGCCTGCTGGCGAAGCAAGCCCATGACACCCACAGGCTCCCCAGACTGAAAAGCTACGAACACAGGCAACTGCAACCTGCTGGCCCATTCGTCATCAGACAGGGATACCCAGTCTTCCACGCCGCTGGCATATGCCGCTGGTTCCATCTGAAGCGCTTCCAGCCGTATCGCCTTGAACGCGGAAACATCATCCTTCGTGAGCTGGCGGATTTCTATGTCAGGCACGGGGAAGCTCCTTTTTCGCCGGAGGATCCACGACTAGTCCTTCTTGTGCAATGGCACAGGAAGGGCAGCTTCGGGCTCATAGTCACCTCTGCCCCTGCTCAGCCATGGTCACTCAGCATGCTGATTTAGATCTGCTAGCCCTCCAGCAGCGCCTCCACTTGCACCACGCCATGCACCCTATCGCCAGGCTCGTCCAAGACGCGCACCAAGCTGATGACCAGCGGTCTCATAGTGATCCGGACAGGATCGCTCCAGCCGGCCAATGCCGCAGTCACATCGTCAACCAGATCCTCGACCACGCCCTTGTTCGCTTGGCTGTGCCAAATGTCGATCTGCAGTGTCATCTGGCGTGCCGTGACACATTCCACGCTGGCATCGGTCCAGTAGCTGGGTCCGAGGGTGCACGACGGAAAGCTTGTTCCTTCCGTCGCACGGTCATAGACCCGTCCCTCCAGTGCCGGCACCTGCGCGATGATCCGGTCCATCACGATCCGTCGTAGGGTGCGCCCTGCCCTCATCGGTCTCGCGCCTCCACCAGAAACTCAAGGAATGCGCGGTCTTGCGTTTCGCGGGGGTCTTCCTTCACGTCATACTCGCGCCCGTCGATCGTCACGCGCCACTCGCTCGTGACGGATCGTGTCAGGGGCGAAGCCCGCACGGTCACGATCGCTGGGTTGCGACTCTCCATGCGCGCCTGCATAACGCTCTCCCCGCCGCGCAGGGGAAGGAGGTTCGCCCAGACAGTGCCACGGTCGGCATAGCCCTGGATGATCTGGCCGTCCTTGTCCCGCCGCTGCACGGGCTCCAGCAGCGTGGCGCGTCTCGTCAGATCGCCAGCCGAGAAGGACTTGGGACGGTTATGCAAGGGTCGGGGTCCTCAGCGGGTAGAGCAGCGATATCACGGGCGTCGGCAAATATCCCGGCTCGAACGCACGCTCCACGTCGTTGTCAGGGTTCCGGCGGAGCATCCCGACAAGCAGCAGCGTCGCCACCTTCACCTGCGACGGGACCTCACCCTTCAGCTTGCCATCAGCCCCGACGAACGGATCGGCGGCCGTCTTCAGGTAGGTAAGCACGGACGCGCTGGCGGCGCTGATGAGCAAGGCGAGGGCCGCATTGTCATCCTCACCGTCGATGCGCAGCATCTTCTTGGCTTCGTCCAGATCGACAAGGTCAGGCATGTCAGCCTCCGCTCTTGGAGAGTTTGGCCGGCACCATAGCGCCGTCTTTACCGTCGCGGCCCTTTTTGACTGCCAAGCGCCAGTCCTCGCTCTCGCCCGGCTTGGCGTTCGTGTCCTTCTGGCAGATCCAGAAGCTGCCGCCGAAGGTAACGCCGTCGCCCGGCAGGTAGCCTGAGCCGTCCTTGAAGACGCCGCGATCGACGAAGCCGGGGATCGGGATTTCCTTCACCTTGCCAGCGGTGATGCAGCGAAGGACCGGGCGCGGGCCATTGATGTCGACGGTGAAGTCCTGCAGCGAGGCCCCGTCCGCGCCATCGCGGCCATCCTTGCCGTCATGGCCATGTCGACCGTCGGCTCCGTCTTTGCCGATGATCCGGCCGAGGTTCTTCATGCGACCGTCCGTCATGGAAGCGATGAGCGCGCCGTCGCGATCAATGATCAAGTCAGCGATGCCGGCGCCATCACGCCCGTTCGCGCCATCCTTGCCATCGGCCCCGTCGCGGCCGTCCTTGGGCATAGGAACGCCCTTTATGGCCTTCCCGACATGCTCCTCGATCAGAGGGGCCATGTCCTCGATGGTAATGCTCAGACCATCTTTACCGTCGCGACCGTCTTTGCCGTCAGCCCCGTCCTTGCCGTTCTGGGGCACAGGCAACTCGGCCATCGTACGGGCAACTTCTGCCGCGATAAGAGGGGCAACGTCCTCGGCCGTGACACTGGCACCGTCCCTGCCGTCCTTGCCCTTGGCGCCATCTTGCCCCTTCTCCGCCGGCGGAAGCGCCGCAACCACGCGGGCAACCTCTGTGGCGATCAACGGCGCGATATCTTCGATAGTCACGCTCTGACCATCACGACCATCTGTGCCGGGCGCTCCGTCCTTCCCATCTTGCGGCTGCGGGATATCCTTCAGGCGCTTCTCCATCTCGGACAGCCGCGCCAGCAAAGGCGCCGTCGCGCGATCAATCGCCTTCATCGTGTGGACGACCATCGCGTCGGTCAGCTTCTCAATGTCGAGCATCGGCGGCCCTCATCATCTTCGCTTCCAGCATCCAGAGGGCCTCGTCGGTGTCGTCGGGTTCCGGCTCAGGCGCGGGAGGCGCCACCGGTGCCGGGGCTTCAGATTGCGCGATCAGCAGCTTGTCGCGGGCCGCAATGGCTTCGATGCTGTGATCCTGCTCCTGCATGTAGACGGTGGCGCCGCCGGTGATCGGCTTGCGGTCCAGCCGCGCGCGGCGCTCGTCCAGCGTCAGGACATTCTTGGATCTCTCCAGCACGTCCATCTGGGTCACGCTGTCCATCCGCAGCAGGCCGTCCAGGTCGAACTCCGTGCCGATGCCGTCGGACATCGCCAGCCCTTCGTCCAAGCACAGTTCGGCCTCCTCGATCAGCGACTGGAGGCACTGAGTGTAGTATTCGACGTTCAGCGCCTGGACGTTGTTGTACGACGGCAGCGCCCCAACCCCAATCTTGTAGGGCGGGACGTGGAAGGTGCTGCACACCACCTCGGCCGTCCACTTCAGCTGGTCCACCATCTCGGCGTCCTTGGCCGTCACGGCAAGGCGCTCGAACTTCAGGTTGTCGCCCAGCACCGCGATCTTGCCCGCGCTGCGGCCGGAGTAGTTCGTCTCCCAGTGGGACTTCAGACGCTGCGCTGTCTCGTCGGTGATCGCACCGGGCGCCGAAAGGATGCCGCCGGGGGTCGAGGCGTTGCCGAAGAAGGCTGCGCTGTTGTTCTGGATGTTCAGGCCCTGCGTTGCGGCCAGTCCGCTCGCATAGATCGGCGACAGGCCAACCAGCGGGTGGAACAGGGTGTTGAACCGATCGTGGATGATCTCGCGCGCCGGCACGACAACCTGCTGAGTGCCTGCGGCAAGGTTGTCCGGCTGGATCTCGTAGAAGACCTGCCCGTCGTCGGAGATCAGCGGCCGGACCCGGTGGGGGTCAAGCACGTGCATCTGGATCACGACGCCGCGGTTGTCGCGAACCTTCAGGATGTAGGCGTTGCCGTGGGACAGCTTCGACAGGATCCAGCTTTCCCAGAACTGGATGCGGGTCTGGTAGCTGTTGGGCTTCCGCAGCACCGGCGAATACGCCGCGTTGGACGTCTCCGACCAGATACCCGAAGTGTCCCGGACCACCAGCTTGACCCGCAGCTTGGCGATGTCGCGGGCGATCAGCGTCATGCAGGCGAAGACCGCGTGGAAGGCCAGCACCGCGGTCTGGTCGATCTCGACGTTGCGCTGCCAGTTGCCTGGCGCGGCCTCGTGGATCATGGAACGCCAGCCCCCGCCGGTCGCGGGCTGTCGCAGCGCCTTCTCGCGCGCCTTGCGCCGGAACAGCCGGAGCATGCGTTATTCCTCGCCGGTGTTCGTCGCCTCGGCGATCTTCGCGCGCAGCGTGTCTGCGTCCCAACCGTGATAGGCCTTCTTGCCAACCACGTCCTGATACTCGGCGCGCAGCTCCGACAACGCGTCCTCCTCCTCGTGAGCCTGCACTGCCGCGGCCAGATCCGACCGCTGGTAGCCAAGCTTACCGAGAACGCGGGCGTAGCGCGGATCGGCCGCACGCAGCGCGCGGTCCATATACGTCGATTTCTTCATGTCCCGCCTCCGTCAGAGGGAGGGGGCGACCGAAGCCGCCCCGCCCGGACTATCAGACGGCCGGGGCCGCGGCCGCACCCCAGGTGGCGCCGGTCAGGATCGCCACGGCGGACGGACGACGCCGCGACCAGTTGATGAACCGCTCGACCCGGAACGCAACCGAGTTCGTCTGGAACATCGAGACCAGCGACGTCGCACCGGTGGGCGTGGTGGAGTTGTGCACCGGGTTGTCGGCCATCTCCAGCGAAGCCTCGCGGGACATGTCGACCTGGATGCCGCCCTCGTCCGCCAAATAGATGTCGCTGGCGTTGGCGAGGATCACCGTGCCGGCCGGGATGTAGTCGGACACGATGGCCGGCATGCCCGCGAAGGTGCCGCCCGTCATGGTGATGCCCGGGAATTCGGCCTGCCCCAGCGGGTTGACCATCATCGACGTGGCCAGAGCCGTGGTGGAGCCCATAAGCCAGACGCCCGTGGTCGGGGCATTGTTGGCCGCGATGAAGGTCGCCATCAGCGCACGGATGTCCGCGCGGATCGCATCAGCGTCGCCACCGGTGGAGGCCACAGGGGTCACGCCGTTGGTGATAGCCGCCGGGGAGACGCCGGCCACGGCCGCTTTGGCGGGGTTCACGAAGTCGGTGTCGAGGCGTGCGATGATGGCGGCGGCAAGGCTGTCGCGCAGCAGGCCTTCCGCCGCGGGGCTGGAGCGGCGGAGCAGCTCCTCGGTCGCGACGGCGATGCTGGCCACCTTGTAGATGTCGAGGATGTTGCGCTCGAAGCCGAAGTTGGTCAGGGGCTTCGCACGACCTTCCCCGACCCAGTAGCCTTCGCCCCCGTCGGTCTGGCCCACCAGCGGGACATTGAACGGGACCTGACGCAGTGCCGGGATGCCGTTCTGGCCGAAGCGCCCGAGGATCGTGCGGGGACGCAGGAACTCGACGAAGTCCGCGATGACATCGGTGCCCTCGCCATACAGAGGCGCGGCCCAGTTGCCGTCCTGGGTGGAGCCTGCGGACACAGCGGCCTTGCTGACGATGCCGTAGACGGCGGAGTTCTCGCCGTAGAGCTCCTTGGCCACGGTGCGGACGCTCTCGCCATCCAGCTTGGCCAGCGCCTTGACCTTGGCCAGACGGGCAAAGCCGACGCCCTTCTCCAGCTTCTCGGTCATCTTGACCTGCGCCGGCACGCGGGGATCGCGCGACTGGCCTGCTGCCGTGGGGTTCTGGCCGTCGACCGCCTTGGCGGTGTCCATGGCCGCCTTCTCCATCGCGCGCAGGCGGGACAGGTGCTTGTCGACGGCTTCGTTCTCGGCCTGCAGCTCGTCGAACTGCTCCTGACCTTCCGCGTCCAGCGTCTCGCCCTTCTCGGCGGACGCGTCCATCAGCGACTTCATCGACGCGACGTTGGCCGCGCGCTTCGCCTCGAATGCGGCGATCTGTTCGGCATAGGTTGCCATTGTGGTTCTCCATGAGGGGTTGGGACGCGGTCGCGACCCGCTGGCCTTGTCCAAGGGCAGGATGAGGACGGGGCCGTCAGCGGTTGATGCGGCGGATGACGAAGGGTTGCGCCTTCGGCTCCTTGTGCAGCTTCACCACACGGACGGCTTGCCCCTCGGCGGAGGGCGCGGGGTTCGACGGCGACGGCAGGCGGCCCGACGGGGCGAGGTCGACATCGAGGGATTTCACAAGCTGGAGCGTCGCCTCGGCATTGGCCGGGATCGTCACCAGCGACAGTTCGTAGATCTCGCTTTCGAGGAAGCGGTAACCGCCCCCTTCCATCAGCGAGTATTCCAGAGGGCGGAAGCCGATCGAGACACCGGCAACAAGGCCATGCGTCACGGACTGCCAGGCTTCATCCACGCGATCCTTCAACACGCCCGGCTCATCGATCCGCGGCAGCGTCGCCTCGAACTCGATGCCGGCCGCCGTCGGCGCACTGAACTTGACCGTGCCCACCGGCTTGTCGTGCCGGTGCTGCCAGAGGAGCGGCATGGGGTTGGAGAACTTGACGCCAAGCGGTTCGACCACGTCGCCCTCGCGATCCGGCGTGGGCGTCGTAGCGATGCCGCGCAGCACGCGATCGCCCTCCCGGACGGCTTTCACCGTCAGGAGGCTGTGGGCTCTGTTCTTCATGGTGTCCTCTCAGACGAAGATCATCTGGTATTCGGGCGCGCGCGCCACTTCCGGGTTGCGGCTCATCACGGTCACGGCGTCGAACAGCGCCATGGCTGGGTCGATCTTGGCGTCGCCTGCGTTCTGCTTCGTGGCCCGGATCGCGGTTGCGGTGGGCTCGATCTTGATGTTGCCCACGCACCAAGCCATGAGCGGTGCCCCAGAGTGCCGCAGCGTGCCGTTAGCCAGCTTCCGCTCCGTCGTCTTAATGGCGTTCATCATGGCGTAGCCCTGAGGCGCGCCGACCAGCAGTCCGGCCTCCTGCGTGACCTCGATCTCCGCCAGCGCCTCGATCAACTCTCCCAATCCGGCCGGGTCAACCGCGACCGACGCCAGAACACCGCGGGCCTTCACGTCGCCGATGATCTCGATGATGGCCGAGATGTCCTGCAGCTCGTCATCCACGATCGTCAGATCCCCGTTCCCGGCGAACCCTTCCAGCTTCGTGGCGATCGTCTTGCGCCGCTCCAGAACGCCCTTGTGACACCAGGCGTGGGACCATGCGAGCCAGTCCCGGCTGCCGCGCTCCCGGCCAACCACGGACAATCCGAACAAGTCGTCCAGACCGCCGCCGTCGATGCCGACCACGACGACCTCGCTGCGCTCCAGAACGGCCTCCAGCGTCAGGCTCTTGTCTCCGCGCGACGCCCAGAAGTCCGCACCCGGCCACCGGTTGGCCCGGAGGTTCATCCCAATCTCGACGTTCAGGTGCTTGGCGAAGAAGGTGGCGCGCGTTGCCGCGTCCTTCCCGAGCTCCTTCTTTAGCTCGCGCTCCAGCCATTCCTTCGACACCGACCGGCCCATGTTCGGGTTGGTGATGTAGAAGTTCGCGGGGTCCAGATAGCCTTCTCCGGCGATGATCGCCTTCGGGAACTCGTAGATCACCGGCAGGAACTTGGGGTCGTTGATCCGGCCGTCCCGCACGTCACGTGCATAATCCAGCTTGTCCTTAAACACGCCCGCCGGTGGCGCGTCCGATTGCGTCGTCAGGTAGATCACGAAGCCCTCGGGCCGCGATACCAGCCCGCCTGTCGCCTCGCGCAGCATCGCGTCGGCTGTGGGCCGCTTGCCGAAGATCCACAGCTCGTCGATCAGGATGCGGCCTGACTTCTTGCCGCCTACCGTGTCCGTGTCAGCGGCCACCACCTTCAGCGCCGACTTGTTGACACGGTGAGTAATCGTCCGCACATGGTCCTGCACATGCAGCAGGTCCGAAAGCTCCGGATCTGCTCGCACCATCGCAGCCGCCGGCTTGTAACTGTTCCCTGCGACCTCGACCGTAGGGGCAAGGATCAGCAGCTCCTCTTCCTCACGCCAGCCGATGATCAGCGCCGTCAGCATGATCCCGGCGGCCAGCGTCGATTTCGTGTTCTTCTTTGAGATGCAGAGGAAGAACTCCGAGATCAGCTGATCGCTCGTCTCGGGATCATTTGCCCCGAAGATCGCGGCCACGAAGTCGAAGACCCACTCCTCGGTGCATTCCCCAAATGTCGGCTTGCCCGGCAGATCCGGCACCCGTAGCGACTTGAACACGCCGAGGGCATAATCGGCTTCCGACTGGAACAGCGGGCGGAGCGGGATCAGCCCCTGCCCCCGGACGATCCGATCCTCCCAATCCGGGCAAGCGGTGGACCAGTCCAGCATCAGCCGTTATTGACCGCCAGCTTGGGCCCGCCCCGCGGCGCGAACTTGCCGGCGGCGACCCTCTCGGCGGCCTCTTGCTTCTGTTCCTTCTTGCCGGACGCCGCGGCCTCAGCCCGGGCATGCATGAACGGCGCCGCCGCGATGGCCAGCCGGTCACGCCGCGCCTCATCGGCTGTCGCGTCGTTCATCACGCCGAGCATGTATTCCAGCGGGGTCTTCTGCTTTGGAGCCGCCGCCCCATCCTCAATCACGGCGTTATCCTTGGTCTCGACCGGCTTCGCCGCCGTTCCCTTTGCAACCGGGACCGTTCCGGCCTCCTTGCGTGGCCGACCAGCCCCAGGGCGATATCCACCACGGGCCATTTAATTACCTCTGATTTCGGATTGATTGCGGGGCCCGGAAATCAAAGACCCGGGTTTAAAGTGCGAATGTTTGGGACGCGGGTCTAGGCGGCCTGCCCCTTCGGGATCTTGACCTACCCCCCCCGGCACGTCAGGCATGGCCGCGCCGTTCCATCCGCTGCTTCGCGCTGTCGTGGCAGCCCTTGCACACGCACCAGAGGTTGCCTGCATCCCAGAACAGCGGCTCGCTGCCCCGGTGTGGCGTCCTGTGGTCAGCGACCAGCTTGGAGGTGTCGCTCTCGATCTTGCCGCACATGCCGCAGGTGAAGGTGTCGCGGACGAGGACGGACCAGCGCAGCTTCTGCCAGCGGCTGGTCTTATACCAGCGGCGCCAGTCCTGCGTCTCATCACGCTCCCGATGACGTGCGGTCTCGTCGGCAGGGAGGCGGCCAAGGCGCGGGGCGAGCATCTGGACCTTGGGGCGCAGCGTGGTCAGCTTGGCCATTGCTTCACCCTGTATCGCAGCCAGCGGCGATTGCGATTTTCACCAATCAGGCACTAGATGCCAATTTATCTCACTGATTGGTGCATTTATCCATTGCCAACATTCACCAATTGGTGCATATTGAGCATACGAAAGGGGCGGAATGACCCGCCCCTAACCTAGCAAGGAGAGAAAGGCATGAAGTTACCACACCTTGCCTTCATCCTTCAGGTCATCGTGGCAATGGCGTTGATCGTCAACATCATCCACCACTGGTGATCTGAAGGTGCCAGCCTCGGTGACGCGGGGCTGGCGCTCTCTCCCTTCAATATAGGAGGCTCTCGATGACCGCTCAAGACTTTCTCGCCTGGATGGACCACTGCGGCCTCAAGACGGCCAAGCAGGTCGAGGAGGCGCTTGGATGGGGGCGCAATGCTGCCGCGCGCCATGTGGCATCCGCAAAGGTTGGGCGGTCCGTCGATATTCCTCGCTATATGTCTCTTGCGATGTCAGCCTATTCGCAAGGTCTGAAACCTTGGGACGAATACAGGAGGTAGTCCGATGTCCGACCGTCTCGCCTACGCATCCATTGCGGTGTCTCTGGTCACGCTCGTATTGCTGGCCGTGAACTTCGCGGTTCAGTGACCCTCGGGGCCTCCGGTTCGCCGGGGGCCCGCCCTTCATGTGAACGCGGCGGTGGCGATCAACTCCACCGGGTCAGCATCGCGGCGGCGGCTCTAACCTCAAGTGCCCTTCCTACGCGATCAAGACGTAAGCAAACACACTTACGTAGATCAGCACGATGAGAGCTAACATCTTTTTATCGATCATGCGCCGACCCTAGCGCAGGTACGTTGCCGCATCAACGTTCTTGTTTGGTTCCGGAAAGCTGAACCTTAGCTACCCGCAAATTATCACTGCGCAACCAATCACAGTTATGGCGAAGAAAGCGCCCAGAACCCATACCCACACCATAAGCCACTCTCGCACGTTCGTTTCTTGTCAGTCAACGATTGATAGCGGGGTTAGTTCGCATCCTATGCAACGACGATTGGTAAGCGTACGATCCGTCCTCGGGAGGATGACGCCGCACATCGCGTGGCCCGAACCCTTAAGGTGCACCTGAGGCTCGAGAACGTCACCCACCAGAAGGCGGCATCGAGAGCGCGGCACTAGGTGACCACGCGAATTGTGTATCTATCCTGCGGCAAAGGCGTAGTGTGGGCGACCCGTCGATCCTCGTCGGACCATACAGGAGCCAGACCATGGCCAAGGGCATGAACAAGCGTAAACGCGATGAAAAGAAGCCCAAGAAGGAAGTGCCAAAGGTAATCGCCGCAGCGCCGAGCTTGAAGGACGCCGTGTCCAAAGCGGTTGCGAAGGGGCGGTAAGGCGGAAGCGCGGCACCGTCAGAGGTAGCCGCGCCACCACACCCGCAGCTTGCCTAACCATGACAGCGAGGCGTGCAGATCGTGAAGGCGGACGGCCATGTCTCCGATCTGATGCGCGGCGGAGATGAGGCTTCGGCTGTCCATGTGACCCTAAGGAAAGGCGCGGCACCCGAAGGCCCGTGCGCGTACTCAAGCACAATCGTGCCCCTTCATTATAACCACGATGCCACAGATTGTAGGGGTGTCAACCCTTTTCCGCCATATCTGCCAAGTGGCGCAAGGCATCGAGTGTCGCGATCCCCTGCCCCGTGGGATTTCCATCCTGCCAAAGTGCCGGCCCCGTCTCACGCCGAGCCGCGTGCAGCGCCGCTTGATCCACCGACGACAGGTGGCCGAGATAGCCCCGCCACCGCATCCAGCCATTCACCGCATCCCGATCGCGCTCGTCCGGCGTGCGGGTGTCGACGCTGTGGCCGTCGTCCGCCTGCATGGGTTCCGGCACCATCGCGATGGCCGAGGATTGCGCCGTCTCGCTCTGCCCCAGATACCGCAGCCGATACGTCCGCTCGGCCGCGCCCCACGACTGCCAGACCTGCCAGAGGCGCGACACCTCGGCATCCCCGCAGCGGGCCTCCAGCACAAAGCCGATGTCGCAGGCCATGTGCTGGCCGCTGACCTTGTGGCGGTTGCTGCGGTTGGGGCTGAGCCCGAAGCGGATGCAGCGGATGTTCAGCGCGGCGTTGCGCGGATCTTCCTCGGCTTTCACAAAGCGTCCCTTCTCCCTGGCCTGTTTCTCACGGCGCGGCACCGGTGCGAGGTCAAAGCCCGCGATCCGCGCCTTCTTCCGGCGCTTGCGCTCTGCGATGCTGCTCATTGCCTTGCCTCCTGACGCATATCGGCGCGCTGGATTTTTCCGCTTCGACACTCGGTCAGGCTGCGTTGCATAATTCTTACGCTTTCCATCAACAGATTACTCGTTAAGCAGAAAATTAGTTTGGTGGTTAATCGATGAAATGCTGGATATGTTCTTTCACCGTCCTGTCTCTTGGTAAGAGAGTCTGGTCGGAGCCACTTATGAGCCACGTTTGGGAAGAGCCGATTGCGTTCGCAAACCCGGAGACAGGCACGTTCCACATCATCCGCGCGACAGGCCATGCGTTGATCTTCCTCACCGAGAGCTGGCTCTGGGGAAGATCCACGGCCTATTACGACGCTGTGGCTCGGTGCACTGCTGCGTTCGAAGCGAGCGAGTGCCAAGACGATGCGCGCGATGCGTTCTTGGCCGCGCTGATCAGTGCCGGCTTGCTTGATCGCCTGCCAGAAGCCGTTGATCCGCGGCGGCGTTCGGCAAGCTGATCGCAACGCGTAGGGCTGACCCGCTCCGTCCGCGCTGGTGGTCATTGCCGCGCCTCGTAGGCCTTCAAAATGGCGATGAGCCACGCTGCCGCATGAACCCTGCATTGGCCTGAATACTGCGGTGTGGCTTTGGCTACATCGCAGACGAAGGCGCTGCCATTCGTAATGTCGAAGGTCCATCCGGGCACCAGTGCGTCATGCAATGCTCGCGCAGCATCAAGAGACCCGTGATAGGCAGCGATGAAGTTCCCCCACTGGCGCAAGGGAATTGCTTTTTCCATCACCTGCACCTCGAAGTAGTCCGCCTCCACCATCTCAATCAGCTTCCTCAGGTCGCTCATTGTTGTTGTCCTCTGCTCAGGCTTGGGCGGTGCGATCTCTAATCCGCTCATGCTGGTGGCGACGCTCTCTGCGTTATCAAATGTGTGGTGCGCCGCAGCGTATTTGAAGCATGGCGCAGGCACATGTAGATGTTGATCCTGCATCAGTGCTTCCTCCTGCGGAATGGCTTGGCGTAGGCGTGGGTGACGTGATGCTGGCCGCAATGCTTGCAGCGATAGACACCGATCTGCTTGCCGGGCCGACGGGCGATCTCGTGCGCCTGCGCCGGAGTCAGGCGGTCCTTCCCAACGCATTGCGCGAGGATGGCCTCTGCGGACTGGGGAACGCTGTGGATGCCCATCACGCCTTCCTCCCGCGGATGCGGCGCCACCGGTCGGCCACCGAACGCTCGCTGCGGTCCATCTCGTCGGCGATGACGTGCAGCTCGGAGCCGTTCTCCATCATGCGGCGCAGATCCTCGTCGTCCTGCTCCGTCCAGGGGTCGCCGGAGTTCTCGCGGCCGGCCACCGGATCCGTGCCGACGTCCAGCTTGCGGGTCAGGCGGTAGCCGGTCCCCCAGACTGTTTCGATCAGGTCCGGGTGCTTTTCGCGGACCTTGCTGGCCATCACGGCGACCGACCGTATGTCCTGCTCCCACCCCGGGCCGTGGATCGCAGTCATGATCTGCTCCTTCGTCAGCGTGCGGGGGAACGCCGCGTTGCGCGCCAAAAGCATCTGCGCGTGCTTCTTGGAGACGCCCAGCTGCTTGCGGACGCGAACGACGTCCTCCGCAGACTGCCCCGTCAGCTGCTGGAGGAGTTCCAGCGCGTAAGGCAGCCGTTCCGCGGCGGGCAGTGCCATGATCTCCTTGTGGATGGCGTTCATGTCACCCCCACTGGATTGCGATAAGGGCGACGAAGACAACCAGCCCGATGCCGAAGGCGTGGATCCAGCGGAGGCGCATCATGCGTCCTCCTGTGGGGCGGGAGGTAGGGGCATCCATGCCACGACGCGTAGGGTATTGCCCCAGTCCGTGTCTCGGGGATGGGTGCGCTCGATCGGCAACGACGTTCGGCCCTGCGAAACATACCACCTGGCATAGTCGCCTTCTTCCGAGCGATCGGTGATGATCTCGTGCCAGCCATTCGACAGAGCGGCCAAGACGGCCAACCCCTTAGGGATCGCGTCCATGTCCGTCCGCCACCCCTGCACGGGCGCAGGCTCAAGGGCGGCCAAGATGCGGGCCTCGTAGTCGGATTGGGCAGCGGCTTTGGCGGCGTCGGCTGATGGATATGCTTGGCTCTTGGCCCCGTGCATCATGAAGGCGCATCCGTCTTGGAAGCCCCAAACAACGTTGATCAAGCCAAAGCCACTCTCTGCGCGCTCGCACTCTTTCCCAAAGCAATACCACACCAGCGCCTTCACCCGCACGGCGGGCGTCTCGGCCTCGGGGGTGGCGCGGGCCACCAACGCCCGCAGCATGTCGGCGGTGCGGCGGTTGCCGAGGGCGTCATCATAGGCCGCGCGTTCCAGCACAGCGGCAGGGGATGTGTCAGCCATGGCTTGCCTCCTCTTTCGCCAGTCTCTGCCGCACGACCTCCGTAAACGGCAGGTTGCGGTCCTTGGCTTCCCGATTGATCCGGTCGAACATGTCCGACGGCAGGCCGACGACGATGCGCCGCATGTCGACCTTCCAGGAGTCGTCGACGTGGCCTACGGCTCCGACATGGCGGCTGCGAGTGGTGAAGCGATGGGGTTCCGTCATGCCAGCCCCCGGATGATTGCGCGGATGATCGCGGCCCAGATGCAGGCGCCGCCGAGGATGCAGGGGATGAGCCACCAGCCGGAGGGAAGGATACGGTCGGTCATTGGATCTCCAGTGCGGTGATGGCGGCGTGAAGGCGGAAGCGCAGCGTGTCGTCGTTCTCGCCGTTGCGGAGCTTGGTCGAAACAAGATCCCCGGCGCGGTTGAACATGAAAGCGCGGTCGTCGCTGTAGGACATGCAGTGCTCGTGGCCATCCGGGACGGCGAGGGCAAAGCGGTCCATCATCTTGACTAGGGTGCTCATACTGCCTCCTTCGGCGGGTGGTTCTCGTCCAGCCACCGGGTGAATGTGTCGTGGTTGCGAATGCGGCCGCTGGCGTCGAACAGGTGCGGCTCGGTGCGGCGGGCGCGGCAGATGATCGGGCGGATCCACTCGTTGAAGTCGGTGGAGCGCAGGGCCGTCTTGCAGACCGGCAGACCGTGGTGGCGGAGGAAGATGGCCTCGCGTTCGGTCATGCCAGATCCCTCGCGATACGGGCGCGGTCCTGCTGGATGCCGTAGACCACAGTGGAGTGATCGCGGCCGGTGAGGTTGCCGATACGGGTGGTGGACCAGCCGAACCGTTCCTTGGCGAGCAGGTAGAGATGCTGGCGGGCATCCACCCAGAGCCGAAGCCGCCGGTTGCCCAGCAGGTCGGCGCGGTCGATCTGGTAGGCCTCGGCCACCTCGTCAGCCAAGGCCATGAAGCGGGCGCGCGGAGCGTTGGCGATGGTGCGAAGGTCCGTCATAGCGGCACCTGCGCTGCCTTGTGCCGGCGCTCAATCTCATGCTGGAGATACCACGCTGCCTTCTGCAAGTCCTCCAGCGCCGCGCCCTTCAAGTCCGCGCGCCAGACGTATTTCACCACGTTCCCGAGAGAGAACCCCATGTGGGAAGTCACGTCGATGCACTCGATGGGGCAGCCGCACTGGGCGCACACCGCGGGGCCGCTGGTGTAGTGGGGCGGATGGTTGATCAGGTCGGTCATGCCGATGCCCTCGCCTTGTAGGCCTTCATGTCCTTCTGACTCTGCACCGCCATGGCGCGGCCCAGCAGTTCGTCGGTGCGCCCCTGCTTCTTGAGCAGTGATATCTTCTCGGGACGAAGGCCCAGTTCCGCCGCAGCCTGCCGATGACTGGGCCAGTGGAAGGGGCCTAGGATCAGCGGGACCGACTTGTAGTGGCTGTTCGCATGGGCGCGGGAAACGCTCAGGCCGATCCGGTCGGCATCGCCGCGGCAGACCATGGAACGGACCGTCTGGACGTGGAGGCCGAAGTGCGCGGCGCACGCGGCGGCGTCGATGAAATCCATGTCCCGGACCCGGACCGGCATACCGACGCGGAAGGCGACGCCCCGGCGGTCGGGCAGGTTCCAGCGCAGCGCCAGCTTGGTGAGCCAAGCGCGGCTGATCCCGAGACGCTCGGCCATGTCGCGCACTGTGACGGTCCGGTCGGGCCACCACTGACGCAGCAGGCGCTCGGCCTCGGCGTGGCTGACCTTCATGGAGCGAGAGATGTTGGGCGACCCTGCCCCGATGTTCCGGCTCTTGGTCATGCGAACACCTCGGTATTGGGCGCCACGCGCTTGTCCGGCATCGCGAAGGCACCCCTTCGGCGAGATTGCGTCTGGCGATGAAGCTGCTCCGCTTCCTCATGCCGGCGGATCAGGTCAGCCTCGACGCGGCGGGCCTTGTCCTCTCCCCAGGTCTCCTTCATCGAGAAGAACAGCGCGGAGCGATACCGGCGCAGGGCACCCTGAATAGCCCCGAGTTTCTTAGACGCCTTCACGTCTCATCATTTGCTGCCGCTCGAACTCGGTGGGCGACAGCATCCCGTTTCTCACGTGCTTTCGCTTCGGGTTGTAGAACATCTCGATGTAATCGAACACGTCCTGCC
>NZ_JAQMHV010000018.1 GCF_028307215.1 Falsirhodobacter sp. 20TX0035 | reverse complement strand
CGCCCTGAACCGTCAGGGCACCGGCCTTCACCATCAGGGCAAAGCCGACGCCGCCCTGACGGCGGCAGGTGCCGCAATGGCAGACATGCAGATCGTCCGGCCGTTCGGTCAGCGCGACCTGCACGGCCCCGCACAGGCAATGTCCGTTCATGACCGCCCCTTTCGCGCAAAATAGTCGGCCTCGGTTTCCATGCGGTGATGCCCGCCCACCGACCAACCCGCAGCCTTGCGGTCCACGAAGACCTCATGCGTGACGGTCAGGCCCTCCGTGTCGTCCAGCATCCCCAGCGGGATTTCATAGCTTGACTGGCCATCGTCGCGGAACCACAGCGTCGATCCGCAGGTGTCGCAGAACGACCGCGTGCTGCTGTCCGAGGAACGGAAGGCCTTCACATGCGCCGCCCCTTCCACCGTCACGTGGGCGTCCGGCACCTCGATGGCGGCAAAGGCGAGGCCGGTCCACCGCTGGCACATCTTGCAGTGGCAGATGCCGAAGCCCTTCGGCAGGTCGGTGATCGTGACGCGCACGGCGCCACACAGGCAATGTCCGGTCGTCATCTCGTTCTCCCTTACGAAATCACGGCGTCGCAGTCGAAGATCGGCTGGCTGGCCTCGAACCCCTTGTCGCCGGGAAAGGCGAAGGTCATCGGGCTGCCGTTCGACGGCTGCCATCCGCCGGCCCCGTCCGAATGTTCGGTCGGGCCGGCGAAGAAGCTGCCCAGCTCACGGCTGACATATTCCTGCCCGCGCGACTGGCGCAGGACCGTCCCGTTCTCGTCCGTCTCGGCATAGGAGAAGCGGGTCCGCGCCAGGCTTTGCCCGTCGATGACCGCCACCTCCCCCGTCAGCTTGTCGCGGCCGGTGACATGGGTGCGGGTGCCGTCCTCACGCTCCAGCCAGAAGTCGTAGCCGTCCTGCCCCTGATCGAACAGGGTGCGGATGGAACCGGGGTCCTGCACCTGGCCCAGACGCTGCGCGCCCTCGGGGGCGCCGTCATGGCTTTGCAGCCACTCCCCCTCGGCATTCGTCTGCGTCAGGAAGAACGGACCCTGCTGGTCGGCGTCGATGCGCCACTGGGTGCCGGCCGGATCGCCTTGGCAGGTGTAGTAGTTCGACACCCGGCATTGCTTGGACTGCACCGTCAGCGTGGTGGTGCAGCCGTCGGGCGGGGAAAACCCCGCCGCCTGCGCCGACACCGGCAGCGCCAGGCACAAAAGCGCCGCGCGGATCATTCCGCCGCCACCGCGGCCGGGGCCGCCAGATAATCGAGGATGGCGCCCGCCACCTCGCGCCCGTCGCGGATGGCCCAGACCACCAGCGAGGCGCCGCGCACGATGTCGCCCACGGCATAGACGCCGGGGATGTTCGTGGCATGGCTGCGGAAATCCGCCTTGATCGTGCCCCAGCGGGTCGTGCCCAGATCCGGCGCGTTCCAGTGCGAGGGCAGGTCCTCCGGCTCGAAGCCGAGGGCGGTGATGACCAGATCGGCCGGCTCCACATAGTCGCCGCCCTCGATGATCTCGGGCGCCTGACGGCCCGTGGCGTCGGGCGGCCCCAGGCGCATCTTCTGCACGATCACGCCTTCGACGTGATCCGTGCCGACAAAGCCCTTGGGCGCGGTCAGCCAGTTGAACTCCACGCCTTCTTCCTCGGCGTTCTGCGTTTCGCGCTGGGATCCGGGCATGTTGGCCCGGTCGCGGCGATACAGGCACTTCACCGATGTCGCGCCCTGACGGATCGCGGTGCGCAGGCAGTCCATCGCGGTGTCGCCGCCGCCGATCACGACCACGCGCTTGCCCGCTGCGTTCAGGTTGCCGTTGTCATAAGCCTCGACCTCATCGCCGAAGCTTTTGCGGTTCGACGCGGTGAGGTAGGCCAGCGCGGGCACGATGCCATGCGCGCCGATACCGTCGCCGGACAGGTCGCGCGCCTTGTAGACGCCCGTCGCGATCAGGACCGCGTCATGCTGGCCACGGATCGCGTCGAAGCTGATGTCGGTGCCCACGTTGCAGTTCAGCACGAACTGGACGCCCGCCTGCTCCAGCTGCTCCACCCGCCGCATGACGACGTGCTTTTCCAGCTTGAAACCGGGGATGCCATAGGTCAGCAGCCCGCCCGCGCGATCATAGCGGTCGTAGACGGTGACCTGGATGCCCTGACGGCGCAGCATGTCAGCGGCCGACAGGCCTCCGGGACCCGCGCCGATGATGCCCACCGACTCCGTCCGCTCTGCAATCGGAAGGCCGGGCTTGACCCAGCCGCGTTCCCACGCCGCGTCCGTGATGTATTTCTCGATCGACCCGATGGTGACGGTGCCGTGGCCCGACTGCTCGATCACGCAGTTGCCTTCGCACAGACGGTCCTGCGGGCAGATGCGGCCGCAGATCTCGGGGAAGGTGTTGGTGGCCTGGGAAAGGTTGTAGGCCTCCTCCAGCCGCCCCTCGGCCGTCATGCGCAGCCAGTCGGGGATGTTGTTGTGCAGGGGGCAGTGCGACTGGCAATAGGGCACGCCGCACTGGCTGCACCGGCTGGACTGCTCCGCCGCCTTGGCATCCGCGAATTCACGGTAAATCTCGTCGAAATCCTGCGAACGCAGATCGGGCAGACGCTTTTCCGGCATCTCCCGTTCGGTTGTCACGAATTTCAGCATGCGCTGGGTGGCCATGGCAGGGCAATCCTTGCGAAGAGGCGGTCGAACGCTTTCTGGCACAGGACATTTGCATATAAAAGTCAGCAAAGCTGACATTTATGCAGTAATTTTTGCGTCTACCGCCGAAACCTCGTGGGATCGGCAAATTTATAGGTCATCATACATTACCTATAGCTGTCAGCCCCACACCGACAGGGCGATCAGGGACAAGGTGCCCACCACGATTCGCCACCATCCGAAGATGGCATAGCCACGCCGCGCCACATAACCCAGCAGCCAGCGCACCACGCAGAGGCCGGACAGAAAGGCCGCGACAAAGCCGATGGCGATCAGCCCCGCCTGCCCCGCGTCCAGCTGGTCGCGCGTTTTGTAAAGGTCGTAGGTGAAGGCCCCCAGCATCGTGGGCATGGACAAAAAGAACGAGAACTCCGCCGCCGCCTTCTTGCTGCACCCCAAGGCCAGCGCCCCCACGATCGTGGCTCCGGACCGGGATACCCCCGGAATCATCGCAAGGCACTGGATCAGCCCGATGCGGAACGCGGTCCATACCGGCAGGCGCATCGCATCGTCATGCTTGGGCGCAACCGCCATCCGGTCCACGAACAACAGCACCACGCCCCCCAGAATCAGCATCAGCGCGATCAGGCGGGGGGTTTCGAACAGGACGGTCTTGATCAGGTCATGCGCCAGCACCCCGATCACCACCGCCGGCAGGAACGCGATCAGGACGGACGCCACGAAGCGCCGCGCGGCCGGATCGTGCGGGGCGGCGCGCACCACCTCCCACAGGCGGGCGGCATAGACGCTCAGCACCGCAAGAACGGCGCCCAGCTGGATCATCACCGCAAAGCTGTTGCCGGCGCTTTCGAAGCCGATGAAATGCCCTACCAGAAGAAGGTGACCGGTGGAGGAGACGGGGATGAACTCGGTCAGCCCCTCCACCACGCCAAGGAAGAGGGCTTCGAGCGCGTCGTGCATCGGTGTTCAGACCTTCAAAGTTTGATGGAGGGGCGCAGGCGCGCGTATTGGCCCGTCGGCCGGAAGGGCCACAGGTATTCGGGGATCACCGCTTCGAACGCCTGCGGGGCGATGTCGAGGTCGGCAAAGCCGCGGGCGCCGGGCGACACGACGTTGTCGCGCGCCAGAAGGCGCAGCTGGTCGCGCGTCAGCGTCTTGTTGGACACCAGCCCGCCCGTGATCTTCTGCACGCCGTCCAGCGTCGCCGCCATGACGCCGGCTAGACCGACCGGCAGATCCAGCAGCGGGCGCTTGCGCATCACGATGGTCAGCATCTGGCGCATCAGGTCCCGGAACGCCTCAGGCATCGGACCGCCCAGTTCGTAGACGCCCGGAGCCGCACGCTCGATCCCGGCGACAACGGCCTTGGCCACGTCATCGACATAGACCGGCTGGAACCGCGTCTTACCATGCACCACGGGCAGCACCGGCCAGCGGCGCGACATGGCGGCGAATCTGTTGAAGAAATCGTCCTCCGGCCCGAAGATGACGGAGGGGCGCAGGATCACGGCCGTGGGGAAGGCCGCCAGAACCGCCGCCTCACCTTCGGCCTTGGTGCGGGCATAGGGGATGTCGCTTCCCGCGTCCGCGCCAATGGCCGACAGATGGACCAGACGCGTCGCGCCCGCCTCCACCGCCAGCCGCGCGATGCGGCCGGGGCCTTCGGCCTGCACCGCCTTGAACGTGTTGCGGCCGCCGGGGCTCAGGATGCCCACGCAGTTCACCACCGCGTCCGCCCCCTGCAGCACCTGCCGCACCGAGGCGTCGTCGCGGATGTTGCAGAAGACCGGCTCCACCTGCCCCACGGCGCCATAGGGCTTCAGGAACAGCGCCTGGTTCGGGTGGCGGACGGCGATGCGGATGCGCCACCCTTCGCGGGCCAGACGCTGCACCACATAGCGCCCGACGAAACCGGACCCTCCGAAGATCGTGACCAGCTTGCTCATCCCCAAATTCTCCCGGGCCTTGGCTTACGGTGTTCGAGATACGCTGGCAGAAGGGGTCGGGCAAGTCTTGTGACGTTCTTGCAAAAATCTTGCGATTGCCCGTTGACACCCCCTGCGCAGGTCGGTAGATCACCGCTCACGACATCGGCCCAGATGGCGGAATTGGTAGACGCGCACGGTTCAGGTCCGTGTGCCGCAAGGCGTGGAGGTTCGAGTCCTCTTCTGGGCACCAAGTCTTGGCGAAAGCCCCGCAGCTTCGGCTGCGGGGCTTTGTCGTTATGGGCCAAGGCTTTGCCGGCGTGGACCTTACGGCGCCGCAAAGAAAAATGCGCGACAGGCCGGGCCCATCGCGCATCTTCTGAAACTTTGACCTGATCGGGTCAGTCGGCGGTCCAGTAGACCAGCGTGTGCGCCTCGCCCCGCTTCAGGCCCAGCGTCGCGACATGATCGCGCGCCGCCGCCACCTCGGCCTTTTCACCGGCGTAGAAGACGTAGCGGGGGCCTTCGGGCACCTGCAGGGCGCGGAAGGCGTCCATCAGAACACCGCCTTCGTCGCGGCACAGCCAGCGCAGGGTGATGCCGGGGGGCAGGGCTACCGTCTGGATATCGGCCTTGGTCGGCACCAGAAGCACCGCCTCGCCGCACGTGCCCTCGGGCGCGCCGCGAATCATACGCAGCACCGCCGGAAGGGCGGTCTCGTCGCCGAACAGGCCGACCCACGGGGCCTCGACATGGCCGGTGCCGCCGGGGCCGGTGATTCCGACCTCCTCGCCCATCTCCAGCGTGGCGATCCAGTCGTTCGCGCGGCCGCCTTCATGGCGGAAGATGTCGAAGTCGATCCAGCGCCCTTCCGGGCAGATGCCGCGGACGGTGTAGACGGGGCGGTGCCACTGGCTCAACCCGCCGGGCCAGACCGTGCCCCCGGTGTCGTCGGTGGACGGCCAGCCCAGTTCCTTCGGGCCCAGCAGCAGGCGGAAGTGGAAGCCGCCTTCCAGAAAGCGGGTGTAGTTCCCCGCCAGCCGCACCCGCGTGAAATTAGGGGAGATCTCGCTGACCCAAACCACGTGGCCCAGCGCCAGGTTCGCCGGGTTGGCGCCGCCCTTCATCTTGGCCCAGGTGATGCAATGCTTCAGCCCGACCTGGTCCAGATGCCAGGTCAGCGTGTCGCGCAGGTTCAAAAGCCGCGCCGCGTCCGAGGAGGTGAGTTCCACCGTGGTGCGCGGGCCGGTGTCGATCACCTCCAGCGTGCCGTAATACAGTTCTACCGCCTTGCCGCGCGGGGTGTCGGCCACCGCCATTTCCAGTTCCGCCGCGCGCTGGATCAGGCCGGGAAGAAAGGTCGCCGCAGGAATATCCAGAAAAGCCGTCGTCCGTTCCAAGGCTGTCTCCTAACGCGGAAAAGCGACCGGTGCGCCGGTCGATGGCTGAGTCACGATTTCCATACCAATTCCGTAAACTTTAGCCAAGCACAACTCTGTCATCAGTTCGGAAGGCGTGCCCTGCATCACGACGTGTCCCGCGCGCAGGGCGATCACCTGGTCGCAGAAGCGGGCGGCCATGTTCACGTCGTGCAGCACCACGATCACCCCGCGCCCCTGATCGCGGCACATGCGGTGGACCAGCGACAGCACCTCCACCTGATGGGCGATGTCGAGGGCGCTGATCGGTTCGTCCAGCAGAAGGCAGCCCGCCTCCTGCGCCACGGTCATGGCCAGCCACGCCCGCTGGCGTTCGCCGCCCGACAGGGTGTCCACCAGCCGGTCGGCAAAGGGGCCGATGCCGCATTCGGCGATCGCGGCCTCCACCACCCGGCGGTCATGGGGCGTAACGCGGCCCAGCGCGCCGTGCCATGGATAACGGCCCAGCGCCACGAGTTCGCGTACCGTCATCCCCTCGGCCGGCGGGGTGTGCTGCGGCAGATAGGCCAGACGCCGCGCCAGATCGCGGGCGGGCCAATAAGCCAGCGCCCGGCTTTCGAACGCCAGATGGCCCGATTCGGGCCGCATCTGGCGCGCCAGCGTCTTCAGAAGCGTCGACTTGCCTGACCCGTTATGCCCGATCAGGGCCACCATCCGCCCGGCCGGGATCGACAGCGACACGCCGTGCAGCAGCACGCGGCCCGGAACAGACACCCGCAGGTCGCGCAGGTCGAAAAGGGGGGTCATGCGTGCCTCCGCAGGATCAGCCAGACCAGATAGGGCGCGCCGATCAGCGACGCGAAAAGGCCCAGCGGCAGTTCATAGGGAAAGGTGGCCATGCGCGCGCCGAAATCCGACAGGATCATCAAGAGCGCGCCGATCAGGGCAGACCCGGCCAGATGCCCGGCCGGCCGGGCGAAGCCAGACCGCCGCGCGATGTGTGGCGCCATCAGGCCGACAAAGGACAGGGGCCCGACCAGAAGCGTCGCTGCCCCTGTGCCAAAGCCCGCCAGAAGGATCAGCGCCAGCCGGACGCGCCGCAGCGGCAGCCCCAGCGCCCCCGCCACCCCGTCGCCCAAGGGCATCACGGCCAGCCAGCGCGTCATGGCCAGCGCCAGCGCCAAGGCCACCACCGCAAGGATGCACAGCGCCCCGGCCCCCGTGGGCGTCACCGCCGCCGACGACCCGCCCAGCCATTCCAGCACCTTCCAGGATCGCGCGTCCCCCAGGCTCATCATCGCCGACAGCACGGCCGAGGCGAGGGAGGACAGCGCGATGCCCGCCAGCAGAAGGCGTTCGGGCGTGGCGCCCGCCCGCAGGGCCAGCGCGCCCACCACGGCCAGCACAACTGCCCCGCCCGCCATGGTACCCGCCAGCAGCCCCCCCGCCGTGGGCTGCGCCACAAGAAACACCACCAGCGCAAAACCCAGCGAGGCGCCGCCCGACACGCCCAGCACCTCGGGCGAGGCGAGGGGATTGGCCGTCATCCGCTGCAGGATCGCCCCCGCCAGCGCAAGGATCGCCCCCGCCGCCCCCGCTGCCGCAAGACGCGGCAGGCGGGTGGGCAGGAAATCGGCAAAGCTCTGGGCGTCCAGCACCACCCATCCGCCCGGCACCCGGCCCACCCAGATCAGCGCAAGGACGGCCAGCGCCAGCGCCCCCGCTAACAGCGCCAGAACCGGCAACGGGCGGGACAGGCGGGGAACCGCGCCGCCGCCATCACGCTGCGGCGGCACCGTCACGCGCATCCGCATCGTCAGCCACAACAGCAGCGGCCCGCCGATCAGGCCGGTCACGGCACCTGTGGGAAACATCTCGCCCCCAGCACCGGCAACCCACAGGACCGCGCCATCGCAAAGGGACAGGAGCAGCGCCCCGGCCAGCGGCGCCACCAAAAGCACCTGCCCGTGCCGCCGTGCCCCGGCGGCGCGGGCAATGGCCGGCGCGGCAAGGCCGACAAAGACCACAAGCCCGACGGCCGCCGTGACGCTGGCTGCCAGCCAGACCGCCAGCCCGATCACGGCCAGCCGCACCCCCGCCACGTTCAGGCCAAGCGCGGACGCCCCTTCGCCCAACGACAGGACCCGCAGCGGGCGGGCCAGAAGCGCCGCCCCCACGGCGCAGACCGCCAGAACCGCCGCCAGCCCGCGCACGGTGGACCAGTCCTGCTGCACCAGCGATCCGCTGTTCCACATCACCAGCGTCAGCAGATACTCTCCCTGCGCCAGCGTGATCGCAGTGGACAGGGACGCCGCCGTCAGCCCCACCAGAAGCCCCGCGATGACCATCGTCACGGGCGCGAAGGCCCGGCGCGCGCCCAGCGCCACCACCAGCCCCGCCGCGATCCCCGCCCCGGCCAGCGCCACGGGCCAGCGCCCCCCGTCCAGCACGCCCGGCGCGAAGATCGTGGCCACCACCACCGCCAGCTGCGCGCCCGAGGAAATGCCGAGCGTTGTTGGATCGGCGGCCGGATTGCGCAAGACCGCCTGCAACACCGCCCCCGACAGGCCCAGCGCCGCGCCCACCAACAGCGCCACCACACCGCGCGGCATCTGCCCGAAGGCCAAAAGGATCTGCGGCAGGGTCATGGTGTCGGGATCAAAGGGCCATGCGGGCCAGTCCGACAGCGGCACGAGCGTCAGTGCCGCATGGACCCACAGGGCCGCCGCCACGCCCGCGGCCAAAAAGAAGGGCAAAGCGCGGATCATGCCGCCCCCAGCGCGTGGACCAGTTCGGTCGCAAAGCGGCGAGCGGCGAGGATGCCCCCGAAGGGGCTGATTTCGGGCAGACGGTGCAGCCGGCGTTCGGCCACGGCGGGAAGGTGGTTCCACAGGACGGAACGGCGCAACTCCGCTTCGGTCTGCACGGGCGGGGCGCCGATCACGACGATCCGCGCCTCGGGCCGCGCGGCCAGCGCCTCGATCGGGACGGAGGCCGTGAAGGCGAACCGCGTGCGGTCGGCCCAGGCGTTGGTCAGGCCCGCCCGTTCCAGCACGTTGCCGAACAGGCTGTCGGCTCCAAAGGCCCGGAAGTGCCGCGAATCGCCGATGTTCACCAGATAGACGGGCCGGTCCGCAACAGGGGCCAGCCGGTCGCGGGCCGCGGCAAACTCCGCTTCGGCGGCCGCAAGGGCCGGGGCGGGATCGGCCCCGATCCGCGCGCCCAATTCGGTCAGCGCGGCCATGGCCTTGGGCAAGGGCGCCTCCCCCGGCACGAAGAAGGGCAGCGTCAGGACGGGGGCGATCGGCTCCATCCGCGCAAGGTGACGGACGTAATAGGGGGAGGACAGGATCAGGTCGGGCCGCACGATCTGCATCAGTTCGAAGTTGGGCGCGCCGCGCAGACCCAGATCGACGATGTCCGGCGGCAGCACGGGCGTCACGGCGTCGCGCCGGAAGCCCTTCACCTCGCACGCCGCCACGGGGGTGTTGCCTAGGGCTATGGCCGTTTCCAGCATCGCCCAGTCCACGGCCGCCAGCCGCAGGGGGACCGCGCCGAGCGCAAGGCGCGGCGCCACGAAGGACGCCGCAAGAAGCGACAGGACCCGCCGCCGTGTCACCACTTGTAGGCGATGTCCGCCACGACGGTGCGCCCGGCGCCATAGGTGCAGCCGAACGTGCCGCAATTGGCCAGATACTCCTCGTCGGTCAGGTTCTGGACCGTCAGGCGGGCTTCGAACGCTTCCCGTTCATAGCTGACCGAGGCGTCCAGCAGCGTCTCGTCGCTCATCTTGTAAAGGTTGCTGGCATCGCCAAAGCGTTCCCCGATGTAGCGGACGCCACCGCCCACGTTCAGCCCTTCCAGCCGCGTTCCGTCCGCGAAATCATAGCCGACCCAGAGGCTGGCCACATCTTCGGGAGAGTTCTCCGGCGTCAGCCCGGTGAAGTCACCGCTTTCGGTTTCGGCGTCGGTGTAGCTGTAGGCGCCCTTGGCGGTCCAGTTGTCCGTCAGTTCCGCCGTGCCCTCCAGCTCGAAGCCTTTCGACCGCACCTGTCCGCGCTGGCGGGTTTCCGGCACGCCCGAGGCGTTCAGCACACGCACGCTGACATTGTCCTGTTCAAGATCGAACACCGAGGCTGTGAAGAAGCCGCGGAAGAACGTGGGCTCGTACTTCACGCCGGCCTCCCATTGTTTGGCCGTCGTGGGATCCAGGACACGCCCCGACACCGCGTCGGTTTCCGTCAGAGGGTCGAAGGCGGTCGAATAGCTGACAAAGGGCGCAAGGCCGTTCGCGAAGACATAGGACAGGCCCGCGCGGCCCGTCGTCTCGCTGGCGTCCTGGTCGATATCGGTGCCGCCCGCGAAGTTCGTGTAGGTCTCGCCCTCCCGGCTGGTCCAATCGTGGCGCAAGCCCAGGCTCGCGCGCCAGCCGCCGAAGGACAGTTCATCCTGAACGTACAGACCCGTCTGCCGGAAGGTCAGATCGCTGGTGGAGGTGTACCACCATTCCGGATCGATGTCGGAGCCGTAGCTGGGATCGGAGATCGACAGGGGCGGCAGGACGCCCGTGGTGCCGGCCCGTCCGAATTCGGTGCTCAGCTTTTCGTCGAACTTGCGGATGTCGAGCCCGAAGAGCAGCTTGTGCTGCACCGCGCCTGTCATGACCTCACCGCTCAGACGGGTGTCGAGGTTCAGCGTGGAGGTGTCCTCGCCTTGCCGGATCGCGGCCCGTGCCACCGTGTCGTCGGAATTGAACGCGCTGAAATACAGCCATTGGTAGTCCCAGTCGAACGTCTGGTACCGGAACGCCTGGTTCAGCGTCCAGCTGTCGTTGAACCGATGCTCCCACTCCAGGCCGACATTGATCTGCCGGCGGTCGGACTCGTTGAAATTCTCCTCGCCCAGATAGAAGTCGGGGCCCAGCGGATCGTTGCCCGAGGCGAGGGTCGAGATGTCCGTCGCCGTCGGCTGCTCCGGGTTGTCCCACTGATAGGAGCCGAGGAAGGTCACGGTGTTCTGTCCGTCGATCTCCCATGTCGCGCTGGGGGCAAGGTAGACGCGGTCGTCGTTGATCTCCTCGGCGTTGCCGTTCTGGTGGCGCAGCACGCCGGTGAAGCGGTAGGCCACGTCGGGCGTGATCGTGCGGTTCAGGTCGAAGAAGGTTTCGGCCCGCTGGTTGGTGCCGAAGGACAGGCCCGCCTCGTTGAAATCGTCGAACTGGGGGCGCTTCTGGATCTGGTTGATCATGCCGCCCGGGTTGCCCGCACCGTAAAGCACGCCTGCGGGGCCGTGCAGCACCTCCACCCGCTCCAGCCCGTAGACCTCGAACGACGGGGTGGTGGAGGTCCGCAGCAGCTTCAGCCCGTTCAGGAACTGCGAGTTGCCGCCATCAAAGCCGCGCAGACGCGGGCTGTCGCCGCGGGCGTCCAGACCGAAGGGTTCGCCGAACACGCCGGAGGAATAGTTCAGCGCCTGTCCCAGCGTGGTGGCGCCCTGCGCCTCGATCTGTTCGGCCGTCACGACGGAATCGGTCTGCTGCGTTTCCAGACGGGGGGTGTCGGTCTTCGTGGCGCTGGCCTGCGAGGTGGCCACGAAGCCGCCGGCGGGACCGGTGGGATCTTCGGATCCGTCCACGATGATGGGCGCAAGAACCGTCACCTCGGTCTGCGCCTGGGCGGCACATGTCAGCGCAAGCACGCTGGCACCCAAAAGAAGTGGACGGTGAAGACGCATGGAACCCTCCGAAAACGCGATGGAGGCCCCATATCAAGCGCATCTGCGGTCGGCAATGAAATCCTACTGTTTCAGTAAGATTTCGGGTCGGTGTTGCGGGAACCCCATATTTGACGATATTCACAGCCGAACCCGAAAAGGAAATCCTCGCCCATGCGCATGTCCGACGTCGTCTTCAAACCCATGCATCCCGAAGGGTGGCGTTTCGTCGGCATCTTCGCCGTCGTCACGCTGATCCTGTTCTGGCTGTGGGAGCCCTTGGGCTGGCTCGGTGTGGTGCTGACGATCTGGTGCTACTACTTCTTCCGCGATCCGGTCCGGTACACGCCAATCGGGGACGGGCTGGTCATCAGCCCCGCCGACGGCCTGATCTCGCAGATGGAACGGGCGGTGCCGCCGCCGGAACTGGGCTTGGACCCCACGCCGCGGATGCGCATCTCCATCTTCATGTCGGTGTTCAACGTGCACGTGAACCGCGCGCCGGTGTCGGGGCTGTTGACGAAGATGGCCTACACGCCGGGCAAGTTCTTCAACGCGTCGCTGGACAAGGCGTCGATCCACAACGAACGCAACGCGCTTCTGATCCGCACGCCCACGGGGCATGACATCGCCTGCGTGCAGATCGCGGGTCTGGTCGCCCGCCGCATCCTGCCCTTCGTCAAGGAAGGGGAGCCGCTGGTCGCGGGCGAGCGCTTCGGCCTGATCCGCTTCGGGTCGCGCCTTGACGTCTATCTGCCCGACGGGGTGGAGCCGCTGGTCGCCCCCGGCCAGACCACCATCGCCGGCGAAACCGTGCTGGCCCGCCTGACCGGCGAACAGGCGGCCCTGCCCGCCCGCGCGACATGAGCCGCCCGCCCCGCCGCCTGAGCCTGGCGCAGCAGGTGCCCAACCTGATGACGCTGGGCGCCATCTGCGCGGGCCTGACCGCCATCCGCTTCGCGATCGAGGGACGGCCCGACCAGGCGATCCTGCTGATCGTGCTGGCGGCCATCCTTGACGGGCTGGACGGGCGTCTGGCCCGGATGCTGCAAAGCGAAAGCGCCATCGGGGCCGAACTGGACAGCCTCGCCGATTTTCTGAACTTCGGCGCGGCGACGGGCCTTCTGGTCTATTTCACGCTGTTCGGGACCGGCGGCCTCGGCTGGGTCGCGGTGCTGATCTACGTGATCTGCTGCGTCATGCGGCTGGCGCGCTTCAACGTCGGCACCAAGTCAACCGAGGCGGACGCGATGCCGGGCTGGTTCACCGGCGTCCCCTCGCCCGCCGGGGCGATGCTGGCGCTGATGCCCATCGCGGTGGATCGCGCCTTCGGGCCGCTGCCCCCGGCCGTGGTGGCGCTGTGGCTGGTCTTTGTGGGCTGGCTGCTGATCAGCCGCATCCGCACCCCGTCCCTGAAGCTGGTGCAGCTGGGCCCGCAGAACATGCGCTATGTCTTTGTGGGCGTGATCGCGCTGGGCGCGATCCTGTTCACCTGGCCATGGCAGGGGCTGCTGGCGCTGGACGTGGCCTATCTTCTGGTGGTCCTGTGGTCGGTCCGCCGCCCGCGCCTGTGGCGGAAAAAGCCGTCGCAGGACTGAGGCGCGTCAGCTCGCATCCACTCGCGGGGCCGCTGTTCCACGCACTGGGCGGCCATCAAGGACAAGACGGGCGTGGAAGGTCATGCCCGCCTGCGGCTCCCGGGCCCGCTCCTCGGCCGTCATGTTCTCCTGCCCCGTGGTGACGAACAGCACGTCCAGATCGGGGCCGCCAAAGGCAGGACAACTGGTCTGCGAGGCGGGCAAGGGCTCGGCCCTCAGGAACTCTCCCTCCGGGCTGTAGCAGGCGACGCGGCCCGCGCCGAACTGCGCCGACCAGAACCGCCCTTCAGTGTCCACGACGCCGCCATCGGGGTTCAGCTCTTCCACCGACAGATCAAGGAACACCTGCGGCGCGCCCTCGGGCCAGCCTTCGGCGTCCAGCGTCCACATCCAGACAATGTGGTCCGGCGTGTCGCTGACATAGATCCGGTTGCGCGCCGTGTCGAAGGCCATGGCGTTGGGCGTGGTCATCGGCTTGCGGATCACCCGCAGTTCCCCCCGATACCAGCGATAAAGGGCGCCCCGCCCCTCCTCGCCCTTCCGGCCCATGGTGCCCAGCCAGAAGCCGCCCCAGGGGTCTGCGCTGCCGTCATTGCCGCGCGTGCCGGGATCGTCCGCTTCGATCGCGACCAGACGGTCCCAGCCACCGTCCCGCAGGTCGAACCGTAACAGGCCGGTCTCCGACCCAAGCAGCAGACGGTCGCGGTCGATCCAGCCCAGCGCGGACACGGTTTCGGGCAAGTCCCACGACAAGGGCCCGGCGTCCGTCCGGCTGTGCAGCCGCTGTCCCGGAATGTCGAGCCAGAAGATCTGCCCGCGTTCGGGATGCCACAACAGCCCCTCGCCCAGTTCGCACCGCGTCGCGTCGAATACCTGCATGCCGCCTCCTGCCGTTCAGGCGGATATGGGGCGCGGGCGCAGGCCGGCCAGCCACAACTCCTCCTCCGGAACAGCACGGGCCGACACGCCCTGCGCCGAAAGGGCCCGCACCAGCAAATCGGGCAGCGCGCCTTCCCCGGTGACCAGAACGGACCGACCCAGCCACCACGCCTTTGTTGCCGCCAGTTCCGCGCCGATCAGGGCGGCAGCCAGATGCGCGTCGTCCCGCCCGGGAACCGCCAGTTGCGCGGCCAGCGTTTCCGGGCGCGACAGCGTGGCGGGCAGCGCCGCCGCGAAGGCCCGTTCGTCCACCGTGCCGCCCGTGGCCAGCGCGTCGAACAGGCGGCCCGTGAGCGTGCTGCGCGTGTCCGTCACCTCCCCCGCGCTGAGGGAGGCCCAGACCGTCCGTTCGCCCGCCACCACGAGGGTGCCGTCGAACTGCGGATGCACCGCCAGAAGCCCCGCGATGGGCGCCATGGCCCCGTTCACCGCATCGGGCAGCGGGCGGTCCTGCCTCAGCCCGGGAAGAAGGTGCAGCCCGTCCCGCAGAACCGGCGCGGGCACCGCGGCAGGCAGGGGTGACCACAGGTCCCACAGGTCCGCCGCCCCCGCCACGACCACGGGCCCGCTTCGTTCGGGCAGGGCCGCCAGCAGCGCCTCCCGCGTCTCGGGGCGGGGGGCGTCGGCCCGTCCCAGCACCGTGGTCCCGTTCATCTTCCACAAGCGCAGGCGTGCGCCACGATCCACCGCGATCCAGTCCATGACCGGCAGATGGGCGAAAGACCGGCGAAGATCAATGCATCCGGCATCAGCGACTTTGTTCCCATGTCCCGCCCAAATGGGCAGGTTTTCGCGCAGGTCACTGCGCGGTGCGCCGAAAAGGTTGCGCGGGGGGCGGGCTTTCACGGAAAGAAGATCGCGTGACAAGGCGTCTGTATGGGGCAGGCGCGGCAGGACCAGCGCCTGCACGATCGGGGATATTGCGGACAATGCGGATGGCCGGAGTTTTCGGACGGGTTCTTCTTGTGCTTTCCCTAACCCTTCCGGGGACGGCCTTCGCCGACGCCGGGGCGCGTCAGGTCTATGTCGAACAGATGACCCGCGACGATCTTCGGGTGGCCGTCAACGACGCCACGCAGGACATGCGCCACCTGCGCCGGATCTGGTGCGTGCCCTTCGCCCGCGCTGTGTCAGGGATCGAGATCAAGGGCAACGCCTGGACTTGGTGGGAAGGCGCGGGGGCCAACTACCCCAAGGGTTTGGTGCCCGTGGCGGGGTCGGTGCTGACGTTCCGCAAGACGCACAAGATGCCGATGGGCCATGTGGCCGTGGTGTCGCATGTGGTGGATTCGCGCCGCATCCTGGTCGATCAGGCCAACTGGGAACGCAACCGCATCACCACCGACACGATGGTGATCGACGTGTCCGAAAAGAACGACTGGTCGCAGGTGCGCGTGCAGAACCGCTACAACAGCTTTGGCGCGGTGTATCCGACCTACGGCTTCATCTACCGCGCGGCCAACCTGTCGTGAACGGGGATGCGCCGGCGGATGTCCGGCGCTAGGGTGCGCGCGAACGACGCATCCTCCCCGAGGCTTTCATGACCGACCCGTCCCGCCCGCTGTCCCGCGGGCTTGTGTTTCTGTTCGCCGCCGCCTGCGGGCTGATCGTGGCGAACCTCTATTATCCGCAGCCGCTGGCCGGCCCCATCGCGCGGGATCTGGGCCTGTCGCCCGGCGCAGCCGGCCTGACCGTGACGCTGACCCAGGTCGGCTATGGGCTGGGACTGCTGTTTCTGGTGCCCTTGGGCGACCTGATGGAAAACCGCCGCCTGATCCTTGCGCTGATGGCGGGCCTGACGGTCGCGCTGGTGGTGGCGGGGCTGGCCGGATCGGCGGCGCTGTTCCTGACGGCGGGGCTGGCCGTCGGGCTGGGGGCGGTGGCCGTGCAGGTGCTGGTGCCCTTCGCCGCCGCCCTTGCCGACGAGGCCACCCGCGGCCGCACGGTCGGCAATGTGATGAGCGGGCTGCTGCTGGGCATCATGCTGGCCCGCCCCGTGTCGGGCCTGATCGCCGATGTGGCGGGGTGGCACATGGTCTATGCCCTGTCGGCGGGGGCCATGGTGATGCTGGGCGTCGCCCTGCGCCTGCGCCTGCCCAAGCGCATGCCGCAGGGCGGGATGAGCTACGGCTCCCTCCTCCATTCCATGATGGGGCTGGTGCGGGACACGCCAGTGCTGCGGCGGCGGGCGCTGTATCACGCGGCGCTGTTTTCGGTGTTCAGCCTGTTCTGGACGGTGACGCCCCTGCTGCTGGCGGAACGCTACGGGCTGGACCAGCGCGGCATCGCCCTGTTCGCACTGGCTGGCGTGGCGGGGGCCCTGATCGCGCCGGCGGCGGGGCGGTGGGCCGATGCGGGCCACACGCGGGTGGCAACGCTGGCGGCGCTGCTGCTGGCCATCGCGGCCTTTGCGCTGTCGCTGGTGCCGGGGCTGATCGTGCTGACGGTGGCCGCAATCGTGCTGGACGCGGCGATCGGCATGAACCTCGTCCTCAGCCAGAGGGAGATCTTCGCGCTGGGCGCCGCCACGCGCAACCGGCTGAACGGGCTGTTCATGGCCGCCTTCTTCGTGGGCGGGGCCGTGGGGTCGGGATTTGGCGCGCTGGCCTATGAACAGGGCGGCTGGCTTGCGGCCGCCCTGATCGGGATGGCGGCGCCGGCGCTGGCGCTGGCCGCCTTCCTGGTTCTGGAACGGCGCGCCTAGCGGCCCGACGCCTCGTCCATCGGCAGGACCACGCGATCGGCCCGGCGCAGGCCCAGCAGCTGATATAGCACGATCGCCGCCACAGTGGCCGTGCCGATCCCTTCGACGGTGAAGCCGCCCAGGGTGATGCCGAAATTGCCGGCCCCGAACACCAGCGTGACCCCGACCGTGATCAGGTTGCGCGGGTCGGAAAAGTCGACGTGGTTGTCTACCCACAGACGCACCATAGCGGCGGCGATCAGGCCGAACACCACGACCGACAGCCCGCCCAGCACCGGCGCGGGGATCGTGCCCAGCAGCGCCCCGAACTTGGGCGAGAATCCGAGGAAGATCGCCACCACCGCCGCCACCACGAAGACGAGCGTGGAGAAGACGCGGGTGACGGCCATGACGCCCATGTTCTCGGCATAGGTGGTGACGCCGGTGCCGCCGCCGGCGCCCGACACCATCGTGGCGATCCCGTCGCCGATGAAGCCAGGCCCGATCCAGCGGTCCATGGGGCGGCCCGTCATCGCGCCGATGGCCTTGATGTGGCCCAGATTCTCCGCCACGAGGATGATGGCGACGGGGGCGATCAGCCAGATGGCGCGGCTGTCGAACACCGGCGCGTGGAAGGTGGGCCAGCCGAACCACGGCGCGGCGGCCAGCGCCCCGAAATTGACCCCCGGCAGAAGGCCAAGGCCGTTGCCCAGGATCAGCACGGCGCCATAGCCCACAAGGATGCCCGCAAGGATCGACACCCGGCGGATGGCCGGGGGCGCATAGACGGCGACCAGCCCGACCGCCAGAACCGTCAGCAGCGCCACCAGCATGTGCGGGCCCGTCCCCTCGATCCCTTGCGTGGCGACGGGGGCGAGGTTCAGGCCGATGGCCGCGCCCACGGCGCCCGTGACGGTGGGAGGCATCAGCCGTTCCACCCAAGCCGTGCCCGTGGCCATCACCAGCGCGCCGATCAGCGCATACAGCAGCCCGCAGGCGATGATCCCGCCCAGCGCCACGCCGATGTTCGCGTTCGCCCCCTGCCCCGCATAGCCCGTGGCCGCGATGACCACCGCGATGAACGCGAAGGAGGAGCCGAGATAGCTGGGAACCCTTCCCCGCGTCACCACGAAGAAGATCAGCGTGCCGATGCCCGAAAACAGGATGGCCAGGTTCGGATCGAACCCCATCAGGAGTGGCGCAAGGATGGTCGAGCCCGACATCGCAACCAGATGTTGCAGGCCAAGGGGAACCGTCGCGCCCCAGCCCAGCCGTTCATCCGGCTGCACCATGGGGCCCGTGGCGGGCGTCCAGCGGGGAAAGAAGCTCACATGCACCTCCTGTCGGCCCGGTCTTGAAGGGGGTGCGGCCTCCGGGCACGGCGCGCGACCTGACGGTCGGCTTACATCCAGCCCCCGCGGCGCGCACGGCCTTTCTGCAGGCAGGTGCCCTTGCGTGGCCGTTGTGCACCCCCGGCGGCCTTGCATCCCGCCGCCGCCCGGAAAATGGTGGACCGGCAAAGGAGCCCGCCCATGACCTTCGACATGACCACCATTCTCTCCCACCCCCGGTTCACGACCGCGACCGACGCGCTGCGCGCGGATCACGACCGGTTCGTGGAGGAGATCGTCACCCTGACCGAAATCCCCGCCCCGCCCTTCCGGGAGGAACGGCGCGCGGCGGCCTATGCCGAGCGGTTTCGTGCGCTGGGGCTGGAGGATGTGACGACCGACGCCATCGGCAACGTGACCGGGCTGCGGCGCGGGCGGGGCAACGGGTCGCTGGTTGTGGTGTCGGCGCATCTGGACACTGTGTTCCCCGAAGGCACGGACGTGACCGTGCGGCGCGAGGGCACGAAGCTGTTCGCTCCCGGCGTGGGCGACGACACGCGCGGGCTGGCGGCCCTTCTGGCCTTTGTCCGCGCGCTGGACGCGGCCGACATCTGGACCGAGCATGACATCCTGTTCATGGGCGACGTGGGCGAGGAAGGGAAAGGCGACCTGCGCGGCGTGCGCCACTTCTTCACCGAAGGGGCGTATCGCGACAAGGTGGCCGCCTTCTTCACCATCGACGGGATCGAGACGCCGGATCTGGTCACGGGGGCCGTCGGGTCCAACCGATACCGCGTGACGTTCCGGGGGCCGGGTGGGCACAGCCTTGGCGCCTTCGGCACCGTGAACCCCGCCTATGCCATGGGCGAGATGCTGGTGGGCCTGTCGAAGATCGAGGTGCCGGCCGATCCCCGCACGTCCTATTGCGCCAGCGTGTTCGGGGGCGGCACCTCCATCAACGCCATCCCCGAGGAGGTGTGGGTGGAGGTGGACCTGCGTTCGACCTCGCCCGCCGAACTGGCCCGGATCGACGCAGAGATGCACCGCCTGATCGCCACGGCGGTGGAAAACGAGAACGCGCGCGGCGACACCGCCAACGGGTCCATCCGGGCCGAGGCCGCGCAGATCGGCGCGCGTCCGGCGGGCGGCACGGGCCATGACCAGCGCATCGTCACCGCATCGATGGAGGCGATCCGCGCCTTCGGGTTCACGCCGGTGCTTTCCGCCTCCTCCACCGACGCGAACATCCCGATGAGCCTGGGGATCCCGGCGGTGAAATTCGGCAGCGGTGGCGCGGGCGGCCGGGCCCACACGCTGGAGGAATGGATCGATGTGGAGCCGGAGCTGTCGCTGCGCGGGCTGAACGCCGCGCTGGCCGCGATCCTTGGCACCGCGGGGATGGAGGTCTAGCGCGCGAAGCGGCCCGGACCGCTGGCGGCCAGCACCAGAAGGCCGCCGGCGATGGCCCAGTTCTTCACGAAGATCGTGACCTGCCACGGATCGGCCCGAAGCTGCCAGTGGAACCAGCTGGTGAGGATGCAATAGGTGGCCATCACCAGCGCCACCTGCCGCACGCGCGGCCCCGTCACCAGGAGCACGCCCGCGATCAGGTCGAACAGGGCCACCGGCCAGACGAGCCCACCCGGCAAGCCAAGACCCGCGATCATCCCTTCCACCGGGGCGGGCTCGGTCACCTTCTGCAGCGCGCCGCCCACGAACAGCAGCGCGATCAGCACCCGGCCGACAAGGTTCAGCGCGTCGTTCATGCGAGCGTCAGCGCGGACAGGCCCACGACCGCCGCCCCCGCCGCCACCTGAAGCACGCCCGCCCGGCGTGCGTTGCCCGTCCGGCGGCCCAGCCAGGCCAGCCGGCGCGCGGCCAGCCCGCCGCCGATGGCCAGCGCGTTCAGCGCGGCCGTGCCCAGCCCCATGGCCAGCACCCCCAGCACCCCCGCGCCGGGAATCCCGAAGCGCCAGGCGATGACCAGAAGAAAGATCGCGCCGGTGCAGGGGCGTGCCGCGACCGACAGGATCAGGGCGAAGGTCTCGCGCCGGGACGACAGGTTCGTCACCTCGGCCGCCGTGGGGCCGTGAGAATGGCCGCAGCCGCAATGGTGATGATGGTGCTGTTCGGCCCGCAGCGCCCGCAGCCCGCGCCAGACCAGCAGCGCGCCGATGGCGGCGATGGCCAGACGGCTGAAGGTGGCAAGCGCCCCCTCGGCCAGGGCCGACGCCTCTTGCGAGGTCAGGCGGAACAGGTTCACGACCACCAGCACCAGAAGGATGGCCCCCAGCGCCTGCGCCAGGCTGGCGGCCGCCCCCAGCGCGAAGATGCGGCGCGCGGTGGCCGTGGTGCCCAGCGCAGCCCCGCCCAGCAGCACCTTGCCATGCCCCGGCCCCAGCGCGTGCAGGAAGCCGTAGGCCCCGCTCAGCCCGCAGAGGGTGGCAAGGGCCCAGGGGTCGCCCGCCTTGATCGCGCGGATCACGCCCGCCATCTCGGTCTGCACCTTTTGCTGCACGCCGGACGCCCAGCCCAGCGCGGCTAGCCCGTAGTGATCCCCCAGCCCGATCAGGACGACGGCCAGCAGGGCCGCGGCCGCCAGCCCCGCGATCAGTCGCATGCCAGCCGCGCTTCCTCGGCGAAGTTGGCGCCGATGTTGGGATCGTCGGGCATCTCCTCGGTTCCCAGCTTTGCGAGTTCGGCCTGAAGGCGCAGGCTGACGCTGTCGGGGGTGAAGGGCACGATGCGCGTGTGGCAGCCTTCGGGCGTGTCCAGCACGGCCTTGGCGGTGTAGGCGTAGTAATAGTCGGGCGCGTACATCTTCAGCACCACCTCCTGCCCCGCCATGGGCAGGGGGTCGGCCAGCGGCAGGTCGAACGTCACCTCCACCCGGTCGCCCACCATGCGGGCGGTGCCGTTTTCCGGACGGGTCAGCGGCACCTTGGCGTTGCCGTGGAACAGGTAGGTGTCGCCTTCGTAATCCTCGGCCCATTCGGTTTCGCCGGCGGCGACCTTCTGCAGATCCTCGGCGTTCAGCTGGCCATCGCCATCCTCGTCCAGCCAAAGCTGGTCATACAGGACGAGGGTGGAGAACGCGTCGTACAGCCAGACGATCCGCAGCCCGGTCAGGGCGTCCCCGTCCATCCGGAAGCCGACGGATTCGTCGACAAAGACATGCGGATGCGCCCCGGCGGGCGAGGCGGCAAGACAGGCGAGGAGAAGGGCGCGACGGAACATGCCCTTGGCTACCCCGCCCCGAACCGCCGCGCAATTCACTTAGCCGCGTCCGCGATAGGGCGGCACGCCCTGTTCAGGGATCCAAACGCCCTTTGGCGGTTCGCCCGTCTGCCAGAAGACGTCGATCGGAATGCCGCCGCGCGGATACCAGTAGGCGCCGATGCGCAGCCATTGCGGATCAAGGAACTCCACCAGCCGCCGCGCGATCAGGACGGAGCAATCCTCGTGGAACGCGCCATGGTTGCGGAATGACCCGAGGAACAGCTTCAGCGACTTCGATTCCACCAGCCAGTCGCCGGGCACGTAGTCGATCATCAGATGCGCGAAGTCGGGCTGCCCCGTCATCGGGCAGAGCGAGGTGAATTCCGGCGCGGTGAAACGCACGAGGTAGGACACGTCCTGCGGGTTCTTCACCCGTTCCAGCACCGCCTCCTCGGGCGATTGGGGCATGACGGTCGCGCCGCCCAGCTGCTTCAGCCCCGAATAGATGTTCTCTTCCATCATACGCCCCTTTTATTGCCCCAAAGGATGACATGCAGTTGCGGCAGGATGCGCGGGGTGAACCAGCCATCCGCCACGGTCTTGTCGATCAGCCACAGCATCCGGTCCACGAGGCCGTTCTGATCCACGGCCGCCGCCTCGTCCACCATCGGGTTGCCGGGTTGAAGATACAGCGGCAGGTGCGGGAAGCGGGCCGCCGCGTCGCGCGCAAAGGCGTAGTCCGCATCGTCGAAGACCACGATCTTCATCACCGTTTCCGGCCCCGGCAGAAGGCAGCGCGCGAAGGCGTCCCAATCCGTGTCCTGCCCGCTGCTGGGGGGTTTGGGGGACAACACCAGCGTGTCCAGCCGCACGAACCACGGCTGGCTGATGGACCCCTGGGTTTCCAGTGCGAAGCGATACCCCTTGTCCTGCCCCGCCGCGATCAGCGGGCCGAAGGGCTGGATGGCGGGATTGCCGCCCGACAGGGACACGGTCAGCGGCCGGCCGCCCGACAGATCCTCGATCCGGGTCAGGATCGCCTCGGCCGTCATGGGGGTCCAGGTGTCGCGAAAGGCGCTGTCGACGGCGTGGAGGCTGTCGCACCAACTGCACCGGTAGTCGCACCCGCCTGAACGGACGAAGACCGTGGGCAGCCCGATCAGCACGCCCTCTCCCTGGATGGTTGGGCCGAAGATCTCGGACACGCGGATCATGGCCGGTACTCCGCCCAGGTCTTGGGGGTTTCGGACACGCGCACCGCCGTCACCTCGGGCCACAGGACGGCGCACCAGTCGTGGAAATGGCGGGCCAGCTTTTCGGCCGTCACCAGATCGTCGTCCATCACCTCGTTCAGGTGGCGGTGGTCGAAGGTGGTGTCGATGTAGTCCTTCAGCGCCTTCAACTCTCCGTAGTCGCGCACGAAGCCGTGGGCGTTCAGGGTGGCGGAGGCCAGTTCGACCACGACGACGTAGTTGTGGCCGTGCAGGCGGCCGCACTGGTGCCCTTCGGGCAGGCCCACCAGCTGGTGCGAGGCGCAGAAGGCGAATTCCTTGGTGATCCGGTACATCAGCGGTGCCCCTCCACCGCGTGGCGCCAGAAGTCGGGATCGGCGTAATCGGTCGGATCTGGAACGCCCGCGAGATCGAACGCCTCGCGCCGTTCGACGCAGGTGCCGCAGCGGCCGCAATGGAGGTCGCCGCCCTTGTAGCAGGACCACGTTTCGGCAAAGGGCGTGCCGACGCGCGCGCCGTCGGCCACGATGTCGGCCTTGCTGCGGTGCACATAGGGCGTCACCAGCCGGACGGAGGCGTATCCGTCTAGCGCCGCGTCCTGCATCGTCTGGAACGCCTCGGTGAAGGCGGGGCGGCAGTCGGGATAGATGAAATGGTCGCCCCCATGCACGGCCGTGGCCACCGCATCGGCCCCCTGCGCCGCGGCCACGCCGAAGGCGATGGTCAGCATGATCGCGTTGCGGTTGGGCACGACGGTGATGCGCATCGTTTCCTTGGCGTAATGGCCGTCGGGGACGTCCACATCGTCGGTCAGGGCGGAACCGGTCAGGGCCGCGCCGATGCCGCGCATGTCGATCCGGTGGAACGGCACGCCCAGCCGGGTGGCGGCACGGGCGGCGAAGTCCAGCTCCTTGCGGTGACGCTGGCCGTAGTCGAAGGACACCAGCGCCGAAAGATGCCCTTCGGCGGCCAGAACATGCGCCAGCGACACGGAATCCAGCCCGCCGGAGCAGATGACGATCGTCTTCATGTGTTCAAACCCTTGTTTTGATCACCCGGGTAGGCTGCGACCGGGACGGGGCGCGTCTACGGCGAAACCGCCCCCGAACGCAAGCAACGAAATCTTGAAGGGCCGACCCCGGAAACGCCAAGGGCGGCGGGTTTCTGGCCCGCCGCCCCATAGAAACCGTTCGATCCGAAGGGGTCCGACCCCTTATTTCAACTTGCCGATGGAGAAGAACAGCGTCTCGCCCGAGCTGTCGTCCACGCCGTCATTGTCGGTCACGACCCAGCCTTCGCCGTCGGAAGTGATCGCGAAGCCCTCGACCTTGTCGACCACATAGCCGTGGGTACGCTTCAGGTCGGGGATCAGGTCGCGGACCTCTTCCTTCGTGACAACGGGCATGTCGGTCATCGCAGGCTGCATTTGGTCCAGCGCCACGCGGAAGATCTTCTTCACCTTGGCGGCGTCGCCGATCAGGTTGTCACGCTCCACGATATAGGCGTGATCGCCATGGACGGTGATCTCGGACAGGCCCATCCAGCCGTCGCCCTTTTCCTCAAGCGGGTAGGACACGCCGCCCAGCCATTCCTTCTTGGCCGAGTCATAGGCCAGCAGCTTCACATGGCCAGCCTCGTCGTTCCATTCGCGCTGGACGGCCATCCACAGGACGTCGCCGACCTTGGCGATGCCCTCGAAGCCGAAGCGCTTTTCGCCTTCCAGCAGGGCCTCGGGCAGGGTCACCTCCTCGGTGATCGCACCATCGGCGCCCACGTGCAGGATCTCGTGCGGGATCTCCTTTTCCGTGTTGCCTTCGGAGGCGAGCCAGAAGCCGTCGGCCCCGTCCGTGGTGATGCCTTCCAGATCCAGCTTTTCAGCCGGCTGGCCGTCGCGCGTCACGATCCGCTTTTCGGTGATCTTCGCCGGCGTCTGCGCGGCGTCGATCGTGTAGATCGCGGGCTGCTTGCCATAAACGCTGTCGGACACGGCATAAAGCGTCGTCCCCTCGCCGGCGACCAGACCGGACAGCGCGCCCCAGCCGATCAGCGGGTCGGAGCCTTCGGAGGTCAGCATCGGATAGGCCGCGGGGCCCGTGCCAGGCTCGAACAGCATGACATGGGCGCGCGCGCCGCCGTCTTCGCCCAGATCGGCCTCGTTCGCCGAGGCGAGGAGGTTGCGGGCGGGAATGGCGACCAGACCTTCGGGGCTGACGCCCGAGGGGATCATCTGGGTCAGCACCGGCTTTGCCGGATCGGTCACGTCATAGGCGCCGATGACCGAGGCGCGTTCGGACACGACGAAGACGTAGGTGGTGCCGTTGAAGGTGCCGACCTCGATCGACTCAGGCTCGGCACCCTTGGCGTCGGACCGCTTGTCGGGATAGTGGCCGATGGCCGCCACGGCATGTTCAAAGCTGTTGCCGGCGTCGTAGACGACGGTGCCGTCACGGTCGAAGATCGTCCAGCCGCGCGAACCACCGTTCCAGTCGCCTTCGTTGGCCGTCACGATGTGGTCGTCGCCCAGCCACTGCACGCCGTCGGGTTCGCGCGGAATGTCGGTCAGGCTGCCGTCGAAGGACAGCGCGCCGTCATCTTCCGTGTTGATCCCGTCCAGCGACACGGTGCCGGCCGAGAAATCCGACGCGACCTTCCCGTCGGCGCCGATGATGACGATGTGGTTGTTTTCCTGAAGCGTGACGACGATCTCGCCCGCGTCGTTGATGTCCACGTATTCCGGCTCGGGGTCTTCGGGCGCGATGTCGGCCAGACCGGTCAGGTCGATGGTCTGCATGGCGTCGCAGTCGATGGTCCCGTCCGTCACGGGCAGCTTCACCACGAAGCCGGCGGGCATCTGCGGCAGGGCGCCGTCGTTCACGTCCTCGTCGCGCTGATTCTCGATGGCGACGGCCAGGAAGCTGCCGTCCTTGGACTTGGCGACCGAATCCGGCTGCCCGCCCAGATCGCAGGAGGCCAGAACCTCTTCCGTCTTCATGTCCAGCATGCGCAGCTGGCCCGAGGGCTCGGTGAAGCTGTCGGACGTGTCCACGCCCACGAAGGCGCGGTCGCCGATGATGACGGCGGTGGTGGGTTCGCCCTCCATCTCCACGTTGCCCAGGGGCTTCGGCTGCGTCGGGTCGGTGATGTCGACAAAGCCCAGAACCCCGTGCGGGCTGTCGGAATAGACCAGCGTCATCCCGTCTTCCGACACCGAGATGATCTCGGCCGAGGTCGGCTGCGCGCGATCCTCGCCCTCGGCCATGTTCTCGGTCGTGGCGAAGGAGGCGATGCGGTTGAAGGTCGTTTCGGCCGCGGCCGGCATGGCGGCCGCCAGTGCCAGCATCGAGGAAAGCGCGTATCGGTTCATGTGGGTCCTCATGTTCGTTGCCGCGACACCTGACGCGGCAAGGTGACACGCGCATCACAGGGATGTGACAGTTGCGTGAACCCACGCCGAACCCTATCTGGGACTTGACGCGGGCGTTCCGCTTTGGCCCAACGGTGTTCATGGAAAAGATCAGCCTTACCCCCCGCGCGGACCAGCGCGAAGCCGAAACCGGCTTCACCTTCGCCGAGATGCATGGCGAGCCCTATTGGGACGAAACCTCCGCCTACCGCTTCACGCTGGAGGAGATCGAGACGCGGATCGAGGATCCCGCGACCGAACTGCACGGCATGTGCCGCGAGGCCGTGGACCGCATCGTGAAGGACGAACGGCTGATGGACCGCATGGGCATCCCTCCGGGGTTCCGCGATCTGGTGGCGACCAGCTGGCGGTCCTTCGCGCCCGAGGTTTATGGCCGCATGGATCTGGCCTATGACGGGGGCGACGCGAAGCTGCTGGAATACAACGCGGACACGCCGACCTCGCTGTACGAAACCGCGTCCTTCCAGTGGCAGTGGCTGGAGGACCAGATCAAGGCGGGCGTGCTGCCCGAAGGGGCCGACCAGTTCAACGGCCTGCACGAGGCGCTGGCCGAACGCTTCCGCGAGCTGTTCCCCGCGAACACCGACATCCACTTCGCCGCCGCCGCCGGCAACGCCGAGGATTACGCCACGGTGGAGGCCATGGCCTGGGCCGCGCGCGAAGGCGGCATGGGCGCGCATTACACCGATCTGGAAAAGATCGGGCTGAGCGCGGAGGGCCAGTTCCTGGACGCCGAGGACCGCGTCATCGGCACGCTGTTCAAGCTTTATCCGTGGGAGGACATCTTCCGGGACGAGTTCGGCGCGGCCATCGTCCCCTCGGGCGCGCGGTTCATCGAGCCGCCGTGGAAGGCGCTGGTGTCGAACAAGGCCATCCTGCCCGTGCTGTGGGAGATGTTCGAGGGCCACCCGAACCTGCTGCCCGCCTTCTTCCTGAACGACGTGGCCGGCGCCCTGCGCGACGGCACCGGCGGATCGCCCCTGTTCGACCGGGCGCGCGACGCGCTGAAGGCCGGCCATGTGGTCAAACCGATCTTTTCGCGGGAAGGATCGTCGATCGACATCCTGGAAAACGGCCGCCCGCTGGAAACCGCCACCGATCGCGCCTATGATGATCATCCGAAGGTTGTGCAGGCCTATGTTCCGCTGCCGGTCTTCGACGGTTTCCGCCCTGTTCTGGGGGCCTGGATCGTGGGGGAAACCTGTGCCGGCCTTGGCATCCGCGAGGATCGGGCCCGGATCACGCAGGATCTGTCCCGCTTCAAGCCCCATTTCATCCAAGGATGACGCCCATGCGCAAACGTTCCGCCACCGTGGCCCTGACGCTGATGGGCGCCGCCTTCGCCCTGTCGGGCTGCAAGGAGGATCAGACCGAAGCCTCCTCGTTCCCGAACGCCGCGGCCTGTAAGGCGCAGGTGGAACAGGGCAGCCTTGCCTTCACCGCCGAGGATTGCGACGCGGCCTTTGCGCAGGCGCAGGCGGATCACAATGAAACGGCCCCCCGTTATGACGCGCTGGCCGTGTGCGAGGAGCAGCACGGCGCGGGCAACTGCGAACAGCAGGCGCAGCCGGGCGGCGGTTTTTCCTTCATGCCGCTGCTGGCGGGGATGCTGATCGGCCAGATGCTGGGCGGACGCGGCGGGTTCATGAGCCAGCCCTTGTCGCGCACGGCCGACGGGCGGTACGCCACCCCCGGCGGCACCAAGGTTGCGACCAACACCGGCAAGGGCCCGATGAACGCCACCGCCTTCAACAAGGCCCCCAGCACCATCGGCAAGCCGCCGATGACGCAGGCCGACGCGATGCGCCGGGGCGGCTTCGGATCCAGCGGCGCGGCGCGGTCGACCATGGGCGGATAAGCCTGCATTTGCGTCCCGCCTGTGCCAATCTTGGGTGGCACGGTGGATTTCGGGCGAATCTTCGCCTATAACAAGGCGCATATGCAAAACGACACACAGACACACCCGCCACACAACGGGTCGCAACCTGTCGCGACTGTCACCCGTCCTTTTGACCGCATCGCCGTGATCGGCGGTGGCGCCTGGGGCACCGCCCTGGCCACCGTGGCCGCCCGCGCCGGGCGCGACACCCGCCTTTGGATGCGGGACGCGGTGCTGGCCGCCGCGATGACCGATACCCACCGCAACCCCCGCTATCTCGGCGACATCGCCTTGCCCCATGCCATCCGGCCCACCACCGATCTGGCGCAGGCGCTGAACGGGGCGGAGGCGGTGCTGCTGGTGACGCCCTCGCTGACCATTCGCGAGATGGCGGCCCAGATCGGCGCGCTGGCCGCGCCCGGCGTGCCCATCTTCGTCTGCGCAAAGGGGATCGAGGCCGACACCGGCCTTCTGATGTCCGCCGTGGTGGAGGAGGTGGCCCCCGGCCGCCCCATCGGCGCCGTCACTGGGCCGACCTTCGCCAAGGAAACCGCCGCCGGGCATCCCACCGCCGTCACCGTGGCCTGCACCACCCAGCCGGACGTGGCGCCCGCGGACCGGGCCGCCGTGCGCATGGCCTTGTCGCTGACCACCGGCAGCTTCCGCCCCTACGTCTCGGACGACATGGCGGGGGTCGAGGTGGGGGGCGCCGTAAAGAACGTCATCGCCATCGCCTGCGGCATCCTGGCCGGGGCGGGCTTTGGCGACAATTCCCGCGCCGCGATCATCACCCGCGGCCTGGACGAGATGAAGGAGCTGGCCGTGCATCTGGGCGGGCGGCGCGAGACGGTGACGGGTCTTGGTGGCCTCGGTGACCTGATCCTGACCTGTTCGTCGCGCCAGTCGCGCAACTTCTCCTACGGCTTCCAGCGCGGGCAGGGTGTGCCCGACGAGGCCGTGTTCGACGGCCAGCCGGTGGTGGTCGAAGGCCGCCACAACGCGATCACCGTGACCGATCTGGCCCGCAAGCTGGGCCTGAACATGCCGATCTGCGAGATGGTCCGCGCCATCACCGCCGAGGGCCAGCCCATCGCGATCGCTTTCGCGAACTACTGGGCCGCGCCCCTGAGTGCCGAGCCTCGCGCGATGAACCTGCAGATGGATCACCCGGCGGTCGAGGCCGTCACCCGCCATTTCGAGGACAAATTCCAATGACCCAGACCCGAGACCCCAAAAACTGGCGCTTCGTGCTGGCCACCGATCTGGACGGCACCTTTCTGGGCGGCACCGACGCCATGCGCCGCATCCTTTACGACTGGATCGAGGCGCGCCGGGAGGATGTCGGCCTGATCTTCGTGACCGGCCGCGATCCGGCCTTTATTGCGCAGATGTGCGGCGACGGCATCATGCCATGGCCCGACTACGTGGTGGGCGACGTGGGCACCACCATCGCCGGCCTGGACAACGGCACCGTGACGCCGATCGACGCCTTGGAGGCTCATATCCGCGAGGTGTGGGGCGACCGCGGCGATCTGGTGCGCCGGACGCTGAAGGACGCGCCGGGGCTGGTGGAACAGGACACACCCTTCCGCCACCGCGTCAGCTATCATTGGGATCCGGAAACCTATGATCCGGCCAGCGTGGCGCCGTTGAAGGAGGCGGGCTTCGACATCCTGATCTCTCATGGATGCTATCTGGACGTGCTGCCGGGGGGCGTGTCGAAGGGGCCGTCGCTTTTGCGCCTGCTGGACCAGCTGGGGATCGACCCCGAACGCGTGCTGGTCGCGGGCGACACGCTGAACGACCTGTCGATGTTCCAGACGGGCCTGCACGGCGCGGTGGTGGGCGAAAGCGAACAGGGCCTCTTGGACGCCACGCGCGATCTGCCCCGGGCGCGCCATTGCGCCCTGCCAGGCACCGGCGGCATCGCCGAGGCGATCCGCGCCTTCCAACTGCACCCCGAAGCCCCGGACGAGGTGACCGCATGAGCGTGAAATCCGATCTTGTTGTCGTCTATCACCGCCAACCCTATGAGGAGGTGGAGCACGAGGACGGCACCGTGGAGCTGCGCGAGAACCGGTCGCCCAACGGCATCGTCCCCACGCTGAAGGGCGTGATGGGGCGCATGGGCAACGGCGCTTGGGTCGCGTGGAAGCACGCCGAGGATCCGGCAAACCCATCCTTCGATCGCGTGATCGAGATCGACGACTCCTATGGCAAGTACAAGGTCAGCCGCCTGCCCCTGACCAAGGAGCAGGTGTCGAGCTTCTACCACGTGACGTCGAAGGAAGCGTTCTGGCCGATCCTTCACGGCTTCAAGGAAAAGTACAATTACGACCCCGTGGACTGGTCCACCTTCCGCGAAGTGAATTGGGCCTTTGCCGAAGCCGCCGCGAACGAGGTGTCGGACAACGGTGTGGTCTGGGTGCACGACTACAATCTGTGGCTCGTGCCCGGCTACCTGCGCCAGATCAAGCCGGACGTGAAGATCGCCTTCTTCCACCACACGCCCTTCCCCTCGGCCGACATGTTCAACGTCCTGCCTTGGCGGGAGGAGATCATCCGTTCGCTTCTGGCCTGCGACAGCGTGGGCTTCCACATTCCGCGTTATGCCCAGAACTTCGCCTCGGTTGCGCATTCGCTGACGCGGGCGCGGACGATTTCGGACGAACACACGGCCGACACCATGACCCCCCGCGGGGCCGCGCTGTCGGAACGGTTCACCCCCACCCTGATGGAGCATCGCGGCCGCAAGATCCGGATCGAGGTCAATCCCGTCGGCGTCAATGTGGACTACCTGTCCGATCTGGCTGAGGCGCCGGAGGTGGAGGAAAAGGTCCGCGCCATCCGCGACTGGATGGGCGAAGGCCAGTTGGTCGTGTCCGTGTCGCGCACCGATTACACCAAGGGCAACATCGAGCAGCTGGAAACCTTCGAGCGGCTGCTGAACCGCCGCCCCGAACTGCACGGCAAGGTGCGCCTGATGCTGGTGTCGGTGGGCGCGAACCGGAACATGACCGCCTATGAGGAGGTCCAGCAGAAGATCGAGGAGTTGACCGGCCGCATCAACGGCACGCACGGCACCTTTGAATGGCAGCCGGTGTCGCTGATCTCCACCGCGATCCCGCTGGCGGAACTGGTGGCCTACTACCGCGCCGCTGACGTGGCGTCGATCACGCCGCTGGCGGACGGGCTGAACCTTGTGGCGGCCGAATACTGCCTGGCGAAGGCGACGGGCGATGACGGGGCGCTGATCCTGTCGGAATTCGCGGGCTGCGCGGTGCTGCTGAACGGCGCGATCCCGGTCAACCCGTTCTCCCACGCCTCGATGGACCGTGCGCTGGACCAGGCGCTGGCCATGGGGCCCGAGGAGCGGGCCTCGCGCATGGTGGAGCTGCGCCAGTCCGCCAAAAGGTGGAGCATCGCGGCCTGGTCCGACCGGATGACCCGGCACTTCCGCGAACTTCTGGCCCCGCCGCAGGACGGCCTGAGCTGACAGAACGGGCGGGGTTCAGGCCCCGCCGCCACCCCGGTTCGCCTGCACGACACCCCTGCAGGCGCGCGATTGTCTTGCAGGCTCAAGGGGTGTTTACTCGTCTTTGAAGCCAGCGTAAGACCGAGGCAAGTATCCGAACGAACGTTTCGTTTCAATGACACGGGGTCGGATGTTCACGGAAAACGAGGAACGGGCTCCTCCCGCCCGTCAGAGATGAGATCGATGTGATGAGCGAGACGCCCTCCCCCCTTCTTCGTGTTGCGCGTAACACCACTGCGCTGGCGCTGGCGGCCATCTTCCTGGCGGGCTGCGCCATGGACTACACCGCCCCCACGGCCGACCTGCCGGCGACGTTCAGCGCGCCGGCGCCGGAACGGGACGTGACGCGGGGCCAGCAGTGGTGGGCCTCCTTCAACGATTCCCGCCTGAACCAGCTGCTGACGGCCGGTCTGGCACGGAACCTGGACGTGGCCCAGGCGATCGAGGCGATCAACGAGGCGCGGGCCAACGCCCGCCTGACGGGCGCCAACGACATCCCGGACGTGTCGCTCGGGGCCTCCGCCTCGCGCGGGCGGCCGGAAGGCGCGAGCCCCGTGGTCGAATCCTCGTCGGTGACGGGCAACGTGTCCTGGACGCTGGACCTGTTCGGGCGCAACCGCAACGCCCGTGCCGCCGCTTCGGCCCAGCTGGACGCGGCCTATCTGTCAGTGGACGTGGCGCGCCTGACCATGATGTCGGCGATCGCGCAGTCCTACATCACGGCGCGCTATTATCAGGAAGCGATCGCGCTGACGCGTCAAAGCATCTCCAGCCGCCGCGAATCGCTGGATCTGACGCAGACCAAGGTGGAATACGGCAGCGCGCCGCGTCTGGAACTGGTTCAGGCCCAGCAGCTGGTGGCGCAGGCCGAGGCGCAGCTTCCTTCGCTGGAGGTCGGCTACGATCAGGCGGTGAACAGCCTTGGCACCCTGACGAACCAGCGGATTTCGACGTTGAAGGCCATGCTGCAAAGCGGCGGCCCGCAACCGCGCCCCCGTTTCCGCGCCAGCGTCGGCGTGCCGGCCGAGGCGATCCGCAACCGTCCGGACGTTCTGGCAGCGGAACGTCAGTATGCGGCCAGCGTGTTCAACGTCGGCGTGGCGCGCGCGGCGTTCTTCCCGTCGCTGTCGCTGACGGGAACGGTGACGCCCACGCAGATTTCGGGCGGTGGCACCATCAAGACGTGGAGCTTCGGCCCTCAACTGAACCTGCCGATCTTCAACGCGGCCAACAACGCCAACCTGTCCATCGCGGAATCTCGAGCGGTGCAGCAACGTCTGGCCTATCAGGGGACGGTGCTGGACGCGGTCGAGGAGGTGGAGAACGCCCTTGCCGCCTACAACCGCGACGCCCGCAATATCGAAGCGCAACGCCGTCTGGTCAGCGCGGCACAAGAGGCGGTGGACCTGGCGCGCACCAGCTTCGACATCGGCGACACGGAGTTCTTCACGGTACTGGACGCCGAGCGTTCGCTTCTGGACGCCCGCAACTCCTTGGCGCAGGCGATCCGTCAGCAGGCGCTGAACTATGTCACGCTGTCAGTGGCCACGGCCGGGGCTGGCATCGGCCCACGTGCTGCCGCACCTGCTGCGACGCCGGCTCAGGTGGCGGCGAACTAAGAAGATAAGCCCGTTTGAGATCAAGGCAGACGGGCTTTCGAACTATGCAGATTAACTGTATATCGCTGCGTGGCATATTTAAGGCGGAGCCTGTAACGCGGGTATTCTTGTTCCTGCCCGCTAGCTTGGCGCCGCGCCGTTTGCGACACTGTTCAAAGGCGCGGATAATGTAGCATCTTTGGCGGAGTGCGCGCCTGAAGCCAAGGACACGATCCGCGGATTGATCGACCGGATCGTGGTGAACCCCAGTGGGGGGGACTAGCGAGCGTCCTGTTCCGCGGATCGAACGTAAGCGTTGCATCCGGCGCCTGCCCCCGCGCCTGCCGGCGGCGCTCCACGTCCGGTAACATCACCTTGCGGAGAAAACGAGGATGTGCCGGTGAACAAGCAACCCTTCCGGAAACCAGTGGCCAGATCTTCGAGGCGTTCGGGTTCAGCATCCCTGTGAACGACGATGTGGTGGCCGCCTCTGGTCCCTCGAGTTCAAGCGCTTCATTGCTGGCAAGCTGGCCGCGAAGGAGATGACGGTCGGCGACATCAAGGACGTCTGCAAGGTCGAGACATCTCAGATCTACCAGTGGAAGGCGGAAGTGATCGGGAAAGGCGCACACTCCCGGCCGTGGCGCAAGTCGTACCAGATGTTCAAGGAGGTGACGCTTCTGGAGGAACGGCAGGAGGCCGTCGAGGATGTTGCCCCCACCGCGTCCTTCATCCGCATACAAGGGCGTTACACAGCGCTGTGCATACCTGCCGACTATCCGGTGGACGCTCTTCTGGCTGTGCTGAAGGTTCTGGAGGGTGACCGATGATCACGCCATCCGGCCACTTCCGCATCTACATCGCAACCCAGCCTGTCGACTTCCGGAAGGGAATGGACGGTCTTGCGGCGCTTGTGCGTGCCGAATTCGACCTCGACCCGTTCTACGGTTCGCATCACCTAGTCCGGGTGGTCGACCTCTTCGTCGACGAGTTTGATCTGATAGACCTGGGGTTCGGACGGGCGGCGCACGCTCGAACCGGTCGCCCGGGCTATCATCCTGCCGTTCTGCTCAAGCTGTTCATCTACGGCTACCTGAACCGGATCCCGTCGAGCCGCCGGCTGGAACGTGAAGCGGGACGCAACGTCGAACTGATGTGGCTGACCGGCCGGCTGGTGCCCGATCACAAGACCATCGCCGACTTCCGCCGCGACAACGGCCCTGACATCCGCCGCACCTGCGCCCGGTTCATGGAGCTGTGCCGACGCATCGGTGTGCTCAAGGGCGCATGCGTCGCCATTGACGGCAGCAAGTCCCGGGCGGTGAACTCCCGCGACCGGAACTTCACCAAGGGCAAGATCGCCAGCCGCATCGCCCATCTGGAGGCGGACGTGGAACGTTACACTGCCGAGATGGTCCGGGTGGATCGGCAGGAGGAAGGTGGGGTCCGGGCCGAGAAGGTCGCGCACTTGGCCAAGCGTTACGGCCGCGTCCGCCAGCACATCCAGCATCCGCAAGCCATGGATCGGGCGCTGGCCGATGCACCGGAGGGACAGATCTCCCTGAGCGATCCCGATGTCCGCGCCATGGCCACGAGCGCGCGGAACAGCGGCATGGTCGGCTACAACGTCCAGACCGCCGTCGATGCGGAAACGCATCTGATCGTCGTGCATGACGTCACCAATCAGGGCCACGATCGCGACCTTCTGATGCCAATGGCACGGGCCGCGCAGGAGGCGCTTCATCGCGAAATCATGCATGTTCTGGCCGACAAGGGCTACTTCAGCGGGCGGCAGATCCTGACCTGCCATGAGGCAGGCATCACCACGACGGTCCCGAAGCCGGAGACATCACCGAACCGGGTCAAGGGCATGTATGTGAAGCCCGACTTCGCCTACGAGGCTGATGCGGATGTTTATCGCTGCCCTGCCGGACAAGCGCTGACCTACCGCTACACCACCGAGGAAGACGGGCTGGAACTGCGCCGTTACTGGACCGGCGACTGCGGCGGCGGCCTGATGAAGACCCGCTGCACGACCGGCAAGGAGCGCCGGATCACGCGGTGGGCGCACGAGCACCTGATCGGGGCGGCGCGGGCCAGGCTGATCGGACTGACAGAACCGATGACGGTGCGCCGCGGCACCGTCGAGCACCCCTTCGGCACCCTCAAGGGCTGGATGGGCACGAGCCACTTCCTGACCCGCAGGCTGAGGAACGTGAAGACGGAAATTGCGCTGAACGTCCTCGCCTACAACATCAAGCGCATGGTGGCGCTGATCGGGATCCGCGGGCTGAGGGCCGAGGTGAAAGCCTGAAAAGGACGCTCAACCCACGTCCTGCCGAAATCTGTCCCATGGCGGATCATTCTCATCCTCGCCGAAACAAGCTGTCATCGGCGATGAGTTTCTACACAGCCTAAGCCCACAGCGGACGTTCGAAGAGAACCCGAGGGGACGCTCGCCATGGATCGTAAACCCTTGACCGAAGTCGATTGCAATCTAAGCGTGCACGCGACGGAACCTTACGTATGTGGCCTTGTTCCTAATCCCGCCACCGCTAGGGGCCTGCCCGCCGATATCACCTTGGGCAACCTGCTCCATGATCTTCGCCGCGTCTACGAAGCTCTCGCTGCGCAGGGTTAAGGAGCGGAAAAGGGACAGACCTTGTCGAACACGGCAAGAGCCCTGTGACCGGCTCTCTGTAACTCCGTCGTTCATAAGGAGAGGCTGCCGGTTCAAGCTCCGGTTGATCATTCATGACAAGCGCGCCCGGCCCAAGGCATCAGGTCGCGCAGGTGTCCAGGATGGTAAGTGAAAGCGCGGATCTTTCGCTCCGCGCTTTCCTGATTCATGTCTTTTATGGCCTTACCAAGCCAATGCGCGGGCTTCGAAACTCTTGAGCACGCGGCGGGCCGTCTTGCCATAGGCTTCGGGCATGGAGCGCAGGTCCGGGAACAACGCGAAGAGTTCTTCCCGCGCCGCCTCGCAGATACCGCCTAGACCATAGCTTGCGGGGTGGTAGCTTTCGGTGGCGGCGCCATTGGCAAAGACGACCTCGTGCTGGTCGAACAGCATGTGGATGTAGATCACGCGCTCCGTCTCCTCGACGGTGACGTAGCGATCGTCCACCATGTGCTTGGCCGAGGCGAGGACCTCGCGCTCGCCGAACAAAAGCTCCGCACGGTAGCCCTCCACCAGCATCCGGTGCTGCGGCGAGACCAGTAGGTCCGCCGTCAGATCCGGCACTGCGCCCTTGCGCAGGCGGACCGGTGCGAACGCTCCGGTGCCCGCCACGGCCGTCGTGCCGATCCAGCGGATGGGCTGCATCCCGCGGTCGCGAGTGAGGACCATGTCGCCCTCCTTCAGCGTCTCGATCGCGCGGGCGCCGCCCAGCGTGCGGATCATCGTGCCAGGGGTGAAGCAGATGATCTGCTCGATTCCGGTGTAGTTGATCAGCGTCCCGTCCGAGAGCGTGATCGTGCCCGATCCGGCCACGGTGCCGGGCGTGTTGCGCCAGCCGGTGTTCGCGCTCAGGTCCAGAATGTCTCCACCGCCGGGGGTGGTGTCCTGCCCGCCGCCGGCAATGGTGATGACCTCGTCCGGCGTGTTCGTCGCGCCATTCTCGTTGTCGATCAGGTCGTCCAGCGTGAAGGTGTCGCTTCCGTCGCCGCCATCGGCCAGATCGCCCCGCCCGAAGGTCATGGCATCGGCGCCAAGGCCCCCGTTCAGGGTGTCAAAGCCGGCTCCGCCCACCAGCGTGTCATTGCCGTCGCCGCCGTTCAGGCTGTCGTTGCCGACCCCGCCGTTCAGGCTGTCGTTACCCGCGCCGCCCAACAGCGTGTTGGCGTCATCGCCGCCCGTCAGCGTGTCGTTGCCGGCCGAGCCCGTGAGGTTCTCGAACCCGTTGATGACGTCGCCTGCGGCGTCGCCGCCGGCCGTGGCGCCCGTGGCCAGGTTCACATTCACGCCCGCCGCCGATCCTGCATAGGACAACGTGTCGGTTCCGCCGTCGGCGTTCAGCGTGTCCGCCCCCGCGCCGCCGATGACGGTGTCGTCGCCAGCGCCGGCGTTGACGCTGTCATTGCCCGCCCCGGCGTCGATCAGGTCGGCCCCGTCGCCCGCCACGATCGTGTTGGCCAGCCCGTCCCCCGTCAGCGTGTCGGCGAAGCCCGAACCCGTCAGGTTCTCGAACCCGCTGATCACGTCGCCGTTGCCGTCCCCCCCCGACACGATGTTCGTGGCGAGGTTCACGCTGACTCCTGCGGCGGAGCCGGAATAGGACAGGGTGTCGGTGCCCGCGCCGCCGGCCAGCGTATCGGCGCCCGCACCGCCCGTCACCGTGTCGTCGCCTGCGCCCGCGATGACGTTGTCGGCCCCTGCACCCGCGTCGATCAGGTCGGATCCGTCGCCGCCGTCGATGACGTTTGCGTTGATGTCGCCGGTCAGAGCGTCAGCCAGAGCCGAGCCGGTCACGTTCTCGAAGTTGCTGACAACATCGCCCGTGGCGTCCCCGCCCGACGCGGCACCTGTGGCGAGATTCACCGCCACGCCGGCTGTCGATCCGGCATAGGACAGCGTGTCCGTGTCCACGCCACCATCCAAAGTGTCCGCCCCGGCGCCGCCGATGACCGTGTCGTTCCCCGCCCCCGCCGCGACGCTGTCGGCACCCGCGCCCGCGTCGATCAGATCGGCGCCTGCGCCGCCCGTGATAGTGTTGGCGTTCGCATCGCCCGTCAGCGTGTCGTTGTTGGCCGAACCGGTCAGGTTTTCGAACCCGCTGAGAACGTCGCCCGCGGCATCACCGCCCGAAGCGGCCCCCGAGGCCAGGTTCACGGCCACACCTGCGGTGGACCCCGAATAGGACACGGTGTCGATGCCCGCACCCCCGGCGAGGGTATCGGCGCCTGCGCCGCCCGTCACCGCGTCGTCGCCCACGCCCGCATCCACATTGTCGGCGCCCGCTCCTGCATCGATCAGATCGGCGCCCGCGCCACCCGTGATGGTGTTGGCGTTCGCGTCGCCCGTCAGCGTGTCGTTCAGCGCGGAACCGGTCAGGTTCTCGAAGTTGCTGATGACGTCGCCTGCGGCGTCTCCGCCGGACGTGGCACCTGTGGCCAGATTCACCGCCACGCCGGCCGCGCTGGTGCTGTAGTCCAGCGTGTCGATGTCCGCGCCGCCGTCCAGCGAATCGGCGCCTATGCCACCCCGAACCGTGTCACTGCCCGCGCCGCCCGTGACGGTGTCGTTGTCTGCACCGCCGTCGAGAAGATCGTTGCCGTCACCGCCGTCGAGGAGGTCTGCGTCGGCGCCCACAAAGGTGTTGCCCTCTCGGTCGCCATAGATGGTGTCGTTGCCCGTGCCGCCATACAAGCTGTCACCGCCGCCGAGGCCGGAGAGGACGTCGTCGCCCGCGGCACCATAGAAGACGTTCGTGTAGAAGTTGGGCGCAGCACCCGCCTGGTCGAACCCGACCATGGTGTCGTTGAAGCTGGTTCCGATCGCCCCGTCCATACCGGTGACCGTATCGCCCGTCGCGTCGCCGCCCGTGATGGCACCGGTTGCGAGGTTGATCTGCAACGCACCCCCGGATGTGCTGTAGTCCGCGAGGTCGAGCCCTGCGCCGCCCACCAGCGCGTCCGCACCCGCACCACCCGCAAGCGTGTCATTGCCCGCATCCCCGATCAGCGTGTCGTTGCCGGCATTGCCGACCAGCGAGTCGTTACCGTCGCCGCCCGTCAGGGAGTCGGCGTTCACCGATCCGGTCAGGGTGTCATTGAAGGCCGAGCCCACCACATGTTCGAAGTTCGACAGCACGTCACCCGCTGCGGATCCGCCCGCGCCCAGGCCGGTGGTCAGGTTGACATTTACCGCCGCCGCCGACCCGCTGTAGTTCACCGTATCGATGTCCGCGCCGCCGTTCAGCGTGTCGGCCCCATCGCCGCCGATGACCGTGTCATTGCCGCCCCCGGCGTCGATCAGGTTCGCCGCAGCATCGCCCGTCAGCGTGTCGGCGAAGGCGGAGCCGGTGATGTTCTCGAATCCGCCAAGGACGTCGCCAGCCGCGTCACCACCCGCGCCGGCACCAGTTGCGAGGTTGACCGCCACTCCGGCGGTCGAGCCGCTGTAGGATACCGTGTCCGTGCCCGCACCACCCGTCAGGCTGTCCGCGCCCGCGCCACCCGTGATCGTGTCGTTGCCAAGGTCGCCTGTGAGCGTGTCGTTGCCGCTATTGCCGACCAGAACATCGTCTCCGGCACCGCCGAGGAGGGAGTCCGCCGTGGCAGAGCCTGTCAGCGTGTCATTGAACGCCGACCCCGTGACGGCTTCGAAGTTCGACAGGACGTCGCCTGCCGCGGTTCCGCCAGCCCCGGTGCCGGCGGTCAGATCGACGTTCACGCCCGCCGTGGACTCGCTGTAGTCCACCGTGTCGAAATCAGCGCCGCCGTTCAGGGTGTCGGCGCCCGCGCCGCCCTGAACAGAGTCGTTGCCGGTGCCCGCATCGACAATGTCGTTGCCCAGACCCGCGAGGATCGTGTCGTTGCCAGCGCCCGCCCGGATGTCATCGTTGTTGCTGCCATTGGGCCCGTCATTGGCGTCAACGAAATCCGATCCGCCGGCTTCGGCAAAGCTGCCGTTGATCAGATCATTGCCGGCGGAGCCTTGCACGACGTAGTCCTTGAAGATCTGCGTCTGCCGGTCGACAAGGTAATCGAGCGCCCCGTTGAAGGTTGTCAGCGTAAGGGATTGAATGGCCTGCGCCGAGAGGGTCGGGTCGGATCCGCCAACGGCCGGTGGCGCCAGGAACAGGTCGCCATTTGTGGCCTGAACGATCCGCAGGACGGTGCTCGTCGCGGTGGTCCCGTTCGCATAGGTGATCGTGCCGGTATAGATGCCGCCACCATCATAAGTCAGCGTCTGCTGCGTGCCGTTGATCGTCGTCGTGAACTGGTCGTTGTTGGTGGAGTTGTTCGGGTCGTAGATGTCGGCCCGTCCGGTGTTGGTGGTCAACTCCGACGAAACGAGGCGGCTGTAAAGCGGAGCCGCGGGGGCTCCGTAGGTCGTACCCTGCAGGGCGGCTCCATTCTCGATGGTCGTGTTGCCCTCCGTAGGGTCAACAAACGTGGTGGAACGGCCCAGGTAAATCCAGTTGAACGTCGTCGGCATGTCGGCTCCTTCGGTGGGTTTTGGCTGGAAAGCGGATTCGACGCAACTTTAGGGGGTGAGCCTCAGATAGAAACAATATTAATCGATATTTATCAAAATGCTTGCCTGAACGCGGCATCTGTTGCGGAAAGGAAGCAGAGGTTTCGCTTGGAAGGCCGCTGCATCCGCGACAGGTGATTGAAAATTGTTCAATGTAACAATTGGAAGTTCCATGGCGTCCGATGAGCCAGGCGCGGCAGCTGGTCGGGACCTGTTTACAGATCGCTGTCTCAAAGGGCGGCTGCGCTTCTCTTCGGCGACTACGACTTAAACGTCCGGATTGTCCTGATTGTGTTGAAAAACACTTGTTGATCCCCCGGTCGGGCGCTGATTCACTTCCTGCCATGGGTGGTGGAGGTGATCGGGATGATGGGATCGCGGCAGGTGGCGCAAGGCGCACTCTTCTACGAGTTCTCGCTGGAGGATCACGTCCCGCAGGACCACCTGATCCGGGCCATCGACCGGTTCGTGGATCTGGGCAGCATCCGTCAGCATCTGGCACCGTTCTACAACAGCACGGGCCGCCCTTCCGTCAATCCCGAGCTGCTGATCGGCTACGGCTTCGGCATCCGGTCGGAGCGGCGGATCTGCGAGGAGGTCCATCGGAACCTCGCCTACCGCTGGTTCTGCCGGCTCGACTTGCACACGGCGGTGCCGGATCATTCGACCTTCTCCAAAAACCGCCCTGGTCGCTTCCGCGACAGCGATCTGCTGCGCCAGGTCTTCGAGACGGTCGTCCACCGCTGCATCACCGAAGGACTGGTCGGCGGCCGTGACTTCGCCGCCGACGCCAGCCTGATCCGCGCCGATGCCGGCAAGATGTAATCCATGTCCCAACAACTATGGCAGGGCAGCCAGATCAACGAGGCCACCGCTCCCCGCGCCATCCGCGAGTATCTGGAGACGCTGGACGATGCCGCCTTCGGCGCGGCCAGCGAGGTGCGCCCGAAGTTCGTGTCCTGCAGCGGTCCGGCGAGCCAGTGGACCGCCGCCATGAACGCGCCTGCGATCTTTGCCTATTCCACCAACTACCTGGTCGACACCGACAACGCCGTCATCGTGGAGGTCGAAGCCAGCCGGTCCATCCGGCAGGCGGAGGTGGGAGCGACGCGGACCATGATCGACTGCACGAAGGATCGCTTCGATCTGCAGCCGGAACGCCTGGCGGCCGATACGGCCTACGGCCGAAATGCTGGCCTAGCTGGACGAGCGCGAGATCACTCAGCACATTCCCGTCTTCGAAAAGACCGAACGCCTCGACGGCACGTTCCCGAGAACCGCCTTCAGCTTCGACCCTGTGGCTGATGAATACACATGCCCCGGCGGCCGAACGCTGAAGAAGTATTGGCGCACCATGGCCAAGCCGCGTCCTGCCTACGGGGCGACGGCTTCCGGAGATACTACGCCAGCAAGGCGGACTGCGGCACCTGCGACCTGAAGGCCCGCTGCACGCCGAACCAGGCCACCCGCAAGATCTCTCGCCACTGTCATGAAGTCGTCCGCGACAAGGTCCGCGCCTTTGCCGGAACCGCCGCTCATCTGGACAGCAGCCGACGGCGGAAGAAGGTCGAGATGCTCTTCGCCCACCTCAAGCGCATCCTGCGCCTTGGCCGTTTCGCCTGCGCGGCCCAAACGGCACCAAACACGAGTTCCACCTCGCCGCAACTGCACAGAACCTCCGCAAATTCGCAAAACTGCTCCCCCATGGCCCGCAAGCGGCGTGAAGGGAACGCGCGGGCCGATCTCATCGCAGGATCTGGATCGAGCTTTTCATCACAATTTCCTACGAGCAGACCTACGGCTGTGGATGTGCTTGGGCCGAGCTATGACAGCTCATTGAATATACTGTCGAAAAACTCTATTGGTTGATTTGAGCATCCCGAGGCTAAAAATCTTTTCCAAAAAAAATCCGAGTTGCCTCGCCCTTGCGCGTAGAACGGTGCAGATTGCAGCATGATGTTCTAAGCGATTGGGCGCTTGAAGCACCTCGCCAAGCTTTTCAACAGTATCAGGACAAAGCAGCCGTTCGCGTTTTGGAAAGCTAGGCGCGGCGTTTCATCTGAGGCCCTGATCGGGCCGGACCTCGGCATCGCGCAGGAAATCGATGAACGCCTTTAGTGGCGCAGGTGGCCTGCGCCCGTGATAATAGAGATGAGGGCCTTCGAATTCAGGCCACCAGTCGGGCAGAACGGGGGTGAGCGCGCCCGTTGTGAAATGCGCCTCCAGCCAGTTGCGGAACGTCATGCAAAGGCCCTGACCTGCAAGTGCGTGCCCGATCATCGCGGCGGATCCGCTCGTGCCGACGATCAGGCGCGCTTCGGGATCGAGCGTCAGCACCTCGCCTCCCCGTTCGAATTGCCACGGGACGAGCGCGCCGCTGCCGAACCGTCCGCGGATGCAGAAATGCGCCAGCAGGTCACGCGGGTGCCCGGGCGTTCCCGCGCGGTCAAGATAAGAAGGCGCGGCCGCCAGCGCCACCTGCTGCCGCCGCGGCCCGATGGGCACGGCGATCATGTCCTGCGCCAGCGCCTCGCCATAGCGGATGCCCGCGTCGCATCCCGCCGCCACGGCGTCGACCATGCGGTCGTCCACCATGATCTCCATTGTAACGCCGGGATGAAGGGTCAGGAAACGGTCCACCAGCGGCGGCAGGATGTCGACCATCACCGCCCCCGGCACGTTCAGCTTCAGATGCCCGCGCAGATCACCGTCGCGGCTGCGGATGGCATCCAGCGCCTCGGCCGTCTCGGCCAGCAGCGGCGCGATGCGAGTCGCAAGATCGCGACCGGCCTCGGTCGGGGTCACGCTGCGGGTGGTGCGGGTCAGCAGGCGAACGTCCAACCCCGCTTCCAATCGCGCGATGGTTTCGCTGACGGTGGCGGGGGACAGGCCGAGCGTTCGTGCGGCGCCGCGAAACCCTTTGGCCCGCACGACGGCAAGGAATATGTTCAGGTCGTCCAGCGGCGGATTGTTCGGCATGCCGATCAGCCTATCCGGACATGTCCGTATTATCAAACGACGTCTTCCGGTCCAGATTGCCATCAGGACAAAGGAGCACCCTCATGACCACCCCCGCTTCGGCCGCTGGCCGCTTCACCTTTCCCGGCACCGACCTTTCGGTAAACCGTATGGGCTACGGCGCCATGCAGCTTGCCGGGCCTCACGTCTTCGGCCCCCCGAAGAACCCCGACGAGGCCCGTGCCGTGCTGCGCGAGGCGCTCGAACTCGGCATCGACCACATCGACACCAGCGATTTCTACGGCCCGCATGTCACGAACGAACTGATCCGCGAGACACTTCACCCTTATGCCGGCGATCTGGTTCTGGTGACGAAGATCGGCGCCTGGCGGGACGAACAAGGCGGCTGGAACTTGCGACGGGACGAGGCCTTTCTGCGTCAGTCGGTCGAGGACAACCTGAACCGCCTCGGTCTCGATCGATTGGCCATCGTCAACCTGCGCATGGAAGGACTGCACGACGACATCGCGGCCCCCATGCGCGTCATGCGGGCGATGCGGGACGAAGGGTTGATCGCCCACATCGGCATCAGCAACGTTGGTGCTGATCAGGTGGCCGTTGCCCGCGAGATCGCGTCCATCGTCTGCGTTCAGAACCACTACAACCTCGCGCATCGCGCGGACGACGCACTGATCGACCAGCTGGCCGAGGACGGGATCGCCTACGTGCCGTTTTTCCCGCTGGGCGGCTTCTCTGCCCTCCAATCAACGGAACTGACGGCCGTGGCCGAGGATGCCGGCGCCAGTGCCCAGCAGGTCACCCTAGCATGGTTGCTCGCGCGGAGCCCGAACATTCTGGTGATCCCGGGCACCTCCTCCCGCAGCCATCTTCGTGAGAACGTGGCGGCGGCGGACCTCGTGTTCACCTCGGCGCAGGCGGCGCGACTGGGTGCGATCGGACAGGCGGGCGATATGTAAACCTGAAAGGACTGGGGCGGCCGGCGATCGACCGCTCCGGTTATAGCCTGCAGGACATCCAAGAGCGGATGTTTCAGGATTTCGACAACAAGCCACGTGCCCTCCGTTCGTACCAGCACCTTCCCCTCGGGAAGGCTGCATTCTGGGGCAGATGAAGGAGTTGACCGTCGCCGTCCGATACCACCGTTCCTATCCAACGCCCATCCTGTTCCTGGTCCGCTGAACTGCCTCCCTGCACGGACACCACACGTCCTGATCGTCCAGCGGCCACCACATCGTCGTTCACAGGGATGCTGAACCCGAACGCCTCGAAGATCTGGCCGCTGGTTTTCCGGAAGGGTTGTTTGTTCACCGGCACATCCTCGCTCTGTCCGCGAGGTGATGTTACCGAACGTGGAGCGCCGTCGGCAGCCGCCGAGGCGGGGCCAGATGCGACGCTTACGATCGATCCGGAAGTTGGCGCGCCGGGCGGCCACCGGATGGAACTGATGGGCGATCTTGCGGGCATCCTGTGCTTGGCGGAAGACGGCGTGTTATCTGGCCCTCAGGTCTGGGGAACGCCACAGCAATACAGAAAGCCCCGGCGGGTTGCCGGGGCTGGAGGCGAAGGGGTGACCCTTTGGGGTCTGTATTGTTGGTTGCGGGAGCTGACAACCGCCGTAATCTACCTAGGCTGTCCGCCATCGTCTGAACGTGACAAAAGCTTGTTCGGATCCTGCAGTGGCCCGATCGGAGCATGCTTTTCCCTTGATGTATGCGGGGCGGTCGAATGCTGATCGTCGACCGGTCGCCGTTCTATAATCTTGGCCGCCTCACGTCGTTTGCCCGAAACCGACTTCCCGCAGCTCATGAATGGCCTGACCTGCGATATTCAACGGCTGCAATGGATTTCGACCTAGTCTGATCCGGAGACACCTCAGGACGACAGAAGGCGATTCACCAAGATTGCGCCGGATGCCAACGCCAGAATTACGAGAACGAGCACATTCAGCGCGACCCAATCCGCAAGATGAAAAAGTGCTCCCGCAAGAAGAGAAGACGCCGCTACGAATCCGAAGATGGCGAAGTCCGCCGCACCCTGCAGACGCACATCCTGCGCGCTCGCCTTGGCGATCATGACAGTTGATCCGGTATAGGCGAGGTTCCAACCCACGCCCAGCAGAATGAGCGTCGTCCAGAAATGCGCCAGTTGTTCTCCCGACAGGGCGATGATGGCACCGGCCGCGATCAGCGCCACGCCCGACAGCATCACCAGCAGATAACCGAATCGGTCGATTAGGCGCCCGGTCACGAGGCTGGGTGTGCTTCGGCATGCAATCTTGACCCCTTAGACGGGGGTATCGGCGCCCAATTTTGACCCCCCTGATGTTTTGTCG
>NZ_JAQMHV010000017.1 GCF_028307215.1 Falsirhodobacter sp. 20TX0035 | reverse complement strand
GAAATTGCCCGTGCCCATCATGGCCTCCTTGCCTCAAAGTTAGCGAAGAAGGCGTCCACGAAACATGGGGCTATTCATCCCGCAGACATCGGTCCTGATCAGGAATTTCCTCTCGATCTCGACAAGCATCACGCCACCCCGCACACGGACCGGGTCAGGAACGAAGCGTGCGGATGCAGGTTCCGTGGCACGGGCCGATGCTGCACTGCCATGGCATGTATACAAGAGCCCAAACCGGTCATTCCTGCTCACGCGTATGAGGGGCGATACTTCCCTCACCGTCCCTACTTTTTCCGCGGCCCATGTCACATCCCGCTGGGCTGCGTCGTCAAGCTGGTGTCAGATCGAACAGGAGACACCGATGACACCCCGCATGACCGATCACATGAAACGCGCCGAAGCGGGCTTCAAGCCCCTGTTCGCGGTGGAGGCCGCGATCAGGGCCAGCACGCTAGAGCCGAAGCTCCTGCATCTGGTGAAGCTGCGCGCCAGCCAGATCAACGCCTGCGCCTATTGCATCCAGATGCACGTAGCCGAAGCGCTGAAAGATGGCGAAAAGCCCCTGCGGCTTCACATGCTGGATGCATGGCGCGAGGCGAGCCTCTACGACGCCCGCGAACGGGCCGCGCTGGCTTGGACCGAGGCGCTGACGCGGGTGGCCGATACCGGTGCGCCGGACGAGGATTGGGCGCTGGTTGAGGCGGCTTTCACCGAGGATGAACGCGCCTATCTGTCGCTGGCCATCGGCGCGATCAACCTGTGGAACCGCGTGCAGGTCGGCTTCCGCGCCGCCCATGGCACGACCCTGCCTGCGGTGCAGGCCCATGCGGCCTGATGCGGTCGCCACCTTCGAGACGCAGCGACCCCGGCTGTTGCGTCTGGCTTACCGGATGCTGGGCAGTCATGCCGAGGCCGAAGACATGGTGCAGGAGGCGTGGCTGCGCTGGCAAAACGGCGACCATGGCCAGATCGCGGAACCGGCGGCATGGCTGACACGGGTCGTCTCGCGCCTGTGCCTCGACCAGATGAAATCAGCCCGCGCGCGGCGCGAGACCTATCCCGGCACCTGGCTGCCCGAGCCGCTGATCGAGGAGGCGGACGATGCGCTGCGCCCCGACAACCTGACCCTGTCACTGATGCTAGCGCTGGAACGGCTGTCACCCCTGGAACGTGCGGCCTTCCTCCTTCACGACGTTTTCGGCCAGCCGATGGACGACGTCGCCGGAACCATCGGGCGCAGTCCAGCCGCCACGCGCCAGTTGGCCGCCCGCGCCCGGGCCCATGTTCAGATCGACCGACCCCGTTATGACGTGTCGCGCGCGGCGGGTGAGGAACTGGCCCGTGCGTTCTTCCACGCCTGCAAAACGGGCGACGCCGCGGCGCTTAGTGCGATGCTAGCCTCCGGCGCGACGTTGCATTCGGACGGCGGCGGCAAGGTCGTGACCGTGCTGAACGTGATCGAAGGCGTCGAGAACCTTCTGCGCCTGTTCGAAAACCTCGCCCGCAAGGTTGGCGATGGGATGGAGTTTCTGGGCTATACCGTCATCGACGGCCTGCCCGGCTTTGTCAGCCGTCAGGGGGGCACAATCCAGACCACGGCGCTGGAGGTCGAGGACGGCCGTATCACCCGCATCTACATCACCCGCAACCCCGACAAGCTGACGGGACTGGCGATCCACTGAACCCACCGAAGCCAAAGGCGCGTCAAGGCTGGGCCCCGGTCGCTGGCGACGCATGTCTGAAGGAGATACCCATGAAAGCCCCACTGTTCTTGTCCGCAAGCCCGATGGGTGCCACCGCCCGTGGCCATACCCTTGCCATAGAGGCGCTGGAGAACCTGCGCCGCCACCATCCAAGCCTGAAGGTCACCGCACGCGACCTGTCGCAGGGCGGCTTTGGCCAGATCACCGCAGATTACGCGGAGGCGATCCTGTCGCACGCTGACCACGCTGACCCCGCCTTCACAGCCTCGGAGATACTGATCCGCGAACTGGAGGAAACGGACGCGCTGGTGATCGCGACGCCAATGCACAATTACACCGTCCCGGTCGCGCTGAAGCTATGGATCGACCTCGTCCTGCGCGCAGGGCGCAGCTTCGGGTTCCGCGACGGGCGCAAGGTCGGGCTGCTGGCGGACCGGCCGACGCTGATCCTGGTGTCCTCGGGCGGGCTCGTGCGTGGAGTGGCGGCGTCGCAACCCGATCATCTGTCCGGTTATTTGACGGACGTCTTGAAAACGATCGGCATCTGCGACCTGAGCTTCGTCTTCCTTGAGGCGCTGGCGCGGTCCGACAGGGCGGAACAGGCGATCGCGCAGGGCCGGCAGGAGATTGCGGCGGATGAGCGGTTCGGTTCAGGTCCAACTGCAGAAGTAGCCCTGCTGGACAAGGTCGTTCTTCCTATCTGTTGTAGGACCTGAAAACCTCATGGAGACGCAGCGGCAGGCGCCGCTGCATCTCTCTAGTTCTGCTTTACCTTCAGGCAGCGCGCACGCGCTCGGCGGGCAGATCAAGGCTGTGCACCGCGCGGAAGGCAATCTGGGTCCGGTTCCACAGGTTGATCGCACCAATGGCGAAGGTCAGGAACGCAACCTCATCTTCATCGAAGACAGCAGACACGTCGTCCCAGACCGGATCGGGGGCATGAGTGTCCGCCACCAAGGTCAGCGCCTCCGTCCAAGCCAGCGCCGCCCGTTCGCGCGGGGTGAACAGCGTGCTGTCGTGCCAGCCTGCGATCATGTGCAGGCGAAGATGACTTTCGCCGCTCTTCAGCGCGTCGGCCGTGTGGATTTGGATGCAGAAGGCACAGCCGTTGATCTGGCTGGCCCGTAGCTTCACCAGGTAGAGCAGAGAAGGGTCGAGCGGTCCTTTCATCAGCTCTGCCTCGAAGGTCACCAGCCCCTGAAAGGCGCCGCCAATGCGTTTGAAATGATCCGTCATGCGGGGTGTCATCGCAGTCTCCTTGTTAAATGACACCTGCTTGACGAGGTAGGAGCGCAGGGTGTGACATCTTCGCTGAACATTCTTCAGTGACCACTTTGTCCCACCAATGACCGCATGAGGGGCGCGGCACGCGTCCGAACAAGTATCGTCAGCCGGCCGACGAAACATTTCGTGCAGATTTCGATCCCATGGATGAAGTGTCGTCAGGAAGTTCCATAAGATCGGCTTCGAAATCGTTCACCTGCTTCATGATGGGAAGCACGACCTCTGCAAGAGGTGAGGCCTCGTGGTGCATCAGGGAATAGTAGGTTACCAGAGGAAGCTCCGGTGCGACGTCAACCACGCGCAATGCACCCTCCGCAATCTGCGGCGCGAAGTGGTTGAGCGGAAGATAGCTGACCCCAAGACCGTATGTCGTCAGCTTTGCGACCATGCCAAGGCTGTTGCAGGACAGCACGTTGTTCAGCACGAAGCCGTGCTCGGCGAACCACTTGCGATACAGGACCGTCAGCGCGGACTTGTCCGGCTGGCCGATGACAGGCAGTGCCGATACCTGCTGCGGCGTCAGGGTGCCCTCCGGGAGATCGAAGGCAGGACTTGCCATCCAGGCGTTCCGGATGCACCCCAGCGGGACGGCGTCCACTTCAGGGCTCGCGAATGGTCCGGGCATGATGACGATGTCCAGCTCGTTGCGGGTAAGCCGCTCGTAAAGACGCACCCCTCCGTCGATCTCGGGCATGACACGCACCTTGGGGTAGCGCAGCCGGACGGCTTGAATGAGCGCGGGCAGCCAGGTCAGCCCGACGAGATCCGTCGCGCCGATCCGGACATGCCCCTCCAGATGCGAGGCGGTGGTCATGGTCTGCACCATCCGCTCGTTCAGACGCATCATCTCCCGTGCGGCCGGCAGCAGGCGTTCGCCCGCCGAGGTCAGGCGCAGCGACTTGCCCAGCCGAATGAACAAGGGCGTTCCCACCGCCGCCTCCAACTCCATGATCCGCTTGGCGATGGTCGACTGCGTCAGCGACAACTTGCGCGAGGCGTCCGTGAAGCTGCCGAGCGTTGCGCTGACGTCGAAGGCCTCGATCTGCTTGAGTGTGTACATCGAGGCCTTTCGCTGGGGCGGGGTCAGTGCTCCCCCCGCACATCAGACAGGAAGCGTTTCACGCGCGGATGGTCGGGCGCATCAAAGAACAGATCCGGCGTCGTATCAACCACCACGCGTCCCTGATCCATGAAGATCACGCGGTCGCCCACCTCGCGCGCGAAGCCCATCTCATGCGTGACGCAGATCATGGTCATCCCGTCGCGTGCAAGAGCCTTCATCACCTGTAGCACCTCGCCGACCATCTCGGGGTCGAGCGCGCTGGTCGGCTCGTCGAACAGGATCACCGGCGGCTGCAGTGCCAGCGCACGGGCGATGGCCACACGCTGCTGCTGGCCGCCCGAAAGGAAGCCGGGGAAACTTCCGGCCTTTTCCGCGAGGCCCACGCGGGCCAGAAGGTCGCGGGCCAGCGTTTCCGCCTCCGCACGAGAGCGTTTCTGGATGCGGATCGGCGCGAAGGTCACGTTGTCCAGCACCGACATGTGGGGGAAGAGGTTGAATTGCTGGAACACGAAGCCCACGCTCTGGCGCAGCTTGTTCAGGTCGGTGCCCTTGGCGTGCACCGCGATCCCGTCCAGCGTCAGGCTGCCGTTGCCGATCGGCTCCAGCGCGTTGATGGTGCGGATCAGGGTGGACTTGCCCGATCCCGACGGACCGCAGACGACGACGACCTCGCCCTTCTTCACCTCCAGCGAGACGTCGTGCAGGACCTGGTGCTGCCCATACCACTTGTTGACCTTGTCGAAACGGACGATGACGGACTGGGTCACAGCAGACCTCTCTTTCGGCGGATGGAAGTTTCGAGCCTGGACAGCCCGCGCGACAGCACGAAGCACAGGATGAAGTAGATGGCCGCGAGGATCGTGAAGACCTGAAGCGGCTGGGTCAGCAGCAGGTTGTTCACCTGGTTGGCCGCGAAGGTCAGTTCGTTCACCGCGATGACATAGCCAAGCGACGTTTCCTTGATGGTGGAGATGAACTGGCTGGTGATGCCCGGCAGCACGTTGAACAGCGCCTGCGGCAGGATCACGCCGCGCATCGTCAGGAAATATCCCCCGCCGAGCGAGCGGGCGGCCTCGGTCTGGCCTTTCGGAACCGAGGCCATCCCGGCGCGGATCACCTCCGAAAGATAGGCGGCCTCGTAGATGGTCAGGGCGCAAACCAGCGTCCAGAACCCGCTGACGGCATAACCCGTCATGATCGGGATCACGAAGTAGCACCAGAAGATCAGCATCAGGAGCGGGATGCCGCGAACCAAGTTTACGAGGCCGGCGCTGGCCGCGCGCAGCCAGCCGAAGGCCGACAACCGCGCCATGGCGAAGGCGACGGCGATCGGAAAGGACATCAGGATCGACAGCACGGCGACGATAATCGTCATGGCAAGGCCGCCGAGCGGGCCGTTCGGATACTGCCCGATCAGGAAGGTGAGCCAGTAATCCTGGATGATCTCAAGCATGGTGGCGCTCCTTCCGGCCGGGGGTCGCGCGCCGCTCCAGCCACGATCCGAATGCCATCAGCGAGAAGGTGCCCAGCAGGTAGAGCACGGTCGCGATGCCGAAGATGGTGAAGGTATTGAAGGTCAGGTTCTCAATCTCGCGCGTGCGGTAGGTCAATTCGGCAACGCCGATGGCCATGGCGATGGAGGTGTTCTTGAACAACAGCAGCGCGCGCCCCACCAAAGGCGGCAGGGAGATGCGCAGCGCCTGTGGCACGACTATGAAGCGCATCGTTTCCATGTAAGTGCAGCCCAAGGCGCGCGCGGCTTCGAATTGGGTGCCGGGGATCGCGCGCAGACCTGACCTGATGTCCTCGGCCTGATAGGCCGCACTGCCCAAGGCAAGCGCGATAGCGGCAAGGCAGAATTCCGCGTTGTGATCGTAAAGCCAGAAGCGAATGCCTTCGGGCAGCAGTTCCGGCATGGCAAAATACCAGAACATCACTTGCACCAGCAGCGGCACGTTACGGTGATAGGCGACGAAGGCGTCGACGCTCCAGCGGCAGACCCGATAATCGGTGGCCCGGACGATGACGAGGATCAGCGCGAGGGCGAAGGCGCCGATCCACGCGATGGCAAAGAGCAGGATCGTGGTGCGCAAGCCCCCGAAGAGCATCGCCCACTGATCCGGCGGAAGAAGGAAGTTCATCCAGGCCTCTCCATGGAAAGGGGCCGCCCGGTGTCACCGCACGGCCCTTCGGCAGAAGCCGGTTTCAGTTGGCGATGGGACCGATCTGGAACGAGCGGGTCAGCTTGTAGGGCGTATCCGCGCCGAACCACTTGTCGAAGAGCGCCTGCGCCTCGCCCGAGTTTTCTGCCTCGTCCAGCGCGGCGTTCACCTCAGCTACGAGCGCGTCCTCACCCTTGCGGATGCCGAGGCCCCAAGGCTCGTCCACGACCGACTGCTCCAGAACCCGGGTGGGGGAGCGGTCGGGGCTCTGGTTGACAAGACGCACCAGCACCAGCTCGGAGGCGAACTGCGCGTCGATCTTGCGCTGCTGGAGCGAGAGGAACGCGGCCGGGCTGTCGGCATAGCCGATGACGCGCGACTCGGGCAGACGTTCGGCAATGACCCGTTCGGAGGAGGAGCCCTTGGTCGCGCCGATGCGCTTGCCCTGCAGGTCGTCGATGCTCTGGATGTCGCTGTCAGCGCGCACCAGCAGCTTCTGCGGCGTCACGTAGTATTGGTGGCTGAAATCGATCTGGGCCGCCCGGTCGGCCGACCAGCCGAGGTTTGCGGCCAGCACGTCGACACGCCCGCTGTCCAGTTCGGGAATGCGGGCCGCGACGGCGAGAAGCTTGTATTCGACCTCTACGCCCAGATGGTCGGCCACCAGCTTGCAGATGTCGACGTCATAGCCGACGAGGCTGCGCGTCGACGTGTCCTGGAAGCTGAACGGTTCGGACGTGCCGAGCGTGCCGCAGACCAGCGTGCCGCGCGTCTTGATGTCGGCGAGCGCATCGGCCTGCGCCAGCCCCGTCATGGCGGGAAGGGCCAGCAGCGCGGCGCAGATCAGGTTCCGTATCGTCATTTCATCTCTCCTGTTGGTGTGGTTCCGTTCAGGCCGGAACAGCCGTCAGTTCTTCGCAGACGGACTTGATTGCCTCGCATCCCGCGCGCACCTCCTCCGGCGCCGAGGCGAAGGACATGCGGAAGGTGCCGGGAACCCCATAGGACCCCCCGTCGAGCAGCGCCACCCCGGTGGTCCGCAGGATGTATTGCACAAGCTCGGCATCGGTGGCGATCACCGTCCCGTCCCCCGCGGTGCGGCCCAGAAGGCCCGAGCAGTCGGGGAAGATGTAGAAGGCGCCGCCCGGTGCCACGGCCTTCAGCCCCGGAGCCTGCGACAGGATCGACATCGCGAGGTCGCGGCGGTCCTTGAACGACCGGGTGAACGCCTCCACGCAGTCCTGCGGGCCGGTCAGCGCGGCCAGCGCCGCCGCTTGGCTGATGGAGCAGGCGCCCGAGGTGCTTTGCGACTGCACCACCGCCATGGCCTTGATCAGGTCCTTCGGGCCCGAGCCGTAGCCGATGCGCCAGCCCGTCATGGCATAGCATTTGGACACGCCGTTGACCGCCAGCGTGCGGTCGGCAAGATCCGGCGCGACCTGCAGGATGTGGGGCGCGGGGCCGCCCTCGAATGTCAGCCGCGCATAGATGTCGTCGGTCATCAGCCAGACATGGGGGTTCTCGCGCAGCGCCTCCGCAAGAGCCAGCAGCTCCTCGCGGTCGTAGACGGCGCCCGAGGGGTTGCTCGGCGCGTTCAGCATCAGCCACTTGGTGCGCGGCGTGATCACGGCGCGCAGCGCGTCGGGCGTGATCTTGTATCCGACGGCGGAGTGGGTCTCCAGCGTCACGGGCACGCCGCCGCCCAGTTCCACCATATCGGGATAGGAAACCCAGAACGGGGCAGGGATGATGACCTCGTCGCCCGCCTCCAGCGTCGCCATCAGCGCGTTGTAGAGCACCTGCTTGGCACCTGTGCTGACGATGATCTGGTCGAGGGGATAGTCGATCCCGGTGTCGAGGCGGATGCGCTCCGCCGCGGCCTTGCGCAGCGCCGTTGTGCCCTGCGACAGCGGATACTTGGTCTCCCCCCGCTCCATCGCCTCGCAGGCGGCGTTGCGGATGTGGACGGGGGTGGCGAAGTCCGGCTCGCCGATCGTCAGGTCGATGATGCGGCGGCCTTCCTCGCGCAGGCGGTTCAGGATGATGCGCGCGGCAACGCTGGGCGACAGCTTGACCTGCCGCATTCGGGCGGAAACGATGCTCATTTGTAGTCCTTCTCCAGCCGGGCAATGGCGGGGGCCTGCCACGGCTTCTCATAGGTGCCGGCGGCGATACGCTCCATTCCCTTGGCCTCGGCCTGCTCCTTGGCTTCCGCCAGACGCAGCACTTCGGCGGCATATGCGGGGGGGATCGCAGTCAGACCGTCGGTATCACCGAGGATCACATCGCCCGGCTGCACCACCAACCCGCCGACGCTGACGGGCACGTTGATCTCGCCCGGACCGTCCTTGAACGGACCGCGATGGGAGATGCCGCGCGCGAAGCAGGCAAAGCCGGCGGGCCCAAAGGCTTCGGCATCCCGCACGGCGCCATCGATAACGAAGCCGAGGACGCCGCGCTTCTGCGCCTGCTGCATCATCAGCTCCCCCACGAGGGCGTTCGCGGTGCAGCCGCTGCCGTCCACGACGATGACGTCGCCGGGCTGGGCCAGATCGATGGCGCGGTGGATCATCAGGTTGTCGCCCGGACGCGTCTTCACCGTCAGCGCGATCCCGGCCATCCGAAGCCCGTGGCCGTGAATCGGTTGCAACCCCACCGAGCCGTAGAGGCGCCCCATGCAGTCGCTGACCTGTGCCACGCCCAACTGGCGGAACGCCTCCAGGATGACCATGTCGCACCGTTGTTCCGGCCGCGCCATAATTCGAATGCCGATTTTGTCCATGAATCCTCTCTTCTTCAGGATCAGGAACTAAATTCGGTCCAGAAGCGCAAACGATTTAAATTCTGGCTTCTTCAGGAATATTTTTCGGAGATGACAGGATCGGCGCTTCCGTTGATCTTAGCGCAAACTGAAGATGCGAACGTCCGCTCCGTCCATTGGTAGCCACCCATCCGGATAGCGCCAATGCCGTGCTACGATGTCCATCACGTGCAGTCGACAGACGAACGTCGTGGCTTGGCCGCGCGCAAGTGCGATGTCCCGCACGACATCCTCTGGCTGGGTGGCGATAGAGCGGTCTGCAAGCTCTATCAGGCGAGGCTCGCGATCGAAGTTGGGGAGCGGATCGAGCAGGTCCAGATGCCTCCAGAGGACAGGTTCGGCAGCCATGGTCCAGAAGCCATCTTTCACTGCCCCCAGGCGTTCCATCAAGACCAAGACTTCGGCTGTCGCGGCATGGGATCGGGCGAGCGGGTCACCGTGAATGGCGGTCCGGGTCACGAAGGGATACTCACCCGCACCGAATAGGTGATTACGCGCAGCCACGGCCAGCACGGCCAGAACGGTGTCGTCCCTGCTTCGCCACGCGGAAGACGTTGTGCTTGTCGGATTAGAAGGCCACGGGGCGGCCGTGAGCGCGCAGGTAGCCGTCCAGCGCCTCGAAGTAGCTGAAGGTGCTCTCCGATGTGACGAACCGCATCTGCATCAGTGTGCCCGTGGCATCGTCGATGAACACCAGCAGCGTGCAGGGCGCGGCCCGATCCTCGAACCAGCGGTGGTCGGAGCCGTCGATCTGGATCAGCTCGCCATAGCGCTCGCGGCGCAGGCGCGGCGGATGAAAGCTGCGGCGGGCCTTGCGGTCGCGCCAGAGACCATCCGCGATCATCCACTTCCGCAGCGTCTCGCGCGAGACCGTCAGTGCATGCCGCTCTGCCAGCTTCTCGGCCGCCAGTGTCGGGCCGAAATCGGCATAGTGTTCACGCACCAGATGCAGCGCCAGATCGTGACGACCGCGGTTGATCCGGTTGTTCGAGGGACAGCCCCGCAACCCGTGCCGCACAGCGTTGGCACCATCCTCGCGATAGCGCCGCAAAAGCCGCTGCACCTGGCGCGGGCTGATCGCCAGCACCGCCGCCGCGCTGCAGGTCCTCATGCTGCCGTCCAGAACGCGCGACAGCACTTCGACGCGTTGGAGTTCCTGTTCGCTCATCACAACAAGTCCCATCCGAGGCCACCTCTGCGAGATCCACGAGAGGCGACAGGTTAACTTTGCCAGATGGCGACAAGTCTACTTTGCGTGCGGGTTCCACATCAAACGCGACAAGGACGGTCCAGTAGCATGATCCGGGCGGGCGGAGACATCCGCCATCGCAGCCCGACCGGATCATGCGTCAGTGGGACGATAGATGAAGAGAAGAGCCCTGAGCTGACGTTCGCATCTTGTCGAACGCGATTTTAGATCAGCGTTGCATCTTCCTGAAGCGGACATCCTTTCTCTTGCCGCAGAATTCTGTCCTTCTATGGCACGAAGGGCCCCATCTCAAACCGCTCAACAGCGCTTCAAGGGTTCGTCGCCCCCCTTGCCAAAAGCGTGCGGTCGCAACGGGGTGACGCCGCACAGCGTGATGCCCAAGATGGCAAGCACTCCCGCAGCGCCGAACGGGGCCACGATGAGGCTAGCCAAAAGGGGGATGCAGAACTGCGCAACGCGATTGGCGGTCAGGCGCAGGGACAACGACGTGCCGCGAGCGGATGGCGGGGCTATGATCAAGGCCAGCGAGACCGTGCTGGTCAGCGCGATCCCAATTCCGAAGCCGATCGCGATCATGCTCAGCGCCATGCCCCAGACCGGCATGGGTAGACTCAATGCGATCAGGCTGGCGCCGCCCGCGATCAGAGACCATATCATCACCCGTGCCCTTCCGAACCGACGGACCGCGTGGCTGAAGAACAAACGCGACACCATCGCGGAGACGGCCCTGAGGCTCAACAGAAGTCCTATCACGGCAGGCGGAACGCCCCGCTCCTCCCCCAGAAGCGGGACGAAGGCCAGCACTAGGTCCTGCGAGGCGACGCAGATACTCCCGATCCCGACGAGCCATGGGAGCCCGCGCGTGGCAGCGATGCTGGACAACGGGATCCTTGCCACCGGCGTCCTGTTGCGCGGCCTCGGCGCGACACGCCACAGGACCGCGAGCACAACCACCAGCAGCAGCGATCCCGCAAAGGGCGCCGAAAGGCGCGCCCCCTCCCATCCGAGGAGGAGAGGACCGACGGCCTGCCCCAGCGAAACGGCGACCATGTAGTTGCCGAGCATCGCATCCCGGTGCATCCGGCTGGAGCTGCGCGAGATCAACAGTTGCATCGCCGCCAGAACAAGCGTTTGCCCGATCCCCAGGGCCGATGTGGCGATCAGCAGGACCGGCAGTGCCGGAGGCGCCAGCATCAGAAGCGCAGTCGCCGCCAGAAGGATCAGCCCCCCGGCCAGCGCGGATGTCCGAGCGCCGCCACGATCGTTGAAGCGGCCCAAGCCCACGGTGAGGAACACCGGCAATATCGCAAAGGCGGCGGACAACAGGCCGACAATCTGCGGGCCGAGCCCGATGTCGAGCGCCGCATAAGTCGTGGCGATCCTCGCCAGCGGGACCGTCGCCTGAACCAGCAGTCCGGCGGCCATCACGGGGAGAACGACGGACGCAAGGATCTGGCGCCGTCCGCTGCCCCGGACGCTATGCCGCAAGGGCCGCCCGGATCGCGTTCAGGCTTCCCCCCTTGCGGACGGAGCCGGGAAGCGGATGGCCGACGATCCGCTCGGCCAGCTCCGACGCCTCGATCAGGGCGTCGAGGTCGATGCCGGTCCGGATTCCCGCCTCCTCACACAGGAACACGAAATCCTCGGTGCAGAGGTTGCCGGCGGCGCCCTTGTGCGCCGCGAAGGGGCATCCCCCCAGCCCCCCCACCGACGTGTCGAAATCGGCGACGCCCATTGCGAGCCCTGCCTGCGCATTCGCGACGGCCATGCCGCGGGTATCGTGCAGATGAAGCGACAGGGCGTGGTCCGGATACCGGTCCCGGATGGCGCCGATCGTGCGGGTGACCTGCCCCGGCGTCGCCCAGCCCATGGTGTCGGACAGGCCGATCGTTTCCAGCGTCACTCCCGCCTCGTCTGCCAACGCGAACACGTCCTCCAGCGTGGTGAGCAGCAGGTCGAGGGGAATGTCGCCTTGGAAGTTGCAGCCGAAGGCGGCATTGACGCTGCCCTTGGTGATCGGCACGTTCGCCGCCTTAAACATGGCGATCATCTCGCGCCGCGTTTCCCGCTGGCGCTCGGGGGTCATGTCCATGTTCCGCGCGAGGAACGCGGCCGAAGCCGACAGGCTGATACCTCCCTCGATCGACAGGCGCCCCGTCGCCATCGCGCGATCAAGGCCCCGGGCGTTCAGGTAAAGACCGGTATATCGGACGCCGGGCCGCAGGGTCAGGCCTGCGACCACGGCCTCGGCGTCGTTCCATTGCGGCACCTTCTTGGGGCTGACGAAGGAGACCGTCTGGATCTCGGCCAGCCCGGTTTGCGACAGCGCGTCGATCAGCGCGATCTTGTCGGCGGTCGGGATCTGCGCCTTTTCGATCTGGATGCCCTCGCGCGGGCCGTCCTCGTTGATCGTGACGCGGTTTGGAAGGTCGCTCATCTTGTGTCCCTCATTTCACGAGCCTCACCCCGAAGACGCCTTGCGCCAGCGCGATGAAGAACACGGTCAGCCCGATCTGGACCGCCGAGAGTGCGGCCATCGGCCCGATGTCGCCGTTGACCCAGTAGCGGAGCATGGAGGTGCCGAGCACCTCGGTCCCTGGGCCGAACAGAAAGACGGCCGTGGAATATTCCTTCAAGAAGGCGACGAAGATCAGGGCGTAGGCCCCCAGCATGGCCGGTCGCAGCAAGTGCAGGATGATCCCCGTCGTCGCCTGCCACCACGTGGCCCCCATCACCCGCGCGGCACGATCGAGGTCCGTGCCGATCTGCGCCAGCGCGGGCGACAGCACCCCGAACCCCGTAGGGAGATAGCGCGACAGATAGGCGAGCCCGATGATCCAGATGGTCCCGTTCAGAGCCGACAGCCCCGGCACCGTCAGCATGGCATAGAACACGCCGAGCCCCGCAATGACCCCCGGCACGGCGCGCGGCATCAGGGCCACGTATTTCAGCGGTCCGCGCCAACGGAAGGTCGAGCGATGAACCACCAGCGCCACCAGCGAATAGGCGACGGTCGCGAGAAATCCTCCGCCGATGGCGAGAACCAGCGTGTTCGTCAGGGACCGGATGTTAGCCGGGTTAGCCAGAGCCTCGGAGAAGTTCGCCAGCGTCAGCAGGTTCGCCAGCGGCACCAGAGGCGACAGGAAGCTGACGAATGCCCGCAGCAGCACCATGCCTAGGGGCACCCCGACGCCCAGCAGCACATAGGCCGAGACCAGCGCGAATGCGGGCCAGCGCCAGGGTCCCAGGTCGAATATCCGAGCAGCGGTTGCCTTGCCGCTGACCGTCTGGAACCGGCGCGTGTTGCCGACGATCCTTTCCTGCAAGAGGATCAGCACCGCGATGATGGCCAGCAGCATCACCGTCGCCGCACCGACCACGCCGTAATTGGGCTGCGGACGCTCGATGCCTTCAGTGTAGATGAAGGTCATGAACATCTCGATCCCCACCGGTTTGCCGATGATCAACGGGATCGACAGTGATTCCAGCGCCCCGAGAAAGTTCAGGATGCCACTGTAAGCGACCGCCGGCATCAGCATCGGCAGCGTGATCCGGGTGACGACGCGCCATGGTCCGGCGCCGCAGGTCCGCGCCGCATCCTCGAGCGAGCTGTCCGACAGCGCCATCGCGCCGAGGCAGAACACCACAGTGATCGGGATCGATGAGATGCCCGAGATCACCGACATCCCGGAGATCGAATAAAGGTTCCACGGCACCACCCCGAAGGTCGCCCGGATCCACAGCGTCACGAAGCCCGACGGCCCGTAGGCCACGAACCACCCGAAGGCGAAGACCAGACCCGAGATGAACAGCGGCCACAGCGTCACACTGCCGAACATGCGCGCCAGCGGCAGGTTCGTGCGCCCGATCAAGAGCGCCAGAACCGCGCCCAGCCCCTGCGAGATCACCGTCGACCAGAAGGAAAACGTCAACGAGTTCCACACCACCCCGCCAAAGGCCGGGGCCGACAGGATGGCGCGGTAGTTGGCCGTCGTCAGTTCTTGGCCCGTGGCGTAAATCGGGCGGTCGATAACGCTTTGGTAGAGGATCGGCAGGATCGGCCCCAGCACGACCAGCACCGTGACCAGCGCGAGGCCATATTGGATCGCCTTTGCCTGAAGATCGCTGCTCTGCCCGCCGGGGCGGTGGCCGGTCACAGCCATCGATGCTTCTGTGGTGTGTGCAGACACGGAATGCTCCTCGCGCGGGTCAGCGGCCCATGGCCTGGCGGTATCGGGCAACGAAGGCGTCGAACGTCTCGTTCGAGGCCAGCTCCGCGTCGAAGGTGATCGGGATCATGTTCTCCTCGCCGATCTGGGCGACCACCTCGGCATAGGTCAGCCCGCCATCCACATCGGCCGAGGTCACGTCGGGGCGCAGCGGCGTGCGAGCACGCTTGCCGAGGCTGATCTGACCATCGCGTGACAGGAGCACGTCGAGCATGACCTTGGCGCTTTCCGGCGAGCGCGCGGATTTCGGGGCGGCTGCCCCGCGCAGCACGATGGGGTTGCCGTCCTTGATGGGCGCAAGGCCCACAATTTCAGCACGTGCCGGGTCCTTCAACGCCAGCCGCGCCACACCCGCACCCATGAAATAGGCCAAGGTGTATTCGCCTGTCGTAACCTTCTCCAGCATCGGTCCGGTGCCGTCGGGACGGGTCATCGGGGCCAGCACGTCCAGCCATTCCCAAGCCTTGTCGCCGTGGAACTTCACGAAGGCACTGTGCGCGTTGTAGCCATAGGGCGTCGTTGCGTCATAGGTGGTGATCGTGCCGTCGAAGACCTGCGGGTTTTCCGCGGCCAGTTCGACAAGCGTGCCCATGCTGTCGGGAACCGTGTCCTCCGGCAGCAGCGCCTTGTTCCACATGAGCATCATCGGATCGGCGGCAATTGTGTAAAGACCGGGATGCGGCATGCTCCATGCCGGATAGACCGACGCCTCGGGCGAGGCGTAGGGCAGGATCTGGTCCGCTTCCATCATCTTGACCCATGTCGCGATGTCGGTCGTGACGATCAGATCGGCCGAACGCTGCCCAGATGCGACCTCCGCCTGATAGCGCGCGCCGATCTCGCCGCTGTTCAGCTCCAGGAACTGCACCTCAACCTCGGGCAGCAGGGCGTTGAACAGCTCCACCGCGCCCTCCCACTGGACGGGTTCCATGTTAGTGTAGACCAGAAGCGAGCCTTCGCCTCGAGCGCTTTCCAGCATCCCGGCGTAGCCTTCGGGATAGCCTTCCGGAACCTGTGCATGGGCGTGGCCCGCCAAGGCCATGGCGGCAAGCGTCATCAGGACTTTCTTCATCGTTTCCTCCTCCGTTGGTGCCAGCCTCCCCGCCGGCATAGGGATGTCTCAGACCTTGCCGCGATGAACCGCGCCGCTCTCCTCCAGAGCTGCGCGTTCCACCTTGTCCATTCCGATCAGCGAAAGCACCTCGTCATTGTCCTGTCCGATGGACGGGGCGGGACGGTAGTAGTTGGCGGGGGTCCTGCTCAGCTGGTTGGCGAAACCGAACATGGCGATCTCGCCCATTTCGGGGTCGGGCAGCGTCACGACCACCTCCGTTTCCTGGAAATGGGGATCGTCCATGATGTGCGAGATGTCATAGATCGGCGCCACCGTCACGTCGCGCGCCTCGAAGAAGGCGACGGCCTCGGCTTGGGTCATGGTGGCCATGAAATCGGCGACCCAGCCCAGGATCTCGTCCTTGCGCTCCGTCCGGGCGGCCGCGGTGTTGTAGTTCGGGTCTTGGTTCAAGTGGCCCTTGCCGATCGCCTCGAACACCCGCTGCGGCATCGGCTCCATCGAGGCGGACAGCGTGACGTAGTTCCCGTCGCCGGTGCGGAACAAGCCGCGCGGCACGGTGTATTGGGCCGAGTTGCTGTCGCGCGGACGCACCTGTCCGGACAGCTGGTAGTTGGCGGCCTGCGGACCTTGGCTGATGAACAGCGGGGTGAACAGCGACTGGTCGATGACCTGACCCTCGCCTCCCGGCATCTGGGCATGGCGCAGGGCGGCCAGCGCGGACACGGCGGCGCAATACCCTGCCATCGTATCCGCAAGGGGGCCCGGCGGAAGCACCGGCTCGCGGTCGGGGAAACCGTTGGCGGCGGCGAAGCCGGTCATTCCCTCGGCCAGTGTGCCGAAGCCGGGACGATTGCGGTAGGGCCCGGTCTGACCCCAGCCTGAAATCCGCACGATGACGAGGCGCGGGTTTAGCGCCAACAGCACTTCGGGCGACAGGCCGATCTTTTCCAGCGTCCCGGGCCGGAAATTTTCCACCAGCATGTCCGCCTGCGGCACGAGGCGTTTCAGAACCTCCACCGCGCCGGGGCGCCGCAGATCCAGCCCGAAACTTTTCTTGCTGCGCGACAGGTTCTTCCAATGGGTGGAATAGCCCGACCGCAGCCAGTGGCGCAGCGTGTCGCCTGCGGCCGGTTCGATCTTGATGACCTCGGCACCCAGATCTGCCAGAAGGAAGGTCGCGGTATTGCCGGACACAAGGCGGCTGAGGTCCAGCACGCGGATGCCCGACAGCGGCCCGGTGGCTACAGGGGTGAACTCGCGCTTGTGGATTGCTTGGGAAGGCGTCTTGATCAGCATGTGAACTCTCGGGCATGGGCCGCGGCGATGGCGTCGGCGGTGGCGAGGGTAGCGAGAGCGCGGGCAAGAACCGGACGATCGATCATCCTGCCCTCGTAGGCGAAGGCACCGCGGCCCTGCGCGACCGCCTCGTCATTCGCGGCAATGATGCCGCGGGCGTGGTCGATTTCGGCAGGCGTCGGGGAGAACCCTTCGTTGAGCACCGGGATCTGGTCCGGATGGATGGCACTGCCGCCGGAAAAGCCCATGCGTCGGCCACGGCGGACCGCTTCGCGCAGGCCGTCCAGATCGGTATAGTCGGCCACGGTGCCGACATAGCCGAAGGGTTCGATCCCTGCCGCGCGGGCGGCGAAGACGATCATCTGCTTGGGCAGGACCAGCGCGTCGGCGACCGGGTCCATCCGGCAGTCGGCGGCAATGTCCTCGGCCCCCAGACCGATGCCGAAGAGGCGCGGATCAGCGGCGGCGATCGCGTGCGCGTTCTGAAGCGCGGCGGCGCTCTCGACCGCGGCGGTCAGGCCGATGCCGCCGGGGGAGAGGCCGCGCTCCTCCTCCAGCTCCAGGATCGTTTCGGACAAAAGCCGCACATGGTCGGCGCTTTCCGCCTTGGCGATGGAGATGTAGGCGACGCCCGGGATCACCGCGGCTTCCAGATCGGCCATTGCCATCCGCAGCGGGCGGTTGATGCGCACGCCGACGCCGGCGCCCCCTCGGCCCGCCGAGACCACCGCATCGCGCAGCGCATCACGCGCGGCAGGCTTGGCGGCGGGTGCCACGCCGTCCTCCAGATCCAGCGTGATCGTGTCGGCTCCGCGCAGATGCGCCTTGGCGATGAACTGCTCGGAACTGAGCGGGACCGTCAGGCTGGACCTCCGCAGCATCCTCATGCGGCACCTGCCGTCACCGGGGCCAGCGTGTCGGCCGAAGCGCGGAACACGGCGCCCGCGCCGTCGGGCACGCGGATGGTCAGCGTATCGCCCTCCAGCCGGTCCTCCACCTCCAGCCGGACGGGATTGCCGCCGATGTCGAGGCTGACCTGCCAGCGCCCGCCGACATAGGCTTGCCCCGTGACGCGGGCCTTCAGCGCGGTGCCCGGCCCGTCTCCGGTCAGAAGCTGGTTCGGGCGCAGCGCAAGCGTCGCGGGCTGCCCCGGCACCGCCCGCGCGCCAGCGGGCAGGCCGAGCGTCTGGCCGTCGGGGAACTGCAGATGCATCCGCCCCCCACTGCCCGCCGCCACGCCCGTCAGGAAGTTGGTGGTGCCGATGAAGTCCGCGACGAAGGCGTCGGTCGGGTTCTCGTAGATCTCCTGCGGGGTGCCGATCTGAGCGATCTCTCCCTTGTTCATCACCACGATGCGGTCGGACAGCGACAGCGCCTCCACCTGGTCGTGGGTGACGTAGATCGTCGTCATTCGCAGCTTGTCGCGCAGCTCGGCCAGCCAGATGCGGGCGCGGTCGCGCAGCTTGGCGTCGAGGTTCGACAGCGGCTCGTCCAGAAGCAGGATCTCGGGGTTGTAGACCAGCGTGCGCGCCAGCGCGACGCGCTGCTGCTGCCCGCCCGAAAGCTCGTGCGGGAAGCGGTCGGCATAGGGGCCCATCTCGACCAGATCCAGCGCCTGCGCGATGCGGCGGCCTTGCTCGGCCTTGGGCACCCGGCGCAGCTTCAGCGGGAAGGACAGGTTCTTCGCGACTGTCATGTGGGGCCACAGCGCATAGCTCTGGAAGACAAGCCCGCAGCCCCGCGCCTCGGGCGGCAGGAAGATGCCCTTGGTGCCGTCGTAGAAAGTGCGCGCGCCGATGCGGATGCTGCCCTCGGAGGGCCGGTCCAGGCCTGCGATGGCCGCGAGCGTCGTCGATTTGCCACAGCCCGACGGCCCGAGGAAGCTGACGAACTCCCCGTCGCGGACGTGCAGCGAGAAGTCCTTGAGCGCGGTGAACGCCCCGAATCGTTTGACCAGATGATCGATGACAAGCTCAGCCATAGATTTTCACTCCGAAGACGGACCGCGCGAGGGCGATGCAGAAGGCGATGATAGCGACCTGGACGGTGGAGAGGGCGGCGACATAGCCCAGATGCCCCTGCGTCCAGAACTGCAGAAGGGTGGTGCCGATGACCTCGCTGCCAGGTGCGTAGAGGAACACGGCAGTCGAGTATTCCTTGAAGAAGTTGATGAAGAGGAGCGCGAAGCAGGCCACGATCGCGGGCTTCAGCAAGGGCAGCACCACGCGGGTGATCGACCGCCACCAGCTCGCACCCTGAACGCGGGCCGCCTGATCCAGCTCGGGCCCGATCTTCAGCAGCATGGGCGCAATGGCACCGTAACCCAGCGGAATCGCGGCCATGGTGAAGGCGATCATCAGGATCCAGACCGTGCTGCGCAAAGGCGCCAGACCGGGGATCATCGCGACGGCATAGAAGAAGCCGATCCCCGCGATCAGCCCCGGAATGGCCCGGGGCATCAGTGCGACATAGAGCAGCGGGCGGCGGAACCGGAACTCGGACCGGTGGACCACGATGGCGACCAGCGTGATGAAGGCGGTGGCAATCAAACCGCCGACCCCGGCGATGAACAGGGAGTTCCAGATCGACCGGGCGTAGGACGGAAACTCGGCCAAGACGCGGAAGTTGTCCAGCGTCAGGACGTCGGCCAGTGGCGCCATGGGATGCAGGAACGTCACGAACCCTCTCAGCACCAGAATGCCCAGCGGCAGGCAGACCGCCAGCAGGACGTAGGCCACCACCACCGTGAAGACCGGCCAGCGGAAGGGCCCCAGCGGGAACGGGCGCGGGCGCACCGACTTGCCGCCGATGGTCACGTATTTCCGCGTGGCCCCCAGCACCCGGCTTTGCAGCGCGATGAGGCCCACGATGACGACCACCAGCACCAGCGCCGCCGTGGCGGCCACCCCGTAATCGGGGATCGCCGCATTGCCGATGCGTTCGTAGAGGAACGTGGAGAATACCTTGACCCCCGACGGCGTGCCGAAGACCAGCGGGATCGACAGCATCTCCAGCGAGGAGGTGAAGATGAGGATGGAGCTGAAGAACAGCGACGGCTTCATCAGCGGCAGCGTGACGTTCACGAGGGTGGAGACGCGCCCTGCGCCGGCGATGCGTGCGGCCTCCTCGAAGGTCGGGTCGGTGGAGGCCGCGGCGGCCTGCCCGTAGATGAACGACACCGGCGCAAGCGACACGCCCGCCACGAGGCTCATTCCCCAGAGGGTGTAGAGGTCCCACGGCATCCCGCCGGTGGCCAGCATCGCGACTTGGGTGACATAGCCGGACGGCCCGTAGATCGTGGCCCAGGCAAAGGCGAGGATCAGCGACGAGACGTAAAGCGGCCAGAGGAACACCTCCCCCAAGAGGCGGCGCAGCGGCAGGTCGGTGCGGCCGATCAGGATCGCCGCCGCCGTGCCGATGACTTGGGCGACGAAGGTCGCGATCAGCCCGAACAGCAGCGTGTTCAACGCCATCTGCCAGAAGCCGGGAAATCCCGTCAGTCGCGAGAAGTTCGCGAAGGTAAACGCGCCGTTGTCGTAAAGCGGTTTGTCGCTGAACGCTTGCAGGATGATGGGGGCCAGGGGGGCGGCCACCAGCATCACGGTCAGTCCGGCAAGCCCGTATTGGATCGGGATCTCGCCGAACAACGACCTTCGGGTGGCATCGGCGGCGGGCGGGGCGAGCACGGTCATCCCGTCATTGCCCCAGCGACTGCCGCAGGCGTTCTTGGAACACCTCGTAGCCGTCCATCATCTCGGGGTCGTAACCGAGCATGATGATGTTGTCCTCGCCCACCGCCTCCACCACGGAACTGTAGGTCGCGAGGACCCCGTCGCCGGGCTGCACGCCGGGGCGTGCGGGGGTCAGGCCGCCCTTGCCGAAGGCGATCTGGCCTTCCTCCGACAGGATGTAGTCCAGCATCAGCTTGGCCGCCTCGGGATGGGCCGACGCCTTGGGGATGCCGATGCCGCGGATCATCATCGGCTGGCCGTCCTCGATGTAGGTCCAGTCGAGGAACTGGCCGCGACCCGCCTCGTCGATGCGGGGCCAGACGGTGATGCCGGACATGAAGTATGACACGACGTATTCGCCGCTGGTCACTTTCTCCATCTGCGGCCCGCCAGTGGTTTCCATCCGGAGAGGCAGCGCGCCGAGCGCGTCGAGCCAGGCCCAGGCCTTCTCCTCGCCGTGATGCTTGACGAAGTAGTAGTGCGCGACATAGCCGAAGGGCGACGAGATCGGCGAATAGGTCGTCACGCGGTTTGCCCACGCGCCCTTGTTTTCCTGCGCCAGTTCGACGAAGTCGGCGAAGCTGTGGGCGCGCTGGTCCTCGGGCACGTTCAGCGCGCTCCAAGCGAAGACCAGAGGGTCGGCGGATACGGTGTAAAGGCCCGGAAACGGCTTCGACCAGTCGGGCCAGTTCCCCGCCTCGGGCGAGGCGTAGTCCATGATCTGCCCGCGCGCCTGCATATCCAGCCAGCCGGGCTGCGAGGCGGTGGCGATCAGGTCCGCCGTCGCGACCCCGGTGGAGCTTTCCGCCAAATAGCGCTCGATCGATTCGCGCGAGCCGACGTCGAGAATGTCGACCGTTATGCCGGGATATCTGGCGCGAAAGCCCTCGATCACCAACTGCCAGTTCTTCTGGCCCATGTTGGTGTAGATCAGCAGGCTGCCCTCGGTCGTCGCGGCCTTGATGGTATCGGCATACCCTGCCGGGTATCCGGCCGGCACGTCCTGCGCGGCAGCAAGGGACGCCATCAGTGCTGACGCCGCAAGCATCAGCGCGCTCGTGGTGAAACGCATTCTTTCTCTCCCCGTTGAGGTCCATCCCTCCGACCGCGGCCGGGCTCCCTGGATCGACACTTCCGACAATCGGGCAGCGGTCCCTGCCGCACAAATTGAAAGGGCGCGTTGATTTATTCGCGCAATCTATGGATGCTCGAGGGCGGGGGATCTTCTTATGAATACCAACGCCGCGCAGACCATCACGCTTCGCCAGATCCGCGCCTTCATCGCCGTCGCACGGGAAAGTTCGTTCACCCGTGCCGCCGAAGCCGTGCATCTGACACAGCCCGCGCTCACCTCCTGCATCCGGCAGCTGGAGGACCGCGTGGGCGCGACCTTGTTCGAGCGCACGACGCGGCAGGTCACGCTCAGCCGGTATGGCGAAGCGCTACTGCCCACGGCTGAACGCATGGTCCGCGATCTGGATGCGGCGCTGGCCGAGCTGCGCGCGTTGCAGGACGGGACCCAGAGCGACATTGCCATCGCCACTGTGCCGTCCATCGCCAGCTCGATCATGCCGCAATCGCTTGCCGCGTTTTCCATGCTGCATCCAAAAGTCGGGATCAGCCTGACGGAGGATCATTCCGAAGGGGTGCGTCGCAAGGTGCTGGAAGGCGAAGCCGATTTTGGGTTCGGCGGCATCACGGAGCCTTTCGCCGATATCGAGGCGGTGCCGATGTTCTACGACCTCGTGGGGCTGTTCTGCCACGCGGACGATCCGCTGGCCAAACTTGACCGCCCGCTGCACTGGGCCGACCTGGCCGGCCGAGAGATATTCAACATGGGCTACCAGACCCAGATCCGGGAGATCATCGATGTCGTGCCGGAACTTGCGATCTCGTTCTCGCAGACGGCGTATCGGGTGCGCAACACGCTCACGACCCTGTCGATGATCCGCGGCCGCAACGCGGTCGCCGCGCTGCCAAGGCTCTCCATCCCGCCCGAGGCGCTGACCGATGTCGTGTTCAAGCCTCTCATCGGGCCGGAATTGCGGCGCGACATCTTCCTGTGCCGTCGTGAAAGGTCCGTCCTGACGGACACGTCGGTCAAGCTGATCCGAGAAATTCGTGGCATCGCCGCGAAAACTGGCGCGACCCTTTATGCTTGGGACGGCATTTAGCAATTTACGTTATAAGTCGATCACGACATTCGATTTGTTCTTCATGTCCCGCGCCGCGAAAGCTTTCCGGACGACGTGAACGCAGGAGAGAAGGCTTTGATCGGATTGAGAGTGCTGCAACGCGCAAGATGCGTGGAACCCGATATCGTCGAGGGGTTCCGAGCTGTCCCTGTGGCGAATGTCAGCGACGTGATGGAGCGGGTTTGGTCCGCCCCCGCCTGCATACGTCCTGTCCATGACGGAACGCCGATGTGCGGGCCCGCCGTGACGGTCCGCGCCCCTCCCGGAGACAACCTTCTGGTCCACAAGGCGCTCGACATGGCTGAGCCGGGGGACGTCATCGTCGTCGATGCCGCGGGCGATCTGACGAACTCGATCCTCGGCGAGATGATGATCACGCATGCCATCGCGCGTCGCCTCGGCGGCATCGTCATCTTCGGCGCGATACGCGACTTCGACACGCTGAGGACATGGTCCTTCCCGGTCTTCGCGGCAGGCGTGACGCATCGCGGTCCCTACAAGAACGGGCCAGGAGAGCTGAACGTGCCGATCGCCCTCGGCAGCATGGTCATCGAACCCGGCGATGTCGTCATGGGTGACGGAGACGGCGTGATCACCGTGCCGTTCGCTGAAGCCCGCGCGACGCTTGAAGCTGCCCGAAAGAAGCATGCCAAGGAACTGGCACACATGGTCGATCTGCAGGAAGGTCGCGCTGACCGGGATTGGATCGACACAAAATTGAGGTCGCTCGGGGCGGATGTATAACGTCGCAAGGCGCTCGACTGATCGTTCCTACAATGACCACGACACGCAAAAGCTCCTGGACATGTAGCTCCACATGAATGAGCGCCGCGTTTTGGCCGGTCATGGCTCATGCAGTGAATGTCGGCTTTCCACCTTGGCCATCAAGAACAGGGAACGTGCGATACCTCCGCTTCGCCGGCGCGAACGGCGGGAATGTCCCATCCTCTACGGCACGGCCATAGCTGGGCGCGGTCGAGCAGCATCGGCGTTCAGAGCCCGAAGCCGACATTCGCTAACGTGGCTGAAGAAGTGACAGAACCTCGTCCACGGGCGGCGATGGCGACGCGGCGACTTCGAATGTCTCGGGCATCTGACCCACCCCGATGAAGGTGATGACCACCTCATGATCGGGAATGTCGAAGGCAGCTCGCAGCCGCTTGTCCTGTTCGCAATCCTCGGACCAGTTGAGCATGCAGGTGCCCACGCCTCCGGCGTGCAAGGCATAGACGAGCGACATGGCGAACAGCCCGCCGTCGATCCAGCCTTGGTTGCGCTCTCCGACCATGTCGAACTCCCGCAGATCGACAGTCACAACCAGAACCGCCCCTAGGTTGTGCCCGAAGCCGCGATTGCCGCTGTGAAGCGCCAGAAGGCTGTCGCGGAGCGCTGGATCGAAAACGGCCCGGACGCGGCGCGTCTCGCGATTGCAGGTCCGTGGCGACTTGATGGCCAGGCGCACGGCGGTCTCGATCGTGTCCGGCGCAACGGGTGCGCCGGTATAGTGGCGCAGGCTGCAACGGGTTTGAACGAAACGCTCGTAGTCGATCGCGGTCGCAGCGGCGATGTCGGCCTGCGTGAATTTGGTGGCACCACCGGGATATGGCCGGGTCTCCATCTCGGCCACGAAGGTGCGAAGATCGCTTTCGACATCGGACGGGATCGGAAGGCTTCGGGTGTCATGATACGCGACATAGGCACGCATGCAGCCTCGCGCGCCCTCGGTCGCGAACTGGGCAGCACCCTCGCGCTCCAGTTCCCGGACCGCGGCCAGGATGGGCCGGATCTTACGCAACCCGAACCCGGCCTTGGGCACCTCCATGGTCAGACCCTTCTCGAGGCTGTGGTAGGCCGAGGTCAGGAACGCCTCCAGCGCCACGGCATCGGGGCTGATCCGGTGCGTGCTGGAATGGGTCAGGAACTTCTCCATATCATAGTCGTAGTTGCGCCGCACCTCTGCCGGATCGGCTTTAGGAGTGTAGTCGAAACGGGCTTGCGTCAGGTCGTATTCGGTCTCGGACATGGGGCCTCTCAGGGCAGAAGGATGACGGAGCCGCTCGTGCGACGGGCTTGGATATCGGCATGGGCGCGGGCGGCCTCGACCAGCGGATAGGTGGTGATCTGTGGCGCTGCGATGGCTCCACACGCAATGGCTGCGAACAGGCAATTGGCCGCCGCCTCGTATTCCCGACGATCCGCCGTGTAATGCGCGATGGAGGGCCGTGTCAGGAACAGCGATCCCCTGGCCCCCAGTGTGCCAAACCCGAACGGGGGCACGGGCCCGGAACTTTCACCAAAGCTGACCAGGGTGCCGCGCGGACGAAGGCACTCCAGCGACGCGGCGAAGGTATCTGCACCAACCGAGTCGAACACGACCCTGACCTTCGCGCCGCCCGTGATGTCGGCCACCCGTGCCGCCACGTCCTCCCGTGTGTAGACGATGGTGTGGTCGCAACCGTGGGCGCGGGCGATCTCGGCTTTTGCGTCTGAACCGACCGTGCCGATCACCGTTACACCTATGGCATGCAACCACTGGCAGGCGATCAGGCCGACCCCGCCCGCAGCCGCATGCCAGACCACCGTCTCGCCTGCCGTGACAGGTGCACAACGGTGAATCAGGTATTCGACCGTGAGACCTTTCAGCAGCAAGGCGGCGACTGTCTGGTCCGAAAGACCATCGGGGACGTCGATGGCGCGGGCGGCAGGCAGGTTCCTGTGGGTCGCGTATCCACCGGGAGGGCCGCCGAGATAGGCGACGCGCTGCCCCTGCGAGAACGACGTGACCCCCTCGCCGATGGCGGTCACGACGCCCACCCCCTCGATCCCCAATCCGTTCGGCAGGGGCAAAGGTGCCCCGAACACGCCCTTGCGATGATAGATGTCGATGAAGTTCACACCGATCGCAAGATGGCGGATCTGAATCTCCCCGGCAGCGGGAGGCGGCAATGCCGCGGAGACAACGGACAGGACGTCCGGCCCGCCATAATCGGAAAATCGGATCGCGGTAATGGTCTCGGCCATGCTCTTCGCTCCTTGATGCCATTTGCCGGATCATCAGATGTGGCGGGCTCTCGTTCCAGAACTCTTCCCGCATTTCCGTTTTGCGTATATGCAAAGCGGATGAACTGGGATGACATCCGTTACTTTCTGTCCGTCGCCGAGACGGGGACCCTGTCCACGGCGGCGGCGCGGTTGCAGGTCAGTCCCTCGACCGTCTCGCGGCGGATCGAGGCGCTAGAAGCCGCGCTGAATGTCCGCCTTTTCCGCCCCCATCGCGACGGCTACGATCTGACCCCCGCCGGTCGCGCTCTCATCCCCGCGGCGGAGCGGGCGGGGGCGCAGATGCATGTGTTCGAACGCAGTGCGCGTGGTGGCGACAGCGTCACATCCGGGCCTGTCCGGATCGAAGCGCCCGAGCTTCTGGCGCAGGACGTTCTGCTGCCCGCGCTGGCATCTCTTTTGCAACAGCATCCCAACCTCCGGGTGGAGTTGCGTGCCAGTGTTCGATCGGTGCGCCTTGCAGGCGAAGACGCCGACATCATTCTCCGGCTCTCACGGCCGGATCAGGGCAACTACCGGCAGCGCAAGGTGGGTCAGGTCGCGTTCGGGCTTTATGCGTCGCCCGATCACGCAACCGGAGGCATGCCGAGCTCTGCCGACGATCTCCTCCGTCATCGCATCATCGGATGGTCCGAGGATCTGCGTCATCTGACGATGGCTCGGTGGCTCGAAGACCTGCAGCCTCATCTGGAGCCTGCACTGCGCCTCACGTCTCTCGCTGCGCAACTGGCCGCCGTGCGGATGGGCCTCGGATGGGCCGTGCTTCCCGTATTCGCGGCCGAACCTGCCGGACTGGTCCCTGGATTGACCGATGTCCCACGTCATACTGCCGATCTGTGGATGCTGGTGCATCAGCAGACCGGACATTTGCCAAGGGTCGAAGCCGTCAAGGCCGTCTTGAGACACGCGGTGGACGGATTGGCACATGTTCCGGCGTATTCGGAGACTGATGCCGATCCCTGAACCGCTCATGCTGAATGGCAGCTTTGTCCCACGACCAGACTCCGGCGGGTGGCGCTTCCTGCGCTAATGCGCTACCCGCCCGCCATGTCGAGGCTAACACTTTCCATCCATCCGATCCTTGGCGAAGCCGCTGCGTCCGCGGCCTCTCGCCTGGCGCAAGCCAACCGCGTTTCTCTGCGAGAATTTCTGCGCGACATGGGAATGTCCGCTGCCGACCTCGGGGCGGGACGTTCCACCGCCGTAAACCGGATTGCAGAACTTGCAGGTTTGGACGCTGCGACGCTGCGTTACGACACGCCGCAGTTCCAGGGTGGCGACGTGTGGTTTCGTGGCCTCAGGGTTCAGGACGGTCGCGCGACTGGGGTGGTGATGCGGGGATGCCCGGATTGTCTCGCGACGCAGCCGGGTCTGAAGGGCATCTGGTGTGTTCCCGCCCTCGGCATATGCGTCGAACATCGACGTCCGCTTGTCCTTTTATGGTCATCGACGGACAAGCTCGACCGGTGGAATGTGGCGGCTCGCTTGCCCGAAGCCGATCTCGGCGTAGACGCGATGCAGGACGTTCGGGAGCCGACGGAGTTCGAGCATTGGGTGCTGAGCCGGCTGGAGGGCAAGGGCGGTGCTTTCTGGCTTGACCGGTTCGAATTCTGCGCCGCTGTCCGCTTCTGCGAGGAGTTCGGCAGGGCTGCGATCTCGACGCAGCGGGCGAAGTCGCGCAAGCTTCCGCCCGAGCAGCGGCACCGCTCGGGCGCTACCGGCTTTCAGCTTCTTTCCGAAGGCGAGGACCGACTGCCGCACTTGTTGAGCCTGCTGCAGTCGATGATGGGCAACCCGGCGGAGGGGCCGCGCAAGATCTTCGGCGGCTTGCACGACTGGCTCGCGGTCGATTCCTGTCCCGAGGAGAGGGTGCCCTTTCGCGAGATCCTGCGCCGGCACATGCGGGCGACCTGGCCTGTCGGCCCCGGCGATGAGGTTCTGGGCGAGCCAGTCCTGCGGCGGGAGGTGCTGTCGCTTCCGGCGACGGCGCAGCTGCTGCAGCGGCCCGAGGCGGATCTTCGCGCGGAGCTTGCGGCGGCCGGGGTGCCGGTCCTGAAGGGGCAGTCGGACGCATGGGATGTCATGGGCGCCGAGGCGGCGGCCGACGTGCTGCGCGATCTGGCCGTCGGGCTGTCCGAGGACAAGGTCCTGCAGGCGCTGTGCGCGTCGCCGTGGACCTTGCGAGAATTGGAGGATGCCGGGCTTTGCCCCGATGGCCCCGACCCGCTCGCCGTGCAGGCCGCCATCGACGATCTCCTGCTGGGCGCCGAGCCGGTCTATGTAGCAATGCACGACTGGTGCAGCCTGACCGAGGCCGCGTGGCGTTTGCAAGTGACGCTGCCGGAGTTGATCGCCGGCATCCGCAACGGATCGCTGCGCAGCGGACGCTATCTGCAGCGATCGGGCGTGGCCTCGATCCTCGTGCATGTTGAGGCGGACCCCGAGGCGATGTCCGTGGATGCCTTCGCCCCCTGGCAGGGCGTGGGGCCGAGCGAACTCCTCACGTTCCTGCGCCGCAACGGCTTTGCCTGCCGCCGGATGCCGGGCCCCCGGCGCGGAACTCAAGTGCGGATGAGCGTCGCCGACCGACGGGAGTTCCACGAGCGCTTCATCAGCTTCCGCAGGCTGGGCGTGGCGGCCCGGTTGGATTGGGACGCCTTGCGGGCCCGTCTCGAGATGGAGGGCATCACCCCGACCGACGGCAGCCCACGCATCTACGACCGTGCCGCCATCGCCCATCTTCTACCCTGAACGGCTACCACAGCAGATAGCGCTTGACGGCCTTGCGCACGCTTCTGCTTTCATTTGCGCACGCTTCTCCTGTTTTTGACAACACCAGAAGCGGAACGCTAGCGCGGACGGCCGTTCACCCAGACCGCGCGGATGGCGCGGTCGTCGCCCATCATGATCGTGGGAAACACCTCGCCCCAGACGTCCGTGGCGCGGGGGGTCGCCTGTTCGATGGCGGGGGTGGAGGCGAGGTCGACCACCACGAGGTCGGCCTCCATCCCCGGGGCGATGTTTCCGATCGACGCCTCGGCCCGCAGCGCGCGGGCGGACCCCTGAGTGGCCAGCCACCACAGCTGCGACGGGTGCAGCGGGTCGCCCCGGAGTTGCCCCACCTCATACGCCGCGGCCATCGTGCGCAGCATGGAGAAGCTGGAGCCGCCGCCCGTGTCGGTGGCCAGCCCCACGCGCAGGCCGGCGCGCGCAAGGCCCATGTCGAACAGCCCCGACCCGATGAAGGTGTTGGAGGTGGGGCAATGCACGACCGAAGCGCCAGCCTCGATCAGCCGGGCGCGTTCGCGGTCGGTCAGGTGGATGGCGTGGCCGAAGACGGCGCCTTCGCCCAGCAGGCCCTGCGCCTCGTAGGTGTCCAGATAGTCGCGCGACTGCGGGAAAAGGTCGCGGACCCACGCGATCTCGTCCGTTTGTTCGGACAGGTGGGTCTGCATCAGGCAATCGGGATGTTCGCGCCACAAGGCGCCCAGCGCCGCCAGCTGTTCTGGGGTGGAGGTGGGGGAAAAGCGCGGCGTGATGACATAGGACAGCCGGTCCCGGCCATGCCACGCGTCCAGCAGGCGCTTCGAATCGTCATAGGCCGATTGCGCCGTGTCGCGGAGGCGGTTGGGGGCGTTGCGGTCCATGCAGGTCTTGCCGGCGAAGGCCCGCAGGTCGCGGGCCCCTGCGGCGGCAAAGAACGCGTCCACGCTTTCAGGGTGGATCGTGGCATAGCTGCACACGGTGGTCGTGCCGTTGGCCAGCGTCAGGTCCAGATAGCGGTCCGCGATGTCGCGGGCATAGGCGGGGTCGCCGAAGCGCATCTCCTCGGGGAAGGTGTAGGTGTCCAGCCAGTCGATCAGGCGCTTGCCCCAGCTGGCGATGATGGCCGTCTGCGGGTAATGCACATGCGCATCAACGAACCCGGCCGAGATCAGGCACCGCCCGTAATCGGTCACGCGGGCGCCGGGATGTGCGGCGCGCAGGGCGTCCTTCGTGCCGGTGGCGACGATGCGGCCGCCGTCCACCGCCACCGCCTCGTCGATATGCGCACGGCCTTCGGCAAAGGGATCGCCGTCGAACCGCAGCACCTGACCCAGAAGAATGTCCATCGCGTTCCTCGTTTTAACGTGATGTCATACTAAACCCTCTTTCTGGCCGGCGAAACGCAGGTTATCGCGGACGCAGCATTTGAGAGGTCGCATGGCAGAACTTGAGGAACGTGAGGACGAGGGTCTGAACGAACGGCTGGCCCAGGACATCCTGGACGCGGTCGAGGCGCAGGACCCGGCCCGCGTCACCAGTCTGCTGGAACCGCTGCACCCCGCCGACATCGCCGACCTTCTGGAACAGATCACCGCGCCCGAACGGCACGACCTTCTGACCCTCTGGCAGGGCATGGACGGCGAGGTGCTGTCCGAGATCCGCGAGGGCATCCGCGAGGAGGTGATCGACACCCTGTCGCCGCAGGTGCTGGCGGACGCCGTGCGCGAACTGGACACCGACGATGTGGTGGACATCGTGCAGGACCTGGAACTGCCGCAGCAGGAGATCATCCTAGGCGCGCTGAACCGGGCGGACCGGGCGGCCGTCGAAAAGGCGCTGACCTATCCCGAATATTCCGCCGGCCGCCTGATGCAGCGCGAGGCGGTGGTCGCCCCCGAACACTGGACGGTAGGCGAGGCGATCGACTTCCTGCGCAACGCCGATTACCTGCCCGACCAGTTCTACCATGTGATCCTGATCGACCCGCGGATGAAGCCCGTGTCCTATGTCACGCTGGGCCGTATGCTGTCGGCGCGCCGCGACACGCCGCTGCGCGAGTTGTCCGAGGACAGCTACCGCACCTTCCACCCCGAGGATCCCGACAGCGACGTCGCCTACGCCTTCAACCAGTATCACCTGATCTCTGCCCCCGTGGTGGACGATGACGGGCGGCTGGTGGGCGTCATCACCATCGACGACGCCATGAACGTGCTGGACGAGGAGCACCAGGAGGACATCCTGCGCCTGGCCGGCGTGGGCGACGAAAGCACCATCTCGGACTCGGTCTGGGACACGTTGCGCGCGCGGACGCCGTGGCTCTTCGTGAACCTGCTGACGGCCAACATCTCGGCCTGGGTGATCTCGCAGTTCGAGGGGACGATCTCGGTCATCGTGGCGCTGGCGGCGCTGATGCCGATCATCGCGTCCATGGGCGGAAACGCGGGCACCCAGTCGTTGACGGTGGCCGTGCGGGCGCTGGCCACGCGCGACCTCACCAGTTCCAACGCCGCGCGCGTGGTACGACGCGAGGTGGCGGTGGGCGTGGTGAACGGGCTGTTCTTCGCCGCCGTCATGGGTGGGATGGGGATCCTCCTTTATGGCGGGTCGCTGGCGCTGGCGGGGGTCATCGCCTCGGCAATGGTGATCAACCTTGCCGTGGCGGCGCTGGCCGGGGTGCTGGTGCCGCTGATGCTGAACAAGCTGAAGCTGGACCCCGCGCTCGCCTCCGGCACCTTCGTGACGACGATGACGGATGTGGTCGGCTTCTTTTCCTTCCTTGGCCTTGCGACGGTGGTGCTGCTGTGAAGGCCGCGGCGCGCGCGGCGGCCCTTGCGGCCCGCGCGGCCGCGCATGCCCGGGGGCAGGGGGCGGCGGCGGATCATCTGGCGTCCTGGCTGGCCCCCCATGCGGGCAAGGTGCTGGCCGGCTATCTGCCGATCCGGACCGAGATCGACCCCCGTCCCGCGATGGCCGCGCATTCCGGCCCCGTCTGCGTGCCGGTGGTGGAGGGGGCGGGCCAGCCCCTGCGGTTCCGCAGCTGGACGCAGGACGCGGCGCTGGAGCGGGGCCTGTTCGGCACGCTGAACCCCGCGGCGGGCGACTGGCAGGTGCCGGACATCGTGATCGTGCCGCTGGTGGCGTTCGATGCCAAGGGCTTCCGGCTGGGCTATGGCGGCGGCTTCTACGACCGCACGCTGGAACGCCTGCGCGCGAAAGGGCCGGTTCTGGCGGTCGGCTTCGCCTTTGCCGCGCAGGAACTGCCCGCCGTTCCGATGGAGCCGACGGACCAGCCGCTGGACGCGATCGTCACCGAACGCGGGCTGACGGTGTTCTAGGGTGGTGCGGGCGGTCGGACTCGAACCGACAAGCCGAAGCAGAGGTGTTTAAGACCCCAGCGTTTACCATTTCGCCACGCCCGCATCCGTGTCCGGTTCTAGCCACAGGATGCGGAAGGGGCAATGCGGAACGGCTTGTGCCGGTGCCGCTTTCCCGCTACGCGGTGCGGCCCATCCGCAGGCAGAGCCCATGACAGACATCCTCGCGATCGACTTCGGAACCTCCAACTCGGCCGCGGCCGTGGCGACCGACCGGGGCATCACCCGCATCCCGGTGGAGGACGGGGCCGAAACCCTGCCCACCGCCGTCTTCTTTCCCGTACGGGGCGGGATGCGCATCGGCAGCGCCGCCGCCGAGGCCCTGATCGCGGGGGAGGAGGGGCGCTACATGCGGGCGCTGAAAAGCGTCCTCGGCACGCCGCTTCTGCACGAATCGCGGATGATCGGCGGCCGTCGCCGCACCCTGGCTGAGATCGTCACCGCCTTTCTGGTGGAGGTGCGGGAACGGTCCGACAAGGCGACGGGCCGGACCTTCCGCCGCGCCCTGTCCGGCCGCCCCGTGCATTTCCACCCCGACCCCGCCCGCGACCGGCAGGCCGAGGATGACCTGCGCGCCTGCTATCTGGCCGCGGGCTACGAGGATGTGGCCTTTCTGCCCGAACCGGAGGCGGCGGCGATCGCCAGCCACGGCATGGACCAGCGGAACGATCTGGGGCTGATCGTGGACATCGGGGGCGGCACGTCGGACTTCACGCTGTTCCAAAGCCGGGAAGGCGGCCTTGACATCCTTGCCAGCCACGGCATCCGGCTGGGCGGCACGGATTTCGACCACGCCGTGTCGATGGCCCATGCCATGCCCGCGCTGGGCCATGGCGGCACCCTGCGGCGCGAGATGGGGGCGGGGGAGCTGCCGGTGCCGAACAGCGTTTACGTGGATCTGGCGACTTGGGCGAAGATCCCCTTCCTCTACACCCCCGAGACGCGCCGGATGGTGGGGGGCATGGTGCGGATGGCCGTGGACCGCCCGAAGATGGAACGTCTGGCCACCGTGCTGGAGGAGGAGCTGGGCCACGAGCTGGCCTTCGCGGTGGAGCGGGGAAAGATCGCCGCCAACAACCGCGCCAACGACGCCCGGATCGAGATGGGCTTCATCGAACGTGGGCTGTCGGTGCCCGTCACGCCCGCCACCCTGAACGCCGCCCTGGCCGCGTATCGCGCCGAACTTCACGACGCGGCGGCGGAGACGCTGCGCCGTGCGGGTGTGGCGCCGGGGGCGGTGGGGCGGGTGATCCTGGTCGGCGGCTCCAGCCTGATGACGCTGGTGGCGGAGGCGTCGGGTCAGCTGTGCCCGCAGGCCCGCATCCTGCGCAGCGAGGCGTTCACCGCCGTGGTCGACGGCCTGGCCTTGGCTGCGCGGGGCTGACGCCCGTCACGCGATCGACCGGCTGGCCTGGGGCAGCCAGGTGACGTTGTCGGCCTGCTCCGCCTCGGCCGCCAAGCGGGTGATGGCGTCGCGGTCCATCGGCCGGCCCAGGAAATACCCTTGGAACGAGCTGCACCCGAGGGAGGCGAGGCGGGACAGCTGCGCCTCCTCCTCGATTCCCTCGGCGGTCACGGCGATCCCCAGTGACGACGCCATGTCGATCATCGCGCGGACGAGCTTCAGGGCCGTGGGGTCCGTCTCGATCTGCTGGACGAAGGAGCGGTCGATCTTCACCCGGTCGAAGCCGAAATCGCGCAGGTAGCGGATGGAGGAATGACCGGCCCCGAAATCGTCCAGCGCCAGCGTGACGCCCGCCGCCAGAAGCGGGCCGATGTTGGCCTGCGCTGCGGCGGAGGAGGCGATGGCCACCCGTTCCGTCAGTTCCAGTTCCAGCCGCGACGGGGGCAGGCCCCGCTGTTGCAGCACCTGCAGCACCTGCGCGGCATAGCCCGCGCGGCAGATCTCCAGCGCCGAGACGTTGACGGCGACCTTGGACAGGCCCGCAAGGGCCGCCACGCGGCACGCCTCGTCCAGCACGGCGCGGCCCAAGGGTTCGATCAGGCCCCGCTCCTCGGCCACGGCCACGAAGACGTCGGGCGGAACCGGGCCCAGTTCGGGATGGTGCCAGCGGGCCAGCGCCTCCGCCCCCGCCAGATGGCCATTCGCGTCGAAGATGGGCTGGTAGTGGACGGCGATGCTGCCGTTGCCCTCGGTCAGAACGGCGGCGAGGTCGGCGGCCAGCCGGTTGCGCTTGCGGTTCGTGTCGTCCATCTCTCCATGATACAGGCTGAACTGCGCCCGTCCGGCGTTCTTGGCCCGGTACAGGGCGATGTCGGCGCAGCGGATCACCTCGTCCTTGTAGGGGCTGCAGACATCGGAATGCACGGCGCCAAGGCTGGCCGTGACCTGAAAGAAGTGGCCGTCGATCCGGAACGGGTCGGACAGCCCGTCCTGCACCCAGCGGCAATGCTGCGCCAGATCCTCCTCTCCGGCAAGGCCGGGAAGAAGGATGACAAATTCGTCCCCGCCCACGCGCGCCACGGTGGGGCCGTCCCAGACGATGCGGGCCAGCCGCCCGCCCACCTGCTGCACCAGCTTGTCCCCCATGGGGTGGCCATAGGCGTCGTTCACCTGCTTGAACGCGTCCAGATCGACCATGATGACGCCCAGCCCCGTATCGCCGCTGCGGGCGCGCTTCAGCGCCTGTTCCAGCCGCTCCTCCAGCAGCACGCGGTTGGCAAGGCCGGTCAGCCGGTCGTGATGTGCGCTGTGGCGGGCCTGCGCCTCGCTGTGTTCCAGATCACGGGTGGTGCGGTTCAGGCGCAGGCCCAGAAGCAGCAGGATCATCAGGCAGACCAGCGTCGCCATCATCGCGGCCGGCGCAATTTCGCGGGCCAGGATCAGGCCGGGGCGGTTGGGCGTCCACACCATCCACAAGGGTTGCGCGGACGGGTCCAGCACCCGGATCGACTGTTCGGGGGCGGGGGCCGGCGCGGTTTCGAAATGGGGGGCGGACAGCTGGTAGGGGCGGAAGATCTTTTCCGCCAACCCGACGTCCAGATGCCGCAGGGCCACATGCAGATAGGTGTCGGCCGGATCGAAGGGGATGTCCTCGTTCTCGGGCACGATGGGAACGACGCTGGCCAGCGCCGGCCCGTCCGCCAGCGTCACGACATCCAGCGCCGTCAGGGCCGCGGCGTCCTCGGCGCTTTCGGCCTCAAGAACCTGTTCGCGCAGCCGTGCCACCAGCGGCGCGATGGCGGGATACACCTCGGCCTGCGCGTCCACGGGCACGGTCGCCAGCGCGGCCGAGGCGTAGACGGGCGTTCCGTTCGGCCGCAGCACGAAGTCGCGGTCATGCCCGAAGAATTCCTGCATCCAGACGCCGAGGTTGCCTTCCATGAAGTCCTCGTCCTCTTCGCGCACGCGCAGCACGGCGTCGTTCCAGATGGCCGAGCTTTGCTGGTCCTTCGGCTGCGCCTGTAACAGCGAGGCGAGGGCGATCCGGGCAAAGGCCACCTCCCGCTCGGCGGTGTCGCGGTCGACCTTGCGCACCCCCATGAACGAAAAGCTTCCGGCCACGATCACCCCCGCCAGCCCTAGAAAGAGGATCGCGAGAAGGGTGATCGAAACCGACCGCCGGGAAGTGCCGAAACTGGGATCACGATGCGTCATGCCCTCGACCTTGAGGCCCAAATCTTAACGGGCCCTGATTCACCGGAGGATGAACCGGGCGGAAATACGCACAATCTGAACGGATTGGGCGGAAGGGATCGATAGGCGGGCGTGAGGCCGAAAAGCGGCCCGCGCGCAGACGTCGTGCTCCGCGGGAAGGGTGTCGACCATCACGCACCCCGTTCTGAAGAACAGCGACAACATCGAGGCAGCGAAGGTCATCGTCGGCGGGCAGATGGGCCGCGCGGCGCAGGAACAATCGGTGGAACAGGGCTGCTTCCCCATCCTCGTGACCCAGCCCGAAGGCTGTCCTGACCCAAACGTTCTGGCCCGGAATCAGGCCAGCTGTTCCAGCAGGTCGCCCGCCACCTTCAGCCGGTCCTCGGGGCCGGGGCGGTGCAGGGTCAGGCGCCGCTCCTCGCAACTCAGGCCGTCGATGGCGAGTCCCTCGTATTCCGCCAGGTCCACATCGTCCCGGAAGTCCAGCGCGACGCCCTCGGGGCCAAGGTTCAGGGTGTCCACCCCCAGCCCTCCGGCCAGCGCGCGCAGCAGGGCGGCGCGCAGCAGCCGGTCCACCGATTCGGGGGGCGGGCCGAAGCGGTCGGCGATCTCGTCCGACAGGCGGTTCACCTCCTCGGCGCGCTGGGCACGGGCGATGCGGTGATACAGGTCGATCCGGTTCTCGGGCTCGGGGATGTAGTCGGCGGGGATGTGGCCCGGTTCGCCCGGGATCTTTGGGGAAGGGGGCGCCTCCGGCTCGCCCTTGGCGCGGCGGAGGGCGATGGCCAACATCTCCTGATACAGGCCAAGGCCCACGCGCTGAACGTGGCCCGCCTGCTGGTCGCCCAGAAGGTCGCCCGCGCCGCGCCGGTCCAGATCGGCCGCGCTGATCGCCATGCCCGCGCCCAGCCGGTCCATGGCCTGAAGGGTGCCAAGGCGCTTCTGCGCGTCGGGGGCCAGTTCCTCCCCCTCGGCCGTCAGCAGGTGGCAATAGGCCTGCGCCGCACCCCGGCCCACGCGTCCGCGCAACTGGTGCAGTTGTGCCAGACCGAACAGCGCGGGGCGCAGGATCAGCATCGTGTTGGCGCGGGCCACGTCCAGCCCGCTTTCGATGATGCCGGTGGCCAGCAGCACGTCGCCCTCGCCCGCCGCGAAACCGACCATGGTGGCGTCGATCTCGGCCGCGGACAGGTCGCCATGCGCGACACGCAGGCGCAGCTGCGGCAGAAGCCGTTCCAGCCGTTCGGCGATGGGGCCGATATCCTCGATCCGCGGGACCACGACGAAGCTTCGCCCGCCGCGCCGGCGTTCGCGCAGCAGCGCCTGACGCAGGGTCACGTCGCTGTCCTCGGCGATCAGGGTGCGGATGGGGCGGCGGCGGGCGGGCGGCGTCGCCATGAAGCTGAGGTCTTGAAGACCCACGAGCGCGGTCTGCAGGGTGCGGGGGATGGGCGTCGCGCTCATGGACAGGACGTGGCCGTCCTTGCCCAGCGCGCGCATCTTCTCCTTCTGGGCCGACCCGAAGCGCTGCTCCTCGTCGATGATCAGCAGGCCCAGATCGGGAAGGTGGACGTTCTTCCCGATCAGGGCATGGGTGCCCACGGCGATGCGGATGGACCCGTCGGCCAGCGCCGCGCGCACGGCCGTCGCGGGCTTGCCGGTCACCAGCCGGGACAGGTGCCCCACCTCGATCCCCAAGGGGGCGAAGCGGCGGCGGAACGTCTCGTAATGCTGGCGCGCCAGCACGGTGGTGGGGGCGCAGACGGCCACCTGCCGACCGGCCAGGGCCGCGGCGGCGGCGGCGCGCAGGGCCACCTCGGTCTTGCCAAAGCCCACGTCGCCGATCACCAGCCGGTCCATCGGCCGGCCCGAGGCCATGTCCTTCAGGACCGCGCGCGTCGCCTCGGCCTGATCGGGCGTCAAGGGGAAGGGAAAGCGGGCGACAAAGCGTTCATAGTCGCGGGCGGGCGGGACCAGCTTCGGCGCGGTCGCGGCGTCGCGCTTGCGGGTCAGGTCCACCAGGTGATCGGCCAGTTTCGCCAGCGCCGCCTCGGTCGCCTTGCGGCGGCGGGGCCAAGCGGTGCCGCGCACGCGGTCCAGCTTCACACCCGCCTCGGCCGTGCCATAGCGCCAGATGCGGCCCGCGTCATGCGTGGGCACCATCAGCCGTTCGTCCTGCGCAAAGGTCAGGCGGATCGCCTCGGACCCCGGACGGTCGGGGTCGAGGGTTTCGAGCCCTTCCAGCCGGGCCAGCCCGTGATCCTCGTGCACCACCAGATCGCCAAGGTCGAAGCCGGTGAAGGGCAGGGCGTCCATCGCCGGCACCAGCCGGTCCCGCGCCGCCCCTGCGCGGCTGCCCATCAGGTCCTGCGCGGTGACAAGGACCACATCCTCGGTGACCACCCCTTCCTCCAGATCCGCCAGAAGGATGGCGCGGTCGTGGGCTTCGCACGCCGCCCAACCGTCCACGGCTTCGGGCGGGTGGCCGTCGGCCTGTCCGACCATGCGCACCAGCCGCGCCCGTTCGGTGGGGGAGCCGGCGACGAAGACCACCCGCCGCCCCGCCACGCCGTCGCTGTTCAGGAACTGCGCCAGACGGGCGCGCGGGCGGGCAGCGGCGGCAAAGCCGGGCACGCCGCGGCTTTCGGGTTCGGGCAGGGTCTCGATCCGCTCGGCCAGTTGCTCCCACTCCTCCGGCCCCACATACAGGGCATCGACGGGCAGGGGGTGGGCCGCGTCGGCCTCCGCCTCGTCCCGGGCTTCGGCCAGCCGGGCGTGGCGGCGGGCGGCGTCGGCCAGCGTGGCGGGCAGGGCGGTGATCCGCGCCTCGCCCATGTGGTCGGGCAGGGTGGCAAGGGCGTCCCAAGCGTCCGGCAGGCGGTGTTCGGCGCCGCGGGCATGGCCGTCCTCCCCCGCCGGGGGCAGTTCGGTGACGGGAACAAGGTCCAGCGCCTCCATCTCGGTGGTGGAGCGTTGAGTCACGGGGTCGTAGGCCCGCAGGGCGGTCACCTGGCCGTCCGCCATCTCGATCCGGCACGGGCGGGATTCGCCGCCGCCGAAGACCTCGATCGTGCCGCCGCGCAGGGCGATCTCCCCCGGTTCGTCCACGCGTTCGTCGACCTCGTATCCGGTGTCGCGGGCAAACGCCTCCAGCGCGGCCACGTCCAGCGGCTGGCCCGTGCGGATGGGGAAATGGCGCAGGGCCGAGGGGGGCGGCAAGCGTTGCAGCAGGACCGGCAGGGGCACGACGACCACATCGCCCGCCTCCGGCTCGGCCAGATGAGTCAGCACGGCCATGCGGCGCCCCATCGCGTCCGGCGTGGGGGAAGCGCCGTCGAACGGCAAACAGTCCCAGCCGGGGAACATCAGGACGCGCCGGTCCGGCAGCGCGCCGCGCAGAAAGGCCGCCAGCGCCTCCGCCGCCCGTTCGTCGCGCGCGACGTGCAGGACCCGCCCGCCGGGCGCAAGGGCGCGCAGAAGGGCAACGGCTTCCGCGGCAACGGGATGGGGGTCGGTCATGCGCACCTCTGATCTGGCTTCGGCCAGAGGATCTGCCCGCCTGTCCAGAAACCGGTCGTCGGGGATCGGGTTCCATGCGACGCCCCGCGACCTTTGCGGCGGTTCACAATTCGGGTCACGGCGTGTAAACGTCTTTTCCTTAGGAACATACCGTATATATCCGGCATAACCCCCGGAGCGGAGCCCGCATGACGACCCATCTGCCAGCCGACCTGAAGACGTTCCTTTTGGGTTCGCACGTGGCGCTTGCGCTGGCGGCGCCCGAAAGGGAGAGTCCCCTTCTGCTTGTGAACAACGGGTTCAGCGCGCTGACCGGCTATCAGGCGGAGGAGGTTCTGGGCCAGAACTGCCGCTTCCTGCAGCGCGATGCGGACAACCGGCAGGCCCGGGCGCGCATCCACGCCTTCTTTGATCGGGCGGACCAGAACAGCGTGCGGACCGACCTCGTGAACTTCCGCAAGGACGGAACGCCCTTCGTGAACCTTCTCTACATGTCGAAGCTGCGCAACCGCGACGGCAGCGTGCGATACATCTTCGCGTCGCAGTTCGACATCAGCCGCACGCGCACCGACCTTCTGGCCGAATACGATGAACAACTGGGCCACACCCTGACCGGGCTGCGCCCCATCCTGTCGGAAACCGGCACCATCATCGACGGGTCGCTTCTGACCGTGGCCAACAGCGCCTCCATGATCGCGCAGGCCAAGATGCTTCTGTCCACTTTGAACGAGGCGCCGCCACTTGCCTGATCCCGCCCCCAAGACGGAACTCCCCGTGGTTGTCGGCATCGGCGCCTCGGCCGGGGGGCTGGAAGCCCTGCGTGAGATGCTGGCCGCGGCGCACCGCCCGTCGCAGATGTGCTTCGTGATCGTCCAGCATCTGGACCCCACCCATGAAAGCATGATGGCCCAGCTTCTGGACCGCCACACCGAACTGGACGTCCATCAGGCCGAGGGCGGGGAGTGGGTGGCGGCCGACAAGGTCTTCATCATCCCGCCGGGGCGCGGTCTTGCGATCCAGAACGGCCGGCTGGAGTTGACGGACTTCATCCAGCCACGCGGGCTGCGCCGTCCCATCGACGACTTCTTCATCTCGCTCGCCAACGACCGGAACGCGCGGGCGGCCTGCGTGATCCTGTCGGGCACCGGGGCGGACGGGTCCACCGGTCTGCGGGCGATCAAGGAAAACGGCGGCATCTGCATCGCCCAGACGCCGGAAACCGCGAAATACGACGGCATGCCCTTGTCGGCGGTGGCGACGGGGCTGGTCGATTACGTCAAGGATCCGGCCGCGATTGTAGAATGCCTGCAAGGCTTCTATGCCCGCAAGGGCGACGGGGAAGACACGCAGGCCGAGGTGGTGGCCGATCACGTGGACGAGTTGTGCAAGACACTGCGCACGGTCATCGGGCACGACTTTTCCGGCTACAAGCGCAGCACGCTGATCCGGCGGGTGGAACGGCGGATGCACGTCCTGGGCATCGACACCGGCCACACCTATCTGCAGCGGGTGAAGACGGACCGGAACGAATGCAGCGCGCTGTTCCGCGACCTGCTGATCAACGTCACCCGCTTCTTCCGCGACCCGGAGGCGTTCGCCTCCCTTCAGGCTCATGCGCTGGCGCCCCTGCTGGACAGCCGTCCCGCGGACGACGAGTTGCGGATCTGGGTGGCCGGATGCTCCAGCGGGGAGGAAGCCTATTCGATCGCGATGCTGCTGGCCGACATGATGCGCCAGCGGGGCGAGGTCTTCGCCGTGCAGATCTTCGCCACCGACATCGACGAGCAGATGCTGCAGATCGCCCGGGAAGGGCGCTATCCCCTGTCGGCCATCGCGGACATTCCAGGGGCGCTGCGGGAACGCTACACCACGCCGCACGCGGATCACTTCACCATCAACGCTGACATCCGCGACGCCATCCGCTTTTCCAGCCACAGCGTGGTCAAGGATCCGCCGTTCTCCAAGGTGGACCTCGTGTCCTGCCGCAACCTGCTGATCTATTTCGACGACAAGCTGCAGCAGGCGGTGATGCCGCTGTTCCACTACGCCATCCGCCCGGAAGGCTTCCTGTTCCTGGGCCCGTCCGAAAGCATTGGCCGGTTCGAAAGCCTGTTTCCCGCCGTGGACCAGCAGGCCCGCCTGTTCCAGCGGTCGCCCGGCGCGCCGGTCTATCCCATCGACCTGCCCGGCAGCCATCGCGGCCCGGCCCCCATCGGCCGGACGGAACCCGGACGCCCGCCCCGCCGCGGCAACATTGAGGAAGGGGCCGCCGCCCGCCGCCTGATCGAACGCTACGCCCCGGCCAGCATGGTGCTGGATCAGGACGCGGGCATCCTGGCCGCCTATGGCCGGCTGGGCCCTTATTTCGACTTCCCCGTCACGCGCACCGGCGGGTCCAGCGCCATCACGCTGGCGCGCCCCGGTCTGCGCAAGATCATCGGCCCGCTTCTGCGGCAGGCGCGCGACACGCGGCGGCGGTCCGTCGCCCGGGACGTGGAGGTCACGACCGAATTCGGCACCCAGCCCGTCCACGTGATCTGCGATCCCTTGCCCGACGGCACCACCCTTCTGGTCATCACCGAAACGGGGACCTTCACCCCCGAACGCAGCACCGATCTGGCCGAGCTGCAGCATTCGGACGATAACCTCGACGCGCTGGAGGATGAGCTGCGCCTGACCCGCCACCGCCTCCGCTCGGCGGTTGAGGAGCTGGAAACGGCGAACGAGGAGCTGAAAAGCTCCAACGAAGAGATGATGTCGATGAACGAGGAGCTTCAGTCGACGAACGAGGAGCTGGCCACCGTCAACGACGAGCTGAAGACCAAGGTCGACCAGCTGACGGTCGCGAATTCAGACCTGCGCAACTTCTTCGCCTCCACCGATCTGGCGGTGGTGGTGCTGGACGGCCGGCTGAACATCCGCAGCTACACCGAATCGGCGCGGGCCATCTTCCCGCTGCAGCCCACCGATCAGGGGCGGCCCCTGGCGGACGTGGCCACGCGCCTGAACGACGACGGGTATCTGGAGGACGCGCAGGCCATCGTCGACGGATCCTCGGGCAAGCTGCGCCGGGTGCGCAACCGGGCGGGGGACCAGTCCTTCTCGCTCCGGACGCTGCCCTACCGGTTGCAGAACGGCACGGTGGACGGGGTCACGCTGGTGTTCACCGACATCTCCGAAGCGCTGGAACTGGAACGCAACCTGGCCGAGGCGCGCGACTGGCGCGATCTGGCGGTGAAGGCCGCCGGCATCGGCGTGTGGGAGTATCTGGTCGAGCAGGAGACCTTCATCTTCGACGAGACCGAGCAGGCGCTGTTCAGCGCCGGTCCCGAGGCGGATGTCGAGGACATTCTGGACCGGGTGGTGGTGCAGGAGGATCAGGCGATGGTCCGCAGCCTTCTGGCCGATTCCGCCGCCACGGGCGAGGATCTGGAGGTCAACTTCCGCATCAACGGGCCGGACGGGGGCATCCGCTGGATCAAGGGGCTGGGGCGCCGGATCCCCGGAAACGGGCCCGTCCGGCTGGTGGGCGTGTCGGTCGACATCACGGCGGAATATTCGCTGGCCGAAACCCGGCAGATGATGGTCCGCGAGATGAACCACCGGGTGAAGAACCTGTTCGCGATCATCGGCAGCATGATCATGGGACAGTCGAAGTCGCAGACCGACGTGCGCGACTTCGCGCTGTCGGTGCGCGAACGCATCTCGGCCCTCGGGCGGACGCATTCGCTGGCCACCTCGGACGGGGCGGGGGAGGCGATCGACTTCGCGGCCATCGTGCGCACCACGATCGCCCCTTACAAGGACCACGCCACCATCCGCGTCGAAGGGCCGACCCTTCTGGTGCGCCCGGGCTGCCTGTCGCCCTTGTCCATGACGCTGCACGAATGGGCGACCAACGCAGCCAAATACGGCGCGCTGCGCAAGTCCACGGGTCAACTCGACGTGACATGGGCCCGAAGCGACGACGGCGTGGAACTTCTTTGGCGCGAAAGCTTTGACACCGCTGAGACGTCCCCCGGCAAGGCCGGCTTCGGAACCCGTCTGGTGGAGATGTCGGTCCGCCAGCTGGGGGGACATCTGGAACAGGTTGTCACAGAAAGCCGGGTCGAGAGGACCTGCACACTACCGGGCGATGTCTTCGATCATGACCAATAGATACGTGTTTCTCGTCGAGGACGAGCTTCTTGTCGCGATGGAGTTGCAGGATCTGATCGAGGAGGCCGGACTGGTCGCCGACGGGCCCTATTCCTCGGTGTCCCGCGCGATCGAGGCGCTGGAGGCGGCGGTGCCCGTCTGCGCGGTTCTGGATGTCCGCCTGCGCGACGGCGAGATCTTTCCAGTCGCCGACGAACTGGCCAAGCGTGGCGTGCCCCTGATCTTCCATTCGGGTCACGCGACGTCGGACCAGATCCTGGCCCGCTATCCCGCGGCGACGTTCTACGAGAAGCCCTGCATCCCCAGCCAGATCGTCCAGGCTATCACGAAGATGGCCGGTCCTGCCCCCCGGGCCGCCTGAGGCTTGGCCCGTTGATCTTGCAGCGCAAGGTCATAGATGGAGGGGCGAAGCCGCCGCCCGCCGGCGGTCCCCCAAGGCAGGAGCATCCTCATGGCCACACGCATCTTTGCATCCCCGTCCCGCTACGTTCAGGGCGCCGGCGCCATTGCCGATCTTGGCACGCAGGTGGCGGCGCTGGGCGCGCAGGCCTTTCTTCTGGCCGACGACACCACCTGGAACATCGCGGGCGAGCGGGCCACGGCGGCGATGGACGGCCACGTGACCTTCCGGCGTGAGGCGTTCGGGGGCGAGGCGTCGAACGCCGAGATCCAGCGTCTGGCGGCGCTGGCGCGTGACGCCGGGGCCGAAGTCATCATCGGCATGGGCGGTGGCAAGGCCATGGACACGGCCAAGGCGGTCGCGGACGAACTGTCGCTGCCCGTGGCGATCGTGCCCACCATCGCGTCGACCGACGCGCCGTGCAGCGCTTTGTCGGTGATCTATTCCGACAGCGGCACGTTCGAGGGCTATCGTTTCTACAAGAAGAACCCCGATCTGGTGCTGGTGGACACGGCGATCTGCGCCAAGGCGCCGGTGCGGCTGTTCGCGTCCGGCATCGCCGACGGTCTGGCGACGAACGTGGAGGCGAAGGCCGTTCTGCGGTCGCGGTCGAAGACCATGGTCGGCGGCATGCCGACGGTGGCCGGCCTTGCCATCGCGCAGGCCTGCGAGGACACGCTGCTGACGCAAGGGGCGGCGGCCTATGCGGCGGTGGAGCAGGGCCTTGTAACCCCCGCGGTGGAGGCGGTGGTGGAAGCCGCGACGCTTCTGTCCGGCCTCGGGTTCGAGAATGGCGGGCTGGCGGGCGCCCATGCGATCCACAACGGCTTCACCGCACTGGACGGCGACATCCACCACCTGACCCATGGCGAGAAGGTGGCCTACGGCACCCTGGTCCAGATGGTGCTGGAGTGCCGCCCCGAGGAGGAGATCGCGCGCTTCATCCGCTTCTACCGCAGCATCCGTATGCCGGTCACCTTGAAGGAGCTGCACCTTGACGGCGCCTCGCGTCAGGATCTGCTGAAGGTGGGCGAACTGGCCAATGCCGAAGGCGACACGCTGCGCAACCTGGCCGCCGACCTGACGGCCGAGGAGATCGCGGACGCGATCCTGGCCGTGGACGCGCTGGCGGCCCGCGCGGCCTGAGCCTGAATGCGCCCGGAGCGATCCGGGCGCGCCTTCACTCCGCCAGCCCCGCCGCCTGCAGCCACGCGACGGAGGCCGGGATGCCCGCCTTGTCCCGCAGCTCCAGGATCAGGCGGGGATGGCTGTCCAGTTCCGCCAGCGCGCGGAACACGGCGTGCCAGCGGATTGTGCCCTCGCCGATGGCCCAGTGCCGGTCCGCGTAACCGTCGGCGTCCTGAAGGTGGACATGCTGCAACTGCCCGCCCGCGCGGCGGATGTAGTAGTCCACCGGCGGCGCCCCGTTCGATCCATGGGCGTAATGCGCGTGGCCCGTGTCCACCGACACGGCAACCGAGGGCGACGCGAAGCTTTCGGCCAGAAGGCAGCGGATGTCCGGATCCTTGTCCTCGATGTTCTCGATCACCAGCGTGACGCCGATCTCCTCGGCCCGGCGGACGACGGGGGTCAGGATGCGATGGCAGTGGGCCCGGACCCGATCATACCCCTCGCGCCCCGGATTGTTGTCGAGGTTGTTGAAGTCCCACGCGAAATAGGGCGAATGCACCACCATCTGCGTGGCGCCCAGATGTTCGCACACCTCCAGCCCCTGAAGATGCTTGCGCTGCACCAGCGCGCCCATGTCGGGGTCGGGGTTGGCGATGTTCAGGCCCCAGAACGGCCCGTGGATCCCGAGGCGCCCTTTGTGCCCGGCCAGAACCCGCTTGGCGTGATCCGCCACGCTGCGCCAGTCGCCGTTCAGGAGCGCGGCGTCGCAGAAATCCTGAAGCTCCAGATCCCGGTCGCGGGACAGGATGAAGTCCCGGAAGGTGTCCAGATGCGGCGTGTTCAGGGCGACGCCCAGAAGGGGAAGGGAGGTCATGATGTCAGGCCATCGCTTGATGTTGGGGAAGAAGGGTGCACAGCAGGTGCAGAAGCTCCTCCGCGCCGTGCACGACATGATCGGCCCCGGCGCGGCGCAGGACGCCCGCCTGATCGGGGCGATGATCGGTGGGGCCGACGAAGCCGACGGCCAGGCAGCCGGCCGCGCGGGCGCAGTGGATGCCGTGGATGTTGTCGTCGATGAACACGGCCTCTGCCGGTGGCACGCCCAGACGCGCGACGGCGAACAGGGCCAGGTCCGGGGCCGGTTTCGCGGCCGCGACGTGCTGGGCCGAATAGATGTGCGGCCCGAAGCGCTGGGCCAGCGCGGTCCGGCCCCCCGTGTCAATCGGCGCGCAAAACTGACCCCTTATCGGCGCCCAATATTGACCCCCCTGATGCGGTTTGCGCGGGGCCTG
>NZ_JAQMHV010000016.1 GCF_028307215.1 Falsirhodobacter sp. 20TX0035 | reverse complement strand
TTCCACAGTCAACAAGCTTCCGTTCCCGTCCGCCGCCTTCCGTCCCAAGCGTCTCCGCTTCGGTGAGGCGGTATCTAGGCCCACACGCAAAAAGACGCAAGTGAGAAAATGACGGTTCCGCAAAACTTTCACGGAACCTTCTGTTTCTACAGCGTATTTACTGCGGCCTGTCAGTCTCCGCCAAACAGGTCACGCGTGAACACCTTGCCTGCCACGTCTTCCAGCTCGGGCAGCATGCGGTTCGCGACGATGATATCGCACTCCTGCTTGAAGGTCTGGACGTCCCGCTCCACCCGCGAGCCGAAGAAGCGATCCTCTGCCATCGCCGGCTCGTAGACCACGACCTCGATCCCCTTGGCCTTGATCCGCTTCATGATCCCTTGGATGGAACTTTGGCGGAAGTTGTCGGACCCCGCCTTCATCACCAGCCGGTAGATGCCGACGCGCTGCGGCTTCTTTTCCAAGATCATGTCGGCGATGAAGTCCTTGCGCGTGCGGTTCGCGTCCACGATCGCGCGCATCAGGTTCTGCGGCACTTCGGAATAGTTCGCCAGAAGCTGCTTCGTGTCCTTGGGCAGGCAATACCCGCCATAGCCGAAGGACGGGTTGTTGTAATGGGCCCCGATCCGCGGATCCAGGCTGATGCCATCGATGATCTCGCGCGTGGCCAGCCCACGGCTGAGGGCGTAGCTGTCCAGCTCGTTGAAGAAGGCGACGCGCATGGCAAGATAGGTGTTGGCGAACAGCTTCACCGCCTCCGCCTCGGCCGCGCCGGTGAACAGGACGGGGACGTCCTTGTCCTCGGCCCCTTCCACCAGAAGGGCAGCAAATTCCTCGGCCCGCGCCGACTTCTCGCCCACGATGATGCGCGAGGGGTGGAGGTTGTCGTGCAGCGCCCTGCCCTCGCGCAGGAATTCGGGGCTGAAGATCACCTGATCCGTGTTCAGCCGGGCCGAGACATCCTGCGTGAAGCCCACGGGGATCGTGGACTTGATCACGATCGTCGCCGTCCGGTTCACGGCGATCACCGCCGCGATCACGGCCTCCACCGAGGAGGTGTCGAAGAAGTTCGTCACCGGGTCGTAATTCGTGGGCGTCGCCACGATCACGAAGTCCGCATCGGCATAAGCGGCGTTCGCGTCCAGTGTGGCGTGCAGATCCAGATCGCGGTTGGCCAGCCAGTCCTCCAGGTCGCGATCGACGATCGGGCATTCGCGCCGCTCCAGCATCGCCACCCGGTCGGCGTTCACGTCCACGGCGGTGACGCGGTTGTGCTGCGCCAGCAGCACGGCGTTTGACAGACCCACATAACCAATACCTGCAATCGCAATCTTACGATCCGTCATCATCTTTCCCGTCGTTCTTGTCGCATGTGGCGCCACTAAACCCCACCGGACGCTGGGTGTCCATCACGCAACTCCGGCATAGTTTACCTGTGTGAACATACCAAGGACGCGCGTCAGGTCGGAAGGACCCAGAAGGCCGGGCACCATCTCGAACACCGCCATCCGGCCCTCGATCAGCGTGGGGCGCAGGATCTCCTCCACCACGTGATAAGGACGGCGCCGGACGTAATCGTCGAACAGCACGATCACCGGCCGCGTGATCCGCAAAGCGCAGGTGGCAAAGCAGGCGGGGCGCAGAAGACCGTCGATCAGGATGACGTCGGGATGAACGAAGTCCGGACGATCCCAGACGGTCGTCGGATACAGATGAAACCGCGGCCACTGGCGCGGCGTCAACGGACGCCCCCAGGCCCCCACCCGCCCGATGTCCACATGATGCAGCGCGGGCACGGATGGCAGCGCCGCCGACGCCTCGCGCAGGTTGTCGGCCCAGAGGGGATCCGACTCCACGCAGAACACCCTCTTGCCCGGCAGGCCCGCCGCCAGAAGCGTGGACCCGCCGCCGCCATATTCCAGGATCACATCCGCCTCGGAATAGGCGTCCCGCAGAAGGGCGGCCTCCGCCTCCGGAAGGGTCAGGCCGATGGCGGGGGTGCTTTCATCCGTCATGAGGGGTCCGTTGCAATGGGCATGGCCGCAGGATGGCGCGGCGGGATGGGACATTGCAAGGGTGCGCCGCGCGCGGCATAAGGCCCCACCCGCTGACAGAAGGCTCTGCCATGACCTCCCGCGCCTCCGAAAACCTGTCCGATCTGGTGCGCGACGGACGCCTTCCCGAAGCGACGGCCGAGCTTGAGGAGGTGGCGCAGCAGTTCCGCATCCGCATGACCGCCGCCATGCGCGACGCGGCCGATCCCGGCGTGGACGCCCAGTTCGTGCCCACCCCGGCCGAGTTGACCATCCGGCCCGAAGAGTTGCACGATCCCATCGGCGACGATGCCTACAGCCCCGTCCACGGGCTGACCCACCGCTATCCCGACCGCGTGATCCTGCACAGCACCCAGACCTGCGAAGTCTATTGCCGCTTCTGCTTCCGCCGCGAAACGGTGGGCGAGGACGGCACCCTGACCGAGGCCGAGCTGGACGCCATCCTGTCCTATCTGGCCGATCATCCGCAGATCCACGAGGTGATCCTGACCGGGGGCGACCCGCTGGTCCTGTCTCCCCGCCGTCTGGGCCGCCTGATGACGCGCCTGCGCGCCCTGCCCCATCTGGAGGTGATCCGCTTCCACACCCGCGTCCCCGTCGTCGCCCCGCACCGCATCACGCCCGAACTGCTGGAGGCGCTGCGCGGCTCCACCACCTATATGGTCGTGCACACCAACCATCCGGCCGAACTGACGGAAGAGGCGCGGGGCGCACTCGCCCGGCTTGCCGACGCCGGCGTTCCCCTTCTGTCGCAATCGGTCCTGCTGCGGGGCATCAACGACGACGCGGATACGCTGACAGCCCTGTTCCGCGGCCTGATCCGCAACCGCGTGAAGCCTTATTACCTGCATCACTGCGATCTGGCGCGCGGCACCAGCCACTTCCGCACCACCATCGCCGAGGGTCAGACGCTAATGGCGGCGCTGCGCGGGCAACTGTCCGGCATCGCCATCCCCACCTATGTGCTGGACATTCCGGGGGGTTACGGCAAGGTGCCATTGACGGCGGATTACGCGCAGTCGCTGGGGGCCGGACGCTGGCGGATCACCGACTGGCAGGGCAACGTGCACGATTATCACGATCCCGACCACCAACCACTTGACACAAATAGTGAACACGGGCAGAACAAGAGCGGAACCTAAGAAACGGGGAACGCATGCTCACGCGCAAGCAGATGGAACTGCTCACCTTCATCCGGGAGCGTACGGAACGCGACGGCGTCCCCCCCTCGTTCGACGAGATGAAGGAAGCGCTGGTCCTGAAGTCGAAGTCCGGAATCCACCGCCTAATCACGGCGCTGGAGGAGCGCGGCTTCATCCGCCGGCTGGCCCACCGCGCCCGCGCGATCGAGATCGTGAAGCTGCCCGAGGCGATGGAACGCGGCTTCACCCCCAAGGTGATCGACGGTGATCGCGCCGCTGCCCCCGCCGGGGCGATGCCCATCTCCATCGACGCGCTGGACATCCCTGTGATGGGCAAGATCGCTGCGGGCATTCCCGTGGAAGCGATCCAGAACATCACCCACCATGTGGCCGTGCCGGGATCGATGATCGCAGGGCGTGGGCAGCATTACGCGCTGACGGTCGAAGGCGATTCGATGATCGAGGCCGGGATCAACAACGGCGACACCGTCATCATCCGCCAGCAGACCACGGCCGACAACGGCGACATCGTGGTCGCCCTCATCGAGGGGCATGAGGCGACGCTGAAACGCTTCCGCCGCAAGGGGGGCATGATCTCGCTTGAAGCCGCCAACCCGGCGTTTGAGACGCGGATCCTGCCTGAGGCGCTGGTCAAGGTGCAGGGCCGCCTCGTCGGCCTGATCCGCAACTACTGATCCCAGGGTCTGCGCGCGCCCAAGGTCGGGATGACGCGCAGGCTGTTTCCGTCCACCTGCAAGGACAGCGCGCCCGTATCGCGCAGGGCCGCCGTGTCGTAGATGGCGCAGCCCGCCGGTGCGTCCTCCTTCAACTCGCGGTCCATGATGACGATGTCCGCGATCCCGCAGGCTTCCACGACCTTTCCTTCGGCGGCCTTGCCTTTCAGATGGGCCAGACGCACGCCGCCAAGGTCGATCGTCCGCACCTCTCCCTGATCCTCAAAACCCACCTGTGCGGCTGCAATCTCCTGAGTGGCCAGATCGCCGTCGCGCTGCAACCAGGACTCGGCGGCGAAACGGCCGCCGCGGGGGTGGGACAGGACCCTCCCTTCCGGCCCCATCACGCCCACCAGAAGCCCGTCGCCGCTGACAAGGACAGGTGGGCGGCTGGCCGTGATCCACAGCGCAAGGGCGGCGACCATCGGCACCGCGCCCAGCGCGCGCCAACGGTTCGGCCAGACCATGATCCCGATGGCGCCCAGGATCATCAGCGGCATCACCGCCGGCGGAGGCGACGGAACGCCGATGACCGCACCCTTCCAGCCCGCCACCCAATGCGCCACGATCAGGATCCAGCGCGCGCCCAGCTCCATCAGCCACAGGCCGGGCTGCGGCAGGCCGAACGGCCCCAGCAGCGCCGCGATCGCCGCGCCGGGCATGATCAGCGTGCCCATCGCCGGCACCGTCAGCAGGTTGGCCAGCAGCCCGAATTCCGCGAAGCGGTTGAACTGCGCCGCCGCGATCGGCCCCGTCGCCAGCCCCCCGATCACCGAGGACAGAAGCGCGGTGTAGACCGGAACCGTCCAGCGCGGCAACGTCTGGCGAAAGGTCAGGCGGTCCACGATCCCGAAGCCCCAGACCAGCGCCGCCGTGGCGGCCATGGACATCTGGAAGCCCGCGTTCACCAGCGCCTCGGGCTGAAGGGCCAGAAGGATCAGGGCCGACAGCGCCACCGTCCGCATGGACATCGCCCGACGCTCCACCAGAATGGCGCCCAGCATGATGGCGGACATGATGAAGGCCCGCTCCGTCGCGACGTTGCCGCCCGATAGTGCAAGGTAGAACCCCGCCACACCCAGAGAGGCCACGGCCGCGATCTTCTTCGTGTCCAGCCGCAGCGCCACCCACGGGATCAGCGCAAGGCCATAGCGCAGGATGGCGAAGGTGAAGCCCACCAGAAACGCGAGGTTCATCCCCGAGATGGCCAGAAGATGCGACAGGTTGGAATCGCGCAGCGCCTCCACCGTATCCTGGGTGATCGCCGACCGGTCGCCGGTGACCGCGCCCGCGGCAAAGGCCCCCGCCTGCCCGTCAATGCGCGAGGTGACGCCTTCGGACAGCCACGCCCGCATCCGCCCGACAAGGCGGGCCGAAGGCTCCGGCTCCGTCAGGGTCAGGACGGGGGTGCTGGTGTAGCCGATGGCCCCCAGCCGCTGGAAAAACGCCATGCGACGGAAGTCGAAGCCGCCCGGCTCCGTCGGCGGCATCGGGGCGGACAGGTGCGCGGTCAGGATTACCCGGGCCCCCGGCTCCGGCGCAAAGAACGGCTGGTCGCCGTGAAGGGACACGCGGACCTTGTCCGGCGTGCGCGCGGGGTCCGTCCGCTCCAGCACCACACGGTCCAGCGTCAGGCGCAGGTCATCGCCCGAGGACCGGTCGATCTCCACCACCCGCCCCTCCACCGCGCCGTAATAGCGAAAGCCGAGGATGGGCGCCTCCTGCACCCAAGCGCGCAGGCCGATCAGCAGAAAGCCCGCCACCAGCGCCACGAGCCCCCAGGCCGGAACCCGGCACCAGAACGGGCCGCGAAGGGCCACCGCCGTCAGGCACAGAAGGACACCACCGGCCAAGGCATAGCCCAGCGCCGACGGATCGCGCGGAAGGGCGAACCACAGGGCGATTCCCATGCCCAGAAAGACCGGAAGCAGCGGGAACAGCGCCCCGCCCATCCCGGACAGGGCGACAAGGGGGGCGACAAGCTTGTCCTTCATGCCTCGATTGCCTAATCACTGGGGCGACAAACCTTGCACGGGCATGGTTTCCAGAACGTTAACAAGGCGCCCCTCATGACCCCCATCGTCACCCGCTTCGCCCCCTCCCCCACCGGCTATCTGCACATCGGCGGCGGACGGACGGCGCTCTTCAATTGGCTGTACGCTCGCGGGCGCGGCGGCAAGTTCCTGCTGCGGATCGAGGATACGGACCGCGAACGGTCCACCCCCGAAGCGACGGAGGCGATCCTGAAGGGCCTCACCTGGCTCGGCCTCGACTGGGACGGCGAGGTGGTCAGCCAGTTCGACCGCAAGGACCGCCACGCCGACGTCGCGCACGAGATGCTGGCCAAGGGGGCGGCCTACAAGTGCTTCTCCACCCAGGAGGAGATCGAGGCCTTCCGCGAGGCCGCGCGCGCCGAGGGGCGTTCCACCCTGTTCCAGAGCCCATGGCGCGACCGGATGGACCATCCCGACGGCCCCTTCGTGATCCGCATGAAGGCCCCGCGCGAGGGCAGCACGGTGATCGCCGACGAGGTGCAGGGCGAGGTCACCTTCCGCAACAACACGCTGGACGACATGGTCATCCTGCGGTCGGACGGCACGCCCACCTACATGCTGGCCGTGGTGGTGGACGATCACGACATGGAGGTGACCCACGTGATCCGCGGCGACGACCACCTGAACAACGCCGCGCGCCAGCAAATGGTGTATGACGCGATGGGCTGGACCGTTCCCGTCTGGGCGCACATCCCGCTGATCCACGGCGCCGACGGCAAGAAGCTGTCCAAGCGCCACGGCGCCCTCGGGGTGGAGGAGTATCAGGTGATGGGCTACCCCGCCGCCGGGATGCGCAACTACCTTGCCCGGCTGGGGTGGAGCCATGGCGACGACGAGATCTTCACGACCGAACAGGCGAAGGAGTGGTTCGACCTGCCCGGCATCGGCCGCGCCCCGGCCCGGCTGGACTTCAAGAAACTGGAACACACCTGCGGCCAGCACATCGCCATGATGGACGATACGGCGCTGATGGCGGAACTGGAGGCGTTCCTTGCGGCCAGCGGCCAGCCGGCGCTGAATGGCATCCAGCGCGAACGCCTGCTGGCCGCGATGCCCGCACTGAAGGACCGCGCCAAGACCTTCCCGGAGCTGCTGGAAAAGGGACGGTTCGCCCTCGTCTCCCGTCCCGTCGAACGGGACGAAAAGGCGGAGGCGGCGCTGGACCTTGTATCCCGTAGCATACTGAAAGATTTGACGGAGCGGCTGGCGGATGCTAGCTGGACCAAAGAGGAATTGGAGCCGCGTCTGACCGGCTTTGCGGAGGAACGGGGTCTGGGATTCGGCAAGCTGGCCGCCCCGATCCGCGCTGCACTGGCCGGACGGACCGCGACGCCAAGCGTCTACGACATGATGCTGGCCATCGGTCGGGACGAAACGATCGCGCGACTTCGGGACGCCGCTTGAATTGCGCCCCGCGGCCCCGCAAGATGTTTGGGGGGCCGATTTCGTCCCTCCGTGACTGGAGAGGGATGACCCTATGACGAAAAGCGCCTCACTGACCTTCGGCGACAAGACCGTGGACCTTCCGGTCCGCAGCCCGACGGCCGGCCCGGACGTGCTCGACATCCGCAAGCTCTATGGCGAGCTGGACGTGTTCACCTATGATCCCGGCTTCACCTCCACCGCGTCCTGCGACAGCGCGATCACCTTCATCGACGGCGACAAGGGCGAACTGCTGCACCGCGGCTACCCGATCGAGCAGCTGGCCGAACAGTCCTGCTTCCTTGAGGTGTGCTATCTGCTGCTGTACGGCGATCTGCCGTCCAAGGCGCAGATGGAGGAGTTCCGCACCACCGTCACGCGTCACACGATGGTGCATGAACAGATGCACAACTTCTTCCGCGGCTTCCGCCGCGACGCGCACCCGATGGCGACCATGGTCGGCGTCGTGGGCGCCATGTCGGCCTTCTATCACGACAGCACCGACATCACCGACCCGCACCAGCGCGAGGTGGCCTCGTTCCGCCTGATCGCCAAGCTGCCGACCATCGCCGCGATGGCCTACAAATACGCGATCGGCCAGCCCTTCGTGTATCCGCGCAACGATCTGGATTACGCATCGAACTTCCTGCACATGTGCTTCTCGGTCCCGGCGGAGCCCTACGAGGTGAACCCGATCCTCGCCAAGGCGATGGACCGCATCATGCTGCTGCATGCGGACCACGAGCAGAACGCGTCGACCTCCACCGTGCGTCTGGCGGGATCGTCCGGCGCGAACCCCTTCGCCTGCATCGCGGCGGGCATCGCCTGCCTGTGGGGCCCGGCCCATGGCGGCGCCAACCAGGCCTGCCTGGAGATGCTGCGCGAGATCGGATCGGTCGACCGCATCCCCGAATTCATCGAGCGTGCGAAGGACAAGAACGACCCCTTCCGCCTGATGGGCTTCGGCCACCGCGTCTACAAGAACTTCGACCCGCGCGCCAAGGTCATGAAGGAGTCGGCGGACGAAGTCCTCGAACTCATGGGCATCCACAACAACCCGACGCTGCAAGTGGCGAAGGAGCTGGAGCGGATCGCGCTGGAGGACGAGTACTTCATCTCCAAGAAGCTCTACCCCAACGTCGACTTCTACTCGGGCATCATCCTGGATGCGATGGGCTTCCCCACGGCGATGTTCACCCCGATCTTCGCACTCTCGCGCACGGTCGGCTGGATCAGCCAGTGGAAAGAGATGATCTCGGACCCGTCGCTGAAGATCGGCCGTCCGCGCCAGCTCTACACCGGCCCGGCGCGCCGCGATTACACGGATCTGGAAACCCGCTAAGACAAAGGACCGGCCCAAGGGCCGGTCCTTTTCATTTCGGAGCTTCGTAGACGCCTTGTTCCTTCAATGCGTCCACCACTTCCTTCGGCATGTAATTCTCGTCATGCTTGGCCAGGATCTCGGTGGCGACAAAGGTGTTGCCCTCCATCTTGCCGGTGCCGACCACGCCCTCCCCTTCCCCGAACAGGTCCGGCAGCACCCCCGTGTAGCGGGCGGGCACCAGCACGGCGCCGTCCGTCACGTTGAAGGTGATCGCCTCCCCCTGCCCGCGGATCAGGCTGCCTTCGGCGACCAGCCCACCCAGGCGGAAGACCTCGCCGGGTTTGGGCGGATCACTCAGCACCTGGCTGGGAGAGCGGAAGAAGTTGATGCCCGACTGCATGGACCAGCCGACCAGCGCCGTCGATGCCGACAAGGCGACGAAAGCCAGCGCAATGATCTGGATGCGCCGGCGTTTTTTCAAACCCTTCATGGTGTCCCCAAAGGTGGCTCGTGATCAGGGGAAGACGGGGGCCAGCGTCAATCCGGCCGTTTCCTCGATCCCCAGCATCAGGTTCGCGTTCTGCATCGCCTGACCGCTGGACCCTTTGCACAGGTTGTCGAGGGTCGCAACCACCAGCGCGCGTCCGGGGATGCGGTCGCCGATCACACCGATGTGCACGTGGTTCGATCCGCGCACGTCATGGCTGGAGGGCAGCGTGCCAAAGGGCAGGACGTGAAGGAACGGCTCGTCCGCGTAACGGTCGGCCAGTGCCTTGTGGATCGCCGCAGGCTCCCCCCGCACATAGACGTCGGCTAGGATCCCGCGGTTCATCGGCACCAGATGCGGCGTGAACTGGATCAGCACCGGACGACCGGCGAGCTTCGAGAATTCCTGATCAAATTCGCCAAGGTGGCGGTGCTTGCCGCCGGCGCTGTAGGCGTTGGTGCCTTCCGACAGCTCGGCGTGCAGCAGGTTTTCCTTCAGGCTGCGCCCGGCGCCGGACACGCCGGCCTTCAGGTCCATCACGATCTCGTCCAGGTCGATCACGCCCGCCTCGATGAGCGGGCGGACGGCATACTGGCCGGTGGCCGCGTTGCAACCCGTGCCGGCGACCAGACGCGCGGCCCGGATCTCATCGCGATAGAACTCGGTCAGGCCGTAGACGGCTTCCTTCTGCATCTCCTCGGCGGCGTGAGGCTGACCGTACCACTTCTGATACTCGGCCGGGTCGCGCAGTCGGAAGTCGGCGGACAGGTCCACGATCTTCAGGTCGCGCGGCAGGTCCTTGATCACGGCCTGAGAGGTCGCGTGCGGCAGGGCGCAGAACGCGAGATCGACGTTCGAAAAGTCGATCTCCTCGATCTTCTGCAGCTTCGGCAGGTCAAGATGGCGCAGGAAGGGAAACACCTCGGCCATGGCCATGCCGGCCTTGCGGTCGCCCGACAGCGCCACGATCCGCATCGACGGATGGGTGGAGATCAGACGGACCAGTTCCGCCCCCGTGTAGCCGGAAGCGCCAAGAATGGCGATGCGATGGGTCATGGGATGTCCTTTCTGTCGGGCGATCGGTCAGGCGGCCTCGAACCGGACGCCGCGCCGCAGGAACTGCGTGGCGTGGGCGGACACGCTGTCGGGGTTGCCGGTCGTCAGATAGCGGCTTTCGGTGCCCACGCCAAGAAATTCGGGCCGCCGCGCCAGATAGTCGTCCAGCGCCGCCGCCACGAGGTTGGGCTGCGAAAAGACCGCCACGTCAGATCCCAGCGCCTTCTGGAACACCTTTTCCATCAACGGGTAATGGGTGCAGCCCAGAACGGCGGCGTCGGGGCGCGGCATCCGGCGCAGCAGCGCCTCCACGTGGGATTTCACCAAAGCCTCGGCCAGGATCTCGTCTCCCGCCTCGATCGCGTCGACCACGCCGCCACAGGGCTGCGCCTCCACGTCGACGCCGATAGCTCGGAAAGCGAGTTCACGCTGGAAGGCGCGGCTCGCGACGGTGGCGGGGGTGGCGAACAGGGCGACGTGCTTCACCGCCACTTCGCGCGGGGGGGTGTTGTCGCCCCATTGCCGTTCGGTCAGCGCCTCGATCAGCGGGACGAACACGCCAAGGACGCGCTTTTCCGGCGGGATCCACGTCTCCTGCATGCGCTTCAGCGCCGCGGCCGAGGCCGTGTTGCAGGCAAGGATCACCAGATCGCAGCCTTCGGCCCACAACCGTTCCACGGCGCGGGTGGTCAGGTCGTAGATGTCATCGGCGTCGCGCACGCCGTAGGGCGCATGAGCGTTGTCGCCCAGATAGACAAAGGGCACCTGCGGCAACCGACGCTGCAGCGCGTCCAGCACCGTCAGCCCGCCCAGCCCCGAATCGAAGACGCCCACGGCCATCGCATCCCTCCCCTGTCCGATCACGGGGTATGGCTAGTCGTCTTGCCGCATGGTGTCCATGGGCGGTTTCCAGCCATGTTGTGTTTGCAACTCTGCCATGCCGCGATTAGATGGACGCCAAGGCCAAGGAAACGATGATGGACTGGGACAAACTTCGCATCTTTCACGCGGTTGCCGATGCGGGCAGCCTGACGCATGCGGGGGACACGCTGCACCTGTCCCAGTCGGCGGTCAGCCGGCAGATCCGCGCGCTGGAAGAAAGCCTGAACGTCACGCTGTTCCACCGGCACGCCCGCGGCCTGATCCTGACCGAACAGGGCGAACTGCTGTTCGACGCCACCTCGGCCATGGCCAAGCGCCTGGACGCCGCCGCCGCCCGCATCCGCGACAGCGAGGATGAGGTCTTCGGAGAGTTGCGCGTCACCTCCACCATCGGGCTGGGCACCATGTGGCTCGCCCCGCGGCTGGTGAACCTTTACAAGAAGTATCCCGCGCTGAAGATCGACCTCATGCTGGAGGAGCGGGTGCTGGACCTGCCCATGCGCGAGGCCGACGTCGCCATCCGCATGAAGGAACCGTCGCAGGCCGACCTGATCCGCAAGCGGCTGATGACGATCCGGATGCAGCTTTACGCCTCGCCCGATTATCTGGAGCAGCACGGCACGCCCACGACCATGGCCGATTTCAGCCGCCACCGGCTGATCTGCCAGCACGCGGGCACCCCGCAGGTCAGCGCCGGCGCCGCCCTCATCGCGGAGCTGATGAGCCACGACATCCCCTCCACCCTGACGGTGAACAACTACTTCGGGGTGATGCAAGCGGTGCTGAACCATCTGGGGATCGGCGTGCTGCCCGACTACCTCGCGGCCGAATTCCCCCATCTTGTGCGCGTGCTGCCCGAGGTGTCGTCGAACGACGTGCCTGTCTTCCTCGCCTATCCCGAGGAGTTGCGCCATTCCAAGCGCGTGGCCGCCTTCCGCGACTTCATCACGGAAGAGATCATCGCCTACCGCAAGAAGCTTCAGGACAGCTAATATGCGCTTCCTGCATGGCAGGTATGCGTTCGATCGTTCTTAATCTGCTTGCGAAACAGGCACCACGTTCTTAAATCGGCTTCTGAAGATGGCGGTCCATGATCGTCAACTTCATACCTCCCTGTTGGACTTGGGCCGGGCTTATGCCCGGCTTTTTTTTCGTGCCTTCCCTAAACGCGGCTTTCGCCTTATGACGCGGGCCAAATCCCCAGCGCCCGAGGAAGCCATGTCCGAGCCCACCATCACGCCCGAACTGATCGCCGCCCATGGTTTGAAACCGGAAGAATACGACCGGATCCTCGACATCATCGGGCGCGAGCCGACGTTCACCGAACTCGGCATCTTCAGCGCGATGTGGAACGAGCACTGCTCCTACAAGTCCTCGAAGAAATGGCTGCGCACCCTGCCCACCACCGGCCCGCAGGTGATCTGCGGCCCCGGCGAGAATGCGGGCGTGGTCGATATCGGCGACGGTCAGGCGGTCATCTTCAAGATGGAGAGCCACAACCACCCTTCGTACATCGAGCCGCATCAAGGTGCTGCCACTGGCGTAGGTGGCATCCTGCGCGACGTGTTCACCATGGGCGCGCGCCCCGTGGCGGCGATGAACGCGCTGTCCTTCGGCGTGCCGTCGCACCCCAAGACCTCCCATCTGGTGAAGGGCGTGGTGGAAGGCGTCGGCAGCTACGGCAACGCGTTCGGGGTGCCCACGGTGGGGGGCGAGGTCCGCTTCCACAAGGCCTACAACGGCAACTGTCTGGTCAACGCCTTTGCCGCGGGTCTGGCCGACACGGACGCGATCTTCTACTCCGCCGCCTCGGGCGTGGGGATGCCGGTGGTGTATCTGGGCGCGAAAACGGGGCGTGACGGCGTCGGCGGGGCCACCATGGCCTCCGCGGAATTCGACGACACGATCGAGGAGAAGCGCCCGACGGTTCAGGTCGGCGACCCCTTCACCGAAAAGCGTCTGCTGGAAGCCTGCCTTGAACTCATGGCCTCGGGCGCCGTCATCTCCATCCAGGACATGGGGGCCGCCGGTCTGACCTGTTCGGCGGTGGAGATGGGCGACAAGGGCGGGCTCGGCATCCGGCTGGATCTGGAGAACGTCCCGCAGCGCGAAACGAACATGACCGCGTACGAGATGATGCTGTCCGAAAGCCAGGAGCGCATGCTCATGGTGCTGAAGCCCGAGATGGAGGACGAGGCCCGCGCGATCTTCGTGAAGTGGGACCTCGACTTCGCCATCGTGGGCGAGACGATCCCCGAGGACCGCTTCCTGATCCAGCTGAACGGAGAGGTGAAGGCCGACCTTCCGCTGTCGAAGCTGTCCTCCTCGGCCCCCGAATACGACCGCCCGTGGGTGGCCACGCCCGCCGCCGCGCCGATGGATCCGGTTCCCGCGATCGACCCGATCGAGGGACTGCGGGCGCTGATCGGCAGCCCGAACTATGCCCACAAGGCTTGGGTCTACGAGCAGTATGACAGCATGGTCATGGCCGACACGATCCGCGCGCCGGGTCTGGGCGCGGGCGTGATCCGGGTGCATGGCACCAACAAGGCGCTGGCCTTCACCTCCGACGTGACCCCGCGCTACGTCAAGGCGAACCCCGTGCAGGGCGGCCGTCAGGCCGTGGCCGAAGCCTATCGCAACCTGACCGCGGTCGGCGCCAAGCCGCTGGCCACGACCGACAACATGAACTTCGGCAACCCCGAAAAGCCTGAGATCATGGGCCAGTTCGTCGGCGCAATCCAGGGCATCGGCGAGGCGTGCATTGCCCTCGACATGCCCATCGTGTCGGGCAACGTGTCGCTTTACAATGAAACCGACGGTCAGGGCATTCTGCCGACGCCGACCATCGGCGCCGTGGGCATCCTGACGCTGGACGAACTGATCGCGGGCCAGCCGCTGGACGGCGACCTGATCGTGGTGATCGGCCAGACGACCGGCCACATGGGCCAGTCCGCCGTTCTGGCTGAACTTCTGGGCCGCGAAGATGGCGACGCCCCCCATGTCGACCTTGAGATGGAACGCCGCCATGGCGAGTTCCTGCGCGCCAACCGCGCCCTGTTCAACGCGGCAACGGACCTCGGGGATGGGGGCCTTGCCCTCGCGGCGTTCGAGATGGCGGAGGGTGCGGGTCTCGGTCTCGACATCTCCTTCGCACAGACGGGCGCCCTGTTCGGAGAGGATCAGGCCCGGTATCTGGTGGCGATCGACCCGTCGGACATCCACGCGCTGAAGGCGGCGGCGGACAAGGCCGGCGTCTGGCTGGACGTGGCGGGCACCTTCGGCGGCGACACCGTGCGCTTCGACGAGGCGCAGGCGCCGCTGGCCGAACTATCCGCCCTTTACCGTTCGGCCTTCGAAGCCGCCGTCGCCTGATCCCCGGCCCCGCCTTCTTGCGCATGGCAGGGGGCGGGGCTACATCAGGGGGGACCAGCCAAAGGACATTCCCATGCCCATGGAAGCCCAAGACATCGAAGCCCTGATCCGGGAAGGTTTCCCGGACGCCAAGATCACCATCACCGACCTTGCCGGCGACGGCAATCACTGGGCGGCCGAGGTGGTGGACGAAAGCTTCAAGGGCATGAACCGCGTGCAGCAGCAGCGGGCCGTCTATGCCAGCCTGAAGGGCAAGATGGACGGATCGAACGGCGAGCTGCACGCCCTCGCGCTGACCACCAAGGCGCCGTGATGCGGGGCGCCGGGGCAAAGACCGCGCTTCTGGTGATCCGCGATCTTCCCCCGTTCGCCCGTTTCCGCATGTGCCCCGACATCGTGGGCTTCCTGAAATACGGTGGCAGCTACTGGCCACGCAAACGCAGATACGACCGCTGGCGCGCTGAAAGGATTTCCAGATGACCGCACAAGACCAGATCCGCGAAACGATCAACCAGAACGACGTCGTGCTGTTCATGAAGGGCACGGCGCAGATGCCGCAATGCGGCTTTTCCAGCCGCGTCGCGGGCGTGCTGAACTACATGGGCGTGGCGTTCAAGGACGTGAACGTTCTGGCGGACCCGGAACTGCGTCAGGGAATCAAGGACTTTTCGGACTGGCCGACGATCCCGCAGCTGTATGTGAAGGGTGAATTCGTCGGGGGCTGCGACATCATCACCGAGATGACGCTGTCGGGCGAACTGGACACCCTGTTCGCCAACCAGGGCATCGCCTTCGATCAGGAGGCGGCGGACAAGATCCGTCAGGCCAACGCCGAATGAGGAGAAGCCCCGGTTCCCCGGGGCTTTTTCAGTTCCGGGTGCAGGAGGTCAGTTCGGCCTCCTCCCCGTTCTCTCCGTCATGCCACAGAAGCGTCGCGTCGGACCCCTTCGTCCACCAGACGTAATGCGAACCGTCCGACGGCCAGCCATAGCGCGCGCCCGAGGCGGCAGTCTCCCCCTGCAACGTGATCTGGCTGCCTTCCACGTTCAGCACTGCGACCGACAAATCCTCCGCGTTCACATAGGTGACGGGCACCTGCACACCGCGATCGCAGGTGTAGGAGCCGTTGTCGAACGTCGTTTCGGCCCGCGCCGCGACGGGCAGCAGCAGCGAAAGGATCAGGGCGGCGCGCTTCATGATGCGGCGCGCTCCTCGATCCGGGCGGCCACGGCCTCGGCCCGGGCAGCGAGTTCGGCCATCGTTTCCACCACCACCGGCGGGATCACCGGAACCTCCACCCGTTCGGGCGGAGGGGCGGGACGGGACTGAAGCTCGTGCAGGGTGTGACGGGTGTTTGTCAGCTCCTGCTCCATCGTGATGGTCTTGTCGGCCAGCATCAGGCCGGCCATCAGCAGCATCCGGTCCGCGGGCATCCGGCCGATCTGCGCCAGAAGCGCGTCGGCCTGTTCGGACAGCTGCCGCGCGGCGGACCGCAGGAACTGTTCCTGCCCGTCCTGGCAGGCCACAGTGAAGGTCTTGTTGCCGATGACGATGTCCAGATCAGCCATGCTGCACCCCTTCGGCCTTGGTCACATGCGGCACCAGCGCCGCCAGCACCGCGTCCAGTTCGGCCCGGTCCGACGCGCGCAGGGCGCGCAAGCTTTCCACCTCGGCGGCCGAGGTGTCGCCCCGCATCTCGGACAGCTGCTCGTGCAACTCTCCGGCGGCGGAACGCAGGGTCTCCAGCTGTTCGGTCAGGCTCGCCACCTCAGCCTCCAGCGCCGCGATGCGGGCGGCGGAGCGTTCCTTCACGACCCGCAGGCGTTCGGCCAGCTGGGCGTTGACGTCCCGCTCCTCCTCCACCGCCCGCGATCCTGACGCGTTGCCCTGCAACCCTTCGGCCGCCGTTCCGATCCGTTCCAGCGCGCGGGAAATCCGCCGCTCCAACTCCACCAGATCCTGCATCCAGCCTCCTTCTTTCTGCGCGAATCGAGGTTCGCGCCGTCTTTCACCAAGTGTAGCGCGTATCCACGCGGGATTTAGCCCCCCAATCCCCCGGCGCGCTTGATCTTGCCGCCCCGGCTGATATGGACAACCCATCCCATCGAACAAAAGGAGCGCGCGCTTTGGATCTTCCCACCCTGCGCCGAGAGCACCCCGAGCACTGGTCGAAAGCCGTCGCCATCCGCACCCTGACGCTGGACGCGGTCGCGGCCGCAAATTCCGGCCATTCCGGCATGCCCATGGGCATGGCCGACGTTGCGACCGTGCTGTTCGAAAAGCACATGAAGTTCGACGCCGCCGATCCGCAATGGCCCGACCGCGACCGCTTCATCCTGTCGGCCGGCCACGGTTCGATGCTGCTGTATTCCTTGCTGCACCTGACCGGCTATGCCGACATGACGCTGGAGCAGATCAAGAACTTCCGCCAGTGGGGCGCCATCACGGCGGGCCATCCCGAATACGGCCATGCCGGCGGGATCGAGATGACGACCGGCCCGCTGGGCCAGGGCCTGGCCACCTCGGTCGGCTTCGCCATCGCCGAGGCGCATCTGAACGCCCGCTGGGGCAAGAAGATCGTCGATCACTTCACCTATGTCATCGCCGGCGACGGCTGCCTGATGGAGGGCGTGAGCCAGGAGGCCATCGGCCTTGCCGGCCGTCTGAAGCTGTCGAAGCTGATCGTTCTGTGGGACAACAACGACATCACCATCGACGGCAAGGTGTCGCTGTCGGACGTGACGGACCAGAAGGCGCGCTTCGCGGCCTCGGGGTGGGACGTGTTCGAATGCGACGGCCATGATCCGGCCGACATCGACCGCGCGATCACGGCCGCCAAGGCCTCGCCTCGCCCCGCGATGGTGGCCTGCACGACGAACATCGCGCTTGGCTCCTCGGCGCAGGACACCTCCACGGGTCACGGCGCGCTGACGGACGCCAAGCTGATCGCGGACACCCGCACCGCCTATGGCTGGGCCCATGGCCCGTTCGAGATCCCGGCCGACGTGAAATCCGCCTGGGAGGCCATCGGCCAGAAGGGCGCCGCCACCCATGCCGCGTGGAAGGCCCGTCTGGGCGCCCTGTCCGAAGCCAAGCAGGTAGAGTTCGCGCGTCAGGTCGCGGGCGACATGCCCAAGCGTCTGCCCGCCGCGATCCGCGCGCTGAAGAAGACGATCACGGAAAAGGCGCCGAAGCTGGCCACCCGTCAGGCGTCTGAAATGGCGCTGGAAGCGATCAACCCGATCGTCACCGAAACCATCGGCGGTTCGGCCGACCTCACGAAATCGAACAACACCAAGACCGCCGACATGGGCGTCTTCGACATCGACACGCCGAAAGGTCGCTACGTCTATTACGGCATCCGCGAACACGGCATGGCCGCGGCGATCAACGGCATCACGCTGCATGGCGGGCTGCGCGCCTATGGCGGCACGTTCATGGCCTTCACCGACTATGCCCGTCCGTCGATGCGTCTGGCGGCGCTGATGGGCATCCCGAGCGTGTTCGTGATGACCCACGACTCCATCGGTCTGGGTGAAGACGGCCCGACCCACCAGCCGGTCGAACACCTGACCATCTCCCGCTCCACCCCCAACACCTGGGTGTTCCGCCCCGCTGACGCCGTGGAAGCGGCCGAGGCGTGGGAGCTGGCGCTGACGACAAAGACCACGCCGTCCGTCATGGCGTTGTCGCGTCAGGGCGTGCCGACGGTCCGCACCACCCACACGCAGCGCAACCTGACGGCACAGGGCGCCTACATCCTTGCGGAATCCACCCGCAAGCGTCAGGTGATCCTGATGGCCACGGGGACCGAGGTCGCCATCGCCATGAAGGCGCGCGAGATGCTGGAAGCCCAGGGCATCGGCACCCGCGTCGTCTCTGTCCCGTGCATGGAGATCTTCGCCCAGCAGGACGAGGCCTACCGCCGCAAGGTCCTGCCCCCCGGCCCCGTCCGCGTCGCGATCGAGGCGGGCGTCCGCATGCCGTGGGACCGCTGGCTGTTGGGAGAGCGTGGAACCGAGAAGAAGGCCGGCTTCATCGGCATGACCGGCTTCGGCGCCTCCGCCCCCGCCGAGCGCCTGTATCAGGAGTTCGGGATCACGGCCGAGGCGACGGTCGAAAAGGTGAAGTCGCTTCTGTGACCTTCGAAGGCCGCCCCTAGTGGGCGGCCTTTTTCATGAAGGGGTGCGTAACGGCCACGATCAGGCCGCCCACCACCAGCGCGATGATCCCGTCGCAGATCGCCGCCACCAGCCACACCACAAAGCCATGCGCGACCCCAACGGCGCCCGCGACCGCTTCCGCCCAGTGGTGGATCGTCTCGTACGGGGCGGCCCAGACGGTTTCATGCAGCCCATGGGTCAGGATGTTCCCGCCCACCCACAGCATGGCCAGCGTTCCGATGAAGGCCAGCGCCGAAAGGAACTTCGGCATCCCGCGCACCAGCGCCATCCCGAAGCCGCGCATCCCCGGCGAACGTTTTGCCATCCCCAGCCCGATGTCGTCGATCTTCACCAGCAGGGCCACGGCGCCATAGACGCCCAGCGTCACCGCGATGCCCACGACGGCCAGGGCGATCGCCTCGACCCACAGGCTGTCGTTCTCGATCTGGCTCAGCGCGATGGTCATGATCTCGGCGCTCAGGATGAAGTCGGTCTTGATCGCGCCGGCGACCTTTTGCTCCTCCAGCTTGGCGGGATCGCGGGGGGTGTGGTCGGCGTCGGCCTTGGCGTCCGATCCGGGAGCCACCATGTGGAGCACCTTCTCCGCCCCCTCGTAGGCCAGATAGGCGCCCCCGATCATCAGAAGGGGCGTGATCACCCAAGGCAGGAACGTCTGAAGGATCAACAAGGCTGGCAGCAGGATCAGGATCTTGTTCTTCAGCGACCCCAGCCCGATCCGTCCGATCATCGGCAATTCGCGCGAGGCGTCGATTCCCGTGACGTAGCGTGGTGTCACGGCGGTGTCGTCGATGACCACCCCGGCTGCCTTGGTGCCCGCCTTGCCGGCCGCCGCCGCGATGTCGTCGACCGAGGCCGCCGCCACCTTGGCGATGCCCGCCACGTCGTCCAGCAATGCGAGAAGTCCGCTCATGACCTTGATACCCTTGTGAAATTCCTTCGCCTTATCTGGCCCGGGGGTTCGGCCGGGGCAAGCAAGCCGTTAGCGCAATCGCCCATGTTTGCGTTAACATATTGAAAACGTTCGATTTTTGCTTTCGTTCGGCGGCTGAACATCCTACATTCCCGACAACATCGTAAAAGGATCGGGTTCATGACCATCACGGTTGGCATCAACGGTTTCGGACGGATCGGGCGCTGCACGCTGGCGCATATCGCGCAATCGGGCCGGAACGACATTCAGGTGGTGGCCGTGAACGCGACCGGGCCGGTGGAAACGAACGCGCACCTGCTGAAATACGACTCGGTCCATGGCCGCTTCCCCGGCACGGTGCGGGTAAAGGACGGGATGCTGGACCTGGGCGGCAGCCCGATCCGCATGATGTCCACCTACGACCTTGGCGCGCTGGAATGGGACGGCGTGGACGTCGTGCTGGAATGCACCGGCAAGTTCAACGACGGCACCAAGGCCAAGGCGCATATGGAGCGTGGGGCGAAGTCCGTCCTGATCTCCGCCCCGGCCAAGAACGTGGATCGCACCGTGGTCTACGGCGTGAACGACCGCGACCTCCTGATCTCGGATAAGCTGGTGTCGAACGGTTCCTGCACGACGAACTGCCTCGCGCCGCTGGCCAAGGTGCTGAACGACGCGATCGGGATCGAATCGGGCATCATGACCACGATCCATTCCTACACTGGTGACCAGCCGACGCTGGACCGTCGCCATGACGACCTGTACCGCGCGCGCGCCGCGGCCATGGCGATGATCCCCACCTCCACCGGCGCGGCCAAGGCCTTGTCCGAGGTTCTGCCCGAGTTGAAGGGCAAGCTGGACGGGTCCGCCATCCGCGTGCCCACGCCCAACGTGTCCGCCGTGGACCTGACCTTCGTGGCCAGCAAGGACGTGACCGTGGCCGACGTGAACGCCGTGGTGGCCGAGGCCGCCGCCGGCGCCATGGGCAGCGTGCTGTCCTACGATCCCGAACCCAAGGTCTCGATCGACTTCAACCACACGCCGTTCTCGTCTATCTTCGCCCCGGACCAGACCAAGGTGATCGGCGGACGCACCGTCCGCGTTCTGGCCTGGTATGACAACGAATGGGGTTTCTCCTGCCGCATGGCCGACGTGGCCGCCGCGATGGGGCGCCTCCTTCACTGAAAAGGGGCGGACGTGACGAACAGGATTGCACTTTGGCTGGCCGCGGTGATCACCGCGGCCATTTGCCTTGATCTGGCGCTGGATCTGGGGGGCGTGCCCTTCCTGATGCGGCGCTTCGTGAAGCTGATCGATTGGCTGCAATTCTGGCGCTGAGGGGCTGTCACCCTTGCCACCTGTGCCGTTCGACCCCATGTTAGCGCCAACGCTAACTGGGAGAGAGCGCATGTCTGTCAAGGTTGCCATCAACGGCTTCGGTCGTATCGGGCGCAACGTGCTGCGCAGCATCATCGAATCCGGCCGCACCGACATCGAGGTGGTGGCCATCAACGATCTGGGTCCGGTCGAAACGAACGCCCACCTGCTGCGCTTCGATTCGGTGCACGGTCGTTTTCCGTCCGAAGTGACCACCACCTCCGACACCATCGACGCGGGCCGGGGCCCCATGCAGGTGACGGCCCTGAAGAACCCCGCCGAACTGCCCTGGGGCCATGTGGACGTCGTGCTGGAATGCACCGGAATCTTCACCGCCAAGGAGAAGGCGAAGATCCACTTGGAAAGCGGCGCAAAGCGCGTGCTGGTTTCCGCCCCCTCCGACGGGGCCGACAAGACGATCGTCTATGGCGTGAACCATGACAGCCTGACGAAGGACGATCTGGTCGTTTCCAACGCGTCGTGCACGACGAACTGCCTGTCGCCGGTGGCGCAAGTGCTGAACGACGCGATCGGCATCTCCAAGGGGTTCATGACGACCATCCACTCCTACACCGGCGATCAGCCGACGCTGGACACGATGCACAAGGACCTCTACCGCGCCCGCGCGGCGGCCCTGTCAATGATCCCGACCTCCACCGGCGCGGCCAAGGCCGTGGGTCTGGTGCTGCCGGAGCTGAAGGGCAAGCTGGACGGCGTCGCCATCCGCGTGCCTACGCCGAACGTGTCAGTCGTGGACTTCGTGTTTGAGGCCGCCCGCGACACCACGGTGGAGGAGATCAACACCGCGATCCGCACGGCCGCCGACGGGCGCCTGAAGGGCATTCTCGGCTACACCGACGCGCCCAACGTCAGCACCGACTTCAACCACGATCCGCGTTCGTCCATCTTCCACATGGACCAGACGCGTGTCATGGAAGGCCGGATGGTGCGCATCCTGACGTGGTACGACAACGAATGGGGCTTCTCCAACCGCATGTCGGACACCGCGGTGGCCATGGGCAAGTTGATCTGACCCAAGGGTGACAGGGCCAGGGCGGAACCTTTTCCGCCCGGCCGGGTTGGTGAACATTCGATGAACACGAGGGCATCATGGACAATCCGAAATCCCACCCCACCGGCAACGCTGAAAAGAACCCCGACGATTGGGTGACGGGCGACGAGCCGATGACCGGCGCGCAGGCCAGCTACCTCAAGACGTTGAGCGAGGAAGCCAATGCCGAATTCGACGACACGTTGACCAAGGCGCAGGCCAGCGAACGCATCGACGCGTTGAAAAAGGAAACGGGGCGCTAGGCCCCGTTTTCAGTTGTCCATCTTCAGGGCGCTGATGAAGGCTTCCTGCGGAATCTCCACCTTGCCGAACTGGCGCATCTTCTTCTTGCCGGCCTTCTGCTTTTCCAGAAGCTTCTTCTTCCGGGTGGCGTCGCCGCCATAGCATTTGGCCGTCACGTCCTTGCGCATCGCCGACAGCGTTTCCCGCGCGATGACCCGCCCGCCGATCGCGGCCTGGATCGGAATCTTGAACATGTGCCGCGGGATCAGATCCTTCAGCTTCTCCACCATGGCCCGGCCGCGCGACTCCGCACGGTCGCGGTGCACCATGATGGACAGCGCGTCCACGGGTTCGTCATTCACGAGGATGGACATCTTCACCAGATGATCCTCCCGGTATTCCGAGATCTGGTAGTCGAAGGAGGCGTAGCCCTTCGTCACCGACTTCAGCCGGTCGTAGAAGTCGAACACCACCTCGGCCAGCGGCAGGTCATAGACGACCATCGCGCGCGATCCGGCATAGGACAGGTCCAGCTGGATGCCGCGACGGTCCTGGCACAGCTTCAGGATGTCGCCCAGATAGTCGTCCGGCACCATGATCGTGGCCTTGATGCGCGGCTCCTCGATATGGTCGACATAGGTCAGGTCGGGCATGTCGGCGGGGTTGTGCAGCTCGCGCACTTCCCCGTCCTTCATGAACAGCTTGAAGACCACCGACGGCGCGGTGGTGATCAGGTCCATGTCGTATTCACGTTCCAGACGGTCGCGGATCACCTCAAGATGCAGCAGCCCAAGGAAGCCGCAGCGGAAGCCGAAGCCCAGCGCGGCCGAGGTTTCCATCTCGTAGCTGAAGGAGGCGTCGTTCAGCGCCAGCTTCTCGATCGCGTCGCGCAGATCCTCGAAATCGTTGGCGTCCACCGGGAACAGGCCGCAGAACACCACGGGCTGCGCCGGCTTGAAGCCCGGCAGCGCCGTGTCGGTGCCCTTGCGTTCATGCGTGATGGTGTCCCCCACCCGCGTGTCGCGCACCTGCTTGATAGAGGCGGTCAGAACGCCGATCTCGCCCGGTCCAAGCTCGGCGATGTCGACCATCGCTGGCTTCAGCACGGCCAGCTTGTCGATGCCATAGACGGCGCCCGTCTGCATCATCTTCACGCGGTCGCCCTTGCGGATGACGCCGTCCATCACGCGGATCATGACGACCACGCCCAGATAGGGGTCGTACCACGAATCGACCAGCATCGCCTTCAACGGCGCGTCGCGTTCACCCTTCGGCGCCGGAAGACGCGTCACGATCGCCTCCAGCACCTCCGGAATGCCCATACCGGATTTCGCCGAAATCGGGATTGCGTCCGAGGCGTCGATGCCGATCACATCCTCGATCTGCGCCTTCACGCGGTCGGGTTCGGCGGCGGGCAGGTCGATCTTGTTCAGCACCGGCACGATGTCGTGCCCTGCGTCGATCGCTTGGTACACGTTGGCCAGCGTCTGCGCTTCCACGCCCTGCGACGCGTCCACGACCAGAAGCGAGCCTTCGACGGCGCGCATCGACCGCGACACCTCATAGGCGAAGTCGACGTGGCCGGGGGTGTCGATCAGGTTCAGGATATAGGTGTGACCGTCCTTCGCCGGATACTCGATCCGCACGGTGTTGGCCTTGATGGTGATGCCCCGCTCACGCTCGATGTCCATGCTGTCCAGCATCTGGGCCTTCATGTCGCGTTCGGCCACCGTCCCCGTCAGCTGGATCAGCCGATCTGCGAGGGTGGATTTGCCGTGGTCGATATGCGCCACGATGGAGAAGTTGCGGATGCGATCAAGCTGGGTCATGGCGCGCATATGACCATGAAACAAAGGCCGGTCAATGGCCTTCGCATCGCGTCACATCCGCGCGAGCGTTTCGGCGTCGGTTGAAGAATCCCGGCACCGCCCCATACTCCTGCCGCAATACCGTCAGGCGGCACCAGACCGCCCCATCCGAACGAGGCAGATGAATGAAGAAGCTTTCCCTTGCCATTGTCATGGCCGCGAGCCTTGCCGCCTGCGCCGGATCCGGTCCGGTGAAGCGCGCCTGCCTCGATACCGACCGGGGGGCCTCCCGGTCGTCCACCTGCACCTGCATCCAGCGGGCGGCGGACGCAACGCTGAACGGCAGCGAACAGCGGCGCGCGGCATCCCTCTTTGGTGATCCGGAGCGGGCGCAGGCCGTCCGCCTGTCGCGCACCAGCGCCGACAACGCTTTCTGGAAACGCTACAGCCGCTTTGGCGAAACCGCGCAGGCGCAGTGCCGTTAAGGCCGCGCCAAAAGCAAAGGCCCCGCCGATGGCGAGGCCCGATCTTTTCGGATATCGACGCGGGATCAGGCGGTTGCCTGAGCTTTCGCGATGTCTTTCTTGATCTTCAGCGCGTTGACCGACAGTTCCTCGTCCTTGGCTTTGGCCAGGAAGGCGTCCAGACCACCGCGGTGATCAACGGTGCGCAGGGCGGCGGCCGAGATGCGGAACTTGAACGACTGACCCAGAACGTCCGAGATCAGGGTGACGTCGTTCAGGTTCGGCAGAAAGCGCCGACGGGTCTTGTTGTTGGCGTGGGAGATCTTGTTGCCCGTCATCGGGCCCTTACCGCTCAATTCGCAGACGCGCGACATGATGTTATCCTTCAAACATGATGGGCACCGCCAAAAGGCAGCGCGCCGAAAATCCGTTGGGCGTCCTTAAGCGCAAAGCCTTCCGCCGTCAAGCGGCAAGCGACATGGCCGGAACGCGGATGCGCCATATATAGGGCGGAACGCCGAAAGGACATGCCATGCTGAAGATCCTCGCCCTTCTGACCCCCCTGCTGCTGGCCCTGCCCGCACAGGCCGAAACCGCCGTCTACGGCCTGACGATCCGCGGGGTCAGCGCCGGAACGCTCCAGATCAACGGCGAGGTGACGGGCAACCGCTATGCCGTCAGCGGGTCGCTGCAAAGCGGCGGGCTGGTCGGCATCCTGCGCAGCATCCGCTATGACGCTTCGGCGCAGGGGCGCGTGGTAGGGGACCGCTTCGTGCCCTCCGCCTATTCCGAACGGTCCGACAACAACGGCCGCACCCGCAGCGCCACGATGGAATACCGGTCGGGCGTGCCGCAGGTGAAGGCCTACGACCCGCCCCGCAAACCCGACGAGGATGACGTGAACCCCGCGACCCAAGGCGGCACGGTGGACACGCTGACTGCGCTTTACGCCGCGCTGCGCGACGTGCCGGCCGGTCAGGAATGCGGCCGGTCGCTGCGCCTTTTCGACGGCCGGCGCGCGACCGAGGTCGCTTTCTCGGCCCCCCGCCGCCAGAACGGCACCACGACGTGCAACGGAGAGTTCCGGCGCATCGCCGGTTATTCCGAAAAGGAGATGGCGGAAAAGCGCGTCTTTCCCTTCATGATGACCTACAAGCCCGCCGGCGACATGATGCGCGTGACCGAGATCCGGACCGACACGCTGTATGGTGCCGCCCGCCTGATCCGGCGCTGAGCCTTGAGGGGGCGCGGCCCCCTTGCTATGCGTCAGGGAAAGGAGACCGCGATGCCCCAGTTCCTGTCCACCCGCGATGTCGATTTCGAGCCGGCCTTCACCGCCCTTCTGGGCATGAAGCGTGAAGACAGCCCGGACGTGGACGCCGCCGTGGCCGACATCATCGCCGACGTGCGCGCCCGGGGCGACGCGGCGGTGATCGAACTGACCTCGCGCTTCGACCGGCTGGACCTGACGCCCGAAACGCTGGCCTTCACACCCGAGGAGATCGAGGCCGAGATCGCCAAGGTCTCGCCCGAGGATCGGACGGCGCTGGAACTGGCCGCCGACCGCATCCGCGCCTATCACGAACGTCAGATGCCCGAAGATCAGCGCTGGACGGACGCGTCCGGCGCCTCGCTTGGCTGGCGCTGGACGCCGGTGTCGGCGGCGGGGCTTTACGTGCCCGGCGGGCTTGCGAGCTATCCCTCCTCGGTCCTGATGAACGCGATCCCGGCCAAGGTGGCGGGGGTGGAGCGGCTGGTCGTCACCTGCCCCACCCCCGGCGGCGTGGTGAACCCGCTGGTGCTGCTGGCCGCCTCCATTGCCGGGGTGGATGCGGTCTACCGCATCGGGGGCGCGCAGGCGATCGCGGCGCTGGCCTATGGCACCGACACGATCCGCCCGGTCGACAAGATCACCGGCCCCGGCAACGCCTTTGTCGCCGCGGCGAAACGGCGCGTCTTCGGCAAGGTCGGCATCGACATGATCGCCGGCCCGTCCGAGATCCTGGTGATCGCCGACGCCGACAACGACCCCGACTGGATCGCGCTGGACCTGCTGAGCCAGGCCGAGCATGACGAAAGCGCCCAGTCCATCCTGATCACGGATGACGCCGCCTTCGGCCGCGCCGTGGCCGCCGCGGTGGAGGCGCGCCTGCACACGCTGGAACGCCGCGCCATCGCCCGCAAGAGCTGGGAGGAGTTCGGCGCCGTCATCGTGACTGACGATCTGGACCAGGCGGCCGCCCTGTCGAACCGCGTGGCCCCCGAACATCTGGAACTGTGCGTGGCCGACCCCGAAGGGCTGGCCGACCGCATCACCCATGCCGGCGCGATCTTCCTGGGCGCCTGGACGCCCGAGGCCATCGGCGACTATGTCGGCGGCCCGAACCACGTTTTGCCGACGGCGCGTTCGGCCCGCTTCTCCTCGGGCCTATCGGTGATGGACTTCCTGAAGCGCACCACGCTTGCCCGCATGACGCCCGAAGCGCTGGCCGCCATCGGCCCCGCGGCCGAACGTCTGGCCATCTCCGAAAGCTTGGAGGCGCACGGCCTGTCCGTGCGCGCCCGGCTGGATCGGCTGAACCGATGACTCGCCTGTCGCATGTGGAGATCGAGGCCGCGGCGAACGACGATTCGCGCATCGCCATGGCCGACCTGCTGCAGGACAACGCCTTCACCCTGCCCGACCTGGAAGGCCCCTACCGCCTGCGGCTGGCCATGGTGGACCGGCGCATCGCCTTTGGCGTGACGGCTCCCGCCGCGGCCCGCGAATTCCACCTGTCGCTTGGCCCGTTCCGGCAGATCCTGAAGGACTACACCCAGATCTGCAACGCGCTGGCCGAGGCGCAGGGCCAGATGCCCCCCCACCGGATCGAGGCGATCGACATGGCCCGCCGCGGCATCCACAACGAAGGCGCGCGCCTGTTGCAGGAACGGCTGGACGGCAAGGCCGCCGTCGATCTGGACACCGCGCGCCGCCTGTTCACCCTTGTCTGCGCGATGCAACGATGACCGGGTTCCCGACCGCCATCCTGTTCTGCTGCGACCACAACACCATCCGGTCCCCCATGGCCGAAGGGTTGATGAAGCAGCTTTATGGCACCAGCAGCTACGTCCAGTCCGCCGGGGTGCGCAACGATGTGGACATTGACGGCTTTTCCGTCGCCGTCTGCCACGAGATCGGCGTGGAGCTGGACCGCCACCGCGCCCGCTCGTTCGAAGACATGCGCGACTGGGGGGAGGAGATCTCGGGCTTCGACCTGATCATCGCCCTGTCGCCCGCCAGCCACGCCGTGGCGCAGCGCCTGGCCACCGCCCATCCCGTGGACGTGGAATACTGGCCGATCCCCGACCCCGCCGCGCAGGGTGAAACGCGCGACGCGCGGCTGGACGCCTATCGCCGGACCCGCGACCAGATCCGCAGCCGCATCCTGACCCGCTTCGGCGAGCCTCAGTCCCGCTGAAACACGAGCGTTCCGACCCGGCCGGTGCTGTGGCCGTCGGAGGGGTGGTTCACGCCGTCCATGACCGGCACCGTTGCGACGTCGAACGGGCTGACGCCCTCCAGACAGGCGATGTTCACTCCGAACTCCTCGGGTGACGACCGGCGCTGGTGGTGGGTGTAGATGCCGCAGCGCGAACAGAACCAGTGCCTCGCCGCGCCCGTGTTGAACCGGTAAAGCGTCAGGAGATCCTCGCCCTCCAGAAACTCGATCCCGTCCAGCCGGGTGGACACGACCACCGCCCCACGCATCCGGCACAGCGAACAGTCGCACCGCCGGGCGCTGGAAAAACCACCCTCCAGCGTCACGCGGAAACGGACGGATCGGCAGTGGCAGGCCGCCTCGTGGATCTGCGCTGTCATGCCTCGTTCGCCTCCGAATCGCTTTCCCTCTTGAAAAAAATGATTCTCGGGCGCATCTAACCGCGCAAGCCCCGCGTTTTGCGGGGCGCAATTCTTTTTCGGAGACAGCATGGCCAAGGAAGACATTCTCGAGTTCCCGGGTGTCGTTAAGGAACTGCTGCCCAACGCGACATTCAAGGTCGAACTCGACAATGGCCATGAACTGATCGCGACGATGGCAGGCAAGATGCGCAAGAACCGGATCCGGGTTCTGGCGGGTGACAAGGTTCAGGTCGAGATGACCCCCTACGACCTGTCTAAGGGTCGCATCAACTACCGGTTCAAGTAAGGCCCGATGCGCCTGATCCTCGGCTCGGCCAGCCCGCGGCGGAAAGAGCTGCTGGCGCAGCTTGGTGTCACGCCGGACGCCATTACCCCGCCCGACATCGACGAGACGCCCCTGAAGGGCGAGCTGCCCCGCCCCTATTGCGCGCGGATCGCCAAGGCCAAGGCCGAGGCGATCGTGGCCGGGGCCGAGGATGTCGTCCTGTGCGCCGACACCACCGTCGCGCTGGGGCGCCGCATCCTGGGCAAGCCCGCCGACAAGGCCGAGGCCGCGCAGTTCCTGATCGCGCTGGGCGGACGCCGCCACCAGATCATCACCGCCGTCGTCGTGCGGCGCGGCGATCGCGTCTGGACGCGCGAGGTCGTGAGCCAGGCCAAGATGAAGCGCCTGTCGGACGTCGAACTGAACGCCTACCTTGATTCCGGCGACTGGCAGGGCAAGGCGGGCGGCTACGGCATCCAGGGCGCCGCCGGGGCGTTCATTCCGTGGATCGAGGGTTCGTTCACCGGCATCGTCGGCCTACCCTTGGCCGAAACCGCACAGCTTCTGGCTGCCGCGGGCTGGCCTGTCTGGAGATCCGCATGATCGGTCGCGTCATCCATCTGGATCAGGTCCGGGGCCACGAGGCCGCGGCGCTGGTCGTTGACGGTCAGCTTCAGGACCTGCTGATCGCCCCGGCCGAGGATACGATCCTGCCCGGCGCGATCTTCCGTGCCATCGTGGACCGGCCGGTGAAGGGTCAGGGCGGCGTCTTCGTCCGCCTTCCCGACGGTTCGGGCTTCCTGCGGCAGGCGTCGGGCCTGGCCCCCGGCCAGCGCGTTCTGGTGCAGGTGTCCGGCACGGCCGAGGCTGGCAAGGCGATTCCCGTCACCACCCGCCTTCTGTTCAAGAGCCGCTTCTGCATCGTGACGCCCGGCGCGCCCGGCCTCAACGTCTCGCGCCGCATCCGGGACGAGGCGCTGCGCGAGGAGCTGACCGCGCTGGCCTTGGCCGGCATGGCGGGCTCCGAGGACGGCCTCATCCTGCGATCGGCCTGCGAACATGCCGGGGATGAGGCGATCGCCGAGGACATCGCCGCCACCCGTGCGCTGGCCGAGGCGGTTCTGGCCGACGTGAACGGCGACCCCGAACTGCTGGTCGACGGCCCCTCCCCCCACGAGGCCGCCTGGCGCGACTGGAGCGACGAGGAACCCGACGAGGTGACCGAAGGCGCCTTTGCCGAACACGGTGTGCTGGAGATGATCGACGCCGTACTGGACGCGACCGTGCCGCTGGCGGCCGGCGGGTCCATGGTGATCGAGACCACGCGCGCCCTTGTGGCGGTGGATGTGAACACCGGGCCCGACACCTCCCCCGCCGCGGGGATGAAGGCCAACGTGGCCGTGGCCCGCGACCTGCCGCGGCAGTTGCGCCTGCGCGGCCTTGGCGGGCAGATTGTGGTCGATTTCGCGCCCATGTCGAAAAAGGACCGCGCGACGCTGGATCAGGTCCTGCGCGCCGCGTTCAAGGCCGAACCTTCGGAAACCAGCCTTGTCGGTTGGACCGCCATGGGCTTGTACGAGATCGTGCGCAAGCGCGACCGCCTTCCCCTGACCGAGGCGCTGGCATGAAGTGCCCGATCTGCGGACGGCCGGCGGATCCCGCCTACCGCCCCTTCTGTTCGAAACGCTGTGCGGACGTGGATCTGGCGAAGTGGCTGAACGGCAGCTACGCCATCCCCGCGACCGAGGATGAGCCGCCCGAAGAGGACGACCCCCCCGTCCACCACTAGGCCGGGACGGCCTGCCGCTGGGCCATGCGCTGCGCGATCACGGCGCAGACCAGAAGCTGCGTCATGTGGAACATCATCACCGGCAGGATGGTCGTCCCGATCACGTCGGCCGGGAACAGCGCCGCCGCGATGGGCAGGCCGCTGGCCAGGCTCTTGGTCGATCCGCAGAAGAATAGCGCGGCGCGGTCCGGCGTCTTCAGCCGCGCCAGCCGCCCCATCCACATCACCGCCCCCATGGCGACGGCCAGGAAGACGCCGATCACGACGAACAGGATCACCAGCGTTTCCGCCGGGATCAGGTGCCAGATGCCCGCCACGGTCCCCGCACTGAAGGCCGAATAGACGATCAGCAGGATCGACCCACGATCGACCACCATCGTCAGCACCTTGTGGCGGCGTACGAACGCTCCCAGCCACCGGCGCAGCAACTGCCCGACCACGAAGGGCAGCAGAATCTGCATCGCGATCTTCAGCACCCCTTCGGCGGTGACAATCCCACCGCCCTGATGCAGCACGACCGCCGCCAGCGCCGGCGTCAGCACCACCCCGATCAGGTTCGAGAGCGAAGCCGAGCAGATCGCCCCCGACACGTTCCCGCCCGCCATGCCCGTGAACGCGATGGAAGAGTTGATGGTGGAGGGCAGCACCGACAGGAACAGGATGCCCACGGCCAGCTGATCGCCCAGAACCGGCCGCATCACCGCCGCGATGATGACACCCAGAACCGGAAACAAGGCAAATGTCGCGACGAAGCTGGTGCCCTGCAGGCGCCAGTTGGTCAGGCCGGCCCAGACCTCGGCCGCGTTCATCCGGACGCCGTACAGGAAGAACAGAAGGGCCACCGCCGCCCAGGTGACATAGCCCAGACCGTCCGCCGCCACTCCGCGCACCGGCAGAACCGCCCCCAGAACCACCGTTCCCAGCAGAAGCAGCATGTAAACATCGATGCCGAAGCGTTTCAAAAAGGCCATATGATCCTATCCCCGAATGTTGGGAATGGCATACCTGCACAAAGCCGCCTTGCCCAGAGTCATGGCAAGGCCGAGAAGTAGTCGGCCAGAATGTCGATCTCGGCGTCCGTCAGCCCTTGCGCAGCTGCAGTCATCAGGGGCGCACGCTCCCCTCCGCCCCGCACGCCGTCGCGCCACAACCAAAGCTGCGTCGCCAGGTAATCGCGCGACTGGCCGTTCAGGGTCGGAATGTCGGGGTTGTCGTTGCCGGCGCCGTGGCAGGACAGGCAGCTTGGCACATCCCCGCGCCCTTGCGCCGCGACCGGCGGCGGGTTGGGCGTCGCCGGGCGCGGGGCCGTGGTGCCCACCCGCTGCGCGAAGGCGGCGTAGCGATCCGGCGACATGACGGTGGCCGCCTGCGCCATGATCCCGCTGGCCCGCGTGCCCAGACGATAGGCGTGCAGCGACTCCTCGATATAGGGGGGCGACAGGATGTCCAGCCGGGGAATGCGGCTGTTGCCCCCGTCATGGCACCCGCTGCAATAGCTTTCGCCCCCGGTCAGCGCGGCATAGCCGTCAGCGTTCATCCCCTGCTGAACGGCCTGAAGGAAGGCCACGACCGCCCACACCTCGTCCTCACGCGCGGCGGCGGGCCAGCCGGGCATCCCGCTCATCTTCACGCCCTCATGGACGATCCAGTGCATCTCGGCGGCGGTCCAGGGTTCGACGGCCTGTTCGACCTGCGGCGGCTCCGGCTCCATCCAGGCGATGGTGGCAGGCGCCATCTCTCCGGGCGAGGCATGGCACATGGCGCAGGCGCCGTCGTAATGCCGGGCGCCGAGTTCGATCAGCGCCGGGTCCGACAGGTCGGGCACCTCGGATTCGGCCGGCGCCCGCAGTGCCACCGCGTTTTCGAACGTGGTGTGCAGCGCCCATTCCGTGACGGCCCAGTGCCCGCTATGGGCCGAGGTGTTGTAAAGCCCGAAGGCCACCACCGCCCCGCCCCCCGCTGCCCCTAGGCCGGCCAGCACGGCCACCACCGTCAGAATGCCACGCAACGTCATGCGGTTCTCCCGTCGTTCAGGACCTGCGACACGCGCCACAGCCCCCCTATCAGATAGATCGGCGTACCCACCGCCAGCATGATCATGCCGCCCAGTTGCTGGCCCGACACCGACGGCACGGTGCCGCACCATTCGGCGTAAAGATCACGCGGGGCCAGGATCATCAGCGCGCCCAGCAGCGTCATGTGCATCGAGGTCAGCAAGAGGCCCCCCGCCCCCGCCAGCGCCTGCCCCGGGCCGCGCCGGTCCAGACAGGCCCCCCAGATCAGGCAGCCGACCAGCAGGAAGCTGGCCTGTTCGACCACGAACAGCGGCAGGTGGCGATAGGCCGCCCCATGCGCCGCCGGCAGGTGCCAACCCCAGATCATCGCAAATTCCAACGCCGTCGCAAGCACCGGCGGCACCGCCATCGCGCGACCGAAGCCCGGAAAGGCCAGCACCAGAAGCGGGGCCGACACCGCCACAAGGATCATGTGCCGCAACATGTGGGCCGGAAACACCCCCAGCCACGCCTCCCACGGCGGGGCCCAGGCCAGCACGAGGGACAGGAGCGCCAGCGCCTTCATCGGCAGGTGGTGATGAAAAGGGCGGGCATCGCCACATACACCACCCCAATGGCCGAGATGATGCAGAGAAGGAACGCGGCATGGCCAAGGAACTCATGGCGTCCCTCGGGATGGGACAAATCCTCCATGTCGTTCTGGCGCGGCTTCCACCGGCGGACGGACCGCCAGCCCAGCCAGCCGATGAACCCAAGCGCCAGCACCGTCAGACCCGCGATCGACAGGCGGGCGACCGTCACGCCCTGCGTTTCGCCGAACTTGGCGCACCACACGGCGGTGCCGCCATAGGCCAGCACGAAATGCACCGCCCAAGTGGTCGGCGCGAGGGTGATCCACCACAGCGCGTTGCTTTCCTCGAAGAACTCGAACTCGTCCTGCCGGCTGCCGGTCTGGGTCTTCGGATCGGTCATCGTCACCTCACAGGATGCGGGGGGCCAGGCCGATGACGGCGGTGGCCACCAGAACGGTCAGGACGTGGAAGTGCCAGAACAGCGTCACGTTCCAAAGGTCGGCGTCGTGATCCGGATCCAGCTTGCCGAACAGGCTGCCGGCAAGGCAATAGAGCTGCATCAGGATGCCCAGACCCGCATGGGCCACCACCCAGATCACGATGGCGCAGACCGTCGCGGGATAGGTGTGGGTGGACGGCGACAGACCCAGAACCGACAGCGTCAGAAGCCAGATGGCCACCCCCGCCAGAACCGGCCCCGCCACAAGGCACAGCCGCGCCGGGTTGACGTGGCCGCGGCGGTTCAACTCCCTCGCCCCCACGGTCAGGGCCCAGGACAGAAGGATCGCGCCAGTGGTCAGGGCGACCAGCCACCCGTCGGCATGGTCCGCGCCCATCGGCGGGAAATCGGGCCGCGCCGTCCAGTAGAAGAAGAACCCGAAGATCAGGCTGGCGAATGCCGTGGAATCCCCCAGCATGGTGATCCACATCGCCCACCACCCCACGGCCGAGGCGCCGGAGGCATAGGTCGGCAGCGACAGGCCGAGGCCCACGTCCTTCATCTCCTTTTCCGGCTTCCGCGCGGTGGAGGTCCACAGCCAGTAGAGGATGCTGACGATGGCGAAGGCCCCGGCCACGATGGCGGGCTTGTACATGTGGAAGGTCGGCAGGATGAAGGCCGCCCCCGTGAACACCGCCGCCCACAGGGTGACCCAGGCGTCGCCCGTCACCCGCTGCACCTGCACCGGCCGCGCGTCGATGACGGAGGTGACCATCGTTTCCCGCAGACCTTCCGGCGCATCCGGCAGGTAATAGCGGCCCGCATCCATCCGCTCCACCAGCTTCGGTTGATCCCACAGGGGATAGCGCGAGGTGATGTAAGGGATGGACCGCACGCCCCAATCCTCGCCCGTCAGAGTGTCGGTCCATTCCAGCGTGCCCGCGCGCCAAGGGTTGCGGTGGTCCAGTTTGCGCTTGCCCGGCCGCAGCAGGTCGATCAGGAAGATCAGGAAGCCCACCGCGATGATGAACGCCCCGACGGTGGAGATCAGGTTCAGCCAGTTCCACCCCAGATCGCCGGGATAGGTGTAGACGCGGCGCGGCATCCCCTTCAGGCCCGTCAGGTGCATGGGCAGGAAGGTCAGGTTGAAGCCGCCGAAGATCAGCCAGAAAGCCCACTTCCCCGCCTTCTCGGACAGGTAGGTCTTCATGAAGAAGGGATGGAAGTAGTAGATTCCTGCGAAGACCGGCAGCACCATCCCGCCAAACAGCGTGTAGTGCAAATGCGCCACGATGAAGTAGGTGTCGTGCACCTGCCAGTCGAAGGGCGCGATGGCGATCATGACGCCGGTCAGCCCGCCGGCGGTGAAGATGGCCAGCGCCCCCGCAATCCACAGCATGGGCAGGCTGATCTTCACTCGTCCCACCATCAGGGTCGCTACGAAGACGAAGATCTGGATGCCCGTGGGGATCACCACCGCCTCGCTCGCGGCCGAGAAGAAGCCGAGCGAGATGTTCGGCAGCCCCGTCGTGAACATGTGGTGGACCCACAGGCCGAAGGACAGGAAGCCCGTCCCCACGGCCGACAGCACGATCCACGAATACCCGACGATGGGCCGCTGCGCGACGGTCGGCACGATCATGGCCGCGATGGCGATGGACGGCAGGAAGACGATGTAGACTTCCGGATGGCCGAAGATCCAGAACAGGTGCTGCCACAGCAGGGGATCGCCGCCGCGCGTCGCGTCGAAGAACGGCCAGTCCAGCGCGCGTTCCAGTTCGAACAGCAGGTCGCCCGCGATCAGGGGCGGGAAGGCGAACAGGATCATGCCCCCCACGACCAGCACGTACCACGCGTAAAGCGGCATCATGTTGATGCGCATTCCCGGCGGGCGGCACTTCAGCACGCCCACGATCAATTCGACCGCGGCGGCGATGGAGGCAACCTCGATGAAGGACAGGCCCAGAAGCCAGATGTCGGACCCCGGCCCCGGCGCTTCCGTCGCCAGCGGCGGATACATGAACCAGCCCGAATTCGGCGCCACGTCGAACAGCACCGACCCCATCACGAAGATGCCGCCGATCAGGAACGACCAGTACCCGAACGAGGACAGCCGCGGGAACGGCATGTCCCGCGCGCCCAGGAAGGCCGGCAGCAGAAGGATCGCCATCGCCTCGAACAGGGGCACGGCGAACAGGAACATCATCGCCGTGCCGTGCATGGTGAAGAACTGGTTGAACCGGTCCGCGTCCAGGAACTGCATGTCGGGATAGGCCAGCTGCACCCGCACCAGAAGCGCCAGGATTCCCGCCAGCAGCATGAAGCCGAAGCAGGTCAGCGAATACCACTTCCCAATTTCTGAGTTGTTGACCGACATGAGGTAGCGGATGCCGGTCTTGGTCTTCCAGACCTTGGTCAGGCTGTCGGCCTGACGCTCCTGCACCTCGGCCGGGACGGGTTCGGCCAGCATCTCCTCGGTCGGGGGGTAGATGCCCTGCGGGCGCCGGTCGATCATTTCAGTCCCTCAAGATAGGCGGCCAGATCGGCCAGCTCTGCGGCCTCCAGCCAGTCATAGGCGGGCATGGCCACCTCGGGTTTGATGTCGCGCGTGTGGGCGATCCAATCCGTCAGATCCTCGCGCGTGACCTCCATGATCCCCGCGCCCAGCGACTGGCGCGAGGCGAGGTGGGTCAGGTCCGGCCCGACGAGGCCGTCGAATTCGGTGCCGCGCACGGCGTGGCAGGCGCCGCAGCCCTCGTCGCGGAACAGCGTTTGGCCGCGCTGCGCCTCGGGGGTGGCGGGCGGGGCGGCGGGGGCGGCTTCGGCCTCCAGCCATGCGGCGAAGTCCCCGGGCGTCAGGATCACCGCCTCGAACGCCATCAGCGCGTGCGACGGGCCGCAGAACTCGGCGCATTGGCCGCGATAGACGCCGGGCGTTTCGGGCCGCAGCGTCATCCGCGTCTCGCGCCCCGGGAACATGTCCATCTTGCCGCCCAGCGCCGGAACCCAGAACGAATGGATGTACTTGTTCGCGTCCAGCAGCAGTTCTGTGCGCTGGCCCGTGGGCAGCCGGATCTCGTTCGCGGTGACGATGGGGGCGGTGGCCCCGGCGGGCCAGTATTCCACGCGCCACCACCATTCTTCGGCCCGGACCTTCACGACCAGCCCGTCGCCATCGGCGCGCATGTGCGGCATCATCGACAGGCCGTAGGCCAGAAGCGTTCCCACCAGAACCGTGGGAAAGATCACCCCGCCTCCGATGATCAGGCGGTTGGCGTGCCGTTCGGGCCAGTCGTTGGGGCGGACGCGTGTCACGAAGAAGAACAGGCCGTTCAGCGCCGTCCACAGGATCACGGCCCCCACCAGCATCACGATCCACAGGTCGTGCAGCCAGCTCGCATCCTCGCCCGCAGGGGACAGGGCCGATTGACGGCCCGCGCATCCGGCCAGCGCCATCATCAGCGCCATGGCTACCAGCCGTCGTCCCGATCCTGCCAAGCTGCGTATCATACGTTGCTGCCTCACCAATGCGTGATGCAACCTTATGGCGCGAGGAGGCATAGTCCAGAGACCGCTTCCCTTTGTCCCGATTTATCCGAGGCTTCATGCACCGACGCATCCTGCTGGCCGCGATCGGCTGCGCACTCGCCCTGCCCGTACGCGCACAAGGCGCCTTTGCCGAAACCCGGCGCGTGGCGGCCGGAATGAACCAGCTGAACAGCCTGATCGTGGCCCGCGACGGGCAGGTCCTGCTGGAGGAAGCGTTCCGCGGCCCGCCTACCCGCCAGCCCGTCAACGTCAAGTCCGTGTCGAAGACGCTGGTCGCCGCCGCCACGGGAGCGGCGATCGGTCGCGGCCTCCTCACCCTCGACACCACGCTGGCCGAGGTCATTCCCGACCTGATCCCGTCCTCCGCCGATCCGCGCACAGGCGGCATCACGGTGGAGGATCTGGTGACCATGCAGGCCGGGCTGCAGCGCACCTCCGGCCCGAACTACGGCGCATGGGTGTCCAGCCGCAACTGGCTGTCCTTCGCCCTGTCCCGCCCGTTCGAGGCGGAGCCGGGGGCCCGAATGCTCTATTCCACCGGATCGTTCCACATCCTGGGCGCGGTGATCGCGCGGCGGGCCGACGCCACGCTGCTGCAGGTCATGCGCGACTGGATCGGCGCGCCGCTGGACATCGAGATCCCGGCCTGGACCCGCGATCCGCAGGGCTTCTACCTTGGCGGGAACGAGATGGCGCTGTCCCCCCGCGCCATGCTGCAATTCGCCGAGATGGCGCGCACGGGCGGCCGCGACGTGCTGTCCGAGGACTGGATGCGCGCCTCCCTGACGCCCCGCACGCGGTCGCCGTTTTCCGGCTTCGACTACGGCTATGGCTGGTTCCTGGGGCGGCTGGCCGGAACGCCCATGGCGCTGGCGCGGGGATATGGCGGCCAGATCATCGCCCTCTTCCCCGAGGAGAAGGCCAGCGTCGTCATCACTTCGGACCCGACGCGCCCGGCCCGGAGCGAGGGGTATTTCGGCGACCTGACGGCCTTGATGGAAAACCAGATCCTGCCCGACCTGCGCCGGGCCTGAAAACCAAAACGCGGCGCACCGTGTCCGGTGGCCGCGTTTTCAAATGGTGCGGTCAAGAGGACTCGAACCTCCACGGGAGTTACCCCACAGCGACCTCAACGCTGCGCGTCTACCAATTCCGCCATGACCGCACAGTCTTGACTTGGTGACGGGCTTGTAGCCGAGCGCGCGACGCTTGGAAAGCGGATTCTTGCGCCGATTTCACGATTGTAACGGGCCCCGCTTTCCCCCATGTCTGCCCCGTCAGACATGAGGGACTTCCATGGAGTGGACCCACCTTCCCGGCCAGGCCGACTACATCCAGACCCTTTCCGCGATGGAGGATCGGGTCGCCCGCATCGCACGCGGAGAGGCGGAGGAGGCCGTCTGGCTTCTGGAGCATCCGCCGCTTTACACCGCCGGCACCTCGGCCGACGCGGCCGACCTTGTGGCGCCCGACCGGTTCCCGGTGTTCGTGGCCGGGCGCGGCGGGCAATACACCTATCACGGCCCCGGCCAGCGCGTGGCCTATGTGATGCTGGACGTGGGCGCGCGCGGCCGTGACGTGCGCCGCTTTGTGTGCAATCTGGAAAACTGGGTGATCGACACGCTGTCCGAATTCGGCGTGAAGGGCGAACGCCGCGCGGGCCGCGTCGGGGTCTGGGTGGTCCGCCCCGATAAGGCCCCCGGCCCAGACGGCGCCCCGCGGGAAGACAAGATCGCGGCCATCGGCGTGAAGCTGCGCCGCTGGGTCAGCTTCCACGGCATCAGCCTGAACGTCGAACCCGACCTGTCGCATTTCGACGGCATTGTGCCCTGCGGCATCCGCGACCATGGGGTGACGAGCCTGGTCGATCTGGGGCTGCCCGTGACCATGGACGACGTGGACGCGGCGCTGATGGCCACCTTCCCCCGCCACTTCCCCATGTTGAACCTGCCCGCCACGGGCGTATAATCCCCTTGGCAGCCCGCCCACGAACACGGAGAGCCTTGTGGCCAGACTGACCTTCGCATCACGCCGGATCGGGGCCCTGTTTCTGGTCAGCTCCACCCTCGGCGCCCTTTTGTCGCTGGCGGTGACGGGACGGTTGCGCATGGGCGGGGTGGACAGCCCCACCTGGGCGATGCTGTCCACGACCCACGGGCTGATGATGATGGCGTTCACGCTGATGCCCGCCCTGTGCGGCGGCCTTGGCCTGTGGCGCCTGCCCGTGCAGGTGGGCGCCGAACAACTAGCCTTCCCGCGCGTTGGGTTGGCCTCCTGGGTGGCGCATGCGGTGTCGCTGCTGCTGGCGGCGGGGGCAATGCTGGGGGGATCGGTTACACTCGGCTTGCTGGCGCTGTCGCTTGCGGGCCTTTCGTCCCTGCTGATCGCGATCAACACCCTCACCACATTCCTGACGCAGCGCCAAGGCATGCCCCTGCCCGAGGTGCCCGTCTTCGCCTGGTCGCTGGCCATGACGGCGATGCTGATGCTTCTGGCCGTGCCCACCATCGCCGCCGCCGCGCTGCTTCTGGCCCTGCGGCCGCCCTTCGATCCGGAGGATCTGCGTCAGGCGGCTGCGGCGCTGGCCCATCCGCTGGTCTTCGTGCTGATCCTCCCCTCTCTGGGCATCGTGACGGACATCGTGGAACGCTTCGCCCGGCGGCCGCTGGCGATGAAGCCTGCGATCCTGTTGGCCATGGGCGTTCTGGCCGGGCTAGGCGTGACGCTGTGGATGCAGGATCTGTATCACCCGACGGAAGAGGGTGCCTTCTTCGGAGCGGCGGCCACGGCCGTCCTGCTGCCGTCGCTGGTCATCCTCGCCGCGTGGGTCCTGACGCTGGCGCGCGGCGTGCGGCATGTCGGCTCCCCCCTTCTGTGGGCGGTCGGCTTCATGGCGCTGACGCTGGGCGCGGCGGCGCTGACGGCCGGACAGGACGGGGTGGCACGGTTCCATTATGCGGCCGGCGTCGGTGCGGTGTTCGCGGCCTTTGGCGGCTTCTATCTGTGGCTGCCGCAGATGACGGCGCGCCGGGTGCCGGAAGGCTGGGCTATGCTGCACGCAGCCCTCATGTTCGCGGGCGCGAACCTGTCCTTCCTTGCCCCCATCTTCGGCTGGTCGGGCATGGTGGAGGTGGCGGGCGCGGCCCTGTCCTTTGCGTCCTTCGCAGGCTTCCTGATCGTCACGACTTGGGCGATCCGCTTCGGCGCGACCACCCCGGCCGCTTGGGAGGCCGAGGCAGAGCCGGACGCCCTGCGCGCCTAGCGCACGGCCCGCTGCAGTTCCACGACATCCGGCGGCGCCATTTCTTCCAGTTCCGCCAACGTCAGGGTGTCGTACATCGCGCGGGACCGGCTGCTGAGGGCGCGAAGGGTCATCAGCCCGCGGCGGGCGGCCAAGGCGACACCCGCATGTTCCGCGACATACTCTCCCCTGACCCTCGCCATGGCGCCCCTTCCTGCGATGCGTCGGTCACAGTTGGGGCAACCCGGCCGGGCCCGGTTGGTTCCGAACCTTCGGGATTTCAGCCCAGACGCGCCTTCAGCAGGGCGCCCACCGCGCCGAAATCCATCTGGCCCGTGTATTTCGCCTTCAACTCCGCCATCACGCGGCCCATGTCGCGCAGGCTGCTGGCGCCGGTCGCGGCAATGGCCTCGTCCACCGCCGTGGCCACCTCGGTGTCCGACAGGCGGCGGGGCAGGAACTCCTCCACCACGCGGATCTCGGCCCGCTCCTTGGCGGCGAGTTCGGGGCGGTCGCCCTCGTCATAGACGCGGGCGCTTTCCTGGCGCTGCTTCACCATGCGCCCCAGCACGGCCAGAATCTCGGCGTCCGGCACGGCGTCCGTTCCTTCGGCGCGGGCGGCGATGTCGCGGTCCTTTATGGCGGCGTTGATCAGACGCAGCGTGGACAGCCGGTCGGCCTCCTTGGCGCGCATGGCGTCCTTCAGGGCGGCTTGCAGCTTTTCGCGGATGGTCATGACGATACCTCTGGTGTTCAGGGGCACAGGTTACCGCGCGCCAACGCGGGTGGAAACCCGCATGTTCCGCTTGACCCCGCTCCGCGCCCGCCATACGTAACGACCGTTTATCCAGAAATGAGGAGTCGCGCGATGGAGACGCAATCCAAACCCACGGCCTGCCTGGCGCTGGCGGACGGGACGGTCTTCTACGGTCGCGGCTTCGGCGCTGTGGGCGAGACGGTGGCCGAACTCGTCTTCAACACCGCCATGACCGGGTATCAGGAGATCATGACCGATCCGTCCTATGCCGGGCAGATCGTGACCTTCACCTTCCCCCATATCGGCAATGTCGGCACCACGGCCGAGGATGACGAGACGGCCGATCCCGTCGCCGCCGGCATGGTGGTGAAATGGGATCCCACGGACGCCTCCAACTGGCGCGCGACGCAGGAGCTGAAGGCTTGGCTGACCTCCAAGGGCCGCATCGGCATCGGCGGTCTGGACACGCGGCGCCTGACCCGGGCGATCCGGCAGCAGGGCGCGCCGCATGTGGCGCTGGCCCATGATCCCGACGGAAACTTCGACGTGGCGGGCCTTGTCGCGAAGGCGCGCGCCTGGCGCGGTCTGGTCGGCCTCGATCTGGCCAAGGACGTGACCTGCGCCCAGTCCTACCGCTGGGACGAGATGCGCTGGGCTTGGCCCGAAGGCTTCAAGGCGCGCGAAGGCGCGGGCCTGAAGGTGGTGGCCATCGACTACGGTGCAAAGCGCAACATCCTGCGCTGCCTCGCCTCGGCCGGTTGCGACGTCACCGTCCTGCCCGCCACGGCCACGGCCGAGGATGTGCTGGCGCTGAACCCCGAAGGCGTGTTCCTGTCGAACGGCCCGGGCGATCCGGCCGCCACCGGTGAATATGCCGTGCCGATGATCCAGGGCGTGCTGGAAAAGGACGTCCCCGTTTTTGGCATCTGCCTTGGCCACCAGATGCTGGCGCTGGCGCTGGGCGCCAAGACCGTGAAGATGAACCACGGCCATCATGGCGCGAACCACCCCGTGAAGGACGTCGGCACCGGCAAGGTGGAGATCACGTCCATGAACCACGGCTTCACCGTGGACAGCCAGACCCTGCCCGCGGGCGTGGTGGAAACGCATGTCAGCCTGTTCGACGGATCGAACTGCGGGATCTCGATGGAAGGCAAGCCTGTCTTCTCCGTACAGTATCACCCGGAGGCGAGCCCCGGCCCGCAGGACAGCTATCACCTGTTCGAACGGTTCGCCGAAGCGATGAAGGCGCGTCGCGCTTAACGACCGGTTAACCTTCCTGGACGATGCTTCCCCCGAAGGGAAAGCATCGCCATGAGTGTCAGCCCGCTACTTCACGCCCGCCCGACGGAGCGGCCACGTTCCGGCGGTCAGCCGTCCTTCACCGCGCTCTTGCGCGCGGCGGAGGGCGTGTCGAAGGCTGACGTGGAACGGGCCGTCGCCTTTTCGGTGGAACGGGGGTGCAGCCTGCCGCTGGCCACGCTGAGCCTGCGCATCGTTCCGGCGGAAGGTCTGCCCCCTCTCCTGGTCCGCCACTACGGGATGCGGTGGATCGACCCGCGATCGCATGCGCCCGACCCCCGCCTGATCGATCAGGCGGGGCTGGACCTGTGCCTGCGTCACGGACTGCTGCCCTGGCGGCAAAGCGGCAACGTGACCGTCATCCTCGCCCCCCTCCCCGAGATCTATGAGGCGCATCGCGAACATCTGGCGGAGTGCTTCGGCCCGGTCGTCTGCGCGCTGGCCGATCAGGATGCGATCCAGACGGCGCTTCTGGAGGTGCGCGGCCCCACGTTGGCCGCCCAGGCGCAGTCCGCGCTGACCGACACCTACAGCTGCCGCACCTGGAACACCGCAGCCGTCCGCCAACCGGTGATTCTGGGCCTGCTGGCGCTTCTGGGCGCGACGATCCTGTGGCCGGCGACCGTTCTGGCCGTCGCGTCCATCTGGGGCATCCTGTCGCTTCTGGCCTGCGTCGGGCTGAAGCTGGCCGCGGCCATCGCCGCCTTCCGCGACGTGCCGCGGCCGCCCGTCGCCACCGTCGCCCACTGGCCCACCGTGTCCGTCATCGTGGCCCTCTACCGCGAGGCGGACATCGCCGAACGCCTGATCCTGCGCCTGTCCCGCCTCGATTATCCCCGCGACAAGCTGGAGATCCTGCTGGCGGTGGAGGAGCGGGACCACCTGACGCGCGAGGCGCTGGCCCGCGCCGCCCTGCCTGACTGGATGCGCGTGATCGTCACCCCGCATGGCAAGCTGAAGACGAAGCCGCGCGCCCTCAATCACGCGCTGCGGTTCTGCCGGGGCAGCATCGTCGGCATCTTCGACGCCGAGGACGCCCCCGCCCCCGACCAGATCCGCCGGATCGCCGAACGCTTTCACAGCGCGGGGCCCGATCTGGCCTGCCTTCAGGGCATCCTCGACTATTACAACCCGCGCACGAACTGGATCGCGCGCTGCTTCACGGTGGAATACGCCACGCTGTTCCGCGTGATCCTGCCCGGCCTGCAGCGGATGGGCATGGCGATCCCGCTGGGCGGCACCACGCTGTATGTCCAGCGCGACGTTCTGGCGAAGATCGGCGCATGGGACGCCCACAACGTAACGGAGGACGCCGATCTGGGCATCCGCATCGCCCGCCACGGCTACCGGACCGAGGTGATCCCCACCGTCACGCAGGAGGAGGCGAACTGCCTGCCCCTCGCCTGGGTCAAGCAGCGGTCGCGCTGGCAGAAGGGCTACATGATGACGTGGATCGTGCACATGCGCGACCCCCGCCGTCTTTGGGCCGAAATCGGCCCCCGGGGCTTCGCGGGCTTCCAGATCATGTTCTTCGGCGCCCTGTCGCAGGCGATCCTCGCGCCGGTCCTGTGGTCTTACTGGCTGCTGGCGCTGGGCCTGCCCCATCCCGTGACCGACAGCCTGCCGGGGTGGAGCGTGATCGCCCTCGTGGCCCTGTTCCTGCTGACCGAGGCCGTGAACATCACCATCGGCATCCTCGCCCTGCGCCGGACGGATCACCGGATGAACCCCCTGTGGGTGCCGACGCTGATCTTCTATTTCCCGATGCTGACCTTCTCGGTCTATAAGGCGTTGTGGGAAATGGTGCGGCGGCCCTTCTACTGGGACAAGACCACCCACGGGCATTTCGGCTGAGGATCGGGCCGGCTAGCGCAGCTTCAGCTCGCCCGCGTCCACCAGAAGCCGCGTCTCGAACGCGCGGGAGATGTGCTTGCGCAGCGCCTCGTCCGCCGCTTCCCCGTCACGGGCGGCGATGGCGGCCACGATCGCCTCATGCTCGGCCATGGCCGATCCATCGCGCCCCTCGGCCGCAAGCGAGGTTCCGGCCATCAGCGCCATCGACCGCGACAGAAGCCCCAGCTGCTGCACCAGGAACCGGTTGTGCGACGCAAGGTGGATCTGCTTGTGGAACCGCCGGTTCGCGCGGCTGAGCAGTTGCGGATCCCCGCCGATCAGCGCCTTGTCCTCCTCGGCCATGCGGCGCAGGACGACGATCTCCTCGTCCCGGGCGTGGCGGGCGGCCAGACGCGCGGCCAGCCCTTCCAGTTCGGACCGCACGGCGTAGAATTCCGCCAGCTGGTTATGGTCCAGCGCGGCGACGATGAGGCTGCGCCCGTCGCGCACCAGCATGGACTGGGTTTCCAACCGCTGCAGCGCTTCGCGCACGGGGGTGCGGGACACGCCCAGCCGTTCGGCCAGTTCCGATTCCACCAGACGGTCGCCGGGCTTGTAGGTCCCGGTTTCGATCGCGTCGATGATCAGCGAATATGCGTCCTTCTGCACCACGGTCCCTTTCTGTGATCGCGGCATCTATGCCCCTGCGGCAAAGTGATGCAACCGGCCATCGGGTGACAGATTGCCGCGCCCTTGTCCGAAAGCTATCATCCCTTCCATGATTTCCAAGGACTTCCAGCACGTGCGCGTCTGGGTCTTCGACCTCGACAACACGCTTTATCACCCCTCCGCCCGCCTGTTCGACCAGATCGAGGTGAAGATGACCGACTGGCTGATGCGCAACCTCGCCCTTGGCCGGGAGGAGGCGGACCTGCTGCGCTCCAGCTACTGGCAGCTGCATGGCACCACGCTGGCGGGTCTCATGCACGAACACGAGGTCGATCCCGTGGCTTGGCTGGAACACGTGCACGACATCTCGCTATCGCACCTGACGCCGGACGCGCTGTTGGCCCGGCAGATCGGCGCGCTTCCGGGGCGGCGCATCATCTTCACCAACGGCACCGCCCCTTATGCCGAACGGGTGCTGGAGGCGCGGGGCCTGTCGGGCCTCTTCGACGCCGTCTATGGCGTGGAGCACGCGAGCTACCGCCCCAAACCCCGCCGGGACGCGTTCGAGGCGATCTTCGCGCTCGACAACCTCGACCCTGCCGAGGGTGCGATGTTCGAGGACGATCCGCGGAACCTTGCGGTGCCCCATGCCTTGGGCATGCGCACCGTGCACGTGGCTGAGATGGCGGCCCCGGCGCCCCACATCCACCATCACACCGACGACCTGGCGGCATTCCTCGGGCGTCTGCAGGAGCGCGTCGATGGACACTGACATCCTCATCTCGGGCGGCGGCATCGCCGGGCTGACGGCGGCGGCGGCCTTCGGCAGCGCCGGCTATCGCGTGATCTGCGTCGATCCCATGGCGGGGGCGGCGGGCGACCAGCGATCCACGGCGTTTCTGCAGCCCGCCATCCCCGTGCTGAAGGCGGCGGGCCTCTGGGACCGGCTGTTCCCCTCGGCCGCGCCCTTGCAGGTCATGCGGATCGTGGACGCGGGCGGGCCCCTGAACGAACCGCGTCTGGCGAAGGCCTTCGACGCCTCCGAGATCTCGGACCAGCCCTTCGGGTGGAACCTGCCCAACGCCCTTTTGCGGACGGTGATGGCCGAACGGCTGACGGAACTGCCCGACGTCACGCATCTGCCGGGGGTCGGCACGCGGACGCTGGCCACCCGCACCTCTCAGGCCCGGGTGGGGCTGACGGACGGGCGGACGGTGACGGCGCGGCTCGTGATCGCGGCCGACGGGCGCGACAGCCCAATGCGGCAGGCGGCGGGCATCCCGGTCCGCACCACCCGCTTCGGCCAGAAGGCGCTGGCCTTCGCCGTGCGGCACGACATCCCCCACAACAACGTCTCGACCGAGGTGCACCGGTCGGGCGGGCCGTTTACGCTGGTGCCGCTGCCCGATCGCGACGGGCGTCCCGCCTCGGCCGTGGTGTGGATGGAAACGGGGGCGGAGGCGGAGCGTCTGCGCGCCCTCCCCGCCGAGGAGTTCTCCCTGGCCGCCAGCGCGCGGTCGGCGGGGGTTCTGGGGCCGCTGACCCTCGCCTCCCCCGTAGGGATCTTCCCGATCATCGGCCAGATCGCGGCGCGGATGTCGGGCGAACGGCTGGCCCTGATGGCCGAGGCGGCGCATGTGCTGCCGCCCATCGGCGCGCAGGGGTTGAACACCTCGCTGGCCGATCTGGCGGCGCTTCTGGATCTGGCCACGCCCGACACTCTGGGCGATGCGGCGATGCTCGACGCCTATCACCGCCGCCGCCACGGTGACATCCGCACCCGCGCCCTGGGAATCGAGGCGTTGAACCGCGCCTCCATGCTCTCCTGGCCCGTGATGCGCGATCTGCGGGCGACGATGCTGGACACGCTGTATTCGGTGCAACCGGTGCGGCGGGCGCTGATGCGCGCGGGTCTGGGCGGGCGCTAGATCGGGCCCGGGCGGCGTTCCTCGGTCAGAAGGACGTTCGCCTCCACCTGCCCCACGCCCGGCAGGGTCATGATGCGGCGGCGCAGGATGCGTTCGAAATCCCCGATGTCGCGCGCTACGACGCGCAGGCGGTAATCGAACAGGCCCAGCACGTGCTGCACGATCTGCACCTCGGGGATCGCCATCACCGCACGCTCGAAATCCTCAAGGCTCACGCGGCCCTTGGTGGCCAGCTTGATGCCCAGAAACACCGTCACGCCGAAGCCCAGCGCCTGACGGTCCACCACCACGCGGCACCCCGCCAATATACCCGCCTCCTCCAGCCGCCGGATGCGGCGCCAAGCGGCGGGCTGGGACAGACCCAGCTTGCGCCCCAGCCCGCCCGCCGATTGCGTCGCGTCCGCCGCCAGTGCCCGCAGCAGGGCGCGGTCGGTGTCGTCCAGATCGATCATACGGGCAGCGCCTCCGCGTCTTTGAGGGTGGAGATCAGCATCAACGCCTCAATGTCGGCGATGTGCGGCAAGGTCAGGATGCGGGTGCGGTAGATCTCCTGCCAGTGGGTCATGTCGCGGGCGATGACGTTCAGGCGCAGGTCCACCCGGCCCAGAAACGTCTCGATCGCCAGCACCTCGGGCACGCGGCGCGCGGCCTCGATGAAATCCTCGAACGCGCGCGGCACCGTCTTGTCGAGGGTGAAGCGCAGCGACACCTCCACGCCATAGCCCAGCGCCCGCCAGTCGATCACCGCCTCCTGCGCGCGGATGATGCCCTGTTCTGTCAACCGCTCCACCCGTCGCCAGGCGGTGGCGGGGGCCACGCCCACGCGTTCGGCCAGAACGGCGTTGGGCTGGGCCGGATCGGCCAGAAGGTGGCGCAGAAGCCGTCGATCCGTATCGTCCAGCATGATTGTTCCGTGATAATGCCGTTACAGGAATGACAGTATCTCGATTAGCCGCAAATCAAAGATATTCGCAACCGGATACCGGTCCATTGTTGTATTCTGCCTGTGAAACGATCATCACGGAGACGATCATGCGCGTTTATTACGATCGCGATTGCGACATCAACCTGATCAAGGACAAGAAGGTCGCGATCCTCGGCTATGGCAGCCAGGGCCACGCCCATGCGCTGAACCTGCGCGATTCGGGCGCGAAGAACCTCGTCGTGGCGCTGCGCGAAGGCTCGCCCTCGGCCAAGAAGGCCGAAGCCGAAGGCCTGAAGGTCATGGGCATCGCCGAAGCCGCCGCCTGGTGCGACCTGATCATGTTCACCATGCCCGACGAACTGCAGGCCGAAACCTACAAGAAATACGTCCACGACAACCTGAAGGAAGGCGCCGCCATCGCCTTCGCTCACGGCCTGAACGTGCACTTCGGCCTGATCGAGCCGAAAAAGGGCGTCGACGTTATCATGATGGCCCCCAAGGGCCCCGGCCACACCGTGCGCGGCGAATACACCAAGGGCGGCGGCGTGCCCTGCCTCGTGGCCGTGCATCAGGACGCGACGGGTCGCGCGATGGAACTGGCGCTCTCCTACTGCTCCGGCATCGGCGGTGGCCGTTCGGGCATCATCGAGACGAACTTCCGTCAGGAATGCGAAACCGATCTTTTCGGTGAGCAGGCCGTTCTGTGCGGTGGCCTTGTCGAACTGATCCGGATGGGCTTCGAGACGCTGGTCGAGGCCGGCTACGAGCCCGAGATGGCCTATTTCGAGTGCCTGCACGAAGTGAAGCTGATCGTGGACCTGATCTACGAAGGCGGCATCGCGAACATGAACTACTCCATCTCCAACACGGCGGAATATGGCGAGTATGTGTCCGGCCCGCGCATCCTGCCCTATGACGAGACGAAGAAGCGCATGAAGGAAGTCCTGACGGACATCCAGACCGGCAAGTTCGTACGTGATTTCATGCAGGAAAACGCCGTTGGCCAGCCGTCCTTCAAGGCCACGCGCCGCATCAACGACGAACACCAGATCGAGAAGGTGGGCGAGAAGCTGCGCGCGATGATGCCTTGGATCTCCAAGGGCAAGATGGTCGACCGCGAGCGGAACTGATGCGGAAAGGGCGCCCCCACGGGCGCCCTTTTCATTTACGTCCCGCCGCGACCTTCGCCTTTGCGGGCGTGGCGGCCAAGGTAGCCACGACCATCGCCAGAAGGCTCAGACCCGCACCAAGGACGACAAGTGCTTCAAGCTGCATCCGTTCGGTTCCTTTTCGCGTTTCCGAAAAGGAAACCCGCAATGGGTGCAAAAGGTTCCTCAAGCCGCGTTCTCCACCGCTTGGACGATGCTGTCCACCACGTCCGACAGCAGGGCGGGATCTTCCGCCTCGGCCATCACGCGGATCAGGGGCTCGGTCCCCGACTTGCGGATCAGCAGCCGTCCATGCCCTTGCAGCCGCGCTTCGGCCCGCGCGATGACGGACTGGACCGCCTCTGCCTTTAGCGGTTCGCGACCGGCCGTGTAGCGGACGTTCTTCAGCATCTGCGGCACCGTCTCGAAGCTGTGGGTCAGGTCGGACGCGGGCTTGCCGGAACGGGCCATTTCGGCCAGGAACTGCAGGCCGGCCACCAGCCCGTCGCCGGTGGTGGTGTGGTCCGTCATCACGATGTGGCCGGATTGTTCGCCGCCAAGGTTGAACCCGCCTTCCCGCATCCGTTCGACCACATAACGGTCGCCCACCGGCGTCCGCTCCAGCCGCAGGCCGCGGCTCTGCAGGAATCGCTCCAGCCCCAGGTTCGACATCACGGTGGCCACCAGTGCTCCGCCTTTCAGGCGACCATCCTCGGCCCAGCGCGCGGCCAACAGCGCCATGATCTGGTCGCCATCCGCCACGCGGCCGTGCTGGTCCAGGATCATCACGCGGTCGGCGTCCCCGTCCAGCGTGATGCCCACATCGGCGCCATGGGCCACAACGGCCTCTGCCGCAGCCTCGGGATGCGTCGACCCGCAACGCAGGTTGATGTTCTTGCCGTTGGGCGAGGTTCCAACCGGGATCACGTCGGCGCCCAGCTCCCACAGTACCTCGGGTGCTGCGCGATAGGCGGCCCCGTTGGCGCAGTCGATCACGACCTTCAGCCCGTCCAGCCGCAGGCCTTGTGGGAACGTCGTCTTAGCGTATTCCTGATACCGCCCCCGCCCATCCTCGATCCGTTTCGCACGGCCGATCTCGGCCGGATCGGCCAAGGGGATATCGGTGTCCAGCAGCGCCTCGATTTCCGCCTCGGCCGCGTCGGACAGCTTGAAGCCGTCGGGGCCGAAGAACTTGATCCCGTTATCCTGATGCGGGTTGTGACTGGCCGAAATCATGACTCCCAGATCAGCCCGCATCGACCGCGTCAGAAAGCCCACCGCCGGCGTGGGCACGGGGCCCAGCAGCAGCACGTTCATTCCCATCGAGGTCAGCCCCGCCGTCAGCGCGTTTTCCAGCATGTAGCCCGACAGGCGCGTGTCCTTGCCGATCACCACGCGCGGCAGGGCCGACTTGCGCTGGAAATACTTGCCGGCGGCCAGTCCCAGCCGCAGCGCGATCTCAGCCGTCATGGGCGCCGTGTTGGCGGTTCCGCGCACCCCGTCGGTGCCGAAAAGCTTGCGAGTCATCTCATCTCTCCTGTCGAGGCTATCCAGAGCGCCAGCGCCTGCCGCGTCGCCCCCACATCATGCACGCGCAAGATCTGCGCGCCCTGCGCCACGCCCGCCAGCGCCACCGCCACCGACCCTGGCATCCGGTCGGCCGGGGTGGCGGCCTGCCCGATCCGGCCGATGAAGCCCTTGCGCGACACGCCCAGAAGGATGGGACAGCCCAGCCCGTGAAAGGCCGACAGCCCGCGGATCAGGGTCAGGTTGTGCGTCATCGTCTTGCCAAAGCCGATCCCCGGATCGACCACGATGCGGCTTCGGGGGATGCCCGCCGCCTCGGCCATCGCGATCCGTTCGGCCAGATGGTCGTACACGTCCAGCAGCACGTCGGAATAGCGGGGATCGTCCTGCATCGTTTCCGGCACACCCTGCGCGTGCATCAGGCAGACCGACGCGCCCATGCGCGCCACGGTGCCCGCCATGGCCGAATCATAGAGCATCGCCGACACGTCATTCACCATGTCCGCGTCCGACGCCTTGGCCACCGCCGCCTTGCGTGTGTCGATGGACAGGGGGCGCAGCCCGCGCAGCGCGTCCATCACCGGGCGGATGCGGCGGATCTCCTCCTCCTCGGCCACCGTCTGCGCGCCGGGGCGGGTGCTTTCGCCGCCGATGTCCAGAAGATCGGCGTCGGCCGCGAGGGCGCGCCCTTGCGCCACGGGGTCATAGGTGCCGCCGTCGGAAAAGCTGTCGGGTGTCGCGTTCACGATCCCCATGACGCGCGGCGCGTCCCAGGTCAGCCCGTGCAAGGGCGGCCGGGGATCGGTCAGACGCTGGCGTGCGACCTCGGGCAACTCATGGGCGGCGATGATCTCGCGACGGCCCCGCTCCATCACCTCCACCCGGTCGAACCAGCACCAGCCGCCCGCAAGGGTCAGCGCGCCGGGGGAACGGGCGGGATCGGTCTGGGCGATGGGACGGTAACAGGTCATCCGGCACTTCTACCGATGCGGGGCCGCATGGCAAGTCAGCCCGGGATCACCGCGACGCGGCTTTCCGCCGAAATGGTTTCAAGGGCCGTGATCGTCCGGCAGCCCAACTGCTCGGCCAGCCAGACCGCCAGCGCGTCCGGCGCGGTGGAGGATGGGGGATCGGCCGCCTCCAGCACCATCTTCGAGGGTGCCCAGATCACGGCCAGGCCCTGGCGCAGGGCCCAGTCCATCTCGGTCCATGTTCCGGCGACGGTGGTGCCGGGGCCGCTCCGCAGCCAGGCCGCCTGCTCCACCGCCAGAAGATTCAGCCGGCGCTGGGCCGGCGCGTCGGGGCCGGTCGCGGGCGTTCCGGCCACGCAGTTCACCGCGCCCGCCACGGGTTGCCCGCCCTGCCCCAGATAGACGACGGTCGGCGCCTCGGCGTCCCGGGTCGCGAGTTCCACCTCTCCGCGGCGGCGGGTGGCGCGGATGCCCAGGCGGAAGGGACCGCGGTCCATCTTCTCGATCTCCAGATGCACCACGCGGGCCTGGGGATGCGCCAGAAGCCGGGCAGCGATGCCGTCGGCCAGCGTTTCCAGAAGCGCCACGCGGCCTCGGGCCAGTTCGTCGGTGATGGCTTCGCGGATGCGGTCGTAGGACAGGATCAGGTCCACGTTGTCATGGGCCTGCACATGCGCGACCTCGACCTCCACGGCAAAGCGCAGGCGCTGGGGCCGGCCGCGTTCCACCTCGAAGGCGCCGATGTCGGTTTCGACCACGTGGTCGCGCAGAAAGATCCGGTCCATGGCCCCGCCTATCCGCAAATCATTCGCGATAGAAGAGATGATCGCCGATCTGCACCGTTTTCGGAAGATGGGCCGCCCAGGATGGACGCACGGCCGACGTGTGGAAATGCGTGGCCCCCCGTGTCAGCGCCCGGGGCGCGCCGGCCAGCATCACGGCCGCGATCTTTCCCGCCTGATCATAGGCGGCCTGTTCAGTCACCGTTTCGGGCAGGCCGTCGCAGATGAAGCTGAACTGGCAGGCCTTGCCGTTCTTTTCCCCCTGCCGGACCACGTCGCACACCGATGAGGGATAGCCCCGTGCGTCCACCCGGTTCAGGATGACCTCGGCCACGGCGAACTGGCCCTTCAGCGGCTCTCCGCGCGCCTCGAAATACAAGGCTTCGGTCAGGCATTCCCAGTCGGCGTCCAGCGCCACGTCTGGCGCCTGTGCGTTCAGCCAGTCCAGGTCGTAGCGGATCATGGGCAAGGCGGTGCGGGGTGACATGGACAGGGACCGGCCAAGGCTTTCGGTGTAGGCCACTTGGTGAACGGTGGCATCCCCGCTGCGCGCCGTCTTCCAAGGGTCCGCATTGGCCCCCATCGTGCCCGCCCACAGGGCCGCCGCAAAGGCCAGGCCCAGTCCCAACAGTCGCATGATGTCCGTCTCGCGTTGTTTCTCGCCGTGCGGCCGGACGCCCCTTCTGCCCATCTACGCACAACAGCAGGCGCAAATAGCGCCTGAACGAACAAAAGTCCACAACGAGAGTTAAGAGAGGTTAACCATCGGCCATCGGGCGCCGCATCTCGCCGGTGATCCAGTCGCGTTCGCCCACCGGCGTGACGCGTTCCGAAAGGGCCAGATGGGCTGCCGCCAGCCGCGCCAGCGGCACCCGGAAAGGTGAGCAGGAGATGTAGTTGAACCCCGCCTTCCGGCAGAACGCGATGGAGTCGGGATCGCCCCCGTGTTCCCCGCACAGCGACACGATCAGGTCGGGCCGGGACCTGCGGCCGCGTTCCGCGCCGATCAGCAAAAGCTCCCCCACGCCTTCGGTGTCCAGCACGTGGAACGGGTCTTCGGGGAACACCCGGCTTTGGATATAGGCGCCCATGAAGCGGCCGGCATCGTCGCGCGACAGGCCATAGGTCATCTGGGTCAAGTCGTTGGTGCCAAAGGACAAGAAGGCCGCGTTCACCGCCAGGTCACCCGCCCGCAAGGCCGCCCGCGGCGTTTCCACCATGGCCCCCAGACGGTAATCGAAATCGGCCCCCGACTGCATCCGCACGGCCGAGGCGATGGCGTCGATGCGGGCGCGGACCAGTTCCACCTCGCGCCGCGCCGAGATGAGGGGGACCATGATCTCGGGCACCACACGGATGCCCCGACGGGCGCAGTCCAGCGTCGCCTCGAAGATGGCGCGGGCCTGCATCTCGTAGATCTCGGGCCAGGCGATGCCAAGGCGGACGCCGCGCATGCCCAGCATCGGGTTGAACTCGGCCAGCGCCTCGGCCCGGCGGGTCACGTCGGACAGGGGACGGTCCAGCGCCTCGGCCAGAGCCCGCAGGCCTTCGCGTGTCTGGGGAAGGAATTCGTGCAGCGGCGGGTCCAGCAGCCGGATGCAGACGGGCTTGCCCGCCATGATCGTGAACAGGCGGATGAAATCCTCGCGCTGCATCGGCAGCAGGCGCGCCAGCACCGCCGCCCGGTCGGTGGAGGTGTCGGCGAAGATCATCTCGCGCATGACCGTCAGCCGGTCCTCTTCGAAGAACATGTGCTCGGTCCGGCACAGGCCGATGCCTTCGGCGTCGAAGCGCCGGGCCAGTTCCGCGTCCGTGGGGGTGTCGGCGTTGGCGCGGATGCCGATGTCGCGGCTCTGATCGGCCCAGTCCAGCAGGGTGCGGAAGTTGTCGTCCAGCGAGGGCGACAGCATCTCCACCGCGCCGGCCAGCGCCTCCCCGGTCGATCCATCCAGCGTGAGGATGTCGCCTTCGTGCAGCACGCGCCCGTCGGGCAGGGTCAGCGCGCGGTCCCGCAGGTCCAGCCGCAGATCGCCGGCCCCCACGACGCAGGGCACGCCAAGGCCCCGGGCAATCACCGCCGCATGGCTGGTGACGCCGCCGCGTTCCGTCAGGACGCCGGCCGCCGAATGCATGCCGCGAATGTCCTCGGGCGTGGTTTCGCGACGGACAAGGATGCACGGCTCCCCCCGCGCGGCAAAGGTCTGGGCCGCGACCGAGGTGAAGGCGATGCGCCCCACCGCAGCGCCAGGGGAGGCCGCGATGCCCTTCACGATCCGGTCGCGGGCGGCCCGCGGATCGACCTGCGGGTGCATCACCTCGGACAGGTCGCGCGGCTTGATGCGCAGGACGGCCTCCTGCCGCGGGATGACCCCATCCTCGGCCAGCGCCACCGCGATGCGGACCCCGGCGCGTGAGGACCGCTGCACCCGGATCGCGTCCAGAACCGAGAGATGCCCGTTCTCGATCGTGAACTCGATCTGCATCTCTTCGCGCAGATGGGTGCGGCAGCGGGCGCCGTGGCGGATCAGGTCGGCGAAGATGTCGGGCGCCAGCTCCTCCAGCGAGGGGCCGCGGGCGTCGCGGGTGATGTACAGCGCCGCATCCTCGGCCAGCGCGATACCGCCTTGGCTTTGGCTGCGGAAACGGCCGGTGATCTGCGGGCGGCCCGTGGCGCCGTCCACGAACTGGATCACGCCCGACCCGGACAGCCCCTGCCCCATGCCCTGCGCCATCTGCTGCACCAGAAGGCCCAGACCCGCATCGTCGGGCGCGCCTTTCGCATGGCGCAAGAGGCGGGCGCTCGTCCCTTCCCACGCGCGGGACATGGAACGGGTGACCTCCGTCAGCTGGCGCGCGGGATCTTCGGGAAAAGGCTCGTCCGTCTGGTCGTGATAGGCGCGCAGCGCCTCGGCCAGATCGGTGCCGTCAAAGGCGTCGGGATCCAGACGCGCGACATGGATCGCGTAGCTTTGCACGAAACGCAGATACAGCCGGTCCGCCGCCTTCTGCCCGTGCGACCGCACCAGCGAGGCGTGACGCGCCGCGTTCATGCCGATGTTCAGCAGCGTCGCCGGACCGCCCCAGTCGGTCCCCTGCGGGCTGGGCCGGACCGACACCAGCGGTTCGGGTCCAAAGCGCGACAGGATGCGGGCGCAGTCGATGGGCTGGCCCTGCGCGATGGCGCGCACCGTGGCGATGGGAAGCGCCACCGTCGGCGGCACCGGAATGTCCAGCCGGATCAGCCGTTGCAGGCATTTCGCCCGCCAGCCGTGCAGCGCCGCCGAGACGTTCTGCGTGGGGGTGATGGGGACATGGTCCTGAAGGGGCGCGTTCATCATCCAAGGATGATAGCCGCACCCCGCCCGTTCGCCAATGGCCCGTTCAGTCGCCGATCTTCGTCAGGTCCGCCACTTGCGCGCAGGCCGAACGGATACGGTGCAGAAGGTTCAGCCGGTTGCGCCGCAGGATCGGGTTTTCGGCGTTCACCTGAACCGCCTCGAAGAAGGCGTCGATCGGGCCGCGCAGACCGGCCAGGGCCGACATGGCGGCCGCGAAATCCTCGGACCCCAGGGCGGGACGGATGCGGGCGTCCGCCGCGTCCAAGGCCGTGAACAGCGCCCGCTCCGTGTCGTCCTCGGCGAATTTCGGATCGGCGCCGAACGAATACTCCACCCCGTCCTTCGCCTCGGCCTGGTTCAGGATGTTGTTGGCGCGACGGAAGCCCTGCAGCAGGTTGGTCCCGTCCTCGGTGTCGAGGAACGCCTGCAGCGCCTCGGCCCGGCGAACCAGCAAGGCCAGATCATCGTTGCCGGGCATGGCGATGGAGGCGTCGATCACGTCGTGCCGCACGCCCTGATCGCGCAGGTAGACCTTCAGCCGGTCGTGGAAGAAGGCCAGCAGATCCTCGCCCACCAGATCCGCCAGCGGCAGGCGAAGGCCGTTGCCCAGCACCAGACGGATCACGCCCAGCGCGGCGCGGCGCAGCGCGAAGGGATCCTTCGAGCCGGTGGGCTTTTCGTCGATGGACCAGAAACCGGTCAGCGTGTCGATCTTGTCGGCCAGCGCCACCGCCACCGTGACGGGGGCGACAGGCACCACGTCCGACGGGCCCAGCGGTGAATAATGCCACTGGCACGCCTCGGCCACTTGCGCATCAAGGCCCGCGGCGGTCGCGTAATAGCGGCCCATCAGGCCCTGAAGCTCGGGGAATTCGCCCACCATGTCCGATTGCAGGTCGGCCTTGGCCACCTGCGCGGCCTGGCGGGCCAGCGCGGCGTCCGCGCCCACCATCGGGGCCAGGCGTTCGGCCAGATCGGCGATCCGCGCGACGCGGTCGGCCTGGCTGCCCAGACGGTTGTGGAAGGTGACGCCGGACAGGCCCGCCCCCATGCCTTCCAGCCCTTCGGCCTTTACCGTCCGCAGGTCATTGTCCCAGAAGAAGCGCGCGTCGGACAGGCGGGCCGACAGCACCTTCTGGTTGCCCTTCAGGATGGTCGCGCCGTCGTCGCGGGTGGTGCGGTTGGCCACGGTCACGAACTTCTCGATCCGGCCCGAGTGGGCCTTCACCGAGAAGAACTTCTGATGCTCCTTCATCGACGTCTGAAGCACCTCGGGCGGCAGGCCGAGGAACTCTTCGCCGATGGTGCCCATCAGGACCACGGGGCATTCGACCAGCCCCGCCACCTCGGCCAGCAGGCCCTTGTCCTCCACGACCTCCAGCCCCTGGGCGAAGGCGGCGGTGGTGGCGTCGTTCCAGATGATCGCCTCACGCTCGTCGCTGTCCAGCACCACATGGGCGGCCGCCAGCTTGGCGCGGTAGTCGTCGAAGGACGACACGGCAAAGCGACCCGGCGCCATGAAACGGTGGCCTTCGGTGGTGTTGCCGGCCGTCAGGTGATCGACGATGACGGGCACCACGTCGCTTCCAGCCTCGGTCGTCAGCAGGCACAGGATGGAATGCAAGGGGCGCACCCAGCGCAGTTGCCCCGAACCCCAACGCATGGATTTGGGCCATGGGAAGGTGCGGATGGTGCGTTCGACCACCTCGGCCACGATCTCGGCCGCCGGACGGCCGGGCTTCGTGACCTTGGCGAAGAGGATCTGGCCCTTCTTGTCGTCGCGCACTTCCACCACGACGCCATTCAGGTGCACATGCGCGCCCGAAGGCTGGCCCGCCAGCGCCATGACGGGCGCCGCATCAGTGATGCCAAGGCCACGCAGGAAACCGGCCAGCGCCTGTTCGGGGGCGTCGGCCTTCGGGCCCTTGCGTTCCTCGCGCACGGTGGGGGACTCAGTCGTCAGCCCTTCCACCGCCAGCACAAGACGGCGAGGGGTGGAGAAGGCACCGGCCGAGGCATAGGTCAGCCCCGCCTCCACCAGACCGTCGGTGACCAGCTTTTGCAGATCGGCGCGCGCGCGGGCCTGCATGCGGGCGGGGATTTCCTCGGAAAAGAGTTCGAGCAGAAGATCGGGCATGATACAGGAATCCGTCAGTGGGACGCGCCGGCGTCGGTCATCACGAAGGCGTCGGCGCAGCGCTTGGCCAGCGCCCGCACCCGCCCGATATAGGCCTGCCGTTCGGTGACGGAGATCACGCCCCGCGCATCCATGAGGTTGAAGAGATGGCTCGCCTTGATGCACTGGTCATAGGCGGGCTGCGACATGATGATCCGGCGCCCCGCCCAGTCCGTTTCGGGCGCGGACAGGATGCGGTCGCATTCGGCCTCGGCATCGACGAAATGCTGCAGCAGCATGTCCGTGTCCGCGATGTCGAAGTTCCAGCGCGAATATTCCTGTTCGGCCTGACGGAACACGTCGCCATAGGTCAGCGGCGTCGGGCTGTCGGGATCGTTGAAGGGCATGTCCATGACGTGATCGACGCCAAGGACATACATCGCCAGACGCTCCAGCCCGTAGGTCAGCTCCCCACTCACCGGCTTGCAGTCGTGGCCGCCGACCTGCTGGAAATAGGTGAACTGCGACACTTCCATGCCGTCGCACCACACTTCCCATCCCAGACCCCATGCGCCCAGCGTCGGGGATTCCCAGTCATCTTCGACAAAGCGGATGTCGTGCAGGTCCATGTCCACGCCGATCGCCTCAAGGCTGCCAAGATACAGGGCCTGAAGGTCCGGCGGCGACGGCTTCAGGATCACCTGATACTGGTAGTAGTGCTGAAGCCGGTTCGGGTTTTCGCCATAGCGCCCGTCCGTCGGGCGGCGGGAGGGCTGGACATAGGCGGCGGCCCAAGGCTTGGAACCGAGCGAGCGCAGCGTGGTGGCCGGGTGGAACGTGCCCGCCCCCACCTCCATGTCGTAGGGCTGAAGGACGGCGCAACCTCGCGATCCCCAATAGGTCATCAGCCGCAGGATGATCTCCTGAAAACTGCGGGGGGGCGTGGTGGCGGTCATGACGGCTCCTTCGTTCGCGGTCCGCCATTGCATAGGCGGCACGGCGGAAGGCGTCAACGCATCCAGAACCGCGGCATCAGCAGGACGTAGACGGTCAGAAGCTCCAGCCGGCCAAGAAGCATGCCGATGATCATGATCCACTTCGCGCTGTCGGGGAAATCGGTCAGCGCCCCGCTGGGCCGCACCCCCGCCCCGAACACCGGCCCCACATTGGCGATGGAGGTCCAGGCCGCCGTGATGGAGGCGCGCACGTCCAGCCCCGTCAGCGACAGAAGGACGACCAGCACGCCAAAGGTCAGAAGGAACATCGTGAAGAACAGGATGACCGAATCCAGCACGTCCTGCCCCACGACCTTGCCTTCGTAGCGGACGGCGATCACCGCGCTGGGGGACCGCAGGCGCTTGATCTGGACCTTGATCGCCTCGAACAGGATCAGGTAGCGGAACACCTTCACCGAACAGCCGGTGGAGGAGGTGCACCCCCCGATCAGCCCCACGATGATGATGACCAGCAGGGGAAACGCGTCCCATTGCGACAGGTCCGTGCTGACAAAGCCCGTGCCGGAGAAGGAGGAGGCGACGTTGAACAGAGCCTCGCGGAAGGCGGTGTGGGTGGGGACGTTGTCGACCCATATGTGATAGGCCGCGATGGCCAGCGCCGCATACAGGTTCCAGCGCAGGTAGGCCCGGACCTGCTGGTCGCGCCACATGGGCGTGTAATAGCCCTGCATCATCTGGACATAGCGGATGAAGGGCAGCGTCGCCGCCAGCATGAAGAACACGCACGCGTATTCCAAGGGCCCCGAGAACACGCCGAAGGACGCGTCGTAGGATGAGAAGCCCCCCGTCGACACCGTGGACAGCGCGTGCATCAGCGCGTCCGTGCCGTTCATCCCCATCGCGTTGTAGGTCAGCACGCAGGCGACTGTCATGCCCACGTAGATCCGGATCAGCGCCGAGGAGATGTCCATCGCCCGCGGCAGGATCTTGCCCAGCGTGTCGAAGCCTTCCGACTTGAAGAACTGCATGCCGCCGACCTTCATCACCGGCAGGAACAGCATGGCCACGATCACGATGCCAAGGCCGCCCAGCCAGTGCAGGATCATCCGCCACATGTTGATGCCGACGGGCAGATCGTCCAGCCCCACAAAGACCGTGGCCCCCGTCGTGGTCATCCCCGACACGGATTCGAACATCGCGTCGGTGAAGCTGGCCTGCGTGGCCCCCGCGATGAACGGCAGCGCGCCGAACAGCGGCAGGGCCACCCAGACCCCCACCGTCAGCAGGAAGATCTGCTGAAGGGTCATGCTGCCGCGCGCGCCGTTGGCGCAGGCCAAGGCCACCAGCCCGCCTGTGACCATAGTCAGCATGGCGATCTGCAGCAGGATCGGGGCCTGCCTGTCCCCCGCGAAGGCGTCGAACACGACGGGCACCAGCATCGCCACGCCCATCGCCACGACCAGCAGGCCGATCACGTGGCCCACGGGCCGCAGGTCGATCACCGCCCGCCGGTTGGCGACCCTTTCATCCAACGTGGAAGAGTGTTGCGAAGAGTTTCGGGTCGAGGCTGTTCTGGGCGAAGGTGGGGCCTTC
>NZ_JAQMHV010000015.1 GCF_028307215.1 Falsirhodobacter sp. 20TX0035 | reverse complement strand
AAAACATCAGGGGGGTCAAAATTGGGCGCCGATACCCCCGTCTAAGGGGTCAAGATTGCATGCCGAAGCACACCCAGATGAGCTTCCCTGACCTCGGGGCCGGCTTCTGGGTGGTTGACACGAACAGCAACAACCCTCTCGGGTTGGACACTGTGACGGTCGCCCCAGGCCGAACGATCTGGCTGGGCGAGACACAGCACGGCTCATTCGTGTCGTCCCAGACACCGACCTTTGTGCCGGGCGGCTCGTCCCGGACGATCCACTACAAGTTCTACAGCATGGGGAGTTGGGGCTGATGGGCCTGCTTGTCTATTACGACCCGGACACCGGGGCCATCAGCTACACGCTCCGCGCCGGGGTGGCGGGGTTTGCCCCGCCGCCCGGCACTCGGATCGAGGTGGAGACGGACAACACCCCGGACCCGCAGCTGTGGAAGGTGGAGGGCGGGCAGCTGATGCATCGCGGGGCCGAGGTTCTGCCCCGCCTGCGCGCAGAGGCCGTTGCGGCGGTGAACGAACGGGCGGGCCTGCGCCGGTCCAGCATCCTGACCCTCGTGGCGGGGCAGGATGTCGTCTACCGCGAAAAGGAAGCGGAGGCCGCCGCGTGGGTGGCGGCCTCGCCCCCCGACCTCTCGGACTTCCCGCTGATCGCGGCGGAGATCGGGATCACGGGGGAAGACGGGCATCAGGTGGCGCAGGTGATCCTGAACCGGGCGCGCCTGGACCGCGAGGCGCTGGCCGTGATCGAGACCGTGCGCCTGACGGCGATCGCGGCTATCGGGGCGGCGGAGGATGAGGCGGCCATCGCGGCGGCGGTGGGGGTGTTTGATGGGTGATGTGGGGGCCATCGATCCGATCCTGAAGCTGCTGGAAGCCTTGGGCACCTCCAGCCCCATCGTCGGCTGGCTGGCCTACATGTGGTGGAGCGTAAAAGGGGAGCGGGACGATGTCCTGCGCCGCCTGCACGAGGCCAACGAGGCGCGGCTGGCGGATCTGCGCGAGGCCGGGCGGCAGCAGGCGGCCACGGTCGAACGCTACGCCGAATTGGCGGCCGGGCAGATCGCCAACGGGGATGCGATCATCAAGATGCTGGAGCGCCAGCCGGGGTGCCGTCATGGGTAGGCGGTGGTTCCGGCGGCGCTACGCCGAGGTGGAAAGCGCCATTGAGCGCGAATGCCATGCGCTTCTTGCCCAGCGGGCGGCGCGTCAACAGGATCTGGACCGCGCCTCCAGCGAAGTCGTTGCCAAGACGGCCCAGATCCAGAACGCCATATCAGACATGACGGAGGCCAAGCGGGGCGGGAATGCATGACCATGTGAAACACTTCTTCGACCTGACGGAGACGCTGACCAGCGCCATGGTCTGGCTTTTGTTCGCGGGCCAGCTGCGGTGGTATCTGCCGCTGGCCTTCCGCTGTCGCAGGCTTCCCCCGGCCGTCGCCGCGCTGGTGTTGAGCCAGACGGCGCTTCTGATCTGCATGGCGCTGCGGGCAGCCTGGTGGGCGCTGGCTCCGGACGAATGGCGGCGCGCGATCGGGCAGGGCCTGCCGAACACGTTCTTCAACTATCTGCTGATCTGGGCGCTGCTGATGCAGATGCTGTTCCAGCAGCGCAGCATCCCCGCCGCGCACCGGCACCGCTACCCCCTGTGGCGGGTGGTGTTCTATCCCGAGCGCGATGGCTGGGTGGCGCGGCGGCTGGAGGCGCTGGTGGCGGTTCTGTCACGGAAGAAGTCGGGGTGAGGTAAGTCTGCTTTTGGGACAAACCCGACATTCGCAGGTGAGCGCGGAGGAGGCGCACTGTCATCAGCATGCAACTGGAAGATTGCGCCGACAGCATTGCCATCAGTCGGGCGGCAGTGCAGCGGCAAGTTCTAGAAGTCTCGCGACGACGGGCGTGTCCTCGTTCGCCCGACCGACGCCAGTGATGCCGGAGAGAATCTGTGGCCCGTCGATCTCCCGGAAGGTCACGCCTTCCAGCTGGATCGTATTCCGCAGCATGCTGGGAATGATCGCCACGGCGTTCCGCAGCGCGACCTGGGTGAGGACGGCCACAAGCGATCCCGGCGTCAGAATGACGCGCGGCTGAAACTGCCCCCTGCGGCCGACCTCCTCGGTGCCGAACACCTGTTCCGGCAGGATGAAGGGGAGATCGTGCAGGTCCTGCGAGCGGACGTAATCCCCCTCCGGCAGGGGAAGCCGCGTCGAGATCGCTGCCACGAAATGATCGGACGACATCCCAATCCCGACCAGTCCGGCCCGGACGCGCACCGGTGCGCGAACGAGAGCAAGGTCGAGGCGATGCTCCGCCACCATGCGCGGCAGGTCTTCCATCACATGCTCCTCCGCGATCAGTGTGGCGGATGGACAGGCCTCCTCGAAAGCGCGGACAAGGCGCTGGAGCACACCGGAATAGGCGGCCGAGCCGACATAACCCAGCCGGACCTCTCCGCCCATGCCGCGCAGAAGATCGCCCGCCACAGCCTCGGCGAGGCCGGCGGCCTGCAGCACCTGGTCCACGGAGCGGAGGAACAGCGCACCGGTGCGGGTCGGGCGCACGCGCCGGCTCGTCCTCTCGAAGATCGGGAAGCCCACGTGATCCTCGGCGTGGCGCACCTGCACCGACAGCGTCGGGACTGAGATGCCAAGCCTCTGTGCGGCGCGCACGAAGCTTAGTTCGTCCCGGATAGCGGCGAGGTAGCGGTAATGGCGAAGTTCCAGCATGCCCGGTCATTAGCTGCAAGCTAACGATCGGGCAAGATATCGCAAATGAAGTCGCGCGACGGCTGCGCTACCTCTTCGTCACAACACATGGAGACGATGATGATTAAGACCTGCCTTGTCGCGATGACAACCTTCGGCGCCCTTGCGCTGCCGCTGAGCGCGGAGGTTCGCATGCAGCCCGTTATCACCCTGCAGACCGCTCAGGACGTGGTCGATGCCGCATTGGAAAAGGCCGCCGCCGAAGGCTGGCCGGGGGTCGTTGCCGTTACCGATCCCGCGGGCGATCTTCTGGCCTTCGCGCGCATGGACGATGCGGCCGTGCCCGCCGGGGTGACGGTCGCGCCCGGTAAGGCCCGCACGGCGGCCCTTTTCGCGCGGCCCAGCGGTGATCTGGAGACCGCCATCAACGGCTCGCGCGCGGCGGCGGCGACGGCGGGCGGCTTCGTGATGATGAAGGGCGGCCTGCCGCTGATCGTGGACGGGCAGGTCGTGGGGGCAATCGGCGTCTCCGCCGATACGCCGGACCACGATCAGGCCATCGCCGAGGCCGGGGCCGCCGTCCTGGCCGAGTGATGGCCGCCGTTCTGCGGGCCCGGCCAAGGCCGACTTCGCAGGATGCGCATATGCAGCGCTGTCGCCGGAAGACTACGCTGCATATGCCGTATGCGGTTTGAGAAGAACGTCCGGTTAGGGCTCTTCGCCACCGCCCCCTTTACTGAGCCGCAATCTACTTAACCCGCCCGCCACTGGCGGGCTTTTTCATATGGAGAGACCATGTCTGCCACTGTCAACAACGCCGTGCTGGACGCGGCGCTGATCGCGATCTCGCGCGCGGGCACCATCCTGTTCTGCACGGATGCCCCGTCCACCCTGGCCTTTGCGCAGGCCATGTCGCTGGGCGATGCGCCCGTGGCCTTTACCCTGCCGATAGACGCGCCCGCAGGTGGCCGGATGATCGTCGCCTCGGTGCAGGAAGGTAGCAACTACAAGGCGGGGGGAGTTCTGACCCACTACGCGCTGGTGCAGGGCGATACGCTGCTGGCGTCCGGGCCGCTGGCCGGGTCGAAGGCCGTCAACCTCGGTGACCCGATCGTCAGCAGCACCTTCGATGTAACGCTGCCCGGTCCGGTGGCCTGACATGAGCCAGGCACGGGTTCTGCTGGTCGGCCCCGGCGGGGCCGGTGGCGCGCCTGCGGGCGGGTTCTCGGGTGGCGGGGGCGCGGGCGGTCAGGTCACCGAGGCGCTGCGTGACCTGAAGGTCGGGGTCTATCCGGTCCGGGTGGGCCTAGGGGGCGTGTCCACCGCGCCCTCCGTCTCCGACACCTCGATCTTCGGTCTGACGGCCGTGGGCGGTCCGAAGGGATCGTCGGGCGGATCGGGTGTGGACGGGTGGAGCGGATCGGGCGGTGCGGGCAGCACCGGGGCCAACACCCTCGGCGGGCAGGCGCAGGGCGGTCAGGTTGGTGGCGGTGGCGTCGGATCAGGCAGCAACGGCGAACGCCATGGCGGTGGCGGTGGCGGTGCGCGTCGGCCGGGTCTGGATGGCTCGGCCGGAAGCACCGGGGGCGAAGGCATCAGTTCGGACATCCTCGGGCTGCTCCGGGTCTTCGGGTCCGGGGGTGGTGGCGGGCGACGTGCTGGCACCTCGGCGGGTGGCACTAACGCCGGGGCGAACGGCGCGGATGCGGTGGACGGCTTCGGGGGTGGCGGGGGTGGGGCCTATGGCAACGGCAGCGCGCCGGGCCAGGGCGGGTCCGGCCGGATCGTCATCCGCTACCGCACAGGCACGATCCGCGCGACGGGCGGCACAATCACCCAAGTGGGCGACGACACGGTCCACGACTTCACGGCGGACGGCACCTTCCGGGTGCAGGCGATCGTGGTGCAGCCGCAGGGGCTTGTCCTGCCGCTGCGCCTCGGCCGGCCGGTCCTCGCGGCCGTCACGCGGTTGATGCCGGTGGGCTTGCGCCTGCCGGTGGTGTTGGGTGGCCTTCCTCTGGTCACCCGCGCGCAGGTGGCGGCGCAGTCCTTATCGCTGCGGATGATGCTGGCACGGCCGCGCGTGACCTTGCCGGTGCGACTGGTGACGGAGGCGCGCACGGTCCCGGCCGTCATGGCGACGGATGTGTCGCCCGCGTGGATCTACCACCACCCGGCCGAGGTGCTGGATTATGCCATAGACTGGTCGGAGTGGCTGGAGGCGCTGGCGGACGACAGGGACGCGGTGGTTTCGGCCACGTGGTCGGTCCCGGCGGATCTGGTGATTGGCGACAGCGGCTTCATCACCCCGCAGGCGGTGATCTGGATCGGGGGTGGGCGGCCGCATCAGCGGTACCGGGTCGACTGCACCCTGACCACGCAACGTGGCCGGTCAGCCGTGCGCAGTCTGCACCTTTACGGGCGTGGATCATGACATTCCGGCTTCGGGCTAACGTCCTTATCCCACAACACATCAGGGGCAATCCTGCCCCAAATAATCACAAGCTTGGCGATCAAGGATCGTACGGTGAAGTCGAAGCCGGTTGTGAGTGGACAGGGCTTACACAAACACAAAGGCACACTCTTAAGGACTTACCCCTGCCCACTCGATGCACCTACGGATCAGGTAACGTCAAAGTTGCATTGCATTGCGATAAAATCATAGTCCAAGGCCACGTGGCCGACGCGATGCGACAGACGGTAATGCTACCGTCATATCAACAAAGCAGAACCTAGGCGGGTTTCGTGGTGAAGAGCGCTGAGGCACCTGCTGCGCTTCCGGGGCTTTCGCCCTGCCAGGCCCTTCTCTGACAGCTGGTCTGCCTCAACTTAAACAACCATAAGGAGAGTAATTCCGTCGTCAATAGGGACAATACGGGGCTGGTCATTTCTTTTCACAGCGAGCCTTGCTCGGGCGGGATGGCTTTTACAAGCGCGATGAACGCCAGACGGGCTCTTGCATGTGTCCCGTGCCCATTCCTTGCCGCCAGAAGTCGTCGAAACAGCGCGGAGCGTTCTCGGATGGGAAGCGTCTGCCAGTGCCGGTTCAGAAAAAGCAACGCTTCCTGGCTGTTGCTGATCTTCTCGCCGGTTGCGGCGATGATGACAGGCTCAGTCCACGCTGGTGTCACTGGTACCTCACAACGACTGGCAAACATATCACTCACCTAGGGTTGATGGAGAAAGCGTCAGCCTGAGTCTCGCAGACTTTTTTCCCTAAATTCGCCCCGCCATCGTGCGGGGCTTTTTCATTTGGAGACACCAATGATCCCTGCAGGGTTCAAGGGCCGCGCTGTGCGGCTGACGGATATAGACGTGGCCCGATGTGGCCGCCTGATCGGTACGGGCGAAGACGAGATCCGCGCCGTGATCGAGGTGGAGACCGCCGGGGGCGGGTTCGATTGGCAGGGCCGCCCGCGCATGCTGTTTGAGCCGCACGTGTTCTGGCGCGAGTTGGGGGCGGGGCCGAAGCGCATGGCCGCCGAGGAGCAGGGGCTGGCCTATCCGAAGTGGAAGGCGGGCAGCTATCCCTCCGACAGCTATCCGCGTCTGGCGCAGGCGATGCGGCTGGACCCGAACGCGGCGCTGCGGTCGTGCAGCTGGGGCCTCGGCCAGATCATGGGTTTCAACCACAAGGCCGCGGGCTATGCCTCGGCCGGCGACTTGGTGGTGGCCTTCTGCGACAGCGAAAAGGCGGGGCTGGAGGCCATGATCCGCTTCATCCAGTCCGAGGGACTGGACGACGAACTGCGCCGCCACGACTGGTCCGGCTTCGCGCGCGGCTACAACGGGGCGGGCTATGCCACCCACGGCTACCACATCCGTCTCGCAGCCGCCTTCGCCAAGTGGCAGCGGATCCCGGACGCGATCGACGCGGCGCATCCGAACATCGGCCTCGGGGCGCGGGGCAAGGCGGTGCGGCTGGCGCAGAAGCGCCTCCGCGCGCTCGGCTTCGATCCCGAGGGCGTGGACGGGATCTTCGGCGCGGACACCTACGACGCCACCATCGCCTTCCAGACCTCCGTTGGCCTGACACCAGACGGCATCATTGGCCCGAAAACGTGGGCCGTTCTTACCCCTGAATTGGAGACAGCATGAGCCTTGCAAAACAGACCTCCCTCGCACCCACGAACAAGCTGATGGCGGGAGGCATAAGCGCGGCCGTCATCACCTCCGCCTGGTCCGAGGTGTTCGCGGCGTGGCCCGCGTTCTCTGGTCCTGGCATGTCGACGCTGGCGGGGATCCTGATCGCCATGGCGATCGGCTATGTCGTGCCCGATCGCTTAAACGCCCCGGTGGAATGATGGAAGGGCTGATCTCCATCCTCGGAGCGATCGGGACGGCCATTGCGGCTGTTCTGGTCGCCTACCTGCGCGGCAAGTCGAAAGGGAAGGCGCAGCAGGTGCAGGCCGAACGGCAGCGCCAGACGCAATCCTACATCAACACGAGGGAGAACGCCGATGCGGCAGATGTTACTGGCAATGCCCATGCTGGCCGTGAGTGGCTGCGCAACCGCGATCCCGACCAGCGGTGATGCGATCTGCGATGCCACCCGTGGCGATCGGGCCGCGCATGCAGGAGCGCTGGCGGATGAGGGCAGCGATCGGGTGGTGGTTACGGGCCAGACGCTGATCGCGAGGATCGATGCGGGGTGCCGCGCCTCGCGCTGATGAGAACCGCCACCGCCCCTCGGCGGGGGCTTCGGCTGCATCGAAGGTCGTTCCCTCAGCCCGACCGGCTGCGTGACGCCTACGCGATCAGGCCCGACGGTCTCTAGGCTGGTGAATCTAACGCCGAATTGCGTATACTTGGGACTGTTAGCCGACGCTCAAGCGGAGGGTGATTAACGCTTCAACGCACGCGGGGACGGATAATTGGCAGGGATCATAGGGGCAAGGATAGCTTTTGGCACGGACATGGGTTTCTTTGGTCCAACCGCCTTGTCGCTGTGGTCTGCAACGCGATCAACTCCGAACCTGCGACATATCGACATCCTCAGTCTGAACCTTACCAGCCATGCTATGGATGTGCTCCGCAGGATTGCGGGCGAGAGAGAGGTAAACATCCAATTTCACCTGCTTACGGACGATCACTTCGGTTCAGCGCCTGAGAAGGTCCGCCACCTATCGAAAACCTCACTAGCGCGGCTGCTGTTGCCGAGCTTGGTTCAGGAACGGGTCATATATATCGATGGTGATACCTTGGTGAAGCGTGATTTGGACGATTTGTATAATATTGATCTCAAGGGAAATCTTATCGGTGGCGTAAGGGATTTCGGAGTGGTCAAACGTCTGGACCTGTTGACGCACGGGAAAACTTGGGATCGTCAGGCTGAAACCGAGCAAATCATGGCACCATATCCCCCGGCGGATTATGTTAATGCTGGTGTTCTGTTGCTAGACTGCGTTTCCATTCGTGGAAATAAATGTATCTATTCAGGACTTAGCGATTTCAATAAGGCTTCTAACTATCGAAACTTCGATCAAGATCACATCAACCATTTATTCCGCGGTAGGATAAAACATCTTAACCCTGCTTGGAACGACTCCCGCGGGAGAGCGGTCCTGCAACGAACCCGGACCGAACGCCTTTATGGCGCTAGCGCTGAGACAGAACAGGAAAGAAGTGGGATTATCCACTACCACGGGAAGGTCAAGCCTTGGCGAAAGATGGGTTATAAAGATGCCAAGCGAAGCTTACATGCAGTGGCATTGTACAGAATGCACAAATGGATCTTTGACAGGCAGTATTCGAACATCATCTTCTACTGAAGAGAAAGCTAGATTTAGCCTGATGTAGAGAGTTCGACCGGACAAGAGATGCAATGCGTTTCGCTTCGTTTGGCACCGTGTAATCATAGTGTTCCAGTGAACCCAGATAAGGGCGCGTCAACCGGAGCGTCTCTTGCATGTCGGTGTGGAACCGCTCGAACTTTTGTAGTTTCCGCCCTGGCACCTTGCTCAAATCTAGAGAATAGACGGGCTTACCTGTCGAGAGCGCCTCAGAAGGCATAGTGACCGAGTCTTTTGCAATCAAAAATGCATCAGCGGCAGCAAGATATTCCACGTAGGGGTTATGACCCTCACCTTCCCAGATGATAACCCTATCTGACTGGAGAGTTCTAAAGGAGGCTCTTATGTCGCTATTCGTCCTTCGTGACACAGAAAGCAGTACCGTCCACCCTGCCTGAACTTGGTTTTGGATAGCCTCGAATATGGTGGTCAGGCTCTGCCGATCGTATGCGTAGGCGCCGTTTGCGCCACCGATGAGAACAACAGCCACTTGCTCATTATTTGGGGCATAGCGGGCTCGGGCCGCCTCTCGCAGATCTTGCCACATTTCAGGTATAAATCTATGAGGGACACCTACCATTTGGTGGTAGTTGGGACGCGCCTCAAATTCCGTCTTCCAGTCATGTCGAGATACGAATACCATATCATATCCGTCGATCCTCGGGTGCTGGAGATGAACCGCAATTGGCCTGCCACTATAGGCTAATTTCATCTTGATCACATGCGGTTCTGCTTCAGAACCACAGGAAACTATGATGTCAGGTGCGGCTTCATTCGAGTTGAACACAGGCTTCTGAAAAAACCTCGCTAGCCCTTGGCGCGGCACGACTATTTTCTTCTGGAAGTCTTCGTCTAAGATTTTTGCAACCCCGGAACACTGGGATAGCGCACCCATATTTGCCACACTTACAGTCCAAAGCGTCATATTACTCTCCACGGATCTTATTTGGTCACACCTTTAGGCTACCAATTTGAACGGCCACCAGCGCCACCATCGTGATGATCTGGAGAACGAGGGCGATGTGTTGAACTTTCATCCCTTGTTCTCCTGTGCGGGGCGGGACCATCCCGCCCCCTCTACACGTCCCCTTGTAGTGCCGGCGTCCACGGCCATTTAGTATAGCGGTCACCGGTTTGCTGCACGTGCGTATACCGCTGTAGGCTCTGCCAGCTCCTATGACCCGAAACGGCTGCTACATGCGGTATCGTCCACCCCATCTCGAACAGCCTAGTGACACCCTCGTGCCTCAGGTCATGAAATCGCAGGTCTTCGATCCCCAGCAGCTTGCAGGCGCGGGTGAAGGCCGCGCTGATCGCGTCGGTGGAATAGGGGAAGATCTCAACATGGGTCTTGGGCATGCGGCCGATGACAGCCGCGGCCTCGGGAGGGACATCGCACCAGATGTCATTGCCCTTCTTCTCGCCCGGGTTCTTCATGTCGCGCACAAGCACACGTGTTCCCGCGAAATCGTCCCACCGGATCCGCGTGATCTCCTCCTGACGCCGTGTGGAGAACAAGGCGAACAGGACCACAGTATGCATAGGGAGGGCGCGACGTCGATGAGAGCGGTCTTCGAAGTGGGCAAGCAGCTTGTCGAGTTCCTCCAATGTCGGCCGACGCGTGCGGCGGTTGGACTTGGTGGTCAGCCCTAGCCGTTTGCAGACGGCCATGGCCGCGTCCATCTCCGTCTTGTCCAACGGATATCCCCAAGCTGGCTTCGCGATCGCAAACACCGCCGACAGGTGGCTTAGGTAATTCAGCACGGTCTGGGGCTGCACCGTCTTCGAAAGAGTGGTGGCAAAGCTGACGATGTCGGAACTGCGGATGTCACCGCAGCGCTTTTCCCCGATCTCGTGCGAGCTGATGGAGCGCAGCACTTGAGCCTTGGTGCGGCCGATCTCCTTCCGGCTCTCCTTCACATACTTGTCGATCGCCTCGGACAAGGTGCCTTTGGGGTTTCCAAACCCATCTTTCGTGATCTCAGCCTCACGGCGTTTCATCCAAGCGCGGGCGGCGGGTTCACGATCAAAGGTCTGCGCCTCGCTGTGGACCTTGACGCCTCCGCGCTTTATGACGATCTGCGCTGTATAGCCGAAACTTCCGTCCGCGCGCTTGCGCTTGTTGATGGTGCCCACGGTCCTACAAGCCCTTTCACAGTCCTACATTCGTAGGACTACACCTCCGCGAATGGGTTTGAACAGGGGAAAAAGGGGAACAAGTCGGCAGTGTTATGAAAGGGCTTCTGGCCAATGAGCGTTGACAAAACCCAGTCCTACACGATGCCGAAGCTGGCCGTTGCACCGATGATCGATTGGACGGACCGTCACTGCCGGTTCTTTCACCGGCAGATGTCGCGACGGGCGATGCTGTATACTGAGATGGTGGTGGACCGGGCCATCATCCACGGCCCGCGCGACCGGCTTCTGCGTCACCATGCCACTGAACATCCTGTGGCGCTGCAACTGGGCGGGTCAGACCCGGAAACCCTGGCGCACGCCGTGCGGCACGCGGCGCCCTTCGGGTATGACGAGGTCAACCTGAACGTCGGCTGCCCCTCGGATCGGGTTCAGTCGGGATGCTTTGGCGCGGTGCTGATGAAGGATCCGGGTCTGGTCGCCCGCGCCCTGCGCGCCATGATCGCCGTGGCGGAGGTGCCGGTCACCGTCAAATGCCGGATCGGCGTGGACGATCAGGATCCGGAGGTCGTGCTGCCTGAGTTCCTGTCCCGGGTGCAGGAGGCGGGCGTGCGCTCCGTGACCATCCACGCGCGCAAGGCGTGGCTGCAAGGACTGTCCCCGAAGGAGAACCGGGAGGTTCCGCCCCTGGACTACGACCTCGTGCTGCGGATGAAGGCGGCGTTCCCCGACCTGTCCATCGCGCTGAACGGCGGGGTGAAGGATCTGGCGCAGGTGAAGGCCTTGCTGGCACAGGGTCTGGACGGCGTCATGGTCGGCCGTGCCGCCTATCACGAACCGATGGAGGTTCTGTCCGGCGCCGACGCCCTGTGGGGCGAGGATTTCGCGCCCGATCCCTTTGCCGTCCTCGCCTCCATGCGCCCTTACATCGAGGCGCATCTGGCCGAAGGCGGGCGCCTGAACCAGATCACCCGGCACATGCTTGGGCTGTTCGCCGGACAGCCGGGCGCGCGGGCGTGGCGGCGGACGCTGTCCGAACATTCGACCCGTCCCGGCGTGGGGGTGGAACTGCTGGATCAGGCGCAGGAGCAGATGCGCGAAGCGGCCTAAAGGTGCCGCAGCCGGTCCAGCGCGCCTTGCAGGATATAGGCGGCGGCGACATGGTCGATCACCTCGGCCCGCTTGCGGCGCGACATGTCCGCCTCCAGCAGCGCGCGTTCGGCGGCGACGGTGGACAGGCGTTCGTCCCAGAAGGTCATCGGCAGGTCGGTCAGGCGGGACAGGTTGCGGGCGAAGGCGTGTGTCTTCTGAACGCGGGGCCCTTCGCTTCCGTCCATGTTCAGGGGCAGGCCGAAAACGATCCCCACGACCTGCCGCCCCTTCAGAAGGGTCAGCAGCGCCTCGGCGTCCAGGGTGAACTTCACGCGGCGGATCGTCTGGACCGGAGTGGCCACGCCGCGCAGCGTGTCGGACAGGGCCACCCCGATGGTCTTGTCGCCCAGATCCAGCCCGGCGATGGCGCCGTAAGGGGGCAGGGCACGTGCGAAATCTTCGATCATGGGGCGGCTCCGGCGCTGCGGGCGGCGCGCTCGATCACCGCGCGCTCCTCCCCGGTGAAGAGGGGGGCGGCCTTGGCAGCGGCGGTCTGCGCCTCGTCCGCCCGGCCCAGCACGTTGTAGGCGTTGATCAGGCGCGCCCATTCGGCGGCGCTGCCGCCGGTGGTTTTCAGGCGCGTCGCAAGGCCGTCGACCATCCCCGCGATGGCCGCGTTGCGGTCGGCTTCGGGAAGGGCCTGCAGGGCCGCAACGCCGCCCGCATCGGGGCCGGGCAGGGCTTCGGGCGGTGTCCAGCGCTCGCCGGCGCGGGCCGCAATCTCCGGCATCGCCGCCAGCACGGTCGCGCGCCAGGGGGCGTCCGGGGCGGCGACGTCCAGCGCACGGGTCCAGTCGCGGAAGGCCAGATCGTCCCGTCCGCCCTGCGCCATCGTCACGCCCGACAGATACAGCGCCAAGGGCTGCTTCGGATCGCGCCGCAGGGATTGTGTCAGCACGGCCTCCGCCTCGGGCGAGACATATCCCCCGGCGGCGTAGATCATGAGTTCGGCCAGCGCCGCGTGATCGGCGGCCGAAGGTTCGGCTTTCAGGGCCAGCACCTGACGCTGCGCCTCCACCGCGGCGGGGAAGTTGCCCAAGGCCGCTTCATTTCGGGCCAGAAGCTGCTGGCCGCGCAGATCCTGCGGATTGCGCTGCACCGCAGCACGTAACTGCCCCACAAGGGCGGCGAACTTGGGATCGGGTGTTTCCGCCTGCACGGGCGGGGCCTGACGTTCGGCTTCGGCCTGCGTCGGGCGGGCGCTTCGTGCCGCCTCCAGCGCCGCAAGGCGCACGGCGTGGGGCAGGTCCGGATAGCCTGGCGCGCCCAGACGCAGATACAGAAGCCCCACGCCCGCCGCCGTCAGGATCACCAGCAGGGCCCCCGCCACCACGCTGCCGCGCCCCGTGGCGCGAACGGTCCGACGATCCGCTTCCAAAAGCCGGCGGGAGACTTCCAGCCGCGCGCGGTCCGCCTCATCCGGGGCCATGGTGCCGCGGGCAAGGTCGCGGTCCACCTCCTCCAACTGGTCGCGGTAGATGCGCACGTTGGGCGAGGGGGCGGCCGCGCCCGCGACGAACAGCGACCGCGCCAGAAGGGCCACCACCGCGACCGACAGGCACCCCGCCACCGCCCAGAAGATCCAGTTGTCCATCACGTTCCTTTCCCGGCCCGGCCGCCGGTCAGCGGGCGGCCTCGGCCGCGGCGCGAATGGCGCGGATGTTGTCGCCGTAAGCCGCCGGTTCGCGGGCCGAGCCGCCCTTGAACACGGCCGATCCTGCCACCAGCACATCGGCCCCGGCGGCGGCGACCAGCGGCGCGGTCTCCACCGTCACGCCGCCGTCGATCTCGATGTGAATGGGGCGGTCGCCGATCATGGCCCGCAGCGCCCGCGTCTTGTCCACCTGCGAATGGATGAACTTCTGCCCGCCGAAGCCGGGATTCACCGTCATCACGCAGATCAGGTCGATCATGTCCAGAAGATGGGCCACCGCCTCGATCCCCGTGCCGGGGTTCAGGGCGACGCCCGCCTTGCAGCCCACGCCGCGGATCGCCTGAAGCGTGCGGTGGATGTGCGGCCCGGCTTCCAGATGGGCGGTGATGATGTCGGCCCCCGCGGCGGCGAACGCCTCGATATACGGGTCCACCGGCGCGATCATCAGGTGGACGTCCATCACGCCCTTGATGTGCGGGCGGATCGCGGCGCACATCGCCGGCCCGAAGGTCAGGTTCGGCACGAAGTGGCCATCCATCACGTCCACATGCACCCAGTCCGCGCCCTGCGCCTCGATCGCGCGGCATTCGGCACCGAAATCGGCGAAATCGGCGGCCAGGATGGAGGGGGCGATCTTGATCGGGGGATGGACGGGCATGGCGTGCTCCTTGGTTTCGGGGCGGCGTCTATCAGCAAACGCCGCCAAGATGAAGCGGAACGGACAGGGTCAGCGTTCGCCCGCGCCGGAGGCATCGACGGTGACGCTGGCTGTCATTCCATTGGCCAGAAGGTGCCCGTCAGGGATGCGGTCCAGCGCGATCTCCACCGGGATGCGCTGGGCCAGCCGGATCCACTGGAAGGACGGGGTGGGCGCCTGCAGCAGCGACTGCGACATGTCCTCGGCATAGGAGATGCCCGAGGAGATGCCGAGAACGCGGCCCGGCATTTCATACCCCGAGGCCATGAGATGCACGCGCACCGGATCGCCCGCGCGGATGTGTTGGATCTGCGTTTCCATGAAGAAGGCATCGACACGGAAGCTGTCTTCGGCCACCAGCACCATGGCGTTGGCGCCGGCTGCGGCGTAATCGCCGACATTGGCCGTCAGGTTGGTGATCTGCCCGTCGCGCGGGGCCCGCACCTCGGTCCGGGTCAGGTCCAGCCGCGCGCGGTCCAGCGCCGCCTCGGCCGAACGCACCTGCGCGTCCGCCGCATCGGCCGAAAGGACGGAAGACCGCAGTTCCACCTCCGCCACGGAGCGGGGGCTTTGTTCCTGCTGCTGCAACAGCCGGTCGGCCTGCTGGCGGCTGTTTTCGGCGTTGGCGCGGGCGCTTGCCAGGCTCGCCTCGGCCTGGCTGAGGGCGAGTTCGTAGTTCTTGGGGTCGATCTTCATCAGCAGGTCGCCCGCCGCCACGTTCGCGTTGTTGGTCACCTCCACCTCCACCACCGCGCCGGAGACGAGGGGGGCGATCTGGATCAGGTCGGCGCGGATATGGGCGTCGCGCGTCCACGGATCGCGGAAGACCTGGTTCCAGACATAGATCCCGCCGAACGCGGCGGCGATGGCGATCAGGGTGGTGAGGATAAGGCGGATCAGGATCATCTCAGAATTCCGGGATAAGCGCGACGACAAGGCCGAGAAGGACGAAATACAGCGCAAGCCGCGCCAGCGGGGGATGCCAGAACCAGGTCCACCCCGCCACCCGCAGCATCAGCCCGTCGATCACGAACCACAGGACGGAGGCGATGACGGCGCAGATCAGCAGGCCGGGAACGTAAAGGCCAAGGATGGCGATCTCGGATCTCATGCGGCACCGGAGGGTTGGGGGACGGGGGACAGGATGCCGCTTTCGATCAGCGGGCGCAACGTTTCGGCTTCCAGAAGGCAGATGCGGGTCGGCCGGTCGGCATCGTGGCGGGCTGCGTCGCGCAGGCGGTCGAAGGGGGTCATGTCGGGCGTGCGGCCGGACACGGCGTCGCGCAGCGCCGCGCGCATCCCCGGGATCAATGCCGCCGTGGCGGGCGGCAGCCTTTGCGCCGAATTGCGCAGGCGGTCGCAGGCCAGCCCCGCCACAAGCGCGGCGCGGGTCCGGCGGATCAGCCGGGCATCCTCCGGCTTTTCCGCGCTGAGGCCGGAGGCGTAGTCGGTGAACATGTCGATGATCTCGTCAAAGAAGGCAAAGCGCGGCATGTGGCGCCGTTCGGCCGCGGTCCGCCGCAAAAGCCGGGTCGTGCCGCGCCGCAGGTGCCGCGACAGCCAAGCGTGGTTTTCGGGAAACACCACCGTGATCGCGACAATGAATGCGGGCGGCAGCAGCGCCATGGTGGCGGCCACGTTGAACAGGGTGGCCGGGTGGAAGTTCGGGGTGTTCGAGGGCTGCAACCCGATGGAGATCATGATCATGCTGCCGATCGCCAGCGGCAGAAGCTGGATCGCACCGCACAGGTAGAAGATCACGAAGACGGTGGTGCCCATCAGGATCGCGAGCGCCGGAAACCCTTCTACATGCGTCAGCGCGGTCATCAGCCCGGCGGCAATGCAAAGGCCCGCGAACAGCCCCAACGCCAGCGCCTTGCCCGCCATGACCCTCACCGGGCGCGGCACGATGGTGGGCAGCAGCAGCGACAGCGCCGCGACGATCATGGCGAGGGAGTTCCCCCCGTTCCACCCCGTGGAAAGCCAGAGGGTGGAGACGACGACCAGCATGATGGCCGGGCGCAGGCCGAACTGCACCGCCGCGAGATGATCGCGGTAGCGGCGCGAGGACGGGGTATGGCGCGGGGCGTTCGGGCGGCGCTGCTGCGCCAGGTTTGCGTCCTTCAGGAAGGCTGTGGCGCGGGCCAGCGCGGCAAGCCGGCCGGCAAGGTCGGCCAGCGCCTGTTCCAGCACGGCCACGGGCAGATCGCTGGTGTCCTCCATCGCACGGTTATGGATGCGGTCGGCCAGCGCCTCCACCTCGTCCCCCATGTCCAGAAGGGTGGGGGCGTCGTCATCGTCTGACAGGATGCGGCCGGCCAGATCGCGCAACTGCGCACGTGTGGCCTGCACCCGGTCCAGGTCGAAGACGCCGTCCGGCGCGTGCTCGCTGGCAAAGCGCACCGCCGTCAGCGACACCGACACGCGATCGAGTTCATGCGCGACGTTGGCCATCCACGGCCGGCCCCAATCCTTGCGCGACCGTTCGTAGACGAGCGAGCGCAGTTCCGTGTGCACCATGCCGATGGCGCCGATGACGTCCTTTTCCGGGGCGGCCGAGGGCAGGGGCCCTTCGGCCAAGACGGAATCCGACAGCCCCCGCACGGCCCCGCGCGCCCGCTGGATCGCCGTGGCCGCGTTGTCGGACACGGTGCGCGGGAACACGGTCAGCATCACCACGAACCCGCAGACGATGGGGATCATCGTTTCGGTCAGGCGCGCCAGCGTCAGCGGCCAGGCCAGGGTGGGGTCGGCCTGCGCGTCCAGCACGATGACCAGCGCGGTGAAGCCGCAGGTCGCGTAGCCATAGGCGTCGATCCCGCTTTCCATCCGGGTGAGGTAGCCGACAAGGAACAGAAGAACGGCGGTGGCGCCGATCGCCTGCGGGGCGGATTGTGCAAAGCACAGCGCGATGGCAAAGCCCGCCAGCCCCCCGGCAAAGGTTCCCGCCATCCGCGCCGTGCTGCGCCAGACCATGGTTCCCGCTTCGGGGCGAACGATCAGGGGCACCGTCATCAGGGCCCAGTAGGTGTGGTTCAGGTCGAATAGAAACGCCACGAACAGCGTCAGCACGACCGTCAGCGCCACCTTCAGCGCGTAGGTGGCCTGATACTGCGACAGACCCGGCCATGTGATGCGCGATAGCGCCGCCACGCCGCCCCCGTCAGCCATCTTCCGTGTCCTTCATCCTGTGGAATGCGCCCCGACCTGAAGAAGGGACGTTTTCGTGATAGGCCCCCGGCCGCTGAATGACAATGCGGGGAGGCGGTCGCGGCGGCACCGCACGCGATAGTGAGCGGCGCGTCCCGCTTGGTCCGCTGCCGCGCGCGCCCCATATCGGGGGCATGAGCGAACCGATCTGTCCCCTGTGCCGGCGGCCCATCCCGTCCGACGTGCCGCAAAGCCTGCACCACCTGATCCCGCGCGCCAAGGGCGGCGCCAAGGGGCCGACCGTGCTGCTGCATCACATCTGCCACAAGGAGGTGCATGCGGCGCTGTCGGAAACGGAACTCGCCCGCCGCTACAACACGGTGGAGGCGCTGCTGACCCATCCCCGCATCGCAGCCTTTGTTGACTGGGTGGCAAAGCGCCCGCCGGGGTTCCTGTCCCGCGTGCCGGGCGGAACGCGGCGGCGGCGCTGAGGGAACCTTGGCCACGGCGGCGTGTTGGTTCGGGGTAATGGAGAAGGAGGTTTCCATGGCCGACACGGACAAGGAAAAGGTGCCGGGGCAAGAGCAGGGCGACGATGTGCGTCCGGCCGGCACGGAAAACATGAAGGACCCGCCGAAGGAGTGGAAGAAGGAGGATGAGGAGTCCGACGAATCCTTCCCCGCCAGCGATCCGCCGGCGAACTACTGACCGACCCGGCCCCGGCGCATCGCGCCGGGGTTTTTCCTGACGGCCCCGCCGCTATGATGCGCGGGAATCAGGACAGGACGCCCCCATGATATTTCTTCACTGGTCCGCCGCCGCCGAACAGGCGCAAGCCCTTTGCGACGCGTGGCCGGCGGATGGTCCGGGCGGCGCTATCCTCGGCTTCGACCGCAACGGGCTGCATTTCGCCATCACGGGCGGGGTGGAGCGTGTGGGGGAGCACAAGGCCTTCACGCCCGACACGGTGGTGCGCTGGGCGTCCGTCACCAAGCATGTCTTTGCCGCCTTCGTTCTGGACAGCGGGTTGCCCCTGGACGCGATGCTGGGATCGCTGTTGCCGATGCATCCGGTGCCGGGTGCCGTCACGGTGCGGCAGGCGCTGGCGATGCAGGGCGGCCTTCCCGACACGCGCGAGATGCTGACCCTTCTGGGTTTGGGCGGCGAGGTGGACACTCGCGCGCCGGACCTCCTGGCTTGGTCCGCCGGGATCGGGCGACTGAACGCCGAGCCGGGGACCGAGGTTGCCTATTCCAACGCCGGCTATCGTCTGGTGGAGGCGGCGCTGGAGGCGCGGGGGCTGCGTTTTACTGAGTGGGTCGCGGCGCAGGGCCACGGCATCGCCGCACCCGATTACTGGAACGAGCCGGTGACGGGGCTGGTGCCGGGCCACGTGATGCGGGATGGCGTCTGGGTGCAGGGCGGGCAGGGGATGCACCTGTCGGCGGCGGGCGCGCTGGCGGGATCGGCCACGCAGCTGGCGTCGTGGCTGGCGGACCTGATGGACCGCGACGCGTTCGCGAGCTTGGCGCAGCCCGTGCCGCTGCGGGACGGCCGGCCGACAGGCTACGGCCTTGGCCTGCGTCTGACCCGCATCGGCGACCGGCTGGTGCCGGGGCATGGCGGGGCACAGTCGGGATACCGTTCGGGCTTCCTTCTGGATCCGGCGCTGGGGGCCGGCATCTGCGTCGTCACCAACCGCGACGACGGGGAAGCGACGGCGGCGGCCGAGGCGGTCATGACCGTTCTTCTGGGCGTATTGCCCGACGCCGAACCTGCCCGGGACTGGGCGCCGCCGGGGCTTTATGTGGCCGAGGAGGGGAACCTCTGGGCCGAGGTGCGCCCCGCCAGCATCGTGGTCCGCGACGCCGAGGAAAAGCTGTTCGCTGCGGGGGACGAGGCCATCTCCCACGCGCCGCAGTCGGAGATCCGGCTGCGCTGGACCGGAAAGGCGCTGGAGGGGGAGATCGGGCATCTGCCTGTGTGCCTGCATCCGGCCCAGGCGGAACCCTTGGACGAAATGCTGGACGGCTGGTGGGAGTGCGACGGCGCCACGTTCCGCATTGCGAAGGGCCAGGTACATTGGGGCGCCGGCCCACGCGCCGAACGTTCTGATCTGGTGGCGCTGGGGAACGGACGCTGGCTGTTCCAGGCGTTGGGCCGCCGCATCTGCCTGCGCCGGCTGGGTGCTGACCGGGTGGAACTCTCCCTCTCACGCGCCCGCGTGGTCGAGTATGTCAGGTTGTCAGCTTGAAATCCGTCATCTGCTCGGGCGTCAGGATGTTGATCTCCTCGGGCGGGGTTTTCAGGGCCTGACCCATCAGGCGCAGGTCCACCCCCATCTCGGTCAGGTAATCCAGAACGGCGGCCTGACCGCGCTGGACATCCTTCACCGCCATGAAGGCCGGAAGAAGGGTGTTTTCGCCGAAATAGCTTTGATGCACGCCGACGACGCCACCTTCGGCCACGGTCCGTTCGGTCCCGCCCGCGAACAGGTAGGGGCAGGCGGACATGCAGACGGCACCGTCGCCAATGGTCGTCGCGTATCCCGCTGCGCGGATCGTGCGCCCGATGGCCAGGGCGTCCGACACGGAGCCGCCGGAACTGTCCAGCGTCACCGTGGCTGTTTCGGGCCGGTTCTCCTCCAGCCAGGCGACGAAGCGGTCGGCGTCGCCCGGAGCGATCTGTCCGGTGATGCTCAGGGTGTCGCCCTCCGCCTCGAACAGCAGCTGTTCGGGCATGGGGCGCATGGCGGGGGCGCCCGGCGTGCCGGGGCGCAGGTCGGGGCGGTAGGGGCGGACGCTGGGCCCTTCGGCCGGCGGCACGAACAGGCCCGGCGCGGCGGCCGAAGGCGTTCCGCGCAGATCAAGGGCGACCAGCGCCACCCCGATCACCATCTGCGACAGAAGAACGGCCTTCATCGCGCCTTGCGGCGTGGACAGGCCCCGCATCATTCGGTGGGCCGGATCAGGACGGCCCGCGCCTCGGACACCGGGGGGGCGGGGCGGTCCGCCGCGCGCAGCACCTCGGCCGCGGCCAGGGCGGCGCGCAGTTCGCCCACGGTCATGGTGTCGTCGGTGATGTCCTCGCCCCGGCCCGACCGGATGGCGGCCTGCACCACCATCAGGATGAACACCAGCACGGCGGGCAGAAGGTCGATCGCGATGGCGCCCGCCCAGGCGGGGATGAAGTTGCCGCGATACATGATGATGGCGTCGGCGGCGGAGACGGGGGTGTAGACCGTCTCCTCGGGCTGGGGCAGGGCGATCACGGCGGCGGCGGCCTCGGCCAGCGTGTTCGCCCGCTGGTCCACGAGGTCCAGCACCGAGGTGATGGTGGAGGATTGACCGGCGCGGGTTTCGGCGCTGCTTCCGTCCAGTTCGGGCACAAGAACGGCGTCGCGCAGATCCTGCGCCGCCCGGTCCACCAGCGGGGCCGGGTTCAGCTGACGCAGCTGCGCGATCAGGCCGGACAGGTTCACCGCTTCTTCGGAGAAGCTGACCGTCCGGTCGCCGATCGGACCCGCCGCCACGCCCAGATCGCGCATCCGCGACAGGGTGGCGTTGCCGTCGGCAAAAGCGCGGGCGATGGGTTCGGCCACGCCGTTCAGCTGATCCTCCAGCGCCTGCAGCTCCGATCCCTTCTGGGTCAGGACGCGGAACACCGCGCCGCGGCCGGAAAAGCCCGACAGGTTGCCGCCCGCTTCCTGTTCCGACAGGTCGGTGAAGCTTTGCCGCACCCGGGCCACGTCGCGGGCCAGGGACTGCCCTGCGACGGCGTTGGCGTTCGCGCGTTCCAGCGCGGCCTGATAGCGTTGCGTGGTCGTGGCCATGTGCTGTTCCACGGCCGCCGAGCCGGCCAGCGCCGCCGCGTTCAGCCAGGACGACATGGCGATGATCGCGACGCAGCCCAGCGCCATCGTCAGGAGAAGCCCGATGCGCGAGGCGCCGCTGCGCACCGCCGGCAGAAGCCGCATCATGTAAGACCAGAAGACGAAGATGCCGACCGACACCGCGATGGAATAGGCCAGCGCCGCGAAGGTGGTCCAGATGCCGGGATCGTCCAGCAGCGCCCGGACGCCCAGATAGGTGTAGATCCCCGAGGCGGCGGCCAGAACGCCAAGTGCGGTGGTGGTGAAGGTGTCCAGCCAGGTCAGATGCCGTTCCAGTTCGCGCGCGTAACGGTCACCGGCCCGCACTTGAGGTTCGCCCATGTCAGCCCTTTCGGCAGAATGTAATGATCATCCACATGGGAACGCCGCGCGGCCCGCCAAAGGCCCACGCGTCCCTGTCCGATCAATCTATCGCGAGGACCTCAGGCGTCCAGTTCGCTGTCCCAGTAGAGGAAGTCGATCCAGCTTTCGTGCAGGTGGTTCGGCGGGAAGCGGCGGCCGTGGTTCTGCATTTCCTCGGCCGTGGGGCGGCGGGGCGGGCGGCCCAGCGCAAGGCCCGACTGGCGCAGGGTGCGCGAGCCCTTGTGCAGGTTGCAGGGCGAACAGGCGGCCACTACGTTTTCCCAGCTGGTGATGCCGCCGCGGCAGCGGGGCAGGACGTGGTCGAAGGTCAGATCGCCCCGCGCGCCGCAATACTGGCAGCAGAATTCGTCCCTCAGAAAAAGATTGAAGCGCGTGAAAGCCACGCGCTTCTGGGGTTTGACGAAATCTTTCAGCACGACGACGGAGGGTATCCGTATCTCGGCCCGCTGGCTTCGGACCGTCTGGTCGTATTCGGCCACGATGGTGACCCGGTCCAGAAAGGCCGCCTTGATCGCCTCCTGCCACGGCCAAAGGGACAGGGGGTAATAGGACAAGGGGCGATAGTCCGCATTCAGCACAAGGGCGGGAAACTGTTTCAACACAGCAGGTTCACGCACGAACTGGGTTCTGAAATCGACGCTCATCCCGCACTCCCCTCCGCCCCGTACCGCAAGGTCAAGGGGCGGGGAACCGCCCCATCGCCTGAGGCCCACTATATGTGGCGTCCCGCACCACGCAAGCCCCTTCTTTCGGTAGGTGTAGCCGGTGCAGGTGACGATTTCGTGTCAGCCCAGCCGGTCGCGCAGGAAGGACAAGGCCACCGCCACCCCGTCAGGTGCGATCCCGTGGCCCGTGTTCTTCATCACGTGGCCATAGGTGTCGAACCCGGCGGCGACCAGTACGTTGCCGGCCAGCCCCATCTCCTCGAACGGGACCATGGCGTCCTGGTCGCCATGCACCAGCAAGACGGGTGGGCGGGACAGCGTTTCCGCCTCCAGCCGTTCCGGCACCACGAGGCGGCCCGAGAAGCCGACCACGCCGCCGATCGGCAGCGGCCGGCGCGGGGCGATGTGCAGGCTCATCATCGTGCCTTGCGAGAACCCGACAAGAACCAGCCGGTCGGGCGTCAGCCCTTCCGCCGCCAGCCGGTCGTCTAGGAACGCCTGAAGCTGGCCGGACGCGTGAGCGAAGCCGGTCCGCATCTCCTCCTCGGTCGAACCGTCCAGCCGGGGGATGGGAAACCACTGACAGCCCATGGGGTTGTTGCGGCAGCGCTCGGGCGCGTCGGGGGCGATGAAGATCGTGCGGGGCAGCTGTTCGCCCAAGGGGCGCGCCAGATCCAGAAGATCCGCGCCGTTCGCGCCGTAGCCATGCACGAACACCACCATGCTGTCGGCCACGCCAGACACGGGCGCGATGCGGTCGAAGGTCAGGCTGGATGTGGGGGTCATGAAAGCTCCTGTGTTTTGAGGAGGGTAGGCGATGCCGTCCCCGGCGCAAGGCGCTTGCCGAAGGCCGTCGTAAAAAAGTGACCGGAACGCGTTTTTTCTGCTCGAAGCCTCTGGACACCCCCGGGGGAGGTGGCTATTACACCCCTCGTGTTCCGGCGTAGCTCAGCGGTAGAGCAGTTGACTGTTAATCAATTGGTCGTAGGTTCGATCCCTACCGCCGGAGCCAGAAATCTTCCAGATTTCTGCTACCTACGATGAAGCCCCTTGCGGGGCTTTTTTCGTTTCGGGCCCCTACGTACCCTCCATCGGGGACTGAATGCGGATGATCCTGCCCGGTGGGTGCAAGCGTGAGTAGGCCAGCCACCGCAGGCGCTTTCATTGCGTGTTTCCGCGAAGCCGGGAAGCAGCGGGCGGGGAGGATGTTGGCCAACAACCCTGACAAGCCCGTGAAGCCGCTTCGTCGTGCAATCCCCGCCCCTCAGGCCCGGTGGCCTGCGCGCCCGTCCACGATCAGATGCGGGCGGCCCATCGTGCACGGCTCGATCCGCGCCTCCACGTCGAAGACGTTCCGGAGGAGGTGGGGGGTGATGACGTCCTGCGTCGCGCCGCAGGCGACAAGGCCTCCATTGCCGATCACCATCGCCGCATCGGCAAAGCGCAAGGCGTGGCCCAGGTCGTGCAGGGCGACGACGATCAGCAGCCCTTCCTCCCGGGTCAGGCGATGCAGCAGCGCCAGAAGGTCGATCTGCCGCGACAGGTCCAGTGCAGAGGTCGGCTCATCCATCAGGAGGATCTGCGGGTTCTGCACCAGCGTCTGCGCCGCGCCGACCATCTGGCGCTGACCGCCCGACAGATCGCCCACATTGCGCGCGCGAAGGCTGCCGATGTTCAGAAGCCGCAGGATCCGCTCCACCTCGGCGTGATCTTCGGGCAGGACGCGCAGGCGGCGGCCCTGCATCCGGGCCAGCAGGATCGATTCGTAGACGGACAGCACCGGCCGGGCGCCGTTGTCCTGCGGCATGTAGGCGATGGGGCGAGGCACGGTGGCCCCTTCGACACGAATGTCGCCCTGGCCGCGCAGCAGGCCGAAGATGCGGCGGAACAGCGTGGACTTCCCGGCGCCGTTCGGCCCCAGCAGCGCGACCAGCTGCCCGCCTTGCAAGGGCGGCGTCGTGATTCCCGACAGCACCTCGCGCCCCCCGTAGGCGGCGGAAACATCGCGGAGGGTCAGGCTTACCATGACGCCACCCGACGGTTCAGGATGAGGTAGAGGAAGAACGGAATCCCCACGAGAGAGGTGACGATGCCGATGGGAATGATCGTGCCCGGGATCACCGTCTTGGACAGGATGGAGCCCAGAGACAGGATCAGCGCCCCCGACAACGCGGCGCCCGGCAGAAGGAAGCGCTGATCCTCGCCCAGCAGCATCCGCGCGATGTGGGGGCCGACCAGCCCGATGAAGCCGATGGTGCCCACGAACGACACCGAGATGGAGGCGAGGAGGCTGACGATCACCAGCACCTCCAGCCGAAGGGCGCGGGGACGCACGCCCATGCTTTCGGCCTTGGCGTCGCCTAGCCGCATCGCGGTCAGCGCCCAGCCCCGCCGGGCCAGCAGCGGGGTGGCGATGATCAGCACCGTCAGCGCGATCCACAGCTTCGGCCATGTCGCCTTTGTCAGGCTGCCCATGGTCCAGAACACGACGGCCGCCACCGCCTGCTGGCTGGCAAAGAACTGGATCAGCGACATCAGCGCGTTGAAGATGAAGACCAGCGCGATGCCCAGAAGCACGATCGTCTCGCTTCCCACGCCCTGCCGCAGGCTGAGGCCGTAGATCGCGAGCGAGGTGAGCATCGCCATCGCGAAGGCGTTGACGGGAATGATGTATTCTACCGAAAAGGGCACAAGGGCCACGCCGAAGGCCAGCGCCAGCGCCGCCCCGAAGCCCGCCCCGGCGGAAATGCCGAGCGTGAAGGGGCTGGCCAACGGGTTGTTCAGGATCGTCTGCATCTGCACGCCCGCAATCGACAGGCTGGCGCCCACCACGACGGCCATCAGCGCCACGGGCATGCGGATTTCCCACAGGATGACGCGGACCTGATCGTCCACTGCGCCGGGCCACAGCAGCGCCTCCACCACCTGACCAAGGGTGTAGCGCGCGGGGCCGAGCGCGAGGTCCACGCAGACGCTGAGGGCCAGCGCCAGCGCCAGCCCCCCAAGGATCAGCTGCCGGCGCAGCACAAGGGCGCGGTAGAACCCGCGCCGCCCCTCGGCCAGCGCGGCGTCAGTCATTCAGAGACACCCAGTAGCCCGGCTGATAGGGCACCGGCAGGAAACGCTCGTGCAGCTCCTTCAGCGTCGCTTCGGGGTCCAGATCGGCGAACAGGGCGGGCTGCTGCCACTTCGCAAGCTGCTGCACGGCGACGAAGTAGTAGGGGTTGTCGTAGAACTGGTGCCAGATGGCGTGGAACTGTCCCGTTTTGACCGCAGTGATGCCGGTCATCGCCGTGCGTTCGGTCAGGGCCTGAAGCTTGGTCTTCGCGGCCTGCATGTCCGCGCCGGGGCCCAGGCCCACCCACGCGCCGCCGGGCACGTAGGCGTCCCAGTTGCCGCCCGTGACGATCACCTGATCCGGGTTCGACGCGATGATCTGTTCGGGGTTCAGCGTGCCGAACGTGCCGGGGATGATGTCCTTGGCGATGTTGGTGCCGCCCGCGATCTCCACGTATTCGCCGAAGTTGCCGTTGCCGAAGCTCATGCAGCAATCGTCGCTGTAGCCGCCGGCGCGGTCGATGAAGACCTTGGGCCGGACGATGTCGTCCCCGGCGATGCGGTCGGTCACGCGTTTCATCTGCGCCTCGGCAAAGGCGATGTAGTCGTCGGCCCGCTGTTCCTGCCCGGTCAGCTTGCCCATGATGCGCATGGATTCGACGCTGTGCGCCATCGGGTCTTCGCGGAAGTCGACATAGACGATGGGGACGCCCAATTCGGCCAGCTTGTCGTCATAGCCCGCATCCTCGGTCGCAGCGCGGGCTTCGAGGTTCATCAGCACGACGTCGGGCTTCAGAGCAGCGGCCTGCTCCACGTCGAAGGTCCCGTCCTTGAAGCCGCCGAAGGTCGGCAGGTCCTTCAAATCGGGAAACTTTTCGGCATAGGCGGCATAGCCGTCGGGATCGGCCTGAAGCAGATCCTCGCGCCATCCGACGACATGGGCAAAGGGCGCCTCACGCTCCAGCACGCCCAGAAGGTAGATCTGGCGACCCTCGCCCAGAATGACGCGCTGAACAGGCGCCTCCACCGTCACCTCGCGCCCGGCGATGTCGGTCAGCGTGACGGGATCGGCAAGGGCCGGAAGGGCCGACGCAAGGAGCACGGTGGCAGCGGAAGCGGCGAAGCGAAGGCTCATCGGTCGATCCTGTGAGAAAGGGGCGCATGCAAAGGCGTGACGGAACGCTATACATTAGCTACAAAAACCGTCAAGAATCTTCGCGATATTCCACGATCAAGGAATACGCCGAAGCACGCTTCGGACTCCTTGGACCACACATCCGCAGTCAGAGTCTGCTCTGCGCGTCTTCAACTTGGCCGGGACGACCCTCCGATCCTCTCAGGCCCGCTGGCGCGCCAATCCATCATTCTCAGCCGGTTCGACGAGAGCGCGATCAGTCTTTGTCAACCTTGCGTGCCGGTTTCGGCGGCTCGCCTTCCGCCGGTGCAGGCCAGCCTTCGCGCTGGCGCCCGCGGTTGCCGTCGGCCTCGTCCGTCTGGTTGTGGAACAGGACCACTTGCGTGGGGAAGGCCATGTCGATCCCGGCCTCGTCCAGCGCATACTTGATCCGTTCCAGCAGGACGGCCTTCACATGCACCACATCCGTGCGCTTCGAATGCGTCCACCAGCGCACCCGCAGGTTCACGGTGGAGGATGCCAGATCCCACACTAGAACCTCCGGCGCGGGCTTTGCCTCCACCGTCTCAAGCCCCTCGAAACACTTCAGGATCACCTCGCGCGCGTGCACGATGTCGTCGCCGTATCCGATCCCCACATCGTAGTCGCTGCGCCGCGTTTCATGGGCGGTGTTGACGGTGACGGCGGTCGAATAGACGTCCGAGTTGGGGATGATCGCGTCCCGCCCGTCATAGGTGGTCAGGATGGTGGCCCGCGTCTCGATCCGCTTCACGGTGCCTTCATAGCCATTGACGATGATCTGGTCGCCCGGGCGGAAGGGCTGACCGAGCAGGAGCAGCAGGCCCGCCAGCCAGTTCTGCAGGATGTCCTTGAACGCGAAACCGATGGCCACCGACCCGATGCCCAGGCCGGCGATCAGGTCCCCCGGTCGCAGCGACGGGATGACGATCGTCAGCCCCAGAAGCACGCCCAGCAGGATGATCACCCATTTGAGGAACGAGCCGAGGACATCGCCCAGATTTTCGCGATGCCCATGCGCGGCCCAGTTGCGCACGCCGCGCGACACGACGAACCCGACGATGACAAAGAACGCGATCAGAACGGACGCGACGACGATGTTCGGCAGCATCGTCTGAAGGCCGATGATCCAGTCCTCGATCTTGGAGAACACGAAGGCCGGATCGACGGTGACGGCCTCCTCCATCGTGTCGGGCGCACCGGCGATCGTCTCCTCCATGTCCCGCCCTCCGTGGATCCAAGGAGAGATATGCGGCACGAACAGCCGCCGTCCATCTTCGCGTTCGCGGGCTAACGCCTTGCGACAGGGCGGCCGCGCGGAACAACGCGTCGCGAAGGTTGCTCGGAAGCTGTGCGGCGATGACCGCGCGGATTCCCCCGCCTTTGGATGGGGCCGATCTGCCGCGTGACGACGATAAGGGCAGGGCATTCCGCAAGGACGATGTTCGGGACGACAAGCCCGTCTGACCCTTTGCCGCATGGGAGGTCATGGCGAACAGGGTATCGATCTATGCGATCTCGTTCGTTTGGGCCGCTTTGCTGTCGACGGGGTGTGCAAGCGGCACTGCGGCGCAACTGGATGCCGGGGTAGGCTTTCTGGTCGTCGACTTGCGTCATCCTGGGCGGTTTCGACGGGGCGACGACGAACAGAGGCTTGGGCAGAAACCCGTTCCGCCGCAGCGTGGCTGGAAGATCGCGCTTCTCCGCCCTTGCGGCGCCGAGGCACCGGGGGCCACGTCCTGAAACGGGACGTCCGACTGTCCATGGGAAGCTTGGACTGCGGGTCCGGGCGGCTTTCCCGAAGCCTGCGATCGACTTGGGCGGGGCCGTCGCGCGTCAGACCGCCCGCTTTGCGAAGGGGGCATGACGGTTCGCGCCTATGCCCCTTCAGGCTGGCAGGAGCGCTGGAATGTCCATCCGTCAACCGAAAGCGCTCTGCCCTGAACGCCGCCGGGAGAAAGGCAGGCAAGGTCAGAATGGGCGCAAACCGGGCGCAGTCGCCGGCCATGAAAGGGTCACCCAGCCCATGTCGAGCGCGCTGCGGGCTCTAGATGAGCTGAAGGATGTCCCGCCTGTCAGGATCAAAGATGCCGAGTTATTCTGCAAAAGCCGGCCGCCTGTGGGGTTTCTTGACCCGGCGGCTTGTTTCCAAACAGAAGCGCGGACTTCCGTCCCAATGCGGTGCGCTCTGCTGGCGGGAGGTGGGAGGTCGCAAGGAGGTTCTGCTGATAACCAGCCGCGAGTCCGGCCGATGGATCATCCCGAAAGGCTGGCCCATGAAGGGCAAGACCCTCGCGGAAGCGGCGGCGCAGGAGGCGTGGGAGGAGGCGGGTGTCAGGGGCGTTGTGCATTCGACCTCGGTCGGCCGCTTCCGCTACGTCAAGCGGCCCCGCAGCCTCGCCGCGACAGAGGTGGAGGTGACGGTCTTCCCTCTGCATGTGCATGAGGAGCATGACGACTTTCCCGAGCGCGGGGAGCGTGAGAAGATGTGGGTGGCACCCCGGGACGCCGCTCAGTTGGTTGACAATCCCAGCCTTCGGGCGCTGCTCGCATCGTTTGGCTGAACCGGTCGGTTGGAATGCGGATCGCGATCGGGCACGATGTGCGTGCCGTTGGTCATTGCGCGGGTAATGTTCAGGGTCATGCATCTGCGCAAAGGCTGGATCGTGGCAGGGGCAGGGGATGACAGCCATTTCGATCTGCCGGGTCCAAAGAAGTGAATCATCTGCATTTGTCCCCGCTTCGGGTCCGGCATCAAGCAGGATGGGCCGGAAAGGGGCCGCAAAGCCTTTGCGGCTGGCTCATACCACTGCTTCACGATTACGGATGCCCGGGGCGTTCACCCTCAGGCCCAACGACCCTGCGCCGCCGCCTAAACGCGGTTCAGCGCCCGTCCTCGACCAGCGCGTTGCGCAGCCGGGCCATGCCGACCTCGATCACGTGGCGGGTCATGTCGGCTGCCTGATCCTCCTCGCGCGCCTCGATCGCGGCCAGGATCGCGGCGTGATCCTGCGCCAGCCTTTCGATCCCTTCGGGCGACAGGGCAGGGGAGGACATCTCGAACGCCAAGGCCAGGAACGCCTCGATCAGCGCTGTGACGGAGCGCATGAGCGGATTGCCCGACATGCAGGCGACCGCGACGTGAAACTCCAGATCCACCTGCGCGATGGTGGTGCGGCTGTGGGCGGGATCGCGCATGCGTGCGACGATGCCACGCAGGGATTCAAGGTCCTCCTCAGTTGCGCGGCGGGCGGCAAGGGCGGCGCAGGCCGGCTCCAGCGCCAGCCGCATCTCCACCAGATGGGTCACGAAGGCCAGATCCACGCCGACGCGCAGACGCCAGCCGATCACGTCAGCGTCCATGAAGTTCCAGGCGTCGCGCGGCAGGACGCGGGTGCCGACGCGGGACTTCGCCTGGATCAGGCGCTTGGCCGCGAGAGTCTTCATCGCCTCGCGCAGAACCGTCCGGGACACGCCGAAGCGTTCGATCAGTTCGGCGTCGCCCGGCAGGATCGTCCCCTCGGGCCATTCGCCCGCAAGGATCGCAAATCCCAGCGCGTCCACCACATGCCCGTGGCTGCCGCGCGGGCGCGTGTTGCGCAGCCTGTTTTCCAGAAGCCCCATGTCATCCTTTCAGCCGACCCCGCGGAAGGATCAGGATCAGCCGTTGCATCACGATGAAGGCGAACAGCAGCACCCCGACCACGATCTTCGTCCACCACGAGGACAGCGTGCCGTCAAAGACGATATAGGTCTGGATAAGGCCCTGAATCAACACGCCGAACAGCGTCCCGAGGACGAGGCCCGACCCCCCGGTCAGAAGCGTGCCCCCGATGACCACGGCCGCGATGGCGTCCAGCTCCATCCCCACGGTCGCCAGCGAATATCCCGCCGAGGTGTAGAGCGTGTAGACGATGCCCGCGAGGCCGGCCAGCGCCCCCGACAGCGCGTAGATGCGGATCGTCGTGCCGCGCAGGGGCACCCCCATCAGCGCGGCCGAGGCGCGATTGCCACCCAGCGCCATGACGTTGGCGCCAAAGCGCGTGCGGTGGGCCAGAAGCGCGCCGCACGCGAAGACCGCCAGCATCACCATCGCGATGAAGGTTAGCCGCCCCTTGCCCGGCAGGCGGACGAACAGATCTCCCAGCGTATCGAGGAAGGGATGAGAGATCGGGACCGAATCCGTGGTGATGAGGAACGCGGCCCCGCGCGCCAGGAACATCCCGGCCAGCGTCACGACAAAGGGCGGCATCGCCAGCAGGTCGATCATCAGCCCCATCGCGGCGCCGAAGGCTGTGGCCAGCGCCAGCGCCAGCACGAAGGCCAACGCCGGATGCACCCCCGCCCGCACCGTCACGGCCACGAAGACCGAGGTGAAGGCGATGACCGCGCCCACCGACAGGTCGATCCCGCCCGACAGGATCACGAAGGTCATGCCCACGGCGGCGATGCCAAGAAAGGCGTTGTCGGTCAGTAGGTTGCCCAACACACGGGTGGACAGCATGTTCGGGAACTGCGCCACGCACAGGGCATAGGCCGCCAGAAAGATCGCGACCGTGGCCACGAAAGGCAGGGTGCGCGTGCGGATCATGGGCAGGGCGGTCACGATTTCGCCTCCCTCGTCTTGCGCCAGTCGCGGCGGGCGGCGCGCAGGGCGCTGCCCCAGTCGGCCAGCGCCGGGGATTGCAGGGTCAGGATCAGCACGATGATCACCGCCTTGATGATGAGGTTGAACTGCGGCGGCCAGCCCGAGATCAGCGTGCCCGTGTTCACCGCCTGAAGGATCAGCGCCCCCAGAAGCGAGGCGGTGATGGAAAAGCGCCCGCCCGACAGGGCCGTGCCGCCGATGACCACGGCCAGGATCGCGTCCAGTTCCAGCCACAGGCCGGCGTTGTTGGCGTCGGCGCCGCGGATATCGGCCGTGACGATCATGCCGGCGGTCGCGGCGCACAGGCCCGAGACGACATAGACCGCGACCAGAAGGAAGCGCGCCTGGATGCCGGCAAGGGTGGACGCGCGGCGGTTGATGCCCACGGCCTCGATCAGCAGGCCAAGGGCGGTGCGGCGGACGGTCAGCCCGATGGCAAGGCCGGCGGCCACCCAGATCAGCACCGGCATGGGGAGGCCCAGGAACGCCCCCGACCCGATGAAGGAAAAGGCGGGGTTGTTGAAGGTCAGGATCGCGCCTTCGGTGATCAGCTGGGCGATGCCGCGCCCGGCCACCATCAGGATCAGCGTGGCGATGATCGGCTGGATGTCCAGAAAGGCGACCAGCATCCCGTTCCACAGCCCGCACAGAAGGCCGATGACCAGCACCGTCCCGATCACCACCGGCAGCGGTTCGTCCACCAGCGTGGCGGCGGTGGCGCCGCAGATCGCCATGACGGCGCCCACCGACAGGTCGATCCCGCGCGAGGCGATGACCAGCGTCATGCCGATGGCCAGCAGCGCCACGGGCGCCGCGCGGACAAGGATGTCGATCAGGCTGCCGTAAAGGCGCCCGTTGCGCAGGGTGACGTCCAGAAAGCCCGGCGCGATCAGGGTGATGGCCGCAAGGATCAGCGCCAGGGCGATCAGCTGCGGGGCCAGACGTTTCACCTTCGTCATGCCGCCCCCTCCACCGCCATGGCGTTCATCATGCCGCTCACCGTCACCTCGTGCCCGCGCAGTTCACGCACATGCCGGTGGTCCGACAGGATCACCACGCGCGAGGCGTAGCTCGCCAGCTCCTCCAGTTCCGACGAGATGACCACAAGGGCCATGCCCCTGGCGCACAGATCCTCGATCAGGCGGATGATCTCGGCATGGGCGCCGATGTCGATGCCGCGTGTGGGTTCATCCAGGATCAAAAGGCGCGGGTCCGTGGCCAGCCAGCGGGCCAGGATCGCCTTCTGCTGGTTGCCGCCCGACAGGAACTTGATCGGCCGGTCAGGATCGGCGGGCCGGATGTCCAAGGCGCGGATGTAGCGTTCGGCGATCTGCGCGGCCTCGGTGCCGGACAAGGGGCGGGCCCAGCCGCGGCGGGCCTGAAGGGCCAGGATGATGTTCTCGCGCACGCTCAGGTCGGCGATGATGCCGTCGGTCTTGCGTTCCTCCGGGCAGAAGCCGAAGCCGTGGCGGATCGCCCGTTCGGGGGAGTGCAGCGTGACGGGGGTGCCGTCGATCTCGGCCGTGCCCTGATCGGGGCGGTCGATGCCGAACAGAAGAAACGCCGTTTCCGACCGGCCGGAGCCGAGGAGGCCCGCGATGCCCACGACCTCGCCCGCGCGCAGGTCCAGATCGAAGGGATGGACCTTCCCGGCCTTGGCATAGTCGCGAAAGCGGATCGGGGCGGGCGCGTCGTCGGGCGGGGGCGCGGTGCGGTGATCCACCTCGTCCGCCAGTTCCCGCCCCAGCATCATCCCGACCAGATCCCGCCGGGGAAGCGAGGCGATGTCGCGGCTGCCCACAAGACGGCCGTTGCGCAGCACGGTGACGCGGTCGGCCACCTGATACACCTGATCCAGGAAGTGGGTGATGATGACGATGCCCAGCCCGCGGTCGCGCAGCTGGCGCAGGATGGCGAAGATTGCCTCCACCTCGCGCGCATCAAGGCTGGCGGTCGGTTCATCCAGAAACAGCACGCGGCCCGACAGGTCCACCGCGCGGGCGATGGCGATGATCTGGCGCACGGCGACGGAATGGGCCGACAGCGCCTCGCCCACATCCAGCGTCAGGCCGTAGCGGGAAAGAAGGGCGCGGGCCTCCGCCTCCATCCGGCGGACCCGCACCATGCCCCAGTGGCGGGGCTGGCGGCCCAGATACAGGTTTTCGGCCACGGACAGGTTTTCCAGCAGGTTCACCTCCTGGTAGACGGTGCCGATGCCCAAGGCCTGCGCCTCGCCCACGTCGCGGGGCGACACCTCCGCCCCGTTCAGCCGGATCGTGCCCCCGTCGCGGCGATAGGCGCCGGTCAGGATCTTCACCAGCGTCGATTTCCCGGCTCCGTTCTCGCCCAGAAGGGCGTGGATCTCACCCGCGCGAAGGGTGAAATCCACGTCTTCCAGCACGGTCACGCCGAGAAAGGCCTTCCGGATGCTCTTGGCAGCCAGAAGATCCGGGGCCCCCTGAAGGTCGTGATCCATGATGCTCCCTCAGTATCCGAGGTCTTTCTTCTGTTCATAGACCGCCTGCGGATCATCGGCCTGCGTGTACAGTTTCGATTCCGTCTGGATCCACTTCTCGGGCTCCGTCCCGTCGGCCAGATAGGCCTCGATCGCGTCCAGGGCGGGCCCGGCCATGTTCGGGGTCAGTTCCACCGTGGCGTTCGCCTCTCCGGCGGCCATTGCAAGGAAGATGTCCGGCACCGCGTCGATGGAGACGACCTTCACATCCTCGCCCGGTTTCAGGCCAGCTTCCTTGATCGCCTGGATCGCGCCCACGGCCATGTCGTCGTTGTGGGCGTAGACGGCGCAGATGTCGGCCCCGCCGCCTTCGGCCTTCAGGAAGCTTTCCATCACCTCCTTGCCCTTGGCGCGGGTGAAGTCGCCGGTCTGGGACCGCACGATCTGGATGTTGTCGTGGCCAGCGATCGCCTCCTCGAAGCCTTTCTTGCGGTTGATGGCGGGGGAGGAGCCGGTCGTGCCCTGCAACTCCACCACCTTGCAGTCGGCGTCGCCCACATCCTGCACCAGCCAGTCGCCCGCGACCTTGCCTTCATGCACCTGATCGGAGGTCACCGCCGTCAGGTACAGGTCGTCCGGCGCGTTGATGCCGCGGTCCAGAAGGACGACCGGGATCTCGGCGTCCTTGGCTTCCTCCAGCACGCCGTCCCAGCCGGTTTCCACCACCGGGGCGATCAGGATGGCGTCCACGCCCTGCGCGATGAAGCCGCGCACGGCCTTGATCTGGTTTTCCTGCTTCTGCTGGGCGTCCGCGAACTTGAGGTCGATGCCCCGGTCCTTCGCCTGCTGCTGGGTGACGGTCGTCTCGGCGGCGCGCCAGCCGGATTCGGATCCGATCTGGGAAAAGCCGATGGTCAGATCCTGCGCCGATGCCTGTCCCATGGACAAGGCGAGGCAGGCCACCGCCGTGGCGGTTGCAAACATACGTGTCATTCAATCCTCCCTGAAGCGGGATCCTCCTCACCCCGCTGAATCATATTGTATGACTATTGTGGTTCTCACAAGACAATTAAAACATGCTCACGGTCCGTTCGACACAAGCGGAGCGGGTGCGTGGGTCTTGCACGCTTTGCCGGATCTCCAAGCTGTTGGATACTGGGGAGACGGCGGGGGATGACGATGCCCGTGATGCGAGCCGCTTTGGGGGCAGGAGGGGCTGGCAAAGCTGCCCAGCGCCGCGCATCGGCTGCTCGCCAAATTCGCCATGTTCGAAGCGTGCCGCTTGCGGTGCCCACGCCTGCCCGCTACGCTCTGCGGCGGATGACAACATTTGCCGGGAGTGCCGAGCATGGTTCAGCTTGGTGCGGAGATCGACGGCGACGGCGCGTTGGAAATCCGGGCGTTGCTGGGTGAGGTCGGTTTCGAGGGGACGGACCCGCATCGGCTGTTCCACCTCGCCCGCTACAACAAGATGTTGCACCTGATCCCGATGACCGCGCACCCCACCCTTGCGCCGCGGCTGCTGGAGGCCCGCATCGCGACCGTGGGCATGAACGGCCGGGCGATCCGCGCGGGGGCAGAGATCTCGAAGGCGTTGGCGGCCGCGCAGGTGCGGCACGTCGTGATGAAGGGGCCGTGGCAGCAGGTCTCGGTTCACGACACGGGCTTCCTGCGCCCGTCGGGCGATGTGGATTTGTTCGTGGCGCCCAAGGACCGCGTCCGGGCGGCGGAGGTCGTTGGGACGCTCGACTATCGCGTCTTCGAGCACGGCCAGACGATCTGGTGGCTGCGTTTTCTGGGCGAGCAGCACTTCCACCGCGAAGCGGACGGTGCGGTGGTGGATCTGCACCATCGTCTGCTGCAGGTCGGCCTGCCCAGCTGGCGCCATGCCGAGGACGTGCTGGCCCGTTCCGTCCTGCAAGGGGAAGGGGATGACCGCGTGCCCGTGCCCGATCCCGCGACGGGCTGCCTGCTTCTGGCGATCACCATCGCAAAGGCCCTGCTGGGAAGCGAACCCTGCGGCTGGGCCGTGCGCGACCTGTCGCTGTGGCTGGCCCGCTTGTCGGTGGAGGAGCGTCGCGCACTGGACCGCGTCGCACGCCGTGCCGGCCAGACGCGCAGCCTGAGGCTGGCCCTGCAATTGGTCGAAGCGTGTTATGGTGGTTCGGCGGCCCAATCAGTGTTGCCCGGACCCGCGCGGACGAAGGAAGAGCTGCGGTCGATCGTCTACCAGCCGTGGCACCACCCGCAGCTTGCGCCGCGCCGCCGGCATCTGCTGCGCGCGCTGGGCAAGGGACGGCCGGTCGCCGTGGCGCAGCAGGGGGTCATGTCCGTGCTGTCTCCGGTGGTGCTGTCCGTGTTGAAGCGGCGCGAGGGGAAGGCCTAGCTCCGCACTGCGGCATCCAGCCACTGGCCCCAGTCCGGCAAGTCTGCCGCAACGGCAGCGCCGGCGCCAATCAACGCGGCGGCCCCGGCCGGGGGGTGGGCCCAGGCGTGTCCGGCTTGGGGCAGGGGAGGGCAGTCGACCGCTTGAGCGGCCGGGCGGATCACGGCGGTCTTGCGGCGCCGCCGGTCGCGCAGGCTGTCCGCCAGCCGCGCCAGCATCGCGGGTTCGGCCAAGCGCGGCAGGACCTGACGCAGCCGGCGCGCCTTGATGTCCAGCACCAGGCGTTCAAAGCGCAGGGCGCGTTCCAGATGCCGCTCCACCCCCGCCGCCGCGCGGGCCGAGGCGGCGTCGGGCATCGCGGGCAGGCTGCGATGCGCCGCCAGCATCGACGCCATTCGCTCTGCCGTCATGCGGTGCGAGATCGACGAGGCGTGCCGGCGATAGGCGTAAAGTGGATCGGGAACGACCACAAAGGACGCCCCGTCGATCAGCATCCGCATCACGAGGTCGAAATCCTCCCCGATGTGCAGGGACGTATCGTAGCGCCGGCCGCCCAAGGCTCGGCGCGAGATCAGAGGTTTGAGATAGCCGTAGCTTGGCAGGCCCGGCTCGGCCCCGTTGCTGCGCATGAACTGCGCGGCATCGAGGGGCATTGGCCGGGTCAGGTGCAAGGGCTGCAGCAGGGTCCGCCGTTCGTTCGCGCCGAAATGCACCAGATCATCGGCCACAAGATCGGCCCCCGTGTCCCGTGCCACGGCCAGAAGGCGTTGCAGACGGTCGGGGTGGATCAGGTCGTCGCTGTCGACGATGGCGATCCACTCCCCCCGCGCCGCGTCCAGCGCGCGGTTGCGCGTGGCGGCCGGACCGCCGTTTTCGGACGAGGGCAGGACCCGCACACGCTCATCCCCTGCGGACACCGCCTTCGCGATCGCGACGCTGTCATCGTCCGAGGCATCGTCCGCCACGATCAGCTCAAGCTTCGCATGGCTTTGCGAGAGGACAGAGCGCATCGAGGCTTCCAGCCACCGCGCCCCCCGGAAGTTCGCCATGATCACGCTGACAAGCGGCGGCGTTTCCGACACAAGGGGTGCTTCCATAGACTCCACGACGCCTTTCCGTTGACCCAACGCATGCCGGCTTGATAACCACCGGTGGAAATCGTGGCAACATCCGGTCGGGTGTTCATTTGTTTGGATGTTTGATGTTAAAAGTTTCCCCTTTCCGGGTGGCCATGACGGTCGCCGCCGCATCCCTCCCGGCCAATGCATCGCTTGCGCAGACGGCCGAGCCCATGATCACCCAAGGCTTCCGTGATGACTTCACGGCGCCCATGCTGAACACGCGCCGGTGGTATGTGTCCGACGGCTGGACGAACGGCAGGCATCAGGACTGCTACTGGGCGAAGTCGGCCGTTTCGGTGGCGGACGGGATGCTGAAGCTGGCTCATGTTCCGGGCACGGAAGCCGAGCGTTCGGAATGCGGCGAGGTTCAGTTGCGCGGCCTCATCCACTACGGCACGATCGAGGCGGAGATCCGCACGCCGGCCGCGTCCGGCCTGAACGCCTCCATCTTCACCTATACGGGGGGCACGCAGGGCACGCGGCATGATGAAATCGACATCGAAGTGCTGACCCGGCGGACGGACCGCATCACCTTCAACACCTTTGTCGATGGCAAGGCGATGAACGGCGACGACGCGCCCGCCGACCCGCCGCTGGACGAAGCTTTCCACCGCGTCGCGATCCAATGGGGGCCGGACGCCATCGTCTGGTTCGTGGATGGCGAGGAGGTGCACCGCACCCCGGCCGGCGCGACCCTGCCGGATCTGCCGCAAAAGCTGATGATGTCGTTCTGGAGCACGACCACCCTGACGGACTGGATGGGCAAACAGGGACGGCGGACCGGCCAGCTGGACTATCTGATCGACTGGATCGCCTACACGCCGCTGGGCGAGACGTGCCTGTTCGCGGGGTCCATCACGTGCTGAGCTGGGGACGTGCATCAACGATCCATCCGTGATCACCATTCACAACAGCGTGATCGGTGCATAGATCCGACGTTCTTCCTCCGGCGTCGCGCCGTATTCATCGCTTGGGCATGCAGGCAGGCGGATGTCAGATACATCCGCCTGAAAGTCTTCAGCGCGCGCCGCGCGAGCTGAGCAGCGCCGGGATGGTGCGCAGGATGATCTTGATGTCCAGCAGCATGCTCCAGCCCTGGACGTATTGGCGGTCCAGCCGGACACGTTCGGCATAGGTGGTGTCGCTGCGACCGCTGACCTGCCAAAGACCGGTCAGGCCCGGGCGCGTGATCAGGTAAAGCGGCGCGGTGGCGGCATAGTTGTCGAGCTCGGCCCGGACGACGGGACGGGGGCCGACGATGCTCATCTGACCGCAGAGCACGTTCAGAAGCTGCGGAAGTTCATCCAGGCTCAGCTTGCGGAGGATCGCGCCCACGCGCGTGACCCGTGGATCGTTCGACAGCTTGCGCTCCGTCTCCCACTGGAGCCGGTCCGCCGGGTTTGACTCAAGGTGACGGGCAAGGATCTCGTCCCCGTTCACGACCATGGTGCGGAACTTCCAGCACTTGAACTCGGTCCCGTTGAAGCCGACGCGGCGGTGACCGTAGAGGAGGGGGCCACGATCCGTTGCCTTGATCAGCGCGATCAGGCCAAGAATCAGGATGCCGAAGAGCGGAAGGCTGAGCAGCACAAGCGCCACGTCCAGGGACCGCTTTGCGAGGCCGCCGACGGGCTTGGTGGAACGGGGTTGCGGGGCGGCTCCGGGAGCCGTCCCCAGATTCGGGGAGGAGGAGGAAAGCGAAACGGCCAACTTGCCGTCAATACCGACACTGGTGCCATCAGGGGGCATGGGGAGAAGCTCCTGAACAATCGTTAAAACAACATGAATACTGACCCATGAACGGGAGTCAGATGGAGGGTTGTCAGAAACCGGAGCGGTTTTCAACGTTAATAGATAGTTAACAAAGAATTTTCATTTTATTAACCTAACTTTTCTATACTCTGTCATTTCATGTTGACAATTTGGTCATCTGCGCTGAATCAACAGGTGCTGGCGAATTTCCGCGCAGCGTCCCTTAGTAATGGTTGTGTACGATGAAAAAAGCTTACTCCGCGCCCGCCCTCCGCGTTCACGGCACCCTCGAAGCCCTGACCCAAGGTTCGTCCAACGGCTCCATGCTGGACCAGGCGTTCCCCGTCGGGACTCCCAAAGGTGAACTGACCTTCTCGTAAAAGCGCGAATGGGCGGCGGTCACGCCGCCCTTTTTCATCGGAAGGCACATCATGTCCTATGTTGTCTCGCCGGACTGCGTCGCTTGCGACGTGGACGGTGGTCTCGCGATTCTGAACCTCAAAACCAACCTGTACTTCGGCTTGGACGAGGTCGGGGCAGAAGTCTGGGGGCTTCTGAAGGAGCCGACGTCGGTTCCCGAATTGGCCCAATCCATCGCCTCGAACTTCGAGGTGTCGCAGGCCGAATGTGAGAACGACATCTCGCGCCTTCTGGACGAGATGGCGCAAAACGGCCTCGTTGTAAGGGCCTGACGCAATGGCCCGCCTGCGTCGGATTTCGGCAAGGCAGGTGTGCCTTTTGCTGGAGTGCCTGTTCACGGTGGCGGTCGTCCGCTGCGCCCTGTCGTCGCGCCGGAGCGACTGGCTGCGGCGTCGGATCGGCACCTTTACCGTTCATTCGATGGCCCCCAACCACCGCCTTGCCGAGATCGCCTGGGCGGTTGCCGCGGTGTCACGCTCTGTGCCCAAGGCCAGCTGCCTGACGCAGGCGACCGCGGGGCAGTGGATTCTGGCGCGCCGCGGTTTCGATTCGATCGTCCGGATCTCGGTGCCGCCGCTGGCGGACGCCCAAGGGCGGATCGCGCCCCATGCCTGGCTGATGGCGGGCGATACGGTGGTGCTTGGCGGAACCGTCGATCTTTATCAACGTCACCGAATGCTGCACGACTACCCGGTGCGCGCCCCGTCGGTGGCGCGATGAGCCATTTTGCCGTTCTGGGCGGGATCGGGCGGCCGATCCTCGGCCTTGCCTCTGCCGCGATGCGGATGCGGGCGGGGTGCCCCGACTCGGCGGAAAGCCGTTCGCCGGGTGATCGTCTTCTGCAATGGGGATGCCTGGCACAACAGGGGCCGCTGTCGCTGTGCGGCGATCTGGGGCTGACGGACATTCCGCAGTTGCGGGCTGATTCAGGGCATGGAACGGATGCCGATCCGGCGCAGATGGTCCTATCCTTGTGGGCGCGGCATCAGGAAGGTGCGCTGCATCGGCTGAACGGCTGCTTTGCCTTCACCATCCATGACGCCCGGACGGGCGAAACCTGGGCCGTGCGGGATCGCATGGGCGTCCGACCGCTGGCCTATGCGGTGGAGGCGGACCGCATCGTCGTCGCCTCCACGATCCGCCTGGTGCGGCTTGGCCTGTCGGGTGCGACCGACATCGACCGGGCGTGGATGGCCGACTTCCTATGCGGGCAGGACACGAGCCACGAACGCACCGCGCACGCGCAGATCCGCCGTCTTCCGCCGGGCCACCTGCTCCGCCTTTCCGCAAACGGCACGCTGACCACGCGGGGCTGGTACAGCCTGCACGAACGGATCGTCCCGAGCGAGGCCGACGGGGCCGAGGCGCTGCATGAGGCCCTTCGACATGCGACGCGGGAAGCCTGCGCGGGCCGCAGCATCGCCACCTTCCTCAGCGGTGGACTGGATTCCAGCACCCTGTCCCTGCTGTCGGTGGGTCCGGGGGAAGAACGGGCCGCTCTTTCGCTGCGCTATGACAATCCCGCGCTGGACGAGGGCGTGTATATCGACGCGGTGCTGGCGAAGTCCAGAGGCGCGCTCATTCCCGAAAACATCCCGGCCGCTGATGTCGCCCCGGACCTGCGGGCCCTGTTGACCGACAACGACCAGCCCCTTTTTGCGCCCGGACTTCCGGGAAACCGTCATCTTTACCTCGCGTCAAGACGAATGGGATATCGCGACGTCCTAGACGGCCATGGGGGCGATGAAGTGATCGACGGCGGCTTGCGGAGCCTGATGCATATCGCGGGTCGCGGTGCCTGGGGGCCGGCGCTGGGACTGGCATGGCAGCATGCGCGTTTCACCGGCGTCTCGCCCACAAGTGTCTGGATGCAACTGGTCGCGGCGCGCGGCCCGCGGCTGTTGGCGGCCTTGGCGCGCCGTGCGTCCCGGGCGCCGCACCATGACCGTCTGGAATGGCGGGCGCTGCTGGATCCGGCCTTGGTGGCCGACACGGACCTTGTGGCACGTGTGCAGGCCCTTCATTCCCCGGTGGGCGGGGATCTGCCCGAAGGCGTGCGGGCGCATCTGGACACGATGACGGCCCCGCTGCTCAGCGGCGCATTGGAGGTTCTGGATGTGGCCGCCCGCAGCGCCGGGGTCACGCCCCATTACCCCTTCTACGATCACCGCGTGGTTGAGCTTTGCGTCGCCCAACCCGACCATGCCCTTATTGCCCAAGGCCAGCCGCGCAGCCTTTTGCGGCGGGCGATGCGGGACGTCCTGCCCGAGAAGGTCCGTCAACGGCGCGACAAGATCGACTTCCTCCCCAACTTTTGGGCCCGCCTTCAACGCGATCCCGACCTGCGCCGGCTTCTGGTGGATCCGCAACCGTTGCAGGGCTGGGTGAACATCGACACCCTGCGGGCCGATGGCACCCTTCTGCAGTCCGACAGCCCGGATCCCGGCGCCGCCTTCCGGATCGCCCGCGCGCTGGCGCTGGCCACCTGGTTCGACCTGCGCGAGGCGGCCCCCCTTCTTCAACACAAGGCGTCATGATGAGCCAGTCTGCCCCGTTTTCGTACATGGCTTACGGTCTGGTGATCCGATCCGACCTGCGCCTTCCCGAACTCGCTTCCATCGAGGCCGGGGGGCAGCCGGACCTGACGATCACCCTTGATCCGGCCCCCATGCCCGCCGATGCCGTGCCGGAGATCGGATTTGCCGAGGACGGGACCGCCCTGTTCTGGCCGGCGGTCGGCAACTTCCGGGTGTCGCAAGCCGGAGACGCGATCCGGATCACCCGGGCGGCGGAGGCGTCGGACGATCTTCTGGCCTTCCCGCTGCTGGGGCCGATCCTGTTCGAGGTTCTGCGTCGCCGCGGCTATTTCGTGCTGCACGCCAGCGCGGTGCTGTTCCAAGGTGGGGCGGTGGCGTTTCTGGCCGACAAGGGCACTGGCAAATCGACCACGGCCACCGCCCTTATCGCGCGCGGCGGCCGGCTTCTGGCCGACGATCTGGTCGCGATCGATCCCGCCGGACGCATCCAGCCGGGCTTCGCCCAGCTCAAGCTCTCGGACGAGGCGCGCCGTTTCGCGCCGGGTGGGGCCACCCTGCGGGGGCACGTCCACGACCTGATCGACAAGACCCGCGTTCTGCTGCCGCCCGAGATGCTGGCGAAGGAGCCGGTTCCGGTGGCACGTCTTTACACGTTGCAGCGGCTGGCACCGGGGGAGGCGTCGCGCGTTCTGCCGCCTGATCCGGCACTTTCCCTTCCGACGCTCTTGCGCTTTTCATACGCCACGCGGTTCGGCGATGCGCTGCTGAAGGGGCAGGCGGCGGCCCAGCACTTCCGCGCGGCCGCGGCGCTGGCCGCGTCACATCCGCCACAGGTCCTTGGGATCGCCGAAGGCCTCGACCGCGCGGATGAGATTGCGGACACCATCGCGGCCGATCTGTCCCGCGTTCCCGCATGACCGGCTCCCGGACGGAACTGTCGTCGTTCTTCACCGCGCTCGCCCGGATGGAGCGGCGCCGTCTGACGATCGGCACCACGCTTCTGGTGCTGGGCACGCTGACCGAAGGCATCTCCATCCTCTTGTTCCTGCCGATCCTGCAACTGGTCGGCAATGGCGAAAATGTGGTGGATCTGGCGCGCCTGAACCTTCCGGCCTTTGTGCCCGACGCCATCCCTCTTTGGGTGCTTCTGGTGTTCATCGTGCTGCTGACGGCGGCGCAGGCAGCCTTCAACCGCTCCAAGGGCATCTACCTGACAGAGCTGGTCCACGACTTCACCGATCGTTTCCGCCTGTCGCTGTTCCGCGACATCGCCGCCGCGCGCTGGGACAGCCTGGTGCGCCTGCCGCGATCGCGGATCGAGCACGCCCTGACCGGCGAGATCGAGCGTCTTTATATGGCGACCTTCAACCTGCTGACCATCCTGCAAGGGGCGATCGGTCTGGGGCTGTATCTGGTGCTCAGCCTTCTCGTCTCGGTTCCCATGACGCTGCTGTCCTTTGGTTTCGGGCTTGTGGCGCTGTCGCTGATGCGGCCGTTCCGCAAGGCAGCGGGACGTCATGGCACCCGGTTGCAGGAAAAGCGAAAACGGCAAAGCCATGCCGTCAGCGAATTCGTGGGCGGGCTGAAGGTCGCCCGCAGCATGAACCTGGAGCGGCGGTATCAGGGCGTCTTCTCGGACATTCTGCACCAGACGCGGATCGATGCGGTCCAATATGTCCGCCAGTCCAGCGTCGGGTCGGGGCTGTTCCAGGTGTCGGCCGTGGCCGGGGCGGCATTGTTCATCTGGGTGGCACGGTCCGGCCTCGGTATGGACCTTGCGCGCATCGCCGTGCTTCTGATCCTGTTCATGCGGGCCGGGCCGCGGTTCCTGGGTCTGCAAGCGTCGGTCCAGCAGTTGCTGGTCGATCTGCCCGCTTGGCGTGACATCCGCACGCTTCAGGATCAGCTGGACGAATGGCGCGATCCGGCGGCGGATGGCACTCTGCCCGCCCCGGCGCCGCAGCATGAGATTTGTCTGGACCGCGTCACCTGGCGCTTCCCGGGGGCCACGCGAAACGTGCTGACCGACCTGACGCTGCGCATTCCGGCCAACCGCATCTCGGTGATCACCGGCCCGTCCGGTGCGGGGAAAAGCACGATCGCCGATCTGGTGATCGGCTTGTTGCAGGCCGATCAGGGGCGGCTTCTGGTGGATGGGCAGCCGTTGGAGGCCGGGCAGTTGCGCGCGTGGCGGGATCGCACCGCTTATGTCACGCAGGATCCGCATCTGATCGACGGCACCATCCGCGCCAACCTGATGCTGGCCGTGGCCGAGCCCGGCCCGGGGGATGAGGGTGCCATGCAGCTGGCCCTCTCACGCGCCTCGGCGAATTTCGTGGCGGCGCTGCCCGATGGAATCGACAGCCCGGTGGGAGAGCGCGGCGGCCTGCTCTCGGGCGGGGAACGCCAGCGGATCGCGCTGGCCCGTGCGCTGATGCGTGATCCGGACATCCTCATCCTGGATGAGGCGACGAGCGCGCTGGACTGGGAAAACGAGCTCGCCCTGGCCGAGACGATCGGAAAGCTGAAGGGCAGCGTTACTGTTCTGGTCATCACGCACCGCCCGGCTTTGCTGGCCGTGGCGGACGTCGTTCATGTCATGGATGATGGCCGGATCGTTCAGAGTGAGCAACCGGGTGATGGTCCCGGTCAGCCCGATGGCTATCTCTCCGGTCTGCGGACGCAGGGAGCGTGACCGTGGACCGGATCGCGATATAGGCCAGCAGGGCCAGCTGCCCGATCACCAGCACCGCCGCGGCGGCGCCAATAGTCTGCCATCCTGACCATCCCGCGGACAAGGCCGCGAGGATCGCCGCCACAACGGCGGCCAGCATGACGGCGATGTAGCAAGTGACGAACATCTGTGTCCCTTAACGGCCTAGGCGCATCCGGTTGTGACAACCTATGGTGCACCATAGCCGAAAAAAAGGAAAGGAAAGGTTAACAGGTTCGTCACTCTTAGGTTGTAGAGGCCTGGATCAGGCCTCCACCAGCATCCGTTCCACCGAATTCGGGGTCGTGAAGCTGCGAAGCTTGCGCAGGTTCACACGGTCGTAGACCACGCCCAGGCAAAGGCTTTCCAACAGCGGATGGTTCAGGAGCGCGGCTTCCGCGACGTCGCGCGGCGTCTCGCCCCATTCTCCGACCACGGCAAAGCTTGGCAGTTCGTAGAGCATCGCAAGGCCCTGCGCCGTCGGATACAGCGCCGGAACATCCACGACGATGGCAGCGAACTCGCCCCGAACCTCGTTCAGGATGCGGCGGATCAGCTGGGCGGATTGCAGATCGTCCGGGATGCCCTTGCCGGCGGGAAGCACGGTCAGATTGGCGTCTTCGACATCCAGCAGCATCGACTGCCAGTGGTCGTCAGAGGACGCACCCTCTGCGAAGCCGGGCTTGCTGTCCAGGCGCAGCAGGCGGGTGAGGGTGCCTTCCCGGCTGTCTGTGTCGATGACCAGCACACGCTTCTTCGACGTGGCGGCGATCTGACCGGCCAGGTTCAGCGTGACCGAGGCACGGCCGTGGTAAGGGTTGAACGAGGTCACGGCCACAACGGCGGCGCCGTCGCTTTGCCCTTGCGCCGCCAGCCGCACGTGGCGCAGCGTTTCGGCGTAGATGGAGTTCGGCTGCTGCAGCACGGGGATCTGGACGGAAGGCGCCAGCGGGCGCTGGATGGGCATGTTCGCCTCGTGCGACGCGGCGCGGATCTGCGGCGCGTGGGACCCGCGGAAGGACCGCAGGGGCGGCAGGTGTCCGAGGAAGCGCAGCGGCGAATAGGCCGTCAGGTCGTTGGCCGTGCGCAGCACGCTTTGGCGCGTTTCGCGCCGGATGGCCCAGCACAGGCCGAAGAACAGGCCCAGCATCCCGGCGGCGATGGCATAACGCAGTGTGGCCGGCCCCGAGGGCTGCCGCGGCGTTTCGGCATAGGACAGAACGCGCACATTGGCGACGGGGAACGAGCTTTGCTGGCGAATCTCCTGCGAGCCGGCCAGCGTCTGCTGGTACAGCGTCGACAGGGTTTGCGCTTCCTGCTGCATCGATTTCAGGCGGACAAGGGCCGCCGCCTGACCGGCGTTCTGGGCGGTCATCTCGTCCAAGGTGGCGCGCAGGGCGTCCACGCGGGCCTTGGCGACGTTCAGATCGCTGGCCGCCGTCTGGCGACGGGCCTGCAATTCCACGAACAGCCGTCCGGCCGACGTCTGCAACGCTTCCTTAAGCCCCGCGATCTGGGGGTGGTTCGGTCCGGCATTGATCGTCAGTTCGCGCAGGCGCGACTGCAACCCGTTGAAGTTGTCGAGCCGGCTGAGAAGCTGTTCCGGCAACTGGTCCGAGCCGAAGCTGATCGAGTTGCCGTCCAGAAGACCTTCCACGCCCCCCGCCAGCACATCATCATAGGTGCTGAGGATGGCCTGCGCCTTGGCGCGGTCGCCGATGGCGGCGGTCAGGCTCGCGTTCAGTTCCGCCTGGGCCTGCTCGCTTAGCAGCGTGCCGTCCTGCGAGATCGCAAGGCGGTTGTCGGCGGCGAACTTCTCGGCCGCCTGGGCAGCCTCTTGCGACTGCTGGCGCAGTTGTTGCAGGCGTTCCGCCATCCAGCCTTCGGTGGCCGTGACGGCCTGCGCGTTGGCGCCCAGAAGGTCCTGGCGATAGGCGTCGGCATAGGCGTTCGCAACCGTGGACGCGATGGCCGGATCGTGCGAGGTGTAGGTGATGCCGATGGCGCTGCTCTGGCTCAGCCGTGAAACGTTCAGGTCCCGTTGCAGCAGATAGGCCGCAAAGCGTTGCTGGGGGTCCGTCGTCGTTTCGTCCGACGCGGTGGCAACGGCTGCGCTCACCGGCTCCTCGGCTGGTGTCACCAGGCTTTTCAGCCAGGTGACCGGCGTCAGGACAAAGGCAATCGTGCGGCCGATGGCGGTGGAGATCGGCGAGCTCGGCACGTCAAGGAACGTCGCGTTCTCCGTCAGCCCCGTCGTGTTCAGCACGTCATAGGCCAGCTTGTTCGAGGCCATGACGATCCGCGCATCCTCGATCGCGGCGGTGGGCGTCAGGCTGGGCGCGCCCAGGCCCCCCGCCTGCCGCGTGGCGGTGTTCAGCGTGTCGTCCAGCAGCATCGTGGCGGTGGCGCTGTAGGTGTCGGGCTTCGACATGCCATAGGCCAGACCGAAAATCCCCAGCCCTAGGGCCGGAAGAAGGATGTGCAGGCGCTGGCGGCGGGCGCCGGCCAGAAGGCGCTGCAGTTCGATGGTCTGCGACGGCTCGGCCGGGTGATCGACGGACACGGGCGGGACGTAGGAGCGGAGTTCGCGCATGTTCATGCTTGCCTTTTCTTGGTGGCTGCCGGGCCATAAAGCTCGACGGGGCCTGCGCCCAGGATGCGGGCGACGACACCGGCGTGAAGTCCGGCGCGCATCAATTGCGGATTGCGGCGTGACGACGTTCCCGACGCCACGGCCATGGTCAGGCAGGCCGCGCATTTCGCGGCGGCCACCGCGCCCAGCTTCCACCGGGCCGGATTGCCCCGGCCCAGCGTTGCGGTTTCGGCATGGGTCTGGCCCATGCGATACCGCCGGCGCAAAAGCCAGCGCAGCGAGGTGCGGTCGCTTGGCACCGTTTCATCGACGATGGCGCGGGGGGCGGGCGCGATGCGTCCACCGGCGGCAAGATAGCGGGCAAACCACTCGGTGTCCTCGCCCCCGCTGCGGCCGCGCGACAGATCGAAGTCCAGACCCTGCCAAGCCGGATCGGCCAGATCGACAAGGTTGTTGCCGGTGTAGCCCGCGCGGCAGGACCCGTCGGGCGACAGGACCGGGTGCGTGTCATGCGGGCGCGCGGACAGCATCCAGCGCGGCGCGTCCGGAGAATAAGCGCCGTGGACGACGCCCAGAACCGCCCCCGCGCCGCTGTCAGCCCGCGCCTGCATCAGGGCCTGCAGGGTGTCGGGACGCAGGGTCTGGTCATCGTCGACATAGACGAAGAACCGCGCCCCCTGCGCCCGCGCGTGATCCAGCAGCGCGTTCCGCGCGATGGAGATGTTGCCCGCCGGCGCGTGCAGATAGGTGATCGGCAGGGGAAAGCCGTTCGCGATCCCCGTCACCAGCTTCATCGCCGAGGGTTCGTTGTCGTTGTCGGCCACGGCCACGCTGACCTGGGCCCCACAGGGCAGCATGTCGCGCAGCGATTCCAGTGTCCGCGCCAGTTCGGGCCGGCGATAGGTGCAAATTCCGACGATCAGCCGCTCAGGCATGACGGACCCTTTCCTGTTTCGGCCGTGCCGAGATCCATTCACGCCAATATCCCACGGACCATGCCAAATGCATGATGCCCGCGAAGAAACCTGCGAACAGCCCCGCCACATGGCGTTCGGAAAGCGCGATCGCGACGCCGCCTGCCAGACAGCCCGCGATCCACAGCAGCAGGGGCAAGGCGAAGATCGCGTTCAGCGGGGCCAGAACCGCGCAGGCCAGAGCCGGGGCCAGCGCCGCCACGACGGCCTGCCGCGTGGCGGGCCGCATACCGTGCTTGGTCAGGTTGCGGCGCCGGCCGCGCCCGAAGTTCTGATATTGCCGCCACAGCGACGCCACCGTGCGGCGGGGGAAATAGGTCAGCCGCGTGCGCTGCGTCAGCCAGATGCGGAACCCGGCCGCGCGCAGACGATGGTCCAGTTCGGCATCCTCGTTGTGGCTGAAGCCGGGATCGTAGCCCCCGGCGGCGCGGAAGGCCGCCATCCGCATCAGGGCGTGGTGGCCGTGATCCACCCATTTTCCCGGCCCGTCCAGCCGGTGCGCCGACCCACCATTGCCGAGGCGGGAGTTCTGCGCCAGCGCGACCGCCTGCTGCCAGAAACCTTCCCCTTCGGCCACCATGGAGACGACAACGCTGTCCGCCCCCTGCTGCTGCGCCTCGTGGAGGACGACGTCGGCGAAATCGGCGGGATAGGCGCTGTGCGCGTCCAGCCGCAGCAGCCATTCATGATCCGCGCCGAACTCCTCGACCGCGCGGTTGACAGCGGCGGATTGAAGGCGCTGCGGATTGTGCATCAGGTGGACCCGCGGTTCCGTCCCCGCGATCCGACGCACGATGTCGGGGGTGCCGTCGGTGGAGCCGCCATCGGCCACCACGATCCGGGCGTCCCGTGCCGCCGGAAAGGCCAGCACCGACGCCAGAACCTGGGCGATGTGTTTGGCCTCGTTCAAGGTGGGGATGACGATCAGGAGGGAAGGGGTCATGCGGCACCTCCGCAGATTGCGGCCGTCAGGGAACGGCATTCCGCATCGTCCATCCGCAGGGCATCCCGGGGCACGGCGGCCAGCGCCTGTTGCAGGGCGGGCAGGTCCCCGGCGGCGTTGGCAAGGCCCTCGGCGATCGCGTCATCCTTCGGCGCACGGATTGTCAGCGTGCAGCCCCAGCCGGCCGCCTTGCGCGCGACCTCCGTCCCCTCCAGCACGATGGGAACGGCGCCGTTCAGGCAGCCTTCGTACAGGCGGTTCGGCAGCAGCCAGTCCGAATTCTCCCCCGCCTGATAGCGGTCGATCAGCCACGCATAGTCCACCTCGCCATAGATGGCGGGCAGGTCGTCGGGCCAGCGATAAGGGCCGAGGAAGTGCAGGTCGGGGTTCGCATCGACCACCGCCTGAAAATCACCCAGCACGTCCAGCGCCGGGCGGCCTCGAAGGATCACTTGGAACTGGCCGGGGTGGCGGCGCGTCAGTCGGTCCAGCGCGTCGAGCGAGAAGCGGCAGCGCAGGATGCCGAACCAGCCAATGGTGACCGGCGCGCGGGCAGGGGCCGTGGCCGGTTTGGTAGCGGGGCCGTCGAAGGGCTTGTTCTCGGCCAGGATGACCGGAATGTCCGGCTGCCCGTAGGCCCGCAGGTAGTTCCGGGCAAAGGCGGGGGAGGAGGTGACGACGGCGGCGCAGCGGCGCATCAGCGTCGCCTCCACCTGCCGCAGAGCGCGGGCGGTCTTTCCCTGGCCCAGCATCATGCCGTGAATATCAAGCAGTTCGTAGCACAGCCGGGCGCGGCCGCCGCGGGCCAGCCATGCCCCCAGAACCAGCGTTTCCAGATTGCGTGCAAGGATGGTTTCCGGACGGGCCGCGGGCGGCACCATGCGGCCGATTCGCGGCAAAGCCCGAAGAATCGACGCCAGCCGCTGCTTCATCCGGCCATTCTCGGTCTGACCAAGCACGGTAACATCGGGCGCCAAAGCCCCGGAACCGCGCCGGAAACCGGCCAGGCGAACCTCGGCCCCGCCCCGGCGAAGCATCTCGACCCGGCGGGAGATGGCGGGATCGTCAAGATCATGTGCCAAATACGTCACAAGCACGCGGACAACCTTCCGAAATCTTTAAAAAAATGCCCGTTCATCAGGGCAGGACACGTGAAAACAAAGGGAAAGGTGCGACCCGTTCACTCTCAGCCTTTACCCGATTGCGGCCAAACGGTCCAGAGAGGCCGGAAAGGAACGGTATTGTTGGTAAACAAGGCGCGGGCTCAGCGGTCTGCCTGCAGCAGATAGCGGATGCCGGAATATTCGTGCGGGACCTTCACAAGGCCCATCTTCCGCAGGAAGGTGCCCCGCTTGTCCCGCGCGGTCAGCCGAAGGATGGGCCAAAGTGCCGCGGGCAGGGCCATGGCCCGGCGGGCGGCCGACAAAAGACCTTGTTCGGACTTCTGGTCAAGGAACAGCCGGTGGTGAAACTTGTTGCGGGTGAACCGTTCCTGCTGGCGCAGAAGCTCCTGCGCGTCGGCAGGCAGGGCGTCGTCCCGCAGGATCCCGGCCGCGGCATCGGCGAAGGCCTTCAGATCCGCCGTCCGGTGCTTCACGCTGAGGGAGTCCGGGCGCTGGAAGGCGACATAGCCGCAGGACCGGATCGTGATGAACCGCGCCCCACGCGCCATCAGGCGGACGTAAAGAATGAAATCCTCGCCCAGCCGAAGACCTTCGTCATAGCGCAGACCGCTGCGCAGGAGGAATTCACGGCGGATGATCGGCTTCAGAAGGCCTGTCTCATCCCGGCCCATACCGGCGCGCCCGCCAAGGTTTCCGGCCACGAAGCCGGAAAGCGACATCGGCGTCGGGGCGTCGGGAAAGACGGCGACGTCCTGCGGCGTCACGGTGTCACGCATGTGGTCGGGGACCAGCGCGATGTTGTCGGCCGCCAGATCGAACGGGCCTGCCGCGAACAGCCGCGCAAAGCGTCCGGGCAGAAGGATGTCATCAGAATCGAGGATGGCGATCCAAGAGGCGGTCGCGATCTCGATCGCCTCGTTCCGGGCCTTGGCGGGGCCCACGTTCCGATCCAGACGGATCACGCGCAGACGGCCACTGCCATCCTCGCATCCCTGCGCCACCGCCGCCGTGTCGTCGGCCGAGGCATCGTCCACGACGAGCACCTCCGCCACCTCAGGCTCGGCCAGGGCCGAGCGGATGGCCTGCGCGATGGTCCTGCGGGAGTTGTGCGCGGGAATGATGACCGAAACCGTGTTCATGAAGGGCACTCGTATGTAACTGACACACCGTGTCTAGGCCGGACTTGGCGCGGGACCAATGGTTTTCTGCCAGAAAGGTTGCCGTTTGGGCGGGGCGCGTGCTTTGAGGTAACCTGAACCCGCGCCGGCGGCCGCCACTGCAGGCGTGCCGGCTGGGTGCGAGCATTGGCAACATCACCTACTTCGCCAAGGACAACCCGGTGAGCCGGTCGAGCGGTCTGTTCACGACCGCCAGCAGCGTGCGGGCCGAGTCGGAATGGCGCATGATCAGGTCGAACAGCAGGCTCATCAGACAGATCGTGGCCAGAAGAAGCGCGGCCATGCCGAAGGCGCCGACCTCGGTCGTCGGCCGATGGTCCACGAGGTAGAGAAGCATGTTCCCCCAGGCGAAGGTGAACATGCTCGTCCGGCCGAAGAAGGACAACCCGCGCCACATCGACGCCCGACCCGGCGCGCGGACGTCCACGATCCAGATGAAGGCCAGCGTCAGGCACAGCGCGGCCAAGGCGCCCGCCGCGAAGTAGATCACGTGGCTGTTCATCCGCAAGCTCATGTTCGACAGGCCGCGGAACACCCAGTCGGGCGCCGTCAGGAGCGCGGTGACGCTCATCGCCACCAGTGGCAAGAGGGCCAACGAGATCCTGCGCCCAAAAGCCGCCGCCCTTTCCTCGTCCGTGGGGCCGCGCCGTCCGGCGGCGATGAACCGGCCTAGGCACAGCCCGCCGATCACCAAGGTAAGCCCGTGCAGCACGGAAGGGCCCGCAAGGTGCGAGCTGCCAAAGCCGGTCAGGAACTTCACGATCCGTGCAACCTGTCGGGGGAAGCCCAGATCGGTCCGGACGTCGGGAAGGTCATGAAGAAGGGGCCAGGCCAATTGGTAGGCGAGGGCGAAAGCGACCAGCGGCCAAAGTTCCACCCGTTCGCGGACCCACAGCAGAAGCGGAGCCAAGGCCAGGATGAACGCGTAGAACTTCAGGATCTCGGTATACGGCGAATTTCCCATGAACAGCAGGCAGGAGATGCTGAATTTCAACGAATAGCCATCATCGACCAGAAAGAGGCAGAAGATCGACAAGGCGTAGAGGATCCAGCATTGCAATGCCCGCTTGAACAGCCGCGAGGTGACGAGGGCCTTCTGTCCGGAAATCCAGCGCGGATAGTAGACAAGTTCCAGCATTGTGCCCAACAACAGCACAAAGATGGGCGTCGCGGTTTGCATGAGGACCCGCAGCGGGATCGACACCTCCGGCGTCAGGTACCGGCCGACCCCGGTTTCAGAGTAGACGTGGGAGCCCATGGCCAGCAGGATGGCCATGCTCCTCATGGCGTCGATGCCCAGGATGCGCGTCTTCATGATGTCCTGGCCTCCTGAAGCATGGCATGGGGCGCGTCGGAGTGAGGCGCGAGGTTCCGTGGCCGATCCGTGAGGATTGCCTTTACGATACGGCCTGAGGGCCGTCGTGAAGCATTGATGTCAAATCGCACACGTCGTCTTTCTCGATATCGTCGATATCAGGTCCGCCCGATGGGGCAGGCGAACTGCGCGGCGCATGCGCCGTCGAAGGATTGTCAGGATCAATGGCAATCACAAGGATCACCTTTCCGGCTCGACGCCCATTGGGCCCGCAAACAATCAAGGCATACACGGCTCGAGTCGAGACAAGAGCCTGTAAAATTTTACGCCCTTCGCACTGGGACGCGTTGGCTTTGTGCCGCATCTCTTGTACCGGCCGACGGTGTGGCTGAGGCCGTTCAAATAATCTTAGACTTCCCATGCCATCACCGGGGCTGGGGAACGCCGCCCCTGCCAGGCACGGAAAAACGATTTGTGGTGGATTAACGATTTGTCAGGACATTATCGCCAAGCCCCAGTTGCGCAGGATTGCGGGCGGAACGGCAATATCGACGCGTTAAGCCCGATCGCGGTCGTGGAATTCTCCTGTGAATGTTCAGGACCCGACTTGGCCCTTCCGGGAAGTTCATCCCGCCGGTGCGCTCGCTTTGCCACCCACGCGAGAGCCAGCGGTGCGGCCGAACGCGGTCGGAACAAGCTGCCGGGATGGCAGCGTGGAGATGGTGACGTCGGTTCCGTTTCGCGTTTCTGGCCTGCGGAAGACTCGGAGACGGTATGCGCATATTCGGGGCAAATCATGATGCGCCGGCCCAGCCGATCTGCAACCGCCTACCCTCGACATTCGCCAAGCTCAGCGAAAGAAGCAGAATGAAACAGCGCATCAGCGTCATCCTCCCTACCTATAACCGTGCCAGCCTGATCGGTGAGACGATCGAGAGCCTTCTTGCTCAGACCCGCAAGCCGGACGAGATCCTGGTCATCGACGATGGCTCCACCGATGGTACGGCGGAGGTTCTGGCGGGCTACGAGGGGCTGAGGGTCGTGCGAATTCCCAACGGCGGGAAAGCGTCGGCGCTGAACCTCGCGATGGGGATGATTTCGGGCGATCTCGTCTGGATCGTGGACGATGACGATCTGCTTCTCCCCGAGGCGTGCGCGGCCCTGTCCGCGCCGCTTGAGGCGGACGAAGATTTAGGATTTTGCGCCGGGCGCCATATCGACTTCGAGGTCGATCCGGCCAGCGGGCAAAAGGTGACGCGTCCCCCTGGCTACATGCGCGACTCTGCCCCAGACCAGATCTTTCCGGATCTTCTGGAGGGCTGCCACATCTTCCAGCCCGGGCTGATGGTCCGGCGCCGGGTCTATGACGCGGTGGGGCCGTTTGACACGAGCTTGGTGCGGTCGCAGGATTACGAGATGCTGCTGCGGATCGCCCGCAGCCATCGCGGGCTGCAACTGCCGGACACGGTTTTCCTGCACCGGGAGCACAAGGGCACGCGGGGGACGGCGACGACGAGTTTCGCCGCATCCCGCAACTCTGACATGTGGGCGGTCTACAACCGCATCATCTTTGAACTGATGCTTGCGGGCTTGTCCGATGCGCAATTGATTGCGGCTTCCGACCTTGATGCGGTGCCGCAGCCTTTGCACGCACGCGCAGCCCGCATCAAGCGCGGCTGCGTCCTTGCCCGGCAGCGGATGTGGCCCGAAGCAGTGGCGGCGTGGCGCGAAGCTGCAGGGATGCAGGCCTCGGCGCTGTCGGGGCTGGAGCGCGACATGCTGGCCCGCAGCCCGAACTCGGCCCTTGGTGCGCCGGAACTCTTTGCCTCTGCAGAAGTGCGTGCCGGTCTTCTGGCCTTGTCGCGGATGCCCGGGCCGGGGCCTGAAATCGTGGCCGTCCTGCGCCGTGCCGCACGCTGGCACGTCCGCGCCGCAATCAAGGCGCGCGACTGGCGCTGCGGCTTGAACGGGGCCCGCTTCCTGTTGGGGCGGTGAGCGGGGTCATTGCCCCGCCCGTTGCCTCGCCAGGTCGTTGAGGATCGCGGCGATCCGGTCGTCCAGAGCCGCGTTGTCGTGGTCCGCCTCGATCTTTGCGCGCGCAGCGGCCACGATCCGGTCGCAGCTGGCCGGATCTGCGATGACTTGCAGGATACGTGCGGCCAGCGCCTCGTGGTCCCGTTCGGGGGCGAGAAAGCCCGTTTCTCCATCCGTGATCAGTTCGGGAATGCCCGAGTGATAGGAGCTGATGACCGGAAGGCCCGAGGCCATGGCCTCCATCAGGGCCACGGGTACGCCTTCCATGTCGCCGGTGCGGCTGGTGATGCTGGGAAGGATGAAGGCGTGGTAGTCGTGCAGCCGCCGCTTCACCTCGTCATGGGGCAGGCTGCCTGCGAAGGTCACGCGGTCGCGGATGCCGAGTTTCGTCGCAAGCGCCTCCAGTTCCGAAGTAAGAGGACCACCCCCGATGATGTCGTAGCGCCAGTCCGTGCCGCGCAGCGTTTCATGCGCAAAGGCGCGCAGGGCGAATTCAATCCCCTTCTTTTCCACCAGCCGGCAGACCGACACGAAGCGGACGGCGCCTTCGGTGCGGGTCCGGGGCGTGTAGGGGATCCTTGTCACGTCGACGCCCATCCGGTGCACCGCAACCTTCTTCGCTTCGGCCCCGGACTCGATCAGCATGTCGCGGAAGACCTTGTTGACCGTCAGGTGAAGGTCGCCGTTCCGGAAGAGGTCTGCGTATTCGCGGCACTTGTTGTCCTTGAACGGAACGCCGACGTCATAGCCGTGGAAGATGGTCACCACCGGCGTGCGGGTCCGCCCCATGCGCTTTGCACGGGCCACACGCGCGCCGTTCTTGCCGAAATGGGCGATAATGACGTCGTAATCGTTCAGCTTTCCGCCAAAACGAAGGTCCAGAAGCGCCGCAACCTTGTAGCGCAGGCCATAGGGCAGCCGGTCCACCGCCCGCTGAAGACGCGCCGAGGACCACCAGAGCCGGGTGTTTCGGATCAGCGAGGATAGGGGTTCGCGCTGCCGATCCGGATGGGTGTCCATCACGGTGTCGCAAATCACGCCCACCTCGAACCCCCGGGCAAGAAGTCCCTCCATCTGCGAGATGACAAAGGTTTCCGACAGGAGGGGAAACTGACTGACCACGAAACCGACACGCATGCGACACTCCTGAAAACCAAACCGTGGTGGCGCCGGCGCGTGGATGACCTTCCGCCGGCACGATGTTCTTGCGCAAAGCGCTGCAGGCGCTCAGGCCCGCATGCGGCGGATGGGGCCCGACAGAGCGTTGCGCGCCATGCTGCACACGTCTGCCAGCGTTTCCCGCCCGGCGGGGAACAACGCGGCCACGCCGGCGACGATCGCATAGCTGAGGAGGGTGGCCAGAACCAGGACAACGGCGGGATCGCCAGGCAGATGCTGCTTGATCGTACACAGCACCGCCACTGAGATATGGGCCCCCAGCACGAAAGGCAGCGCAGTGCGCAGGATGTGTCGGGGCTGCACCGGCCCCTTGCGACCGATGTAGAGCCAAAGAAGCGGCGTCCGGACATATTCGCTGATCGCATAGGCCATGGCCACGCCAAAGGCCCCGTAGGGCAAGCCGAGCAGCAACGCCGCAGCCGTGGTCGCGGCCCCGAAGATGCCCCAGCGCATGAACTCCATCGATCGGCCCTGGCTGATGAACAGCCAGCCCGACGGGTTGTTGAGCGGCTGCAAAAGCCCCGCGAAACCCAGCGCTTGGAAGATCGTCACGGTCCCATGCCATTGTTCCCCCAAAGCCAGCGGGATCAGCAAATCGGCCGCACCGATGGCGACCGCCACCCCCGGCAGGGCCACGAACAGCAGGAGCGGGACCACGCGAAGGTAGGCGCGCCGATACCGATGGGGTTCATCCACGATCCGGGACAAGGCCGGGATCATCACCCGTCCCAGCGGATTGGTGATCTGCTGCAGCGGGAACAGCAGCAGCCGGTTCGCCCGGTCGTAAAGCCCCAGTTCCTGATTGCCCCAGCGGCGCCCGATCAGGATCTGGTCCAGGTTGCGCGCGAAATAGTTGGCGAAGTTGAAGCCGGTAATGCCGGCGCCGAAACTGACCATGCCTCCGGTCCCGCTGACCCAGCGCGGCAGGCCCGGAAGCCAGCGCGAGGTGAGCCAGCATCCCAGCGTCGTGATCGCCATCGTTGTAAGACCGCCAATGAACAGCGCCCAGTAGGTGTGCCAGATCATGGCCCAGCCGATGGCCACGGCCAGCCCTAGGACGGCGGCCACGCTTTCCAGAACCGCAAGGCGCCCGAACTCCATCCGGCGGGTGACGAGGGCGAAGTGCTGCGCCCCCGAGCCCAGGATTACGAGTTGCAAGCTCATCGCCGCCACAAGCGGTGCCACCTGCGGCTGGGAGTAGAAGCGCGCGACCAGTGGCGCGATCAGGATCATCACGACCCCCAGGAGCGTGCTGACGCCCATGTTGATCCAGAACAGGCTGTTGACTTCAGAATGGGTGATGCCCTTCTTCTGGACCGTTGCCTGCGTCAGGCCCAAATCCTGGAACAGCCCCACAAAGGCGATGACCGGGGCGGCCATGGCGACGATGCCGAAATCTTCGGGCTGAAGCAGCCGTGACAGCGCGATGACGGAAATGATCTGGCATCCGAGCTTCACGATCTGGGCACCGCCGGTGACCACCGCACCGCGGCCTACGGAGCGTCCAAGAGACTGATCGGGTGGGTCGAACCGCTTGCTGTCGGTGTCCATGATCAAGGCCCTTCAACCAGATTTTGGGAATTTGCGCGTCGCTCCCATGGCGAGGGCCGGAAAGGCTTCAAAACCAACATCACGAGCGGAGGAGGAGCGGAAGTGCAGGCGCTTCGAATGGGCGGGATTTGGGCTGCGGCGAATGCGTGGTACAGGGTCGCAGTGGCATCACGTCCAAGCGGTCCGCGACGTTGTCCCCCATGTTCAGCCGAACGCCCATCGCCAAGCAGTGCCTGGTCGCGATCGACCACGTCCGTTCGATGCCGCGTCATCTTCACCCCACATACGAAAGACGACAGGATGGGTCACCTGGCGCTACCGATCAACAACGCGAACACATCCCGCGCCGGGCAACTGTTAGCGGCATGCCCTTCGCTTGTCGATGCGGAACCGGCAGCGCGGTAAACGCCGACACAGTTGCACCGCATTCCAGTCCGGCAAGTGTGTTCGCGTGACGTGGAATCTTTCAGAGTTTGCAAGTGGACTCGGGTTTGAACTGCAATCAACGGCACATGCGGCAGAAGGATTGAAAGTCCGTTCCGAAGTCGATGCAGCGAGGTGTGCGGGCCGCACTCTTTGCGCCCTGCCGCCTGCACCTGTGCATTAACGTTGCCCTCCCTTAATCATCGACAAACGAGATGTATTTCGTTATCAGGCCGGCATCGTGGTGATGGATGGATTGCCGGTTCAATCAATATTGCGGCCGACGACCAGCCGTTCTTTGTTCAGACGGGGCGAAAATGGCACGGCGGCGCATAGATCTGATCTATCATGGTTATGAACTGCACGCGCTGGATCGGCCGCTTGGCCGTGTGCAGTCCGAGCTGCGGCTGAAGGCGCGCACGGTCTATCGCGGGTTGCGGCGGCGCCAGCTTTACACGGGCTTCTACACCGCGTTCCAGAACCTGCGGCAGGGCCTTACTTCTCTGGGTATGGACGTGCATGTGAACGATTTCGCACATGCGCGTCGCCACCCACAGCAGCCCATCGGCATCTCCGGCTATCCCGGCGTGTATGATCGGGTCCGGCTGCCCAATCCCGCCATCTTCGGTCCCGGTTTCGTGCCCCCGCCGCATGAGATCGAGGCGATCGGTGAGCGGTGCAACATCAAGATCTTCACCGCCCCCTCCGAATGGGCCTGCAAGATCTGGCGCCCGACGCTGGGCGACCGGGTGCAGCCCCTGTTCGCGCCGATCATCCTTTCGGACTGGCCGGATGTTTCGCAAGGCACAAAGACGAACGATGTCCTGATCTATGACAAGATCCGCTGGCAGCGCGAGGAACTGGTTCCCCGCATCCACGGACGTCTTGAAGCCCACCTGCGCCAGCGGGGTCTGACCTCACAGACTCTGCGCTACGGTGCCCATCACGGAAGCGATTTTCGTGCTGCGCTGGGGCGCTCCCGTGCGATGGTGTTCCTGTGCGAACACGAGACGCAGGGCCTTGCCTATCAGGAGGCGATGGCCTCGGGCATCCCGATCCTCGCATGGGACGAGGGCCGGCTGATCGACCCGACGGAACGCAAGATGGCGCCGGCCGATCTTGTGGTTTCGTCCGTTCCTTATTTCGACGCGCGCTGCGGGATGACCTTCACCGAGCCTCAGATAGAGGACGCGTTCGACCGGTTCTGGAGTGCGCGGAAGGAGTTCCGCCCCCGTGACTACGTGGCCGAGATGTTGAGCCCGGAGAAAAGCGCGCAGATTTATCTCGACCTGCTGGATCGGGCGGCACGCTAGCTTCGGACGCCGCACTCGACGCCCGTCTGGCCGGAAGAACGCGAAACCGCTGTGATGGTCATCAAGAGCGTTGGCGGGTTTTCCTGCTGCGCCATCCTCGCCGAGTGGACCACGCAGGTTCGTACCGGGCCGCTCCCATACCTGAAGTCGCACGATCTTCACACGCCGGCGGACAGCAGGCGCGTTGCAGGATTCCGGCACCCTGATCCCCGCGAGTGTCACAATTCTTAGTTGAACCGCGTGCTAGTCAGCCCGGGTATCGCCGACCCGATTAATAAAATTTTAAACATACGTTGTTTGTCTTGTAGCGAGCCTGTTGGGTGCAATATATGCAACCACAGGTTGTTTACGATTGCGCTCAGGATGAAGCAGAAGCCGCCCCGCCGCCGGGGCCTTCGTGGATCGTAAAGAACTTGCGTCTACCGAAAATCGCAAGTTTCAGACAACGCATGGAAGAGCTGCGCATGACAAGCACATCCCAACTGAACATCATCAACCTTCAGGTTCAGGCCGAAGACCAGATCGCGATCGACAAGGCCAATGGCACCTACGAAGCCAATCTGAGGGCGAACGACAAGTACTACCTGTGGCAGAGCGACTTCCAGACGATCCCCGTCAGCATGTGGGGCGATCCGGAGCTGTATGCCGCGCGCCTGCGCGACGCGCTGCCCGAGGTGACGACGCTGCGGCTCCCGTTCAACGCGAACAGCTTCAACGCCGACGGCTCGCTTCATCCGCAATACGAACGCTTCCTCGAGGCCGCCGCGAAGGAGGGCTTCAGCTTCATCATGGTCCAGATGGACGGGGACGCGCAGACCCTGACCGCCAGCGGCACAGGCGCGTTGCAAGAGATGCGGACCGAGCTGACAGGCGAAGTCTATGACAATATGGAGCAGGCCTGGACCCAGATGCTGGACTGGATGGACGCCCATCCCGCCGTCAGCGACGCGGTCTATGCCTACGAGGTGGTGAACGAGCCCGCCGCCTACAACACCGCGACCTTTTACGCCGACAAGCGTTCGGCGGGCCTGCAGGAGTTCGTGACGCTCTACGCCCAGCACATGGTGCAACTGGGCCAGATGATCGACGAACGGTCGGGCGACGCCAAGATCATGGTGGGGGGATGGAACTATTCGGCCAACTTCCAGCAGCTGGCGGACATCAAGATCGGGACTGTCAGCGCGCTGGACTACATCCGCGCGGGTCTGGGCGACAGCCTCGTGTGGTCGGCCCACCTGTATCCCGGCTGGCTGGGGACCACGGGCCTGTCCGATCCCGACGACGTCCGCGCCATGCTGGACCAGATCTACGGCCCCATCCTGAACGACTCCCTCATCCTGACGGAAACGAACGCGCAGGGGAACGAGGCTTACAACCTGATCTCGGACCGCAAGGAGGTGCAGGGCTTCACCCAGGCCTATGACTGGTTCGCCGATCACGGGGTCGCGGTCAGCTGGTTCACCGGCAGCCAGTACGGCGAATCCAACCTGTCGCGGATGGACCCGGACGGCACGCTGCGCTTCGTGCAGCAAGGCAGCTATGCCGCGGCCATGGACGCCTTCACGCTGGGGGGCGAGGATCCGGCCCATGCGACGGGCGAGGTCGTGGAGATCCAGCTGATCAAGGGACGGCTGCGCAACCAGACCAACGATCCGGATTACGACGCCACCAATGAATTCGACATCGCGCAGAACCTTGGGCTGGGCGTTGGCCATGCCGGCAACGACACGCTGAACGGCAGCGCCGAGGCGAACAACTTCCTTTATGGCGGCACGGGGAACGATCAGGTCTTCGGCAACCTGCGTGACGACTTCCTGTTCGGGCAGGATGGCGACGATCTAATCAATGGCGGCACGGGCGGGCATGACCTTCTGTTCGGCGGGCGCGGAACGGACCGGATCATCGGCGGCGCCGGCGTCACCCAGATGTATGGCGGGGCGGGGGGCGACACCTTCGTGGCGCATCCGCGCGGGCGGACGATCCTCGTGGACTATTCCCCCTCCGAAGGCGATCTGCTGATCGTGAATGAGGCCGGCTTCACCGCCGCGAACTTCCGTGCCCAAGCCACCTCGGTCGACTGGGACCGTTCGGGCCCCCGCGACCTGCGTGTCGCCCTTCCGGGCGGGGGTGAGCTCATCATCCTCGGCATGGGCGACCGTCTGGACGAGGTGATCGCCTCGCTTCTTCCGGCCGAAGGAAATGTGGATCCGGTGGATCCCGTGTCGATCCATGACCTGCTGCAAGGCCGTCCGGGCGTGGACATCCTGTATGGCGGTGTCGGCAATGACACCATCTATGGCGATCCGGCGGACGCGGTGGGCGACGACCAGCTTTACGGCGGTTCCGGCAACGATATCCTGTATGGCGGCGGGGCCGCAGACCGGATGGAAGGCGGCGACGACTTCGACCTGATGTATGGCGGCGAAGGCAACGACCTGATGTATGGCGGCCTGCACAACGACACCATGGACGGCGGCGGCAGCAACGACCTGATGTATGGCGACAACGGTTCCGATGTCATGAGCGGCGGTCTGGGCAACGACACGCTGTATGGCGGGGGCGGCAACGACACGCTGGACGGCGGCGACAGCAACGATCTGCTGTCGGGCGACGGGGGCAACGATTCCCTGTCGGGCGGGCTCGGGTTCGACACGCTGTATGGCGGGAACGGGGCCGACGTCCTGTACGGGAACGAGTCCAACGACGTCCTGTATGGCGACAAGGACAACGACACGCTCTATGGCGGCGCCAACACCGACGACCTCTATGGCGGGACCGAGAATGACCTCCTCTACGGGAACGAGGGGACGGACCGGCTTTATGGCGACAGCGGCAACGACACCCTGTATGGCGGGGCCGGCGGTGACAGCCTGTATGGTGGCCTTGGCAATGACGACGTGAACGGCGACGCGGGCGAGGATGTCGTCTATGGCGACGACGGCGACGACATCGTGCGCGGCGGCGACATGAACGACAAGATCTATGGCGGTGCGGGCAACGACTTCCTTTACGGGGACGCCGGCAACGACTGGATCTATGGTGGTCCGGGTCAGGACGTGGCCAGCGGCGGCAAGGGCGCGGACACCTTTGTCTTCAGCTTCGGCGACCAGCGTCTGGGCATCACGGACTTCAACACCGGGCAGGGCGACGTGCTGCGCATCGATGCCGCCCTGCTGAACGGGGTCGGCACGATCGCGGCCCTGCAGGAAAGGGCCGTGGTGACGAGCACCGGAACGTCGATCACCTTCGCGGACGGGGAATCGATCTTCATCGACAACTTCCGCGGAACGCTGACCGACAGCCTCGTGGACTTCTTCTGACAGGGGCGGGGGGGGGGGGGGGGGGGGGGGGGGGGGGGGGGCGGGGCGCCCCCCCCCCCCCCCCCCCGATAAATTATCAGGGGGGGGGGCCGAGCCGCCGCCCGCCCGCGGCG
>NZ_JAQMHV010000014.1 GCF_028307215.1 Falsirhodobacter sp. 20TX0035 | reverse complement strand
CCCCCCCCCCCCCCCCCCCCCCCCCCCCCCCCCCCCCCCCCCCCCCCCCCCCCCCCCCCCCCCCCCCCCCCCCCGCCTCACTCCTCGACGCTTTCCAGTTCGAACGTCTCTTCGGCGGCGCTGCCCTTCACGCCGAAGCGCGCGGCGATGTCGGGGGCATAGCGCAGCAGGTCGCTCCGCAGCCTCAGAAGCGACAGATCCTTGGTCTTCGCCTCCAGCATCACGTCGAACTCCAGTCCCGCCACCGTCCGCATGAAGGTGATGAACTCGAACGGGTTGGTGAAATCGGCGTGCCCGGTCCAGATCGGGGGCAGAAGCACGGTCTTGGTGCGGGCGGTGGACTTGCCGCCCTTGGCTGTCAGCGCCGCGCGTTCCTTTTCCGTCAGCTTGCGCTTGATCTCCCGCAGCTCCGTCCGGGGGGAGGAGAAGTGGATCTTCGGCCGCACCCCTTCGGGCCACGACCGGACGAACTGCTCCACGGTCGACCGAAGCTCCAGCCCCTCGGGGTTCAGGCAGCAATAATGCTGGTGATCGAAGATCAGCGGCACACCGCAGCGTTCGTGGATCCACAGGACGTCGGCCGCCGAAAAGCGGATGTCGTCGTTTTCCAGCACAAGACGCCGACGCACGGGCTCGGGGCATTGCTCATACCCCTCGATCCAGCGGGCGCGGCTTTGTTCGCGGTCGCCATAGACGCCGCCCACATGCGTCACCAGCACACCCTCCGGCCCCATGCCCATTCGGTCCAGCATCTCGGCCTGCGAACTCAGGTCCCAGATGCTTTTCGTCGTCAGCGCCGCGTCGGGGCTGTTCAGCAGCACGAACTGCGACGGGTGGAACGACAGCCGCATGTCCAGCGATCGCGCCTTCTGGCCCAGGGCCGCCAGTTCGGCATCGCTTTCTGCCACCATGCTATGGAATTGCGGCATGTCGGGATGGGTCGCATAGGGGGCAAGGTCCGACGACATGCGGTACATGTCGATGTCCACCTTCACGAGGTAGTCGAGGATCGCGTCGAGGTATTCCAGCGAGGTCTTCAGATGCGGGTTCTGCTGCCAGCGCCGCGTGTCGTTGCTTTTCAGATCCGGCTTGCCCATCACCTTGACGGGAAAGCCCAGACGCAGGGGGCGGGTGTTCATTCGGGGACCTTTTCGTCGGGAAAGCCGATGCGGGTGGCGAAGTCGTTCCAGTCGGCGGGCCGCAGCGCGCCGCCCGTGGCCTGCACGTGGCCGCTGCCGTATTCCTCGCCCGCACCGGGCGGGCGATGTTCGGCCAGAAAGCGGATGAGGTCGGTGCCCGTCGCCGTGCGGGCCGCGAAATGGATCCAGCCGGGGCGGTAGCCGGTGTTCACGGCCAGCACGATCTTGTCCTTCAGCCGCCCACGCCAGCCCTGCGCCACCAGGGGATGCACTTGGCAGGGGGAGGCGAAGCGGATCATCGCCACATCTCCGCGCACCTTGGGCGGCACCCGTTTCGCGACCTCCATCTCGGCCGCGACCTCGGCCTTGGCGGCGTGCAGATCGGCCGTTTCCGAATGCCCGCCCTTCAGCAGATCCTTCGGGGAGGTGCAGCGGAGCAGAAGCGCCAGCGCCGGGCCGGCATCGGCCCGTGCCGTGCGGCGCGGGGCATTGACCAGCGACACGGCGTCCCGCAGCGCCGTCTTGCCGAAACGGGCCTGCGCCTCGGCCAGTTCGGGAAACGCGTCGGAGGCCATGTCGCCGATCAGGCCCATAGCGGCCAGCCAGGACAGATCCTCCGGCGCGCCCGCGCACCACCAGGCCAGAAGGGAGGAGGTCGGCTCCGGCGTCCAGCCGTTGCCGGAAATGACAGTGGCCTCGCCCGGGGCGCCGGTGGGCACGTGGTGGTCGATCAGAACGGTGGGTGTTCCGGGCAGGATGTCGCCCGCGCGCACGCCCAGATCGGTCACGATCAGGCCACCGGGGCGGCGCGCCTCCAGCTCGGCCCGAAGGGCGGGAGACCAGGGGTTTTCCCCCTTGCCGGTGATGCGGATGTCGGCCGGGCGGCCAAGGCGTTCCAGCACCCGCGCCAGGGTCGCGACGGCGGACAGGCCGTCGGCGTCGAAATGGCCCAGAATCAGGGGGCGGCGGGCGGGATCGAAGCGGTCCAGCGCCGCCCGGAAGGCGGGTTCCACATCGGCCGGGGTCTGGATGGGGCTGTGCGACATGCCCGTCAACGGGCGGGACGGGCGTTTGGTTTCCTGTCATCGGCGGCGGATGTGTCCCGCCGCCGATGACATGTTCAGTTCGGACGGCCCGGGGCGGGACGTGCGCGCCGCAGCGTCTCCTCCGCCTCCATCTTCAGGATGCGGTCGGCCGGCAGCGCGTCCGCCCCTTCGCGCAGCAGGCCCTTCAGTCGCAAATCGATGAACCGCAGGCAGCACACCCTCAGGAACGAGGTGAAGTTGCCCAGATCATGCCCCTCGTCGATGGATTCATTGTAAAGCTGGTGAAGCAGTTGCGGCACGTTCATGTCGTCCTTGGCCGCGATCTCCTCCAGCACGGTCCAGAACATGTTTTCCAGCCGCACGCTGGTGACCATCCCGTCCATCCGGAGGGAACGGGTGTGGCTTTCCCAAAGCTGGGGATCGGCCCCGATGAAGACCCTGCACATCTTGCCTTCTCCTTCAGATCGTTCGCGGCAGGGGGCGCGGACGCCCCCGCCGGTTCACAGGTTGCCGCGCTTCAGTTCACCCGCCAGATGGTCAGCCTGCCGCATCGCCAGCGCCACGATGGTCAGCGTCGGGTTCGCCGCCGCCCCCGTGGTCATTTGCGACCCGTCCGAGATGAAGAGGTTCTCCACCTCATGCGTGCGGCCGTTGCGGTCGCAGACGCCGTCCGAAGGATCCGCGCTCATCCGGCAGGTGCCGAGGTTGTGGGTCGACGGGTAGGGCGGCGTGCGGTGATGCCCGATGGCGCCCACCGCGCCATAGATCGCCTCGGCCCGGCCATAGCCATATTCGCGCATCGCGACATCGTTGGCGTGATCGTCGAAATGCACGTTTGCCACGGGAAGGTCCCACTGGTCGCGCACCTTTTCCGACAGGGTGACGCGGTTCGTTTCCTGCGGCATGTCCTCGCCCACGATCCACATGCCCGCGGTGTTGGCATAGGCGTTCATGATCTCGGCGAACTCCGGCCCCCAGGCGCCGGGTTCGGCAAAGGCTGCCAGGAAGGCCGGCCCGAGGGAGATCGTCTCCATGTAGAAGCCACCCACGAAGCCGCGCGAGGGATCGTGCCTCGCTTCGTCCGCGATCAGGCCGGCCATGGTTTCGCCCCTGTACATGCGCACCGGCTTGTCGAAGCGGGCATAGACCGATCCGGTCAGGTGCCGCATGTAGTTGCGGCCCACCTGATCCGACCCGTTGGCCAGCCCCTTGGGGTACCGCGAGCTGTCGGACAGCAGCAGAAGGCGAGCGGTCTCGATCGAGTTGCCGGCCACGCAGACCACGCGCGCCGCCTGACGTTGCAGATGCCCGTCCTTGTCGGCATAGATCACCGCGTCGGCCTTGCCCGCCGCGTCATGCGTGATGCGCACCGCGTGGCTGTCGGGGCGCAGGTCGAGAAGGCCCGTCTCCAGCGCGCGCGGGATTTCCCGCACCATGATCGACCACTTCGCCCCGCTCTTGTCGCCCTGGAAGTTGAAGCCGTCCTGGATGGAGGCGGGGCGGCCGTCATAGGGTTCGGCGTTGGTGGCATAGGGGCCCGTGGCGTACATCTTGTAGCCCACACGCTCTGCCCCGTTGGCAAATACCTTGTAGTTGTTGTTGGCCGGCAGCGCCTTCCGCCCGTGGCGGTGGGTCGATCCCATCGCGATCTCGGCCCGGTCGTAATAGGGCTCCATCTCGGCCAGTGTGATGGGCCAGTCCAGCAGGTTCGCGCCTTCGACCTTGCCATAGGTGGACAGGGCCTTGAACTCGTGGTCCTTGAAGCGGGGCGTGGCGCCCGACCAGTGCGTCGTGGTGCCGCCCACGGCCTTCACGATCCAGGCGGGCAAGGCGGGAAAGTCCTTCGCGATGCGCCACGAACCCGAGGTCGTGCGCGGGTCGAGCCAGGCCATCTGGTGGAAGGCCTTCCACTCGTCGTTCTCGTAATCCTCGTTTTTCAGGTAGGGACCGGCTTCCAGCACGACGCAAGGGATGCCCTGCTTCGTCAACTCATAGGCGAGCGTGCCGCCGCCCGCGCCCGATCCGATGATGACAACGGCGGGTTCGTCCTGTGCGATCTGTGTCATGCCTCACCCCCCTGATATTCTTCGATCCGCGGCTCGGGCAGCCAGTCGAGGTCGTTGAACCCCCGGTTCACGTAACCGCCCTTGTCGAAGCTTGGCCCCTCGTAGCCGAGCGCCTCCCACACCTCGGGATCGTCATAGAAGGCCAGAAGCGCCGAACCCTGCACCTGCGTGAAGAAGTCGTGGCCCTGCATGCCGCGCAGATGGTCCAGCGCGGCCGCGTCGTCCATCTCCTCGAACTTCAGGTTCATCAGGTCCTGAATGGCGGCGGCGAAGGCCACCTGCCGGCCCGGCTTTTCGCAGGCCATGTTCAGCACGGCCTCGGCGGTGCGGATATAGGGGTCGTCGCCGATCTGCGGATGCGGGAACATCACCCGCAGCATCCGCGCGAGAAGCTTGCGCGATCCCGATCCGCGTTCAAGCCCGATCGGGATGCGTTTGTAGTTGTCGTCGGCGACCGTCGACACGGCCACCGAGGACGCGCTGCCCGAAGGCACGCTGCGCGTCATTTCCATGGTGTCTCCTCCCAAAACTCCCGCGGCCCCTCCACAGGCCGCATTCATCCCTCAGCCGAACCGTCCTCCGCGTCCGATCACCTCGATCTGATAGCCGTCGGGGTCCTGCACGAAGAAGAACCGTGCCAGCGTGCGCCCTTCATGCTGGAAATCCACCAGCTTGCGCGGAGCCAGCCCCTCCGCCTCGAACCGCGCATGTTCGGCGTCCACGTCCTCCACTACGAAGGCGGAATGGCCGTAGCCCTTGCCCGGATCGTAAGGCTCAGTCTGGCCCTTGTTGATCGTCAACTCCAGTTCGAACGTGTTCTCCGCGTTCGACAGGTAGACGAGCACGAAGTCGTCGAACTCGATCCGGTCGGCCACGTTCAGCCCGAAGGCGCGGTCGTAGAAGGCGACGGAGCGCCCTTCGTCCAGAACCCGGATCATGCTGTGCACGAATTTCGCCAAGCGTTCCCTCCTCATCCTCATATGGGACCGATGTTAGGCGCGGAAACCGGCCTGCGGGTATTATGCCCATACTACCCGCAGGATCGTGGAAAATTTATGCTGGACCGAATGAAGGGGAGAGACGACCGATGCCGCATGACAGCCTGACCCAGCGCCTGACCGCCATTGTGGGCGCGCGCCACTGCCTGACCGAACCCCACGCGACCGAGCGTTTCCGCAAGGGCTTCCGGTCGGGCGAGGGAGAGGCGGCGGCCGTCGTAATCCCCGGCACGCTGCGCGAGATGTGGGCCGTGCTTCAGGCGGCGGTGGAGGCGGGGGCCATCCTGATCCTGCAGGCGGCGAATACGGGGCTGACCGAAGGATCGACCCCCAAGGGGGCGTATGACCGGCCCGTGGTCATCATCTCCACCCTGCGGCTGGACCGCATCCACCTGCTGGACGGCGGCCGCCAGATCCTGAGCCTGCCGGGCGGAACGCTCTACACGCTGGAACGGCTGCTGGGGAAGGAGGGGCGGACCCCGCATTCCGTGATCGGGTCGTCCTGCCTTGGCGCGTCGATCGTGGGGGGCGTGTGCAACAATTCGGGCGGCGCGCTGGTGCGGCGGGGGCCGTCCTACACCGAATGCGCGCTGTTCGCGCAGGTGGGCGCGGATGGCGTGCTGCGATTGGTCAACCATCTGGGCATCGACCTGGGCGACACGCCCCAGGAGATGCTGGACCGCCTAGACCGTGGGGAGATCGGAACAGTTCATCAGGCGGGCCGCGCCTCGGACCACAATTATGCCGAACGCGTGCGCGACGTGCAGGCGGCCACGCCCGCCCGCTTCAACGCCGACCCGCGCGGCCTGCACGAGGCGTCGGGTTCGGCCGGAAAGGTCGCGGTCTTCGCCGTGCGGCTGGACACCTTCGCGGCCGAGGCGGGGGACCGGATCTACTACATCGGCACCAACGACACGGCTGCCCTGACCGACCTGCGCCGCCGCCTGCTGACCGAACTGCCGGAGCTGCCGGTCAGCGGCGAATACCTGCACCGCGACTGTTTCGACATCACCCATCGCTATGGCAAGGACACGGTGCTGATGATCCACTGGCTGGGCACGGACCGGCTGCCGCGCTTCTTCGCGCTGAAGGGGGCGCTGGACGCGCGCTTGCCGAAGGGGCTGACGGATCGCGTGCTGCAGGGCCTGTCGCGCCTGCTGCCGGAGGCCCTGCCGCGCCGGATGCTGGAGTTTCGCGCTTGCTATGAACATCACCTGATCCTGAAGGTGTCGGGCGCCACGGCGGCGCAGACGGAAGACATCCTGACGCAGACTGTGGGGCAGGGCTGGTTCGCCTGTGACAAGGACGAAGCCGGCAAGGCCATACTGCACCGCTTCGCCGCCGCGGGCGCCGCCGTCCGCTACGGCGCCGTGCACCGGAGGGGCGAAATCCTCGCCCTCGACATCGCGCTGCGCCGCAACGACACGGAGTGGTTTGAGCGGCTTCCCCCCGAATTCGACTCGCAGGTGGAACAGAAGCTGTATTATGGCCACTTCCTGTGCCACGTGCTGCATCAGGATTACGTGCTGAAGCCCGGCGCGGACGCCGCCGCCGTGAAGGCCGCCATGCTGGAACGGCTGGACGCGCGGGGGGCGGAATATCCCGCCGAACACAATGTCGGGCATCTTTATAAGGCCAAGCCCGCGCTGGCCGCCCATTACGCGGCGCTGGATCCGACCAACTGCTTCAACCCCGGCATCGGCAAGACACCACGCCATCGCCACCCGTATTAGGGCGCTACTACCCGCTGCGCGCCGGATGCGGCTAGCCTTTCCAAAGGGGCCGGAGGAGCCCCGACTGGAGAGGAGAACATCATGGTCACCACGGTTTCATCATCCACGGCGCTGGTCACAGGCGCGGGTCGTGGCATCGGCAAGGCGATCGCGGCCCGGCTGGCGGCGGACGGGCACGACCTTGTTCTGAACGACGTGTCCCAGAACGCCGATCTGCTGGAAACCACCGCCGAGGAGATCCGCACCAGCGGCCGCAAGGTCACCACGGCGCTGGCCGACGTGTCGGACGCAGCACAGGTGAAGGAGATGGTGGCCAAAACCGCAACCGATCACGGCCGCCTGAACGTGATGGTCGCGAACGCCGGCATCGCCCGCGTCACCTCGCTTCTGGAAACGGACGTGGAGGAGTGGGACCAGGTGATGGCCGTGAACCTGCGCGGCGTCTTCCTGTGCTATACCGAAGCCGCGCGCCAGATGATCGCGCAGGGCGGGGGCGGCAAGATCATCGGTGCGGCGTCCATCGTGGCGTATCGGCCCTTTGCGCTGCTGTCGCATTATTCGGCGTCGAAATGGGGCGTGCGGGGGCTGACGCAGGGCGCGGCGATGGAATGGGCCAAGCACGGCATCACCGTCAACGCCTATTGCCCCGGCATCGTCGGCACGGCCATGTGGGACCTGATCGACCAGAAGCTGGCCGCCGAGGAGGGGATGCAGCGCGGCGAAGCGTTGAAGAAATACTCCGAAAGCATCCATCTGGGCCGCGTGTCGGTGCCCGAGGACGTGGCCAAGCTGGTGTCCTACCTCGCCTCGCCCGACAGCGACTACATGACCGGGCAGTCCATCATGATCGATGGCGGCATCCAGTTCAGCTAGATCCTGCCGCTGCCTGCTAAGGGAACGGATCCGGACAGCGGGCGGCATTATTGTCTTGACAGGTGGTGGGGGAGGGGGCAGACCTTCGCCCATCACGCCCGCGTGATGAAAGACGCGAATCCGCCCACTGCGAGAAAGGAGGGTCACATGCATCATAAGATCGATCGACACGACCGCTCCGGTCCCAGGGGTGCCCTGCGACGTCGCTGGCATCCCGCCACCTCGCAGGGCTGATCGAACGCCTTTTCCGGTTCTTCGATCTGCCCGCATCTGCAGCCACCGCTGCATGTCCGTGCATCTGAAGGACTTTCCCAGTGTTTTCGATCTTGTTGAAGATGGCGTCCGCCATCCCGGCGCTTTGGCCTGCGCCGAAGCCGCTTCCCTCCGATCTGGATGAACGGCAGCGGGCCGATATCGGCCTGTCGCCCGGACCCGACCGTTCCCCCGCGTGGTGGGACGTGCCGGGGTTCCGGCGGTAGCGGGCGGGCCTTCCGGCCCGCCGTTCAGTGATTGTGCCGCGGCAGGTTACCGCTGATGCGCGTGAACGCTTCGGCGTCCCGGATCGTCGCGCCCTCCACCATCTGGGTGACCGTGTCGCGGTAGATCTTCTGCCACGGCGTGGCGGAGGCGGGGACGGGGGGCAGGCCCTCCGTCTGACGCCGCTCGATCTCCTCGGGCGTCACCAGCATGTCGCAGCGGCCCTGGTTCAGGTCGATGCGGATGGTGTCGCCGGTCCGCAGCCAGGCCAGCCCCCCGCCGGCCGCGCTTTCGGGCGAGGCGTTGAGGATCGACGGGCTGTCGGCCGTGCCCGACTGGCGTCCGTCGCCGATGGTGGGCAGGCTGCGGATGCCCCGCTTGATCAGGTGGTCCGGCGGCTGCATGTTCACCACCTCGGCCGAGCCGGGCCAACCGAGCGGCCCGGCCCCCCGGATCACGAGGATGGACCATTCGTCGATGTCCAGCTCGGGGTTGTTGATCCGGGCGTGGTAGTCGGCCGATCCGTCGAAGACGACGGCCTTGCCCTCGAACACCCCCTCATGCCCCGGCCGGGACAGGTAGCGTTCGCGGAATCCGTCCGAGATGACGCTGGTTTTCATGATCGCGAAATCGAAAAGGTTGCCGGAAAGAACGAGGAAGCCCGCCCGCTCCATCATCGGGGCGTCGTAGGCCTTGATCACCTCGCGATCCGTGCTGGCGCGGCCGACGAGGTTTTCGGCCATCGTCTTGCCGGTCACGGTGGGACAGTCGCCGTTCAGCTGCCCCGCCTGCAGCAGTTCCCACATGATGGCCGGCACGCCGCCCGCCCGGTGGAAGCGTTCGCCCAGATAGGCGCCGGCCGGCTGGACGTTGGCCAGAAGCGGGATGTCGTATCCGTGGACCTGCCAGTCATGGGGATGCAGCTCCGCCCCCGCATGCAGGGCCATCGCCATGATGTGTGGCTGCGCGTTGGTCGATCCGCCGATGGCGGAGGTGACCTTGATCGCGTTCAGGAAGGCGGCCCGCGTCATGATCTGCGACGGGCGGATGTCCTGCCGCACCAGTTCCACCGCGCGCTGCCCGGTGCGATAGGCGATCTGCCCCCGTTCGCGATAGGCGGCGGGAATGGCCGCGCCCCCCGTCAGCGACATGCCCAACGCCTCGGCGATGGCGTTCATGGTCGAGGCCGTTCCCATGGTGTTGCAATGCCCGATGGACGGCGCGGAATCGAGGGCGGTCTGCAGGAACTCGTCCCGCGTGATCTCTCCGGCGGCGTAGCGGCGCCGGGATTGCCAGATGATCGTGCCGGAGCCGACGAGCTTGCCTTCGTGCCAGCCGTCCAGCATCGGCCCGCCCGACAACACGATGGCCGGCAGGTCCACCGTCGCCGCCGCCATCAGAGCCGAAGGCGTGGTCTTGTCGCAGCCCGTCGTCAGGACCACCCCGTCGAAGGGATAGCCGTACAGCAGTTCCACCAGCCCCAGATAGGCGAGGTTGCGGTCCAGCGCGGCCGTGGGGCGCTTGCAGTTTTCAAATAGGGGGTGCGACGGGAATTCGATCGGGATGCCGCCCGCGTCGCGGATGCCGTCGCGCACGCGCTTGGCCAGGTCCAGATGGTGGCGGTTGCAGGGGTTCAGGTCGCTGCCCGACTGCGCGATCCCTATGACGGGCTTGCCCGACCGCAGCTCCTCGGGGGTGGTGCCATAGTTCATGAACCGTTCCAGATACAGCGCGGTCAGGTCGGCGTGGTCGGGATTGTCGAACCAGTCCTGCGAACGCAGGCGGCGCGGGGTCTGGTCGGAGGTCATGGTTCGTCCTTGTGGTTGATCGCTTCAAGATGCAGGAGAAGCCCGCTGTGATCGGTGTCGCCATGGCCGCTGGCGACGAAGTCGCGAAAGGCGGCCCGCACCGTGTCCGTCAGCGGCAGGGTCAGCCCCGCCGTTGCCGCCAGATCTGTGGCGCTGTCCAGATCCTTCAACTGCAAACGCGACGGGCCGCCGGGGGTGAAGTCGCGGTCGACCATGCGCCCGCCATGCAGATCGAGGATGCGGCTTTCGGCGAACCCGCCGCGAATCGCCTCGCGGAATCGGGCGCGGTCGGCGCCCCCGGCAGAGACGAGGATCATCGCCTCGGCCACCGCGCCGATGGTGATGGCCACGATCTGCTGGTTGGCCAGCTTGCAGACCTGACCGGCGCCCGAAGGGCCGACATGGGTCACCCGCCCCAAGGCCGACAGAACGTCCGTCACGCCTTCGATCACCGCCGCGTCGCCCCCCGCCATCAGGGCGAGTGTTCCTTCCCGCGCCCCCACGACGCCGCCCGAAACCGGACAATCGACGTAATGGACGCCCAGATCGGCCAGTCGTTGCGCGTGAAGGCGTGCCTGCATCGGCGCGATGGACGAGGTGTCGATCATCACCGCCTCGCGCGACAGCGCCTGCGCCACCCCCTGTTCGAACAGCACGGAGGCCACGGCCGGGCCGTCCGCCAGCATGGTGAAGACGATCTCCGCCCCGGTCACGGCCTGCGCAGGATCGGTGGCCAGCGTCGCGCCGTCGGGCACCAGCGCCTCGGCCTTCGCGGTGGCGCGGTTCCAGACGGTGACGCGGTGGCCCGTGGCCAGCAGCCTCCGCGCCATCGGCGCCCCCATCAGGCCGTTGCCCAGAAAGGCGATGCGGCGGGTCACAGCGTGCCCCCCAGCTCATCCTCGACATGAACGCGGATGATGTCGTCGAAGCTGTCCTCAGAGGTGAAGCCAAGGGCGCGGGCGCGTGTCGCCTCGAACCCCGGGGCCCAGCTTTCGCACATCCGGGTGATGAGGGGATCCGGCTCCCTTCGGATCAGCGCGACGGCCTTGTCGCCGGCCACGCGGCGCAGCGCCTCGATCTGATCGCCCACTGTCGCGCTGAGGCCGGGCATCGACAGGTTCCGCCGTGGGCCGATGGCCCCCGTGTCCATCGTGGCAGCATGAATCATGAACCCCACGGCCGAGCGGGGAGAGGTGTGCCAGTGCCGGATGGTGTCGGGCACCGGCAGGATGGCGGGCTGGCCGACCAGAGGCTCCCTCAGGATGTTGGAAAAGAAGCCCGACGCCGCCTTGTTCGGTGCGCCGGGCCGGATGCAGATCGTGGGCAGGCGGATGCCGATGCCATCGAAGAAGCCGTGGCGGGTGTAGTCGGCCAGCAGCAGCTCGCTGATCGCCTTCTGCGTGCCATAGCTCGTCAGCGGGGTGGTGTGGAAATCGTCGGGGATGGGGAAGGGCAGGGGCGCGCCCACCACCGCGATAGAGGAGGCGAAGACCACGCGCGGGTGGTAGCCCTCGGCCCTATGGGCGTGACGGATGGCCTCGAACAGCTCCAGCGCGCCGTCGAGGTTGATGCGGTAGCCCTTCTCGAACTCCGCCTCCGCCTCGCCCGAGACGATGGCCGCGAAGTGGAAGATCACGTCGGGCCGCCCTTCGATCAGCCGCGCGGCGGTGCCGGGGGCGGACAGGTCGGCGGTCACGCGGTTCGTGCGGCCTTCGAACCCTTCCGGCGCGTCCGGGCGCACCACATCCGCCAGCGTCAGCGCCTCCAACGCCCGTTCCCCAAGCGCGCCGTGGCGAACCAGCCGCTGTGTCAGCTTGCGCCCCAGCATTCCGGCCGCGCCGATGATCAGGATGTGCATGCCGTTCCCTCCCTCCAAATCACGCATCGCAATCTGCTGCGGATAGGATAGTATGATTGTCTGACGACCTGCAAACCCTAAGACATGGACGACGTCATGATGTTGACCAAGGATGTGGACACGACGCTGGATGCGCAGCTGATCGCGCGGTTGGGCCCCGATCTGGTGCTGGTGGGGGAGGCGGTCCTGCCCTATTGCCGCGACTGGCACGGCGATGTGCAGACCGGTGCCGTGGCCGTCCTGCGTCCGCGCGACACCGTCGAGGTGCAGGCCTGCGTTTGCACCGCGGTGGCGCTGGGGCTGGCCATCGTGCCGCAGGGCGGGAACACCGGCCTCGTGCTGGGGGCCACGCCCGACGCGCCGGCCCGTCAGGTCGTGATCACCCTGGAACGCATGACGCGCATCCGCAGCCTTGATGCCGACAACTTCTCGGCCGTGGTGGAGGCGGGGGCGGTGCTGGAGGTCGTGAAGGACCGGGTGGCCGAGGCGGGGCTGTTCTTTCCGCTGTCCCTTGGCGCGCAGGGCAGCTGCCGGATTGGGGGCAACGTGTCGACCAATGCAGGCGGGATCAACGTCCTGCGTTATGGGATGACGCGCGAACTGGTGCTGGGGCTGGAGGTCGTCCTTCCCGATGGCAGCCTGTATGAAGGGCTGTCGACGCTGCGCAAGGACAACCGGGGGATCGACCTGAAGCAGCTGTTCATCGGTGCCGAAGGGACGCTGGGGATCATCACCGCGGTGTCCCTGAAGCTGCTGCCCGCGCCGGATCAGGTGGCCACCGCACTGGTCGGGCTGGCGGGGCTGGAGGATGTGATCGCCCTGTATCGCCGCGCCCGCCGGGACTGCTGCGACCTGATGTCGGCCTTTGAATTCATGCCTCCGCTGGCGATCGTTCTGGCGCGGGAGGCGATGCCCGACCTGCCCATCCCGATGGACGCCACCTGTCCCGCCTATGCGTTGATCGAGATCTCGGGCTCTGGCCTCGTGGATGTGGAGGACCTGATGCAGCGGTTCCTGGAGGCGGCGTTCGAAAGCGGCCTCGCGCTGGACGGCGTGATCGCGCAGTCGACGGCGCAGGCGCGCAACCTGTGGGCCATCCGCGAGGGGATGAACCTGGGCCAAGCGCAGCGCGGGCGGCACATGCGGACCGACATCTCCGTCCCCCTGTCGCGGCTGGCCGATTTTGTGGCGGAGGCCGAGGCGGCGGTCTTGGCCGAGATGCCGGGCTGCGTCTGCGTGTCCTATGGCCATGTGGGGGACGGGAACGTGCATCTGAACGTGTTGCCCGACTACACGCTGGGACCGGACCGGGTGGATCCGCAGATCCTGAATGCCAAGAAGATCGTGAACGCCGTGCTGGACCGCTATGACGGCTCGATCAGCGCCGAACACGGGATCGGCCGCCTGAAAAAGGATGATTTCGAAGCGCGCCTGCCTGCGGTACATCGCGGGCTTCTGACTCGGATCCGGCAGGCGCTGGATCCGGCGGCCAGCATGAACCCCGGTTGCCAGATCGACCTGTCCTGACCCGCCCGACCCGCAAGGAGCAAGAATGAGCGCCGATTTCACCCAGATCCCCCGGGCCGAGCATCTTCCGGCGCGGATCGCCGCGCAGTTCACGCAGCAGATCCAGAAGGGCGCGCTGAAGCCCGGGGACAAGCTGCCCACCGAACACGCCTTGTCGAAGAACTTCGGCGTCAGCCGGACCGTCATCCGCGAGGCGATCGCCCAGTTGCGCAACGAAGGCATGATCGAGACGCGGCAGGGCGTGGGGGCCTTCGTCATCGAACGCCCGACGCGCCACATCCGGCTGGACGATGGCGGGCAGATGGACGAGGGGGCCTTCCGCCACCTGTTCCAGCTGCGCGTCCCGCTGGAGATCGAGGCGGCGGGGCTTGCCGCCCTTCACCACGGGCCGGAGCATCTGCGCCAGATGGACGAGGCGATGGTCCGGATGGCCGACACGGGCGAGGGGGCGCAGGACGGGATGCTGGCCGATCTGGACTTCCACCGCACGATCGCGGCGGCGACGGGCAACGACTATTTCGTGCAGTTCCTCGGCGCCATCTCGGACCGGATCCTGCACACCATCGTCGCCTCCCGTCGCCGGACGCCGCTGGAGGAGATCGTGGACGTGGTCGGCCGCGAACATGCGGAACTGCGGGACGCGATCGCAGCGGGCGACGCGGCGCGCGCCCGGGCGGCGATGCGGACGCACATGATCGGGTCCACCCGGCGCGTCGCGCTGGAACTGGACCTTCACCCCTGAAAGGGCGCTCCAAGATTCCGGTGGACAGGTCGGCGGCCTCCCGCTTAAGGTCATGTGATACTGTTGTCTGACATCATCAGGCGACGCGGTGCTGGAGGGCGCCGTCACATGGGGGGGAGCAAGGTGGCTTCACGGCAGCCTTTGAACGCGTCCGCGCTTTTGCCGCAGGATGCGGAGCGTGCGACATTGGTCGGACGGGTCTGGTCGAGCCGCGAGGGCGGGCCCTGTCCCGTCGTCCTGCGCAACGGGAACGTCCATGACCTGAGCGCCCTGTCCGCCACGATGTCCGGCCTTCTGGAGCGGGAGGATCTGCCGGCGGTGCTGGCCGCGCCGGACCTGCCGGATCTGGGCCCCTTGCAGGATTTTCTGGACGGCAAGGCCGGGCATCTGCTGGCACCGGTCGACCTTCAGGCCATCAAGGCGGCGGGCGTCACCTTCGCCGACAGCATGCTGGAACGCGTGATCGAGGAACAGGCCCGCGGCCACAGCGCCCGCGCGCAGGAGGTTCGGGCCCGTCTGGCCCCCGTGATCGGGGAAAACCTGCGCGGCGTGCAGGCTGGATCCGACAAGGCCCGCCAGATCAAGGCCCTGTTGCAGGAGATGGGGCTGTGGTCCCAGTATCTTGAGGTCGGGATTGGCCCGGACGCCGAGATCTTCACCAAGGCCCAGCCCATGGCGTCGGTCGGATGCGGCGACCGTGTCGGCATCCACCCCATGTCCGACTGGAACAACCCCGAACCGGAGGTCGTGGTCGTGGTCCGGTCCGACGGCGCGATCTTGGGCGCCACGCTGGGCAACGATGTCAACCTGCGCGACGTGGAAGGCCGCTCGGCCCTGCTGCTGGGCAAGGCCAAGGACAACAACGCGTCCTGCGCGATCGGGCCGTTCCTTCGCCTGTTTGACGACGGCTACACGATGGACGACCTGAACCGATCCCTCGTGTCGCTGGTGGTGGAAGGGGAAGACGGCTTCGTCATGACGGGCGAAAGCGCCATGGCCGCGATCAGCCGATCCCCCGTCGATCTGGTGGGCCAGCTTCTGAACCGGTCGCACCAGTATCCCGACGGGGCGGTGCTGTTCCTTGGCACCATGTTCGCGCCGGTGAAGGACCGCCGCGCCCCCGGGCAGGGCTTCACACACGAGGTGGGCGACCGGGTGGAGATCGCCTCCCCCCGGCTGGGCCGTCTGGTCAACTGGGTGGACCGGACCGACCGCTGCCCCGAATGGCGGTTCGGCGTGCGGGAGCTGATGCGCAACCTTGCCGCCCGCAATCTGGCCGAGAGGGTCTGAGATGGCATCCGCGGTCCGGATCTTCTTCCGCTTTCTCGACATCCTTCTGGCGCTGCTGCTGGCGACGATGGCGATCATGGTCTTCGTCAACGTGGTCCTGCGCTACACCATGAATTCCGGCATCGCCATGTCGGACGAACTGTCCCGCTTCGCCTTTGTCTGGCTGACCTTCATCGGCGCGGTGGTGGCCCATCACCACCATCTTCACATGGGGATGGAGACGTTCGTGGCCCGCTTCGGCCGCCGGGGGCGCCTTGTGCTGATGGGGCTGTCGGACGTGCTGATCATCGGGTGCGCGGCGGTGCTGACCACCGGCACGTGGAAGCAGCTGCCCATCAACGCCAGCATGAATGCGCCCGTGTCGGGCCTGTCGATGGCCTGGGTCTACGGGATCGGGCTGTTCACGGGGGTGGGCATCATCCTCATCACCGTCGAACGGCTGGCGCGCCTTCTGGCCGGACGCGTGACCGAGGCGGAGATCCGCAGCTTCTGCGGCGAGATGGACCCGGCCGAGGGCGTGCGCGGAGGTGGCGAATGACGCTTCTCGTCTTCATCGTCTCGCTTCTGGGGTCCATGGCCATCGGCGTGCCGGTCGCCTTCGCGCTGATCTTCTGCGGCGTCGTCCTGATGTCGTACATGGGCATGTTCAACACCCAGATCATCGCGCAGAACATGCTGATCGGGGCCGACACCTTCACGCTGCTGGCCATCCCCTTCTTCATCCTGGCCGGAGAGCTGATGAACGCGGGCGGGTTGTCCAAGCGCATCATCGACTTCGCCATAACCTGCGTGGGCCACATCCGGGGCGGGCTGGGGCTGGTCGCGATCATCGCGGCGGTCATCATGGCCTCGATCTCGGGCTCGGCCGCGGCGGACACGGCGGCGCTGGCCGCGATTCTGATCCCGATGATGGCGCGGGCGGGCTACAACGTGCCGCGGTCGGCGGGCTTGATCGCGGCGGGCGGGATCATCGCGCCGGTCATCCCGCCCTCCATGGCCTTCATCATCTTCGGGGTGGCGGCGAACCTGTCCATCTCCAAGCTGTTCATGGCGGGGATCGTGCCGGGCGTGCTGATGGGGCTGGTGCTGGTCGTCACTTGGATGATCGTGGCGCGCAACGACAAGGTCACGACCCTGCCGCGCGCCAGCTGGGGGGAGTGCGGGCGCACCTCGGCCAAGGCGCTTTGGGCGTTGGGCATGCCGGTGATCATCCTGGGCGGCATCAAGCTGGGTGTCGTCACCCCGACCGAGGCCGCGGTCATCGCCGCCTTCTACGCGCTGTTCGTGGGCATGGTCGTCTACCGCGAGCTGAAGCCCCGGGATCTGCCGCACGTGCTGATCGCGGCGGGGCGGACCACGGCGGCGATCATGTTCCTGGTCTGCGCCGCGCTGGTGTCGGCCTGGCTGATCACGGCCGCCAACATCCCCGCCGGCATCGCGGGATACATCGAGCCGCTGATCGACAACCCGAAGCTGCTGATGCTGGTGATCATGGTTTTGGTGCTTATCGTGGGCACCGCGCTGGACCTGACGCCCACCATCCTGATCCTGACCCCGGTCCTGATGCCCATCATCGCCAAGGCCGGGATCGATCCGATCTATTTCGGGGTGATGTTCATCATGAACTGCTGCATCGGCCTGCTGACCCCGCCGGTGGGCGTGGTGCTGAACGTGGTCAGCAGCGTGGGCCGCGTGCCCCTGGGCAAGGTGATCACAGGCGTCTGGCCGTTCCTGATCGCGCAGGTGGTCGTGCTGCTGCTGCTGGTCCTGTTCCCCGACATCGTCATCGTGCCGGCCAACTGGTTCTACTGACAACAACAAAAGGGAGGAAAACCAATGAAACATACCGCGCTGAAGGCCATCCTGTGCGTCACCACCCTGATGACCGCGACCGGCCCCGCTTTGGCCGAGTTCAAGGAGCGCAGCTTCCGTGTCTCCAACGGCATCAACGAGGATCATCCCGTCAACAACGGCATCAAGGCGATGCAGGCCTGCCTGGACGAAAAGACGGGCGGCAAGATGAAGATGCAGGGCTTCTGGGGCGGCGCGCTGGGGGGTGACCTTCAGGCCACCCAGGCCGTGCGTTCGGGCCTGCAGGAGGCGGTGGTCACCTCTTCCTCGCCCCTCGTGGGGATGCTGCCGGCGCTGGGCGTCTTTGATCTGCCCTTCCTGTTCCGCAGCCCCGAGGAGGCCTACACCGTCATGGACGGCCCGTTCGGAGAGACGATCACCGAGAAGCTGGACGCGATCGGGCTCGTGAACCTCGGCTACTGGGAGAACGGGTTCCGCAACATGTCGAACTCGCAGCGCCCGATCCAGACATGGGAGGATTTCGAGGGCATGAAGGTGCGGGTGATGCAGAACAACATCTTCCTCGACACCTTCTCCAATTTCGGGGCCAACGCGACGCCGATGTCCTTCGGCGAGGTGTTCTCGGCGCTGGAGACGAAGGCCATCGACGCGCAGGAGAACCCCTACGTGACCATCGACACCTCGAAATTCTACGAGGTGCAGGAATACATCTCCGAGACCAAGCACGCCTACACGCCGTTCCTGTTCCTCTTCTCCAAGGCGATCTTCAACACTTACGCGCCCGAGGAACAGCAGGCCCTGCGCGACTGCGCCGCCGTCGGACGGGACGTGGAGCGGGAGGCGATCCAAGAGCTGAACAAGCAGTCGCTGGCGAAGATGGAAGCCGCCGGGCTGAAGTTCAACACTCTGACGCCGGAGGCGCAGGAGGAGATGCTGGCGAAGTCGCAGGTCGTCTATGACAAGCACAAGGCCGACATCGGCGCGGATGTGGTGGACCAGGTGCAGGGCATCCTGGCCGAGCTGCGCGCCGCGAACTGACGCCGGGACCGGCGATGTCCGGCAACCGGGCGGGGGCGGTGCTGATGCTGCTGGGCATGGCCGCCTTCGCCATGAACGACGCGCTGGGCAAGTGGCTGGTGGCCGATTACGGCGTGGCGCAGGTGGTTCTTCTGCGCTCGCTCGCCGCGGGTGTGATGATGGCGCCGTTCCTGCTGCGCGGGGGTGGGACGATGGCCCGCCTTCGCGCCATGCCGCGCCCGGGCCTGCAGGCGCTGCGGGCCGCCTGCGCCACGGCCGAAGTGTTCCTGTTCTACCTTGCCGTGTCCCACATGCCGCTGGCCGAGGTGATGGCCTTCTGGATGGCAGCGCCGATCTATATCCTCGCCCTGTCCCCTTTGTTGTTGAGGGAGCGGGTGGGGGCGGCCACATGGGCGGCGGTGGCGGCCGGATTTGCGGGCGTGCTGATCCTGCTCGCCCCCTCGGGTCACGTCGCGACGCCGGGGGCGGTGTTCGCGCTGATGGGCACGGCGGCCTTTGCCGTGATCATGGTGCTGGGCCGGTCGCTGCGGCAGACGCCGGACCGCGACCTCGTGCTGTTCCAGATTGGGGCGGCGGGGCTGGCCGGGCTGGTGCTGGCGCCGCTGGACTGGCAGCCGGTCGCTTCGGCGGGCGATCTGGGACTGCTGTTCCTGCTGGGCGTGGTGGCGACGGCCGCGCATCTTCTGGTGACTCGTTCGCTCAAACTGGCCGAGGCGTCGGTGGTGGCCCCTCTGCAATATTCGCTGCTGCTGTGGGGGGCGCTGTTCGGCTTTCTTCTGTTCGGCGACGTGCCGGACCGCAACACGCTTGGGGGTGCGGCGCTGATCGTTGGGTCGGGCCTGATCGTCCTGCGCCGCACGCCTGCGAACGGATAAAGGTGGCGGTGACCTTCGCCACCGCCACCTGAAAAACATCCCGTCCGGTCCCGGGGGCCGGCGCGACGTGACACTCGTTAAGAACTGCAACCGATTACACTCTCCGCCAGATTGCGTGCTACGTCCAGCAAACTTTTAGGCAGGATGCCCGTGGCGGTCGGTGTGTCGTTTGTCGAGGGCACAACAGGTTGGGCTTGTATCGGGTTCCCTTGCGCATAGGATGTGTCACGAACAGTTCAGGGGACGGCGCATGTATCAGGTTCTCGGCTTGTGCCGCTTCTCCCTTCTGGTGGAAGGGGGCTTTCAGGTGGAGCATGAGAATTTGGATGCGCGGCGTGCCATGCTCTACGATCCGGAGCGGCTGGCCCTGCGTTTCGTGTGGTTCGAGGAGGTGTGCCTTCCCTCCCTCCGCCGGCAGACGGACCCCAATTTCACCCTGATCCTGCTGACCGGCGTTGATTTTCCCGATTGGGCGCTGGCGCGCTTGCGCGAGGCGACGCGCGACATTCCGCAGATCGTCCTGCACCAGATCCCGCCGGAACGTCACCGCCCCGCCTGCCGCCGGGTCCTGCGGGCCGCGGTGGATCCGGCGGCGAGGGCCGTGCTGCAGTTCCGGCTGGACGATGACGACGCGGTGGCCTTCGACTTCGTGGAACGGCTGCGCGCCGACCTTGCGCTGGCGCAGGGGCTGATGGACCGCGACGGCCGGCTGTATCTGGACTACAACCGCGGCTTCACCCTGATGACCCCGCCCGAAGGCCGCCAGATCCTGGCACAGGTGGCCGATCGGGTGGCGGCGGGGCTGGCGGTGGCGTTCCGGCCCGGCGACGGGTCCTGCGTGATGGACTTCGCCCACAATAAGATCCATCAGGTCATGAACGGCCTGGCCTTCACCGACCCCTACATGTATGTGCGCGGCAAGAACGGACTGAACGACAGCACGGGCGGCCAGTTCAGGCATGGGGGCGTCCGCCTCGACATGGATGCCGCCACCTGCGAGGCGCAACTGGCCACCCGCTTTGGCATCGATCTGGCCCGTTTCGACGCGGCGACCGCCTAGGCGTTGCCGCACACCTTCGCGATCCGGTCAAGGATCGCCGCCCCGTCGCCATCCATCGCCACCTGCTGCGACCGCCGCCCGTCCCAGTCCGAGGGCGGGAAGCCGATCCCGTCGGGGCGTTGCAGCGTTTGGCCGCGGAAGGGGCCGTGGTCGCAGACGCGGACGCTGCCGCCCTGCAGGTCGAACAGGTCTGGATCGGTCAGGAAGACCCCGGCGGTGCAGTCATGGACCAGCATTCCGGCCTCGCCGTTGCTTTCGTAAAAGCCGATGTAGTCCTGCGACAGGGCGCCCACCATGCGCATTGCGTCGTCGCCCGTCCGGCACAGGTCCGCCAGCGCCTGCCGGGTCATGACGGTGCGACGCGTCACATTCAGCGGGATCGCGGTAACCGGCCATTGGGCGCGGAAGACGTGATCGGCCGCCAAGGGATCGCCGAAGATGTTCGCCTCGGCCGCCGGGGTGATGTTGCCATGCGTGCCGAAGGCCCCGCCCATCAGCACCACGTCCCGGACCAGCCCAGCGATCTCCGGCGCCTCCGCCAAGGCGAGGGCAAGATTCGTCATCCGCCCTACGGCGAGGATCCGCACCTCACCGGGATGGGCGCGGATGGTGTCGATCAGGAAGGCGACGGCAGTGGATGTCGGGGGGTCGGCCGGTTCCCCCACCGGAAGGTTGCCAAGGCCGTTGTTGCCGTGGATGTGCCAAGGGAAGTCCTCCGCCACGGGAACCAGCGCCTCGGCCGCGCCGGCATGGACGGGGGCGGTCGCGCCGAAGGCGCGCGCGAGGACGCGGGCGTTGCGGAACGTCATGGACAAAGGCGCATTGCCGAAGACGGTGGTCACGCCCAGCAGGTCGATGTCCGGGTGGCGCGCCAGATACAGAAGCGCCAGCGCGTCGTCCACGCCGGGATCGGTGTCGAAGATCACCTTGTGCATGGGACGCGATCCGCGTGCGGGCGAATGGGACATGGGCAGGCTCCGGATGGTTGCGCCGCACCTTCTGGCGGATCGGACCGTGGGTGTAAACCGCGGCCTAGTCGCGCCGGCGCATGTGCGCGGACAGGAAGCGCAGCGCCTCTGGCAGCCCGCTGTCCCAGTAGGACCAGTCATGTCCGCCGTCGCGCACGACGAAACGGTGGGGGATGGCCTTGTTCCGCAGGGCAAGGTGGAGGGCGGCGTTGCCGTTGAAGAACGGATCCTCGGCGCCGACATCCATGGACAGGTGCACGTCCTTGGCCACCACCGTTTCCGCCAGCCGGGCCGGATCGGCGGCCCGATACACCTCGTTCAGGCGTTCGGGGCCTTCCAGCCCCGCGCCGAATGCGCCGCCAAAGCGCAGGTCGAAGGCGGGCTGCGCCATCTGCACCGTGTCGTCGTCCGTGCGGAACGCCCCGCTCAGCACCGCCGCGGCACCGAACAGGTCCGGGTGGCGCATGTGGTGGACCGTGGCCGCGAACCCGCCCATGGAGATGCCCAGAAGCGTCCGGCTTTCGGCCGTGGCGATCGTGGGATAGAAGCGGTCGATATGAGGAAGAAACTCCTGCAGGAACATCTCCTCCCAAAGGTAGGCGCCGTCGGCGTCGTTCAGGAAGTAGGTGTTGCGTGGATCGCCGTCGGGGCGCCGTCCGTCGGGGGCCACGGCGATTACGGGGGGGATCTCTCCGGCTTCGATCATGCGGTCCAGCATGCGGTCCAGCGCGACGAAGCGGAACCAGTCGGCCGGCTGCCCGTCCGCCGCGCCGTGCAGCAGCACGATCACCGGATAGCGCCGCACCGCCCCGCCGAAGCCGGGCGGCAGGTAGACGGCATAGCCCACGTTCCCGTTCAGGATCCGGCTGTGCATGGAGGCGTTTTCCTGCACGCGTCCGGTCTGCGCATGCCCCGGCAGCGTCCAGAGGCACAGGATCAGGGTGGCGAGCAGGGTCTTCATCGAAACACTCTTCCCTCAGAAGCTGAAGCGGTAGGTGACCCGCAGCGCCCCGCTGGCAAGGCCACGGCTGTTGCCGCCACTGTTCCACGGAAAGCGGTTGCCGGCATAGTTCGAATACTCGATCGCCACCCGGTCGTTCACGACGTAGCTGGCGGAATAGGAATAGTCGGGCTGGTATTCGGTCTGTGTGCCCGGCGAATAGACGTTGGCGGTGGCTCGGAAGGTGAATTTGCCGAAGGCCGTCAGCCCGCAGGAAAACCCGCCATTGGGGCTTTCGCCGGGTGTCAGAGCGGCAAAGCCCTGGCAGTTCAGCTTGCCCAGCGCATCCCAGCCGGTGATCTTGCCCATGTCCAGTGGCGGCAGGGATTTCGACAGCCGGAACCCGCCCCCGCCGAAGGCATTGATCACGCTTTGCGGCTGGCGCGGAAACTGGGCCGAGTAGCTGGCATATTGCAGGTTGTAGCCGCCGGGCAGCGGGTAGGACAGCGCGTAGGAGAAGCTCGCATCCGAGTCCGACCGCTGGCTGGCGACTGGATAGCCCGTCATCGACAGCCGGATGTTCAGCCCGGAGGAGTGGCGGTAGCTGCATCCGAAGGTGCCGGACAGCTTGCCAAAGCGGACGTCTCCGCCCTGCGGGTCCAGATAGGTCAGCCCCATGTTGCCGCTGAGCGTGCAAGTGAAGCGGTCCGGTGCTGCGGCGGCGGTCTGGGGGGGCGATGTCGCGGCGGGCACCGCCCGGCGGACCACGCTGGGGCGCGTCGGCGCGATTGGGCCGGTTCGCAGCGCGCGGAGCGTCGCGGGCCGTGCGGCAACCGGGGTCACGGCGACAGAGGGTGCAGCTACGGGCGGCACAGCGATCCGGGGCACGGCGGGCGCTGGTGCTGCGGCGGCAGGCTGGGAAGGGGTGGCTGACATGTATGGCGTGTCGGTCGGGGCAGTGGCGGGTGGGGGTGCCACGGCGGCAAGCCTGGGGGGAGCGGCCCGGACGGAAGGCATAGCGGCGGGCGTCTGGGAAGGGGCGGCGGGGGCGGATGGCCTCCAGTCCGTAACAGTGGCAAGGCTTGTTCCCGGAACCGCGCCCACCTCCGGCGCGGTCCCGGGCGCGGGCAGCATTGGTCGGGCAGACGCACCGGGCGCCGCCAGCTCGGCAGGCGCCACGGCCACGGCAGGCGGAAGGCCGCTGCGGAGGACCCAGCCCTCCATCTCGGCCAGAACCTCGGTCGCGGGGACGGGGGCGGCGGGGGGTGGGGTGACGGGCCGGCAGCCGGTGGGCGGTTCGCAGCGGATCGGCGTCACCCCCCGGCTGAAATTCGGATGGCGGCTGAGGATCCCGTTCCCGTCAGGGAAGATGCGGTAATACCAGCCGTCCTTTTCTCCCGACTGGTAGGTGGACCAGACAAGGGCGCTGGGCGTGTCGATCAGCACCTCGCTGGCCCCCGAGGCAAAGTCCGACGAGGTGTCGAGCACGCGCGGCCCCGGTGCCGCGGGAAGATCGTCCTGCGCCAGCGCCGGATGGGCCAGAAGGCAGACCAGCGAGGCGGAAAGGCGCAGGCCGCGCGGGGACATGGGCGCGCTCAGTCGATGCACAGAAGGCGGTCGACCAGTTCCACCGCCTGGGCTAGGGCTGCAACGTCGACGGGCGCGTCCAGTGCGGCGCGTGCGGCGGCCACGGTGCGGGGGCCGGCCTGTCCGTCCGGGGCGCCGGGGTCGAAACCTTCTTCGGCCAGAAGGCGCTGGAGCCGTTCCATCGGCGTGTCGCCCTCCAGACCTTCCAGCCGGCCGCAGACGTCGATGACCGTGGGCGCGGCCGCCGGCGGCGCGGGCGCGGCGGAAGTCGGTGCGGGGACCGCCGCCGTGCGCGTGGTGGGGAGGGCGGGGGGCGTGGACGGAGTTAAGCTGCGCGGCGGCAGGGGCTGAGGAGGTGCCGGAGCCGCATCCGCCGTGGGCGCGCTGGGTGTGCGCGGGGGAAGTGGGGGTGCCACGGGTGCCGCATCCGCCGTAACGGGCGTGCCCTCGGTTTCCGGCAAAAGCGATGGCCCGGACACCGCCGGGGGCAGGTCCAGCGGATCCTCCACCGTGTCGGGTGCGTCCGGTTGGGGGGCGTCGGGCTGGGGGGCGACGTCTGGTTCGGCCGTGGCCTGCACGCTGGGGATCGCGGCCGGCGGCGTGGCCGGGGGCGCGGGCGGTTCGGGTTCCGGCACGGGCGGCGGGGGCGGCAGCGACACCAGCCAGTCGCCCAGCCGTTCGGCCGCCGCCATCCCGCCGCCATCCGGCGTGCCTTGGGACGCATAGGTGCAGACGCCCGTTGTGGGAAGACAAGCGATGTCGATCCGCCATTCCGTCATCTGCCGGTCCGCCCCGAGGGAGGCGGTGGCGTCGGAAAACCGCCGGAAGCGGTAGGTTTCGAACGACCCCGTCTGCCAAGGCCCCGGAAAGCGGGCCGAGGGGACGTCCGCCTCGCCCCAGGCGATGTCACCGGAGTTGGGGGGTGACACAAGAAGGTTGCGCGGCGTGCCCGTGGGCGCGGCTTCGGGTGCGGGCGGTTGAGGAGCCGCCGCATTCTGGGCCGCCGCACCCGACGCGCAGACCAGCACGAGGAGAGTGGCAGCCCAGATTTTCATCACCGTCCCACCCCCAGAAGCGGGCCGTGGCTGCGGAAGGCCAGCGCGGCCAGCACCACGGCGTTGGTGTTCGCGGTGCGGGAGGTGTTCATCTCGCCCGACGCCTCGTAGATGCCTTCGGCCCAGCCCAGTTCGGGATCGGCAAGCTCTGCGACGCCTTCCACCAGCTCGTCCGTGTACTCGGTGTCGAACAGCGCGTCCCAGCCGAAGGCGGCCTTTGTGGAAAGGGTGCGGCGGCTGTCCAGCCGGTCGCCCGCCAGCGTCAGCACGGCCCAAGGGGCGCCGCCGCCCCAGACGGTGGAATAGGCGAAATAGGGGGCCACGGTGATATGCCCTTCCGTCACGGCCGTCAGGATGCCCGTGCTGCGATACCGCATCTCCTGCGCGCGATAGACGGCGGAGGCGAGGCGGTGCGAGGTCTGGTCGAAGCCGAATTCCAGACCGTCGAACAGGAACGGCTCGCTCGTGATGAAGGCGGGGACCTGGTTGCGGTTCAGGCGGGTGTCGGCGGGCACGTTGACGCCTTCCACGTCGCGGACGGTCAGGTTGTCTTCGGTCCGCAGGGCGTGCAGGGCGTCAAGGCCGTACATCATCAGGACCTTGCCGGCGTATTGTTCATAGCCGACGCGGCCCTCCTGATTTTCCACCGTCAGGCCTTCCACCACGCTGGCGCCGTTGAGCCGGCCTTCGCTGACCAGCCGCGACAGTTCCCAGCGCGACACCACATTGTCCACCCGGGCGGCCTGATCGGGATAGTTCCGCTCCACCGCCTCCAGCGAGGACAGAAGGCGCGCCATGTCCAGCGCGGACCAGCCAAGGCCCACGGCGGTCGGTTCGTTCAGGTAGTTCACCATGGCAAGGCTGCGCACGTCATAGGCCTTGTTGGGCAGGCTGCCTTCGAACAAGGGCAGCTTCGCCAGGCTGTCCAAGGCCTGCGACAGCCGCGCCTCCACCTCGGCATCGTCGATGAGGGCGAGGCGGTGGGCCGAGATCAGGGCGATCAGGAACGACCCCGTTTCCCACATGGTGGTGGACGGGTAGTTGTTGGCCGAATTGGCCAGCCCCGTGTCGGGGTTGATGTTGTTCTGGAAGTATTTCCACGCGATGCGGGCCTGTTCCAGCTGCGGTTTGGTCGCGGGTCCGGGTACGGACAGGGGCATGGGCACGGATTCGATCAGCGACAGGGGGCTTTCGGGCGGCGGGCGCACGAAGGGGTTGCGCAGAAGCCCTTCAAGATACAGTACCAGCGCCAGCCCCGCCAGAAGCGCCACGATGAAGACAATGTGGCTGCGGGCGCGGGCCAGGTTGCGGCGGAACGTGCTCATGCGGTGATCTCCTCGGTCTCAGTCACAGTCGTGGGCTCGGGCTCGGGGTTCCACAGGGCGGCGCGGATCATGCCCGCCATCGCCAGGCAGTTGTTGATGCCCCACAGGATGTTGGTGACGACGCCGGTCACGCTCCAGCTGCCATGGCCCAGCAGCAGCCAGGTCACGGCCCAGACGGCCGATACGGCGGTCAGCACGATCACCGCGATCTGCGGGCGGACAAGGCGCAGGAAGGTGCCGCTTTGCCGGTCCTTGGGCGTCACGGGGAACGAGATCTTCTGGCCCCGCGCCACGGCCCACAGCGCCTTCAGCCCGATCGGGAAGAAGGCGAGGTAGGACGTCTTGCTGGCATACCCCGCGATCCCCCACGTGCCCATCATCATCGCCAGTTCCAGCATCACAAGGAACGGGATGACATGGACGAAGAAGTCGGCGGTGTAGGCCGACACGGGCGCGATGCCGGTGAACAGATAGATCGCCGGCGCCAGCAGGAAGATGACGTTCCAGATCGACCCGAGATAGGACCAGAAGGTGGATCCGTACATCAGCCGCTGCGGCAGCGTCAGGCCGCGGCGGAACAGCGGGTTGTCGTGGAACAGGATGTCGAGGCTGCCGCCTGCATACTTGAAGCGCTGGATCGTCCAGGACAGCAGGTCCTGAGGCGAAAGCATCTTGCTTTCGATGGTGGGGTGCAGGACCGACTTCCAGCCGCGTTCCCGATCCGAATGCAGCACGATGGAGGTGTAGATGTCCTCGGACACGTGGAAGCGGTAGGGAGTCAGCACCTCGGCCACCACCGCCTCGGTCCGGATGGCGGCCATCAGTTCGGGGGCGACGCTGCGTTCGCGGCTGGCAAGGGTGACCTCTTCCTCGGTCTGGATCACGCGCCGTTCGACGCTGGCGCCAAAGGACCGGAGGGCGGCTTCCATCACAGCCTCGCGCCGGTGGATCGATCCCGCACCGCAGCAGAAGGCGGCGTTGGCCCAGTTCCGGCGGCGCAGGATCACGTCGTAGAACATCTGCGGGTCGCTGACGAAGGGATCGGCGCCGAAGGCGATGGTGCCGGTCACGGATTCCACCGCACGGCCCGTCCACCGCCCAAGGCGGCCGAGGCGACGGCCCAGCCGCTGGGTCAGCGTCTCGCCTTCCGGAAGGTCGTAGAACCATTGCGGCGTCTGCACCCATGCCACGCGCGGATCGCGGAAATGGCCCAGCGTGTGCTGCAGGATCGTGGGGAAGGGGCGCGTGTCGGCGTCGCAGATCACGATGAAGTCGCCCGATGTCCGCTCCATTGCGTTGCGCAGGTTGCCGGCCTTGTAGCCTTCGTTCGTGCTGCGGGTGATGTAGCCGACGCCTTCCTCCTCGCAGACGGCCCGCATTTCCGATCGGCGGCCGTCGTCCAGCACGTGGATGCGGATGTCGATGGGATGGGGATAGGTGATGGCCTTGGCGTCGCGGATGCCCAGCCGGACAAGGTCTGGATCCTCGTTGTAGGTGGCGAACAGCACGTCCACCGCGATGGCGCGTCCCGGCTCGGGCGTCGCGGGGTCCGTGTCCTCCACCAGCGCGGGGGGATCGGGCAGCACCACCGGCTGGTCGCGCCACAGGTTGATGACGAACAGGATCAGCCCGACATAGGCCAGCGTTTCGGCCAGCACGAGTGGGATCGCGAACCACAGCGCGTCCCAGTTCAGCGACTGCGTCCAGCGCCAGTGGATGTACCAGGCCCCGATGACAAGGGCGAGCGTGGCAAGGAACTGCCATGCCATCTCGCGCCACATGGAATAGGGAAGTGGCGCGGGAGGCCTGCGATCCTCGAACCGCTGGAAGTAGAAATCGGCCATGGCGTCAGTCCCGCACGGCGCCGCGCCGTTCCCACGGTGCGGGCCCAAGACCGATCGTCCAGGCGAGGAACGGGATTTTCGACAGCGCAAAGGCGATCAGGAACGCGCCGGGCAGGGCCACGGCAAAGCGCGAGATGACGATCATCCACGGCTCGATCCCGGTCAGGCCGGCGCGGTGCATCGCCACGTCGTAAAGGTCGATCACCAGCGGGTGGATCAGGTAGACCCCGAAGGTGTAGCGGGCGAACCAGCTCCACCTTGGGGACCAGTTGCCGTACTGGCTGGCCATGAACCCCAGGAACACGAAGAGCGGCATCAGGAAGTGGCCGTAGTAGGCCCAGTTCTGCCGCACGTTCCACGTGCCGTTGAACAGCGCCGCACCGAAGAAGGGCAGCGTCGCCATATAGGCGATGGCGATCATGTAGATCGCGCCCCGGCGCAGGAGCCGCGACTCCCCGCGCGGGATGCCGTCCTTCCACAGACCAAACAGCGCGAAGGCCGCCAGACCGTAGCCGACATAGCCCAGAACCTTCGTGGTGCGGATGATGTAGTCGCGCAGGTCCGGTTCCAGCCCCAGCCCCCAGATCCAGCCCTGCGCGTATTGCATCACGCCCAGCGTGGCGATGATGACAAGGCCGAACAGCGGGAAGCGCTGGCCCAGCCGCATCAGCGGAAAGAACAGGAACAGAAGGAACAGCGTGGGCAGGAAGTGCATGTGATACTGCGCTTCGCCCAGCACGAAATATCCCAGCCATTTCTCCGGATCGGCCAGCTGCGCCCAGATGGCCTGCGGATAGCCGAACTCGGTCGCCTTGATCAGGCGGAAGAAGGCGTAGAACAGTGTCCAGACCGCGAAGGGCACCAGCAGCCGCCGCGCCTGTTCGCGGATCGCCTCGCCATAGGCCGGTCGGCGGCGGTCCAGCTTGAAGGCCATCAGGAACAGCGAGAAGGTGAAGAACATCTCCGACCCCGACAGTTCGGCGAGGGAGCGGAGGAAGACGGGGACGAAGCGTTCCGCGGGGTCCGCGTTCGGAAAGACACCACCGGAAAAGTCGGTGGTGGAATGGATCAGCACCACCCCCACCGCGGCCAGCGCCCGGTTGGCGTCGAACCAGACGAGGCGCGGCTTGACGGTGCCGACGGCGGCCGTGGTTGCGTCCTTCATTGCGCCGCCCCCGCAGCGGGTGCCGGGGTGGCGGCGGGTGCTGGCGCGGGTGCGGCTGGAGTCGTAGCCGGTGCCGCCGCGGGTGCGGATGCCGCCGGGGCGGCGGGTGCCGGAACTTGGGCGGGTGTGGCCGGGGTGGTGGCAGGTGCCGCCGCTGGTGGGTTGGCCGGTGCCGGCGTAGTGGAGCGCGCGGGTGCGTTCGCCGGTGCAGCGGCCTGCGGTCGGGCGGCCGCGGGTGCGGCTGGGGTGGCGGGTGTTGCCGCGCGCGGGGCAGCCGCCGGCGCTGGTGCGGCGGCCGGGACGGGGGCGGGCAGGAGGGACGGTACGAAGACCGGGTTGGTCGACTGCGTCACCGCATCCGGCGTGGGTGGCGGGGGGGACAGGGTCGGCGACAGGGGCGGCATCGGACAAGCGTTCGTCAGGGCGGGCGCAGGCTCGGGCGGCGGCACAAGGTGGGGCGTGGGCGCACAGGCGGCGGCGGAGATGCCGGTTGCGTCCACGATGGGGCGGCAGAACTCGAACGCTGCGGCGGGCACGTCCGGCTCAAGCGCGGGCGAGGTGCCGCAGTTGCAGCAGGGGGCTTCCACGGCCTTCATCGGGTCGGGCATGCACTTGCGGGCGCGGGTGTCCGCATTCTCGAACGCGGTGTTCCACAGCTGCGTGTTGGTGTTGCGATATTGCAGGATCGGGCCCTGCACCTTGTAGAGCAGCGCGGCAAGGATGATGCCGTTGTTGTTGGCCGTTTCCAGCGGGATGATGCCGTTGCCGTTTTCGTACAGCCCTTCGTAGAAGCCGCTTTCCGGGGTGGACAGGTCCGCCACGGAATCGAACAGCAGGTCGGTATAGGGGGTGTCCCACAGGGCCCACATGCCCACGGCGGCCTTTGCCGCGATGGCCGAACGATCGGGCTGGTAGACGTCGCTCGGGTCCAGCGTGTTCCACGGGTAGCCGTCGGCATAGATCGCGTCATAGACGAAGAAGGGCGCGCCTTCGACCTGGTGTTCGGACCGCGCGGTCAGGATGCCCGTGCGTTCGAACCGCCGCTGCTGGACCAGATAGATGCGGTTGGCGAATTCAGCGCGCCAGCCCTGGCTTGCGACGCCGGGGCCGCTGTCGCGGTCACCGGGCAGGTCCCAGCCCATCTCCAGCCCGTCCAGAAGATAGCCTTCCGTCAGCACGTAGTTCTGGTTGTTGAAGATGCGCGGGTCGCGGGCGTCCACGGGCACGTCGATGTCGTAGATGTCCACGAACGTGTAGGGCCCCGCCTTCAGGGCGGCATAGGGATCGAAGCCCCACAGCGCAAAGCCCTTGGCTGCATATTCCTCGTAACCTAGACGGCCTTCCTGCACATAGCGCGTCTCGCCCTTGCCCGTCACGATGGAGCCGAAAAGGCGGCCATCCTCGTTGGCGAGGTTGCAGAAACTCCACCGCATCGGAATGTTGTCGATTCCGGCGGCCAGATAGGGGTAGCGTTCCTTCATGATCCGCAGCCAGACCATCAGCCGCCCGATGTCGAGGACGGAGAACCCGACCTCCCCCGGTTGGTTGGCGTAGTTCACCTTTTCCCCGGTCTGGGTGTTGTACACCTTGTTCGGCAGTTCCCCGCGGAAGAGGTTGAGGTTGCGCAGCGTGTCGATCAGCAGGTTCGCGCGCCGGTCGAATTCGCGCTTGTCGATAATGCCGAGTTCATAAGCCGAGACGAGCCCGCTGACATAGGAGGCCGTGTCCCACATCGTGGTGGAGGGGTAGGAGCCCACCGCGTTCACGAGGCCTGTCTTTTCCTGGAAGCGTTCGACGAAATAGGCCCAGGCGGTTTCGGCCATCCGGCGTTCGCGGTCCGTCAGGGGCCCGCGCCGCCCGATGGGGGTGGTCATGTCGATGGGGGGCGCCTCTGCCGCAGTGGGGGCCGGGGTCGGATCCTCGTTCGTGGGCAGGGCGGTTTCGGGGGTGGCCGGGTCCGTCGTCGGGGCATCGGTCACCCCCCGATCCTGGGCCAGGGCGGACCAGCCGAAGGTGCAGGCAAGGCAGGCCGCCGCCCCCAGATGGGTCCAGGGCTTCCGCCGGGTCAACGCGCGTTGTGGCATGATTTATCAACCCCCAGTTGTATTTAGTTCACGTAGGGCCCGCATGACCTGCATCAAGTCAGCGTGCAAAGTGCGAAGCGCGTCCCGATGGCCCGCCGGCCCGTCCGCGCGAAGCTGTCGTTCCAGCACGGAGGCCGCGCTGCCCAGATCCTTGGCCCCGAAAGTCCGTGCCAAGCCCGAGATGGAATGGCAGGCGCGCGCGATGTCCGCATCCGGCGCCTGCGGGTCGGCCAGTGTGTCGGCGTGGCGGCCCAGATCCGACAGCGCCACCTCGATCAGGCCGGACAGCTCCTCGTCCGAGAACTCGGCCCGCAGATCGTCAAGGCGGAAGGTCACGGGGGCGGCCTCGGCCGGGGTGCCGCCGGCATAGGGGGCCAGCGCCTCTTCCAGCGTCTGGCGGCGGATCGGCTTGCTCAGAAGGCCGTCCAGACCGGCCTCGCGGCAGCGGTCGCCTTCGTCGGGGCCGGCATGGGCGGTCAGCGCCAGGATCGGCACGGCGCGCGACGGCCCCCGCCCGGCGCGGATGCGGCGCGTCGCCTCCAGCCCGTCCATCTCGGGCATGGACAGGTCCATGAGGACGAGGTCGTAGGCCTGCCGGTCCGCCGCCTCCACCGCCTTGCGGCCGTTGTCGACGATGGACACACGGTGCCCCAGCCGTTCCAGCATGGTGCGCACGACGATCTGGTTCGTGGCGTTGTCCTCGGCCACAAGGATGTCCAGCGGGCGGGCGGCGCGCGGCACGGTCGCGTCCTCCTTCACCTCGGGCTGGGCGAGGGGGAAGGCCATCTCGATCACGAACTCCGTCCCTTCACCCTCGATGCTGGAGAAACGGATCGTGCCGCCCATCCGTTCGGTCAGGTTGCGGCTGATGGCAAGGCCAAGGCCCGTCCCGCCGAACTTGCGGTTGTAGGTGGCGTCCAGTTGGTTGAACCGTTCGAAGACCAGCGGCTGGCGTTCGGCGGGAATGCCCATGCCGGTGTCGCGCACCCGGAACACAAGGCGCACGGGATCGCCGCCTTCCGCCACGGCCACCGACAGGGTGACGGACCCTTGAGCCGTGAACTTGACCGCGTTGCTGACGAGGTTCAGCAGGATCTGGCGCAGACGGCCTGGATCGCCTTCCACCCAGGTAGGAACGCCGACTGCGATTTCGTGCCGCAGGGCCAGCCCCTTGGCCTGCGCCTGCGGGGTGTAGAGCGCCACGACCGCTTCGATCAGCAGGGGCAGATCGAACGGGGCGCGTTCCAGTTCCATCCGCCCCGCCTCGATCTTGGACATGTCGAGGATGTCGTTCAGGATCGCGAGCAACGCCTCGGCGCTGGACCGGGCGATGGCCAGCTGGCCGCGTTGCTCGGCGTTCAGGGGCGTGTCCGACAGCACGCTGAGCATGCCGAGAACGCCGTTCATCGGCGTCCGCAACTCGTGGCTCATGACGGCAAGGAAGTCGCTTTTCGCGGCATTGGCGCGGCGGGCTTCCTCGGCGGCGCGGGTGATGGCTTCCTGCTGCGCCACCTCGGTCGTCATGTCGCGCAGGGTTCCGGTCAGCGTGACGGGGCGGCCCACATCGTCATAGCTCATCTCGGCCGCGCCATGAACGAAGCGGAGGGAGCCGTCGCGGTGCAGCATGCGGCAGCGGATGCTGGTGGGGCGGCGACCTCCCGGAGGGCCATCCTCGTTCAGGACGTTCAGGTCGGCCTTCAGCTGCGGCAGATCGTCGGGATGGATGATCGTGTCAACATGCGGCGGGGTGGTGCCCGGTTCGACCCCGACCATCCGGTACATCTCGCGCGACCACACGATCTCTCCGGTGGCGACGTTGCGGCGGAAGCTGCCCAGACCCGCGATGCGCTGCGCTTCGGCAAGGCTGCGTTCGCTTTCGGCCAGCGCGCGGCGGCGGGCCATCTCCTCGGTCACGTCGCGGACGGTGGAGGTCATGAAGACGGGCCGGTTCTCCTCGTCCGAGGTGATCTCGGAGATGGCGTGCACGTCCACGATGCGGCCATCCGGGCGGCGCAGGCGATAGCTGATCTCGCGCTGGGCGGGGCGGCCGCTTTCCGTGGCGCGCTGGGTGGCCTGGCGTTCGCTTTCGCGGACCTTGGTCAGATCTTCGGGATGCACCAGCGCCTCGAACTCTGCGCCGGTCATCCGGCCGCCGGGTTCCAGCCCGAAGATGTCGGCCAGCCGGTCGGACCACCGCACCTCGTCCCGCACGAAATTCCACCGGAAGGACCCGATGCGCGCGATCCGGTGGGCGTCCGACAGTTCCTGCGCCGTGGTCTGAAGCGAGGTTCCCGTGCGTTTCAGCCGACGGCGTTGCAGCATCAGGATGGTGGCGGCCAGCGCCATGATGGCCAGCAGAAGGCCCGACAGCCACTGCACCGCTTGGCGCGCGTTGTCGATGCGGGTGCGTTCCTGCGCGGCGACGGCGCCCAGACGGTGGAACGCTTCGGAGACGTAGCGCAGGTAGGGTCCGCTGCGCATGGTGATGGCGTCCGCGACCCGCGACGCGCCCGCCGTGGTCAGCGTCCGGTCGGCCGAGGAGGCGTCCTCCAGCCGCGCCCGCAGCAGGCGCGCCGTTTCGTGCAGGGGGGCCGCGTTGTCGGGCAGCACGTCGCCGACGCCGGGGCGGGCCAGGAACACGTTGGTGCGGTGCAGAAGCTGGCGCGCCTGTTCGCCCAGAAGCAGCACGTCGCCTTCGCCGCGGAACCAGTCCTCGGACGCGTGCAGCGCGTTGTTGTAGCTGAGGTTCAGGTCGAACAGCTCGCTCCGCATGGCCGAGACGTCGACGGGTTCCAACTCGCGGTGCAGCACGAAGGGGGCCGCCAGCACCATGGCCAGCGTCATCATCACCAGAAAGACAACAAGGCCGAGGGCGATGCGGAAATCCGACGGCGGACGCGGGGGTCTCATCGCGTCACCCGTCAAACCGCAGGACAAGGCGGTTGCGGCCGCCTTCCCGCGTGGCGGTGACGCCGTCGGTGCACATCAGGATCAGGCCGATGCCGCGCCCGGATTCGGCGAAGGGGTCTGGCTCCTCCTCCTCGGGACGGGGGGCGAAAAGATCGGGGGGCAGGGCGGGGCCTTCGTCGGTGATCGCAGCCTCGATCCCGGCGGGGGTGCGGTGCAGGGCGATGCTGACGGTCTGGCCCGGCGCCAGCCCGCCATGGCGGATCACGTTGGTCAGGGCCTCCACCACCGCGATCTCGAACGCGGGCAGCCGGTCCTCGGGAAGGACGGCCTGCGCCTGCGCCGTCAGCTGCGGGGCGATGGCGTCGACCTCGGCCAGATCCGGGGGGATGGTGGCGCTGAACAGCTGCATCTCAGCCCGCGTTCAACGCGTCCAGCGCCTGCGCGCGGTCGGGCAGAAAGCGGAACACGCGGTCCATGCGGGTGATGCGGAACATCTGCATGACGCTGTCGGCGGGCTGGCACAGGATGATCTCCCCCCGCGTGCCCACCCGCTTCAGCAGGCCCACCAGCGCGCCAAGGCCGGAGGAGTCGACGAAGGACACCTCGGCAAGGTCGATCACCAGCTTGTCGTAGCCCTGGTCGATCATCTGCACCACCTCGTCCTTGAAGGCGGTGGCGGTGGCGGCGGTCAGGCGCGGCATGTTCGGAGTGACAAGGCAGATGCCTTGCCCGTGGGTGTCGGTGGTGATCATGCTGTGGGTCTCCTCTCCAGTGCCAGAACGGTCAGGTCGTCTTCCAAGGGGCGGCCGTCGCGCCATTCGGCCAATGCGGCGGCGACCCGGGCCGGCAGATCCTCGGTGCGGCGGTCGGTTTCTTGGGCGATCAGGGCGCTGAGGCGCTCCTCGCCAAAGGCGGTGCCGCTGGCGTCTTCCGCCTCGGTCGCGCCGTCCGAGCACAGGACGATGCGTTCGCCGGGCTGCAGGCGCAGGGACAGGTTGTGATACTCCGCCCCTTCCCACAGCCCGATGGGGAAGCCACCCTCGCCGATCAGGCGCACCGTCCGGTCGGGCCGGGCCAGCATCGGCATAGGATAGCCCGCCTGACAGAAGACAAGATCGCCGGAGGCTTCCTCCAGCACGCCCGCGAACATCGTCAGGTAGGTTTCATCGTCCGGCTTGTGGAAGCGGCCGTTCAGCACGCGCGCCAGACGGGCAGGGTCGGGGCGGCCGTCTTCGTCGGTGGCGTGCGTCGCGAAATATTCGGAGGTCACGAGGTGCCCGAACGCGACCGAGGTCAGCGCGGCCTTGATCCCGTGCCCGGACACGTCGATCGCGTAGAAGCCGATGCGGCCGGGTCCCAGCGTGAAATGCCCGAACATGTCGCCCGACACAAAGGTGGACGGCTGGAAGGCCGCGGCAAAGCCATAGTCGCCGATGGACCGCACGCCCAGCGGCAGCATCCGGCGCTGGGCCGTTGCCGCGGCTTCCAGATCCGTGCGGATGCGTTCATGCGCCTCGTGCAGGATGCGGGTCTTTTCCTTCATCTGCCGTTCGTGTTCCACCAGCCGGGCGGCGGCGCCGATGCGCACCCGAAGCGTGGCCGCGTCGAAGGGCTTGGTCATGAAGTCGTCCACGCCCGCGTCCAGCGCGTGCTTGCGATCCTCGTTCTGTTCGCTGCCGGTGATCATGATGATGTGGACGTAGCGATCCAGGTTCAGGGCCCGGATCTCCTGCGTCAGGCGCAGGCCGTTCATCAAAGGCATGTCGAGGTCGCAGACCAGAATCTGCGCCTCGGTCTGCATCAGAAGGGCGAGTGCCTCCGCCCCGTCGGACGCCTCCAGCGCCTGATGACCGAGTTTCGTCATCACGACCGACACGTAGCGGCGTTGGAGCGCGTCGTCATCTGCAACGATGATCAGCATCATGACCTGTCATGGACTTCTTCATGACAATCTATAGTTGTGTCTTTGTTCTGCCACCAGCTTTGGCCTGCTGAGCGCATGCAAATGTTTCGGATGTTCCACGCCTGCTAGGTGCAGCCTGCGCGTGTGTTGGCTTGCCCGGTTGGCTGGACGGCATCGGCGCGCCTGCCGGCTGTGGCTTCAAAGACGCGGTAGATAAAATTTTATATGCCGGATTTCGGCCCCTCAGCGGCATCCTGCCACAGCGGGCGGCTGGAACGGTCTTGGCTGACGCGTGTTCGTTCTTTTCATGAGGAGGAGACACGTCATGTTCCACAAGACCATTTTCGCCGGCGCCTTGGTTCTATGCCCGGTCGTCGCGGCTGCGCAGACGCAGGGGCCATTCGAGCTTCCGGATCTGCCCTACGCCACGGACGCCCTTGCCCCCGTGATCAGCGCCGAGACGATGGAGCTGCACCACGGCAAGCACCAGAAGGCCTATGTCGACAACCTGAACAAGGCGGTCGAGGCGGGTGACGCGCCGAAAGAGGCCTCGCTTGAGGAACTGGTCGCACAGGCGGGAACCTTCACGCCCGCGATCCGCAACAACGCGGGCGGCGTCTGGAACCACACCTTCTTCTGGGAAACGATGGCCCCGGTCGGCCAGACGGGTGAGATGTCGGCCGAGCTGTCGGAGGCGATCACCACCTCCTTCGGGTCCAAGGAGGAGTTCCGCGCGGCGTTCGAGGAGGCCGGTGCGGCCCGCTTCGGGTCCGGCTGGGTCTGGCTGATCGTCAACGACGAGAATGAGTTGGAGATCACCACGACACCCCATCAGGACAACCCCCTGATGGACGTGGCCGAAACGCAGGGCGCACCGCTTCTTGGAAATGACGTGTGGGAGCACGCCTATTACCTGACCTACAACAACCGGCGCCCGGAATATCTGACGGCGTGGTGGGACGTGGTCGACTGGGACAAGGTGTCGGAACGCTACGAAGCCGCCCTGGCTGATTAAGGTATCGGAGCAGGGGCGGGCCAACCGCCCCGCTTGCCGCGCGGGCGTGCAAGGAAGGTCTTGCAGCCCGTTTCTTCGTCAGCTACATACCCCTCAGTCTTGGTCTACGGCGGGTGGGCAGGCAGGCTATGCACCGGATTGCAAATCCCCGCGCAACCCCATGATTTTCCCTGATGTCGTGTTGAGAAAAGCGCCGGACAGAGCGTGAACAATCCGAGAATGTTGCGACGCTATTTTCGCCGTTCCTGAGCCTCTGTGGCCCGCGCTTTCTGCCGTGCCGGCCCCGCGTATCGCGCCACCATGGCGGAGGTTTTGTGGCCGGTGATCGCCATGATCATCTCGTCGCTGCACCCGGCCGCCGCCAATTCTGCCGCCGCCGAGTAGCGAAGCCCGTGCAGGTCATATGCCTCCGCGCCGATCTGCCGCCGCACCTCCAGAACCATGTCGGCCGCGCCGCGGTAGGAGGTGGCCTTGCCAGCTGTCCCCCAGGCGCAGATCGTCAGCCCGATACGGGGCGTCGCGCCCAAGATACCGGCAAGCCTCGGCGTCAGAGGCACCCACAGCTTGGCCTTCGTTTTGCCCTGCTGGACGTTGATTCCGCTGTTCTCGATGTCGCTCCATCGCATCTTCAGCACGTCCCCGATCCGCTGACCGGTCCCGAGGCACAGCTCGAAGATCAGCAGCGCACGACCGGTCGCCACCGTGCGGAACGCATCGATCTTGTCCTGCGGCCATGCTTCCCGAGGATCCGCATCTGACTTCAGCAGCGAGACACCCTTGGCGGGGTTGTCATCTCGCCATCCGATGTCGATCGCGTGCTCCATCAGGATGCGCCAGATCTGGACGATGTAGTTGGCAAAGCGCAGCGTCTTCCGGTTCGCGTCCCGCGCCCGGATCACATCCTTGCGCTGGAGACTGCCGACCGGCAGGGTTCCGACCTTTTCCTTCGTCCAGGCCAGCACCTTATCATAGTCCTGAACCGTCCTTAGGCTGAGGCGTCTATACCGATCGCTGGCCACGTAGCTGGCGATCAGCGCGTTGAACGTGCGTGGGCCGGAATAGCTCGCCCTCTCTCCAGCCAGCAGCCGCGCGTACTCGGCGGCGAAGGCTGGGGTATGGGCCTCTGCCTGGATGCGGACGGTGGGATAGCCGCGCCGCTGAAAATACAGCACCCCCTTCTTGTTGTAGACGTGGGCAGGCAGGCCTCGCTTCATCGGGTGAAGTCCACTGCGTCGAAGGCATCACCCGTCTGCGGCATTGCTGCTGGTTCGACCGTGATCGTGCCGTCGGGCTTCACTTGGACGCGAAGTCCTTGAGCTGCCCATTCCGACACGGCGCGCCGGATGTCTGCGGGCTTCATGATGGGACGCAATTCACCCATAGCATTTATCCTCGATCATAGGCGACCATTGTTCGGCGCAGGCGGCGGCCACGCCGGGGAAGGTGGCGCTGCGCAGTTTCCAGCGATCGGGGCCGGGGCTGGCGCGGTGGATCTTCGACCAGGCGGCGTGGCGGGCCGGTTCCTCGGCCTTGCGCGGCGGGGTCAGGCGGTTTGTGGGCGCCAGCTGCGGCAGGCCGCGCAGGTAGAAGCCCGTCGCCTTGAATGCTTCTTCCCCGAACCACCACGGCTGAACGATCTGGGGCCGGGGCAGGTCGGCCGGCATCAGAGCCTTGGCGTGCTTGTGCATGATCGGGTTCTCTACCGCGATCCGCGGCACCGGAGCCTTCCAGCAGGCCGCAAACAGGTCGGCGCCCTCCGCAAGCTCGGCCCACATCTCGTCCAGCGTCCGACCGCGGGGCGGGGCGCTCAGCCACCTCACACCGCTGTTGCAGAGTCGGGTGCAGGGGGGGTGCGCCACGATCAGCATATCCCAGCCGTCATTCAGGTGATCCCGCACATCGCCCATGATGTGGCGGTTGCTGCCGTCGTCGGCCGGCAGGAGGTCGCAGGACCAGACGTCATGCCCCCGCGCGGCGAAAGCGCGCCGCATGGTGCCGCTCGTCTCGCAGCCGATCAGGATCCGCATCGGGGTCATGCTCCACCTCCCGCCATTCCGGCCTCAACCGCAGCCACCCCTTCGCTGAGGGTGGCCAGTGCCCGCGCCGGATCGCTGCCCGTGCGCAGGTCGTGCTGGGCGTTCACCAGGTAGGCGAGGGCGGTGGTCGCGATGTCCCCCTTGCCTTGCGCCGGATCGGTCCCGCCGGATTGCGCGAGGGCGGCGCGGAGTGCGTCAACTTGCATGACCGGCACTGTGACAAAATGATGCTCCGGCCCGGCTTGTTCGCTCAGGTCGGCTATGGGTTTGGCTGCTTCCCACAGTCGCATCCCCTCGGCCTTCGCCTCCTTCTCGCGCGATAGGGCGGCATCGCGTTGGCTCCTCGCCTCGGCAAGAAGATCAAGCGTCTTTGCGTCGGTAGCTGCCCAATTCCTCTCGCAATAAGCCAAGGTTCGACCCGCCGCATCCAGTTCCGCCTCCACCTCGGCCACGCGGGCTTGCAGGCGTTCGATGGTCTCGGCGGCGTCTATCCTGTCGCTCCACAGAAGTTGGGTGCTTGGGTCACGCAGCCTGTCGGCCACCAGCCCCGCCGTCGCGTTGTCGTTGGTGGGGGTCCGGTCAGTCATGGCGCGCCTCGTTGCTGGCTCTGGGGGCGGGCTCGTGTAGCAATAGAAACGGGTGATCCACATGACGACAGCTTCCGCACAAGGGCGCACCACACAGGCTCATTCCGCAATCGATCCAGCATGTGCTGCCGGTAGGCTGGCCGCACCCTTCACAGGGCAGTTGCGTTGCTGGCTTTGCTTCATTCATCGTCCCGCTCCCCCGCGCTGCGGTTGTTCGCCGGATCGGTGAGGGCGGCGCGGATTTGCTCCACGACGGCCCAATCCTCCCCCTCAAGATATTCGCCGGTATTGGCTTGGTGGGCGTCCAGCTGCACCAGGAGTGTTTCCAGATCGCGGTGCGCAGCGTCCAAGGCGTCGGCTGCCTCTAATCGAAGGCGCGAAGGTTGATATGGTGACGGAGGATGCCGTAGCCGGTCGGCCAAGGGGGCGTCCGGCGAAGAGTGCCGGAACGCCTCGGCCAGATCATCATCAGACAGCTTCGGGATGCGGTCGATGATGTCCGCCGCCACATCGGTATCGGCCTTGGGCGCGGCGGGGCGGCTGGCAAGGGCGGCGTTGTCACCGATACGAAGCCCGAAGACTGTTCGGAAAATCGCGAGGCAGTCACGATATGCTTCTTGCCTACCTTCTCGCCGCCCGATTTCCCTTTCCGTCATCTGGACAGGGACACGTTGTTGCATATCCTTCTGTCGGCGCATGACTTCGGAATAAGCCGCCTCCACCAGCGCCGTGTTGTCCGTGGGCGCGGCATCCTTGAACAGCGGATGATACTTACGCCAGAACCGCTTAAGGACGGCCATTTCGGTCGGGCATCCGTCATCCTCAACGCACGGGCCTTCTTCGCTGTCCGTGGGCGCGGCAGAGGGCGGGGGTGAGGTGCGCGTGTTCCAGCGGTCAACAAGGTTCTCTTTAAAGCCGAACTCGACGTGAGAGGATGCACCGCACCGCTTGCAGTAGATCACATCGCCGCCGGCGTTATGCTTGCCGTCGTCTTCGTCCAGAGTAAGCCGATCCGGGGGACCTCCGCAGAACGGGCACGGCAGCATCTCACCGTCCACCGGCTCCGCTGCGGGCGCTGTCTCCTGCGGGGCGGGCGGGGTGAACGGCTCGAAGTAGCAAGCACCTGCGCCGTTGTCCCAAAGACGCAGCACGACAGGTTTCCCCACCTCCACCTCATCAAGGTTCGTGATGCCCCGCGCGGCGAGCGGGGACAGGCGCACCTCGATCGTTCTTTTGGGATCTACCGCATGCCAGTCCTGCAACAGACCGATCATTTCGGCGATCGACCAGGGGGTGTCGTCCATGTTGGCCGTGGCACGGATAGATCCTTCCTTGACGGCGACGATCTGCGCCCGCAGCCCTGCTTGTGTCGTGTGGGTCAAAGCCGGTCCTCCCATTCGCCGTTCCAGTCACGGCGCTGCGCCTTGCCGTCGATCCAGCGCCAGAAGCCGGCAGCCTTCACGCCCGGGCCATAGGTGGCGATCGTCAGGCAGGGGCCATCCAGCAGCTCGATGATCTTGTGGATTTTGTCGGCCGAGGTGATGAACTTGTCGCCAATGCTGCGGGTGATGTCCTCGTAGGTGCCGTCCGGTTGCCACACCCGCTCGACGTAGCCGCCCATCAGGATGAGGATGTCGATATCAAATGGGTGATCGTGGGCGTTGCCCTCATCTGCGCCGGTGAACCAGTGCAGGATCGCGCGCGAGGGCAGATCCCGCAGGTGCATCTTGTGGAAGACGCCGGACATGGTCTCGAACTCGACAGCGATGCTGTTCATGACTGCCTCCATGGGCTTGTGAATTCCCCGGCCAGCATGTCTGCGACCACGGGGAGATAATCGGTGTCAGGCCCATTCGCGGCTTCCCACGCGGCCTTGTTCTGGTGGATGGCCTCGGGGCCGATCCGGTGATGGGCAACGCACAGCGGGATCGTCTCGAAGTCGCTCCGCTTGCGGCTGCCATAGCGCGCCGAGATGCAGTGGTGGACCTCGACCGGACGTGCGCCGCAGATGACGCAGGGGCAGGCGGCCACGGCGGCCATGTGGGCCTTGGCGTCGGGCGACGTGCGCTTCGGCTTGACCTTGATCGGCTTGCGCTGCCGGAAGACCGGCTCGATCCGTTCGACCCTTTCAGGCTTCAGGCCGAGGGCGCCTTTCATACGGGCGATGAAGGTCATGCGGCCTCCGGCGTGATGCTGGCGATGATCTGCCGGATCTCCGGCCATTCCGGCGCGCTAGACACCCACGGGGCCAGTTCGGCGCGGATCAGTTCGCAGGCGTCGGTGCAGAAGGCGTGGAACTCCTCCTCGCCCATGCTGGCGAAGTTGGTGCTGCGGAACACGATGGCGTGGCTGGTGCCGTCCGGTGCAGGCTGGGGGAGGGGCACGGCATCATACCAGCCCTTCTTCAGCTTCACCCACTGCTTCAGTGCATCGATGTTCGTCTGAGCCGGGCCGCGATTGATCGCCTTCGCCAGCTTGCCCAGCATCAGGTGGAACAGCGACGAGAACTTGCCGTTCCGATCCTTGTCCAGCTTGATGCGCAGGCGGCAGCCCTCGGGAAGATCTGCCAGATCCTCCTGGTATTTGCCGTAGGGCACGATGGCCTGCCCGACACGTTGTCCCCAGATGGTTGGCATCACGCTCCCATCGCCTCCCGCGCGTCCAGCACGCGGTGAACCCACGCGCGCACTTCCTCCGCCTGGGCGTCGTCCTCGACCTCCAGCACGGCAAGGATGCGGTCCTCGATCAGCGAGCGGGCAATCCAGCCGTCCGCAATGATGGGCTGGATCAGCGCCCACATGCCGGTGTCACATTGAGGGATGTGGGGCATCGCTATCGGCTCCTTCGGTGGGGGGGTGAGGGGCAGGGCGAGGATGAGACGGAAGGTGCATCCAAGCGATCGGCGGATGATCCTTGGAGAACATCACCCAGCGTTCTTCTTTCGGCAGCCAACGGGTCATGGTGACGGTCTGACCGTCGGAGGCGGCAGCGAAGATAGTGGGGGCGGTGTGGATGCTGCGCTCCACCTCCTTCTTGCCGATCACGCGCATTTCGGTGCGGGTTTCGCCGCGGGGCGCGGACGCCATGTCGAAGTTCCACACGATCAGACCCTCCATTCGCATTGGAACGGGATCTCGTCGTCGAAATCATTGGACCGGCCCGAGGGGCGGCCGCCGGCGCCATACCCATTGCCGCCACGCGGTTCCTGCTGGCCACGATCATCCTCGCGGGGCTTCGGCTCCGTCATCAGCACGGTCACGCGGCCCTCGGCGTCGGGGAGCGGCAGGGCGTCGAATACGAGGGAGAAGCCGCCCTTGTCGCGCGGGAACGCCGCGCCGATCTTGACCCAGTTGGTCTTGCCGTCTTTGCGGGGGCGGGGGGAGATCAGGTCAAAGCGCTGCATCAGGCGGCCTCGTTATAGCTGTCGGGGGATTGGCGGGCGGGATCGTCGATGGCGGCTTCACCTGCTGCCTTGAACGCGGCCTTGATCTGCTCATAGGCTGCGGGGTCCGCGCGATGCAGGGCCTCACGGGCCTCGCGCTCGGCCGCGAAGTATTCCGACAGGTCCTGCTTGGTCTTGCGCTTGGCGATGCCGGCCATCAGGCGCTCGGAAATGGCCGCGACGTTGACTGGCGGGGCATCCACGCCCACGTTCTCCCGGCTCTTGTCGTAGAGGGCGAGGCCGAAGGGGTTGCCAAACGTCATCATCGCCCGCTTCATGGCGTCGGTTTCGGCTTCCTTCAGCGCGCTCTCATGGGCCTGCCCCACATCGCGGTCGATGCCTTGGCCGAAGCCGCATCCGTCGCGGGTGACCGTGCGACCATCCGCCAGCGTGACCGTGACGCGGACGCGGGCCATGTAGTCGACCCGGATCTTGCCCGACACGTCGCGCGGCTCGCCCAGCTGGCGAATGTCGACGGTCTGCCGGTCCCACGCGCCGAAGCCGAAGATGCGGTTCATTTCGGCGATCGCGTGCCAGCCTTCCACATACGAGACGCCTGAGCCGCCTTGCGTGCGCTGCTTGACGTGCGCCGGGTCCAACTTGCGGGTGAGTTCGGCCGAGGCCTTTTCCCAATTCATCAGAGCACCCGCACGCTGAGGGTGTCTTCGCCGCGCACCAGGTAGGCTCCCGGCACGTCCTCGCCCGCATCGATCTGCTTGCGGATCGCGGCCTTGTCGGGGGTTCGCGTGACCTTGCAAAGCTGCGTTGGCACAGAGGCGTCGTCGTGGATGTGGACGGCCACCGACCCCTGTCGCATGGACAGGGTGGCGAGGGGGCGCTCCACCTTCTTCTGGCCGGTCGCCCGCAGCATCTCGCGCACGGCGGCCTTGTGGGCATCGCGGCGGCTCTCGATCCGCTGCCGGCGCTTGGCCAGCGCGTCTTCCTGCGCCTTGATTGCCTGAGCCAGCGCCTCGTCGGCCTGCATGGCGGTGAGGGACCGGTCCATCAGGTCCAGCACGTCGGTCTGGCTGTCCAGGCTGTCCATGAACAGGTCGCCGTCGTCGCGGTAGGGGTCGAGAAGGGCGGCGATCCGCTCGATCAGCGGGATGTCGATGCGCATGTTCATTGGGAGGCTCCCATGTGGCGGAGGATGGTCTTGGCCCGGTCATGCTCGGCGCGGGCGGCGGTGAAGCGGCGGCGGGCCGAGGCGCGGACCAGATCCGGCACGTAGCCGCGGGTGAAAGCGATCGGCGCGCACTCGGCCAACTCGGCCTCGGCGGCATCGTGGCGGATGCGGGCGAGGCGGATCTGACCGATGCCGAACTCGTCGCGGTAGAAGGGCGGGGCGCTGATCATTCCGACCACTCCACGAACCGGGCCTCGGTGGCCTGTGCCAGTGTGGCGTCGGTGCGGCGGTCGGTGTCGGACGCGATGCCGAGGATGCCGATCAGGCTGAGGCAGAACACCAGAGCGATGGCGCCGTATTGCGCCGTGGCCCGCCAGCGGGGTTCGTCGTCAGCGCTTGCCGCGGTGAAGCGGTCGATGCGGCGCTCCCAGTAGGTCGGGGCGTAGCCGGCCAGCGTCAGGACGCGGTCGATCTCCTCCTGAACCTCGGGCATGGCGTCGCCGTCGTGGCGCAGGGCGAAGGCCACGCGCTCGGCGAAGGTGGCGTTGGTGCAGGTGGTGCCGTCCAGCAGGACGATCTCGGCGTCGCGTCCACCGTGGCGCAGGACGGAGGCGGCGCTGGCAATCCGGGAGGCGGCGCGGGTGCGGCGGGTGGACAGGGCGGGGGGTAGCACTTCGCAGGTCATGGCGTGGCTCCGATGAATGAAAGGCTCCAGCCACGTGCCGACTAAGCGGCGGGGTCAGTGTGGCTGGAGAGGTGCGCCGCGGTGCCGGGACGGGCAGAGGCTGCGGCGGGGAAAGCTATTCGGCGGCGATGCTAAGGTTGCGCATGTAGCGGGCATCCACGGCGGCGTTGGCGGTCACAGCGCCCCAGTCGCTGCCAAGGCGCGCGGCCAGCAGGCACATGTCGGCCAGCGCATAGCCCAGCAGCTCGCGGTCGGAGACGGCGTCCCCGGCGTCAGGGTGGTGGGTCTTGAGCAGGTCGAGCATGGCGCCGGCGTGATCTGTGGGTAGCGGCATCAGTGATCCCTCCGCAGGTCGTTCTGGTGATCCGCCCAGTCCGCCTCGGCGTCTTGAGCGGCCTCCGCCGCCGCTTGGTCGATCCGGTCCGCCACCGCCTCGCAGCACCGGTCGAACTCGGCATCCCCGACGATCAGCGCGAAGGTGTGGGGCGGGCAGGTCCAACCGCCCATCTGCACGTTGACCAGATTGCCGGTCTCGGTGTCGAAGGTGGCCTCGAACTCGCTGTCACCGGCGCCGGGGAAGTCCGGCTCGATGGTGACGGTGACGGTCGAGGGGTAGAAGCGGCTGCGACGGCGTGCCGGAGGACCGGCAACGAGGCGCAGGTTCTGGTCAAGCGCGATGCGGCCGTGGATGCCCATGATCAGCACCGCACTTCTTCGACAGGCGACCACTGGCTGCGGTCGAGGTCGATGACGTCGGAGGCGGGGTGCACCGGATACACCGGGTAGAATGCGGGCAGCGGGGCCAGCGAGACGCGGGTGCTGCGATAGCTGGCGAGGGCCAGGCCGACGAGGACTGCGGGGATCGGCGCGGGGCAGTCCGGGTCGAGGTCAAAGGCGGGGTGGTAGGTCATGGGTGGCTCCATCTCAATGTCGGTCGCAGGGTTCACGTTGCCGCCTGCTGATGAGATGAAGGTAAGCCAAGAAATTTAGCACGGCAAGAGCTATTTGCTAAATCAGTTAGCTTTTATTTCTGCGCCTGCTATCCTACCCCTGCCAGCGTGGTGCTGGCGGACGTGAAAAAGCCCCGCGAGGGGCGGGGCGGGATGATGACAGACGATCAGGTTAGAATGGTGGTCCGGGCGCGAAACAGGAGCTACATCAGTTTTGGCGTGAGCCTAGTGTCTTTGGGGCTTGCCCTATGGGCAGACGGCTGGTTCGATTGGTTGCGATGATCAACGCTTCGTGCCATCAGCCCACTCCCATAGTACCTGAAGATGCCTTTTGTCGAATGCATCGGTCGCGTAGATCGAAAGATGCCTAGTTGGCCGAAGCGCATGAGGGGCATTGGATAGGGACGTTTGTCGTCCGCCAGCCCCGACCCCATGCTGGCAGGTGAGTTCCTTTTTCGCCATGTTTTTCGCAAGAAGAAGCGGTTGAGGCTCCCATGACGAAAATCCGTCATCGCGCGCAATCTCATCCGGATGCACTAGGCCTGCACCACGGTGCTTGTAGCGATATCCTGTGATCGTGAACCCAACTTCTTCAAAGTTCCTGGCCACGATATCAACTTTGACCCACCCCTCAGTCTTGTCGATCGGGTGGGATGAAATCTCGAAAGCTGGATCCTTTCGGCGCTGCGATGCTAGAGCGACACGAGCAGTCAGGTGTCCGCTCCATGCTTGCCACCCCGTGAAGCATGCAGCGAGGATTGCGACGATCAAGGCAAGACGCGCTTCAGCTATCTCGTAACCTAAAATCGTCCACGTCATTCTCGGCTCCGGCCACTCAACGCTGATAGCATTGCCGCCTGCAAGGTGTACCCGCCGACGATATGGCGCCGGCACCTATTGCTCATCCGCCACCCTTATCAACAGATCAGCAACAGCTCGTGATAGCCGCGGGATGGCGCCATCTTGGCCCTCCGCCGCCGCCGCAAAACCCCGCGCCAGATCCTCCTTCGCCTCGGCTGACGGAGCGATCGCATCCGCCATGCCCACGATGATCGTCAGGGCGGCCTCTAGTGTCTCGTTCAGATCGCGCTCAAGCTGCTCGATGCGTTCGGCGTCGGTCATGTCAACGATCTCTCACCAATGGGTGGCACAGATGGGCGTAAGCGGGATGTGCCTTGGCTAAATTCATCAAGTCGCCTTCGCCGGTCTCCACGACATGCCGATACGCAACGAGAAAAGGGAGGAAGTCGCCGCCATCCTGCGGGATCTGCCCGATCTCGCTGGCCATCGTCGGAGGCGGCAGTTCGTCCATGTCGATGCCCAACTCGCGGAGGGTCTTCGTCTGCGGAACCCATATTCCGTACTGCTTTGGTACTTCTGAAGGCGCGCTTGCTTGGCGGAGGTGCTGAGAGAGCCAGGCTAACGGGGTCCGCCGCTGCATGGTTGCAATGAAGCGCCAACCCACGATCACATTGTCCAACTCAGACCCGATCATTGCGCTAGCGCGAAAGCTGTCATTCCCGCTCCCTCCACGGTTGACCGACGTGCGACGTTCCGCTTAGAGTGAAGAACAAACAGGAAACAGGTAGGCTTGGGACGGTGGGCGACGACGAACGGATCGATGCGTTGAAAGCTGCGGCAGCAGCATCCGGCTTGACCATCGATCTGCTGGAGCATCTAACTCACGACCTTTCTCGCCAGGCGTTCCTGAGTGTCATGGGCAAGGCGTCGTCTATGCCTTCATACATGAAGTCCAGCGACAGCCCGTATTTGCTTCGCAGCGCAAGCGCGCCGTCCAGAGACAAGCGATGAGTGCCGGCCTCCCATAGGGACAGCGCCGAACGCTTTACCCCAATGCTTGTGGCATAGTCCTCCTGCCGCGGGCACTTTAGCACCACCTCTCGGTGCCACTTGATGCGCTCGGCTATGTCGGCGAAGGGTCTGGGCTTGTCCTGCTGCATGTGGGCAAGCTTATCGTGCCAACTGAGTTGGCGCAGCAATGCGATGTTGGCTTGACGAATGCTAAATGGTTTAGCATAGTCGAGACTATGAATAAGCGCTCCGTCCATCAGATCACCGACACCCTGACAAGCGCTGCGATCTGCGCCGCGCTGGAAGTTGGGCAGCACTCCATTCGATACGCCCGGACTGAGGGCGTATTTCCTGCGAGCTGGTATGGTCCGCTCAAAACTATGTGTGACGAGGTAGGAATCCCTTGTCCTCTCAATGCATTCAACTGGAAATCGGGTGCTAAGAATGTTGGCTCTAAGGCCGACGTTCAATCCCCAGAGGCTAAAAAAGCTCGGGGAGCCGCGTGAATGGACCCGTCGATCACCCCTGTCATGTCTGTGGCTCACCGTCTGCTCCGTTCGGCTATCGCCGCCCCGGTCGCTGGGCTGATCAAGTCCGCAAGGGCTACCTCTTCGTCTGCGCCGATCACCGCGCCGACGCCGAAGCCCGCCTGCAAGCCGCTGTCGGAGTTGCTGGCGGAACGCGCCGCCCTGCACCCGAACGATCCCCGCCGGGGCAAGCTGAACAGCGCGATCTATTCGGCCCGCCATGACATCCTGCGGAGGGGCCGATGACACGCGTCGAGCTTCCTTGGCCGTCGTCGGCGCTCTCGCCCAATGCCCGGGGTCACTGGAGCATCGTGGCCAAGGCCAAGGCCGCCTATCGCAAGGCCGCATGGGCCATCTGCATCGCCAACGGGCTGGGCAAGCTCGATGCCTCTGCCATCCACCTCACGCTGACGTTCTGCCCGCCCTGCAAGCGCCGCCGTGATGCCGACAACCTGCTGGCCTCCATGAAGGCCGGGATCGACGGTATCGCGGACGCGACGGGCATCGACGACAGCACCTACACCATCACCCTGGCGCGCGGCCCAGTCCGGAGGGGCGGGGCGGTGCTGGCCGATATCGAGGTGGCGCCGTGAGCATCAAAATCATGTCGGCGGTGTTTGAAAGCGAGACACTAGGCCCGACGCAGCGGCTCATCATGCTGGCACTGGCGGATCACGCCGACGACAGCGGTCGCTGCTACCCGTCGATAGCACGTCTATGCCAGCGCACCGGGCTGGGTGAGCGTGCCGTCCAGAATAACATCCGGGCGCTGGTCGAGGCCGGCTACATCAGCATCGTTCCGAACGCGGGGCAGGGGCTGGCGAACCTGTATTTCGTCCGCCCGACCCCCGCACCAGATGCACCCCCGCACGAGGTGCACCCCCGCACCACGTGCACCTCTACCCCCGCATCTCGTTCCAAAACCCCCGCACCAGATGCACCCAAACCGTCAAGAACCACCACTGAACCATCAGAAGAACCCCCTTTGGTCCCCCAAGCGGACGCAAAGCGGAAACGCGCAATTTCCCTTCCCGACAACTGGGTCCCGTCAGAGCGCAACGTCGCCGACGCCCAAGCCCGCAATTTCTCAGCAGAGGAAATCCAGCATGAAGCCGATCGCTTCCGTGATTACCACCTCGCCAAAGGCACCACGTTCCGCGACTGGGACGCCGGCTGGCGGACGTGGCTTGGCAACGCCCGTCGATACCCAAGTGGCGGCGTGGCTCGCCAAGCAGCGCCCGGCGTACATGGACGCGGCAGCAGTCTCGCGAGCATCGTCGCACGGCGTCGGGCTGAAGGTCAGGTATGAGCTTCGCTTCCCCAGCGGCCCGAACGGTGAGCACCTGCCGTCCTACCAGGTCGCCGTGGGCTGCGAAGTGAACGGGTCGCCCGCCGCGCTGGAGGCCGCCATCGAGGATCTCCGCAACTTCATGACCCCGGCTCCGGCGCGCGAGATCGAGGCGTGGCTGGCGGAACTGTCGGTGATCGTCGCCCGGCGGGCCGATGACGAGTTCGGCGAGGAGCTGCGGATCGCGGCCTATGCCGGCCGCCTCGGGCGCTACCCGGCCGACGTGGTGCGGGACGTGCTTCTGCGCCAGACCTATCGCTTCTGGCCGACCTGGGAGGAGCTGGAGAAGCGCTGCGAGGCGATGACCGGTCCCCGCCGCCACATGATCCATGCGATGGAAGTCGGGCCGGCTCCGAAGGAACAGCCGCGCCGCGCCGCCACCGACGAAGAGCGGGCGCGCATCCAAGCTCTGGTCGACGAGATGTTCCCGAACCGCTCGCCCGAGATGCGTCAGCGCGCGGTCGACGAAGCCTTGAAGGGCGACTGCATGCGGGGGGCAGCATGAACGCGCCCGCCCTCCGTATCAGCCTGTCGGATTTGGTCGACGAGTACGACCGCAAGTATGACGCCGCTCCGGAAGCTGCACAGGCATTCGAAGACGCCAAAGGCACACTGCGCGCCGCGTCTGTGGTCGGCACGGCCTATGGCGGCCTGTCGAGCCGAGACAGCTACAGCGTGACCGAGATCCGCAAGAGCCTGCTCAAGTCCGCGTGGCGGCAGGTCTATGACGGCCTGCAGATCGCCGCCATCGCCGGCGCGAAGGAACGCGGGCGCTTGGAGCAGATGCTGGAGCAGCCCCCCGCGTTCACGATGCTGCAACTGCGCGAGGTCTTCGGCGATTACCTCCTCCGCAGCCGCTACCACATCCTCAAAGGCTTGGCCGAAGTCTTCGCAGATCTCGACCCGGCGTTCCGCAGCCACGAGAAGGTCAGGATCGGGGTCAAGGGCCTTCCGAAGCGGGTCATCGTGTCCGGCTTTGGCACCTGGCGTGAGCACGGCCGGGAGCACGTCCAGTCCATCATCAACGCCGCACGCGTTGCGGAGGGACGTCCCATGTTCGATCGCGCGGCTGCCATTCGTTTCTGCGACCTTACCGAGGAACAGCAGGCGGCAGAGTTCGGCGTTTGGCTCCGCACTTTCCAGAACGGGAACGGCCATCTCTTCTTCGGGCCCGAGATGCTGCTGCAGGTGAACCGCGCCTTGGGCGAGTTCTACGGCGAGGTGCTTCCAGACACACCGGACGAAAACGCCAAGCGACGCACCGGCACGGCCGTGTCGAAGGACCTGCAGTATTACCCAACCCCGCCTGCGGCTGTGGCGAAGCTTCTGGATCAGGTCAGCATTGAAGCCGGCACGAAGGTTCTGGAGCCGTCCTGCGGCTGTGGACGCATCATGGACGCCGCTCGCAAGGCGGGGGCCGGGGTCTTTGGCATCGAGGTCGACCCGGGCCGCGCTGCCGAATGCCGCGCGAAGGGGCACGATGTCCTGACCGCGAACTTCCTGCAGGTCGAGCCGCGCCCGATCTACGACATCGTGCTGATGAACCCGCCGTTCTATGGACGGCACTATCTGAAACACATCGATCATGCCCGGCGCTTCCTAAAGCCCGGTGGTCGGCTTGTGGCCATCCTGCCGTCGACGGCCCGCTACGACCACGGCGCCCTTCCGGAGCAGGATCGCTACCGCGAGCGCTGGATCGACCTTCCGGTCGGATCCTTCGCCGAGAGCGGCACCAACGTGAACACCAGCATCTACAGAGAATGGGCGCCGCGGGCGCAGGAGGCCGCAGCATGACCAAGAGCCGCAACATCGGGGCAGGGTCGCCCAACGTCTCTCGTTCCATGAAGGTCAGCTACGCCGAGGCCGAGCGCCTGATGCGTCAATGGTGGCCCGATCGAACCGTCACGGTGCGCGACATGGCCGAACGTCTCGGCATCAGCCGCGCATGGCTCACCAAGCTGGCACAGCGCTGGAGCCTTCCCGACCGCCGGGGCGTCGCCTTCCGCGTCGGTATGCCGGTCCGGGTCCGGGACATGGATTTCATCGACGCCGCCGCGTGCGCCGCGCACTTCGGCCTCCACGTCCAGACGGTCCGTTCCATGGTCTGCCGCGGCGACGCCGACAAAATTGGTCTGAGCGTTTCCCGCGCCCATGCGAACAGCCGCTACAAGTCGGTCCCGCTGATCCTCGGCCCCTTCCACTGGGACAGCCATCGGCAGGCTGCGGCAGAGCTGGGCCTTCGCCCCGAGAAGATCTCGCTGCTCAAGAAGCAGGGGCGCACCGACGAACTGTATGCCCGCGCCATGGCGGTGCAGAGCCAGAAGGACATGAAGGCCTACAAGGCGAGGGCCGCGGCATGAAGCGCACCGAAATCCTCTCTACGGCCTCCGACATCATCACCACCGACCGGAACACGGCCTATGGCGAGCCGGAGGACAGCTTCGGCCTGATCGCAGCCTACTGGTCGGCGCATCTCGACGCCTCGATCACCTCTTCCGACGTGGCCGTGATGATGGCGCTGCTAAAGATCGCCCGCATCAAGTCCAGCCCCGAGAAGTCGGATCACTGGGTGGACCTCGCCGGCTACGCGGCCTGTGGCGGCGAAATCATGACGGAGGTGACGCTGTGACGGCTCTTGCTCGTTTCATGGCTCTGGCGGACGAGATCGCTGAAGCCCATGGCATCAATCGCTGCGAGCTGCTCGGCACCCGCCGCCATCCTCGCGTCGTCCATCCGCGTCAGGAGCTTTGCTTGCGCGCTCAGGAGCGGTTCGGCTGGTCCACCACCCGCATCGGTCAGATGGTGAACCGTGACCATTCCACGGTGGTCCATAGCATCCAGCAGGCTCGCGCCCGGATCGCGAGGGATCTCGCATGACCCCTCGCGAGGCCATCTTCCTCCGCCACCATGGGCTGCCGGTCTGCAAGCAGGCCCTGCGCTCCACCGACTTCAACGAGTGGATCCGCCCGATCCTCTGCCGCGCCCGCCGCACCGAGCCGCACCTGTTCGACGCCAGCGGCCGCATTCGCAACCACGACACGTTCACCGGGTGGCTGGCCGAGGCCTACCCGCCAAAGGAGGCAATATGAGCACCCTAGTCAAAATGATGGATCGCTTTGCACCCGCTGTCCCGGACGGACACGAGCACTGCATGTCCTACAGCGACGACCGCGCATTCATGTTCAACCGGGCGGGGGACTTGGTTTCCACCAAGATGCGCGATGGCGAGAATGATGACACGCTGCGTTTCCGGTTGCTGGCAGCCATCACTGCAGTGGAGGTCCAGTGATGCCCGGCGACTTCCCCCATGACCGAGACGGCATCGACCCCGCGATCCGCGCCCGCCGCAATCATCCGGGGGCTGGCATGACAGAACCTCATCGCTTCACCACCCGCAGCCGCCATGTCGGAGCCGTAGGCCACGTCGACGACTCCTGGAAGGTCGACATGCGTCGCATCGTCGTCGGCCTGCCGTCGGACATGTTCGACCGGATCAATCGGGAAGCCAAGGACCGCAACCTGCCTTTCACCGAGGTCGTCCGGCAGCGGCTGGCGAAAGAGGAGAGCCGCCATGACTAATACATCCCCAGCTGCTATGGAGGCGCTGGTTCGGCAACTTCGGGGCGAAGGCGACGCCCATCTACGCGGCAACGTCCGTGACCACCGCACGATGGGGTGCATACTTCTAGCCGCCGCTGATGCGCTTGAGGCACAAGCCCGTGCCGCCCCCGAGGCCGCGCCCGTGCAGGGGCGGGTAAAGGCGCTCGTGTGGGACGAAGGGTGCGCTGAAACCTCGATTGGGGATTACTTCGTCCTGCCGTCGTGCCTGGGAGGTTTCCACCTTGCGACAGACGTTCGTTATGCCGTGAGACGTTCAAGATACCCAACAGAGGAAGCCGCCAAGGCCGCAGCCCAAGCCGACTACGAGGCCCGCATCCTGTCAGCCCTTGAGCCTGCGCCCATGCAGGGGTGGCAGCAACTGCAAGAGGCGGCAAAGGTCATCATCCAATACTTCGACCTCGATCATGAGCCGGAGCCCCGGACCGCGCGTATGATGGAGCTTGCGGCGTCTACAGCGCTCCTGAAGGACGGGCCATACGATATGCTGGATAGCTTCATCCGGTCGTTGGCCATGCATCCCGCCCCACAGGAGGACGCATGATGGCCCAGTGTGACGAATGGGGCCCGTGGATTGAGCACAAGGGCGATGCCTGCCCAGTTCCGATTGGAACGGTGATCCACTTCCACTGGAAGTTCCGGGACGATGAAGAGGGCGATCACGTCGGGCGAGTGTCCGAGTTCCTGGCAAACAGCAGCATCTGGAAGGCTACCGACGCGTTCAAGTTTCGGCGCTATCGCATCCGCAAGCCCCGCGCCCTCCAGCAGCTGATCGACATGGTGGAGAATTTGCTTGCGCCGATCAGGGAGCGGGAGGACGCATGATGCGCCTCCGCTGGATCCACGCCTTCGGCATCGGGCTGGTGGTCTTCGTCGCCCTCATCGCAATCCAGTGGGGGTGACATGAACGCCATCCACAAGGAGATCATGGCACTGCCCGCCGCCGAACGGCTGCCCTTCGCGCTGGAACTCCTCCAGCAGCTGACGGGGCAGTCTGCGGATGACGTCGTCCGCGTCCGCAAGCAGCTGGGCGTCTCCAAGAAGCACGCGCAGATGCTCCTCGCGCTTAACGCCGCGTTCCCCCGCACGCTGACGAAGGAGCAGGTGATGACCGCCATCCACGGTCCGGGGTGGGAGCAGGATATACGATCGGTCACTGTGATGGCGGCTAAGATCCGCGAAAAGCACCCGGACCTGATCGAAACGGTCTGGGGGACCGGCTACCGCCTGACCCGCAAGCTGGACGTCGGCATGGATCCGGTGGCCGGCCGCGAGAACGCCGGCGACCCCTGGACGGAGCAGGACGACGAGGACCTGCGCCGCATGATGGAGAACGGCTCCGAGCTGCACGTCATCGCCGACGAGATGGACCGCAGCGAGCGTTCGGTGGCCGACCGGTGGCGCCGCATCCGCGGGAGGAAGGCGTGATGGGCATCCACACCGTTCCCCAGCCTGAGCAGGCCATCCTCGCCCAATGCGCCGGCAAGGATCGCCTGACCCCGGCGCAGGCGCATGAGATCGCCCGCCGTCCGGGCAAGCAGTTCGATGTGTATCGCTGCAAGCACTGTGGCCAGCATCACGTCACCCACGCCCCCGCCAAGCCGTTCCGCAGGAGGAAGCACTGATGCAGGACCATCAGCCCCACCTCACCGCCGCCCAGAGAGCCATGCTCCGGGACGCCACCCGGCTCGCCAAGCGCAAAGAGCGCCGCCAGCAGCACGAGCGTGATCAATACCGCGCCACCCATGACGAACGAGAGGACGAGGACCAATGAGCATCGACCGCTACGCCCAGCAGATCGCCGCCGTCAGCAAGTCGAAGGTCACGGCAGCCAAGCAGGTGTCGAAGGACCACGCCAAGAAGGCGCGGCAGCGCGAGAAACGTCGGATGAAGGATGCCGCCTCCGCCGCCGTCACGGCCGACATCTGGCAGGATCGGGAAGGGAAGGCGCGCCCTACCGAGGAACGCCGCCGGCAAGGGTCATGGGTGCTGCGGGATGGGGAGGATGCCGGGGTCACGGTGGCGGTGGACGAGCACGCCCACGTCCTCGACCAGCTGGCGGCCAAGGGGATCATCGACAGCAATCAGTGCCAAGCGGGGCACGATTTCGCCGCGCTGATGGAGCGCACGCGCCTTGTCGCCGGTGGGCGGTCCTGCCTGAACATGGATCCGGTGGGGCACGAGGGTGATGCGGAACCGACGCATAGCGAACTGCGAGACGCTGAGGAGCGCCGCGACTTGAACAAGCGCATGGGTTCGTGGGTCTGGAGCGAAATGCGGATGGTCTGTCACCAAGGGTTTTGGCCGGACCGTCTCGACCGGTTGCGCGAGGGGCTAGATGTAGCGGCGAAATACTGGATGGGTGGCAAGAAGTAGTTGCAGATCCAAAAATCGGTGCTATCTTTCTGCTTGAGGACGTATGTCCAACGCACAGCGCGGGCCTTCGGGTGCCGCGCTTTTTGCTTCTGCGACAATCGGTCCAGTGACAACCGAAAGTTGCATGATTACATCTGCTTCCGATCACCAGTGAATGGAAGCCCATGTTAGATCAGCATGCTGCGGAAGCCTTTGTCGAAGCTTGGATCGCCGAGAACATCAACGGCCCCGTGTATTCTGACGACGACGAATACGACTGGGAAGACGCTGCGCAGGACTATGCGGCCAAATGCCTGACAGATGCAGAGGCAAGCGGCATTTCGGAAGCTGATGTTCGCGCGGCCTATCCGGCCTTGGAAACGCGAATGTTTCACGGCATCTCGGCTTACATCGACGGACAGCAGGAGTAGGGTGATACGCGCGGGCCAGTGATGGCGCCGCGCTTTTTCGTAGGATCACATGGAAAGCCGAAGCATCTCAGCCATCACCTTTCAGACCGAGGACATGGCCGTCCGCCTTCACGATCTGTACGCAGCCCTGTCGTGGTTCGGCAAGCTGCGGGTGTGGTGGCGCGGCTACCTCTGACGGCGCCGCGCGTTCGTCTTACCGGCCCTTCGCGACCACCTTGGACACGGCGTCCTTCAAGCTGGGTGCTGCCGCGATCACCTTCGGCACTTCCTTCTTGGGCTTCTTCTCGTCGCGTTTACGCTTATTCATGCCCTTGGCCATGGCCTGGCTCCTGTATGGTCCGCCGGGGATCGACGGGTCGCCCACACTACGCCTTTGCCGCAGGATAGATACACAATTCGCGTGGTCACCTAGCGCCGCGCTCTCAATGCCGCCTTCTGGTGGGTGACGTTCTCAAGTCTCAGGTGCACCTCGAGGGTTCGGGCTAAGCGATATGCGGCGTCATCCTCCAGAGGATGGATCATATGGTCACTCGCCGGTTGTCTTTGCATAGGATGCGAACTAACCCGGCAACTAATCGTTGACTGACAAGAAACGAACGGGCGAGAGTGTCTTATGGTGTGGGTATGGGTTCTTGGCGCTTTCTTCGCCATAACGGTGATTGGGTGCGCGGTGATAATTTGCGGATAGCTGCGGTTTAGATCTTCGGAACCAAACATGAACGTTGATGCGGCGACGCGCCTGCGCTAGGGTCGGCGCATGATTGACAGGAAGTTGCTCGCTCTCATCGTGCTGATCTACGTGAGCGTGTTTGCTTACGTCCTGCTCGCATAGGCTGGGCTCCCGAGGTCTGGGAAGCCGCCGCGATACTGGCCCTGTGGAGTTGATCGCCACCGCCGTGCTCACATCACCATTCACGGAGACACCACATGGCACGTCCCATGCCCGACATGGAGCGGGTGGAGGGACATGATGCTTGGTTTGCTCCGGCTCCCGATCTGGCCGAGTGGGCCACGTCCACGTTCATCGCTGAGGCGGCAGACCTGCTGAACGAGGATCACGAGCATCTGCGCCATGCTCACATCGGCTTCCTCTGGACGAACGTGTCCAACGCCAAGAAGGGGCGCATGGTCATCGGCACGGCCGAGCCCGGATCACCGCAGGGGGCGATGGGCAAGTGGAGCCGCGCCCGCGCTGTGCTTCAGGTGACGGAGTGGTTCGGCGACATCCCGGACTTCATCATCACGATCGATGCCAACTGGTGGCTACAGGCCTCCGATGCCGAGGCCTGCGCGCTGGTGGAACATGAGCTATACCATTGTGCCCAGGACGTGGATGCGTTCGGTGCGCCGAAGTTCAGCAAGGAGACGGGACGCCCGATCTTCGCGATGCGCGGCCACGATGTCGAGGAGTTCGTCGGCGTGGTCCGGCGCTATGGTGCGGACGCTACCCACGTGCGGGCTCTGGTGGAGGCGGCTAACGCTGGGCCGGAGGTAGCCGCAGCGTCGATTGCGCAATGCTGCGGCACCTGCATGAAGGCCTAAGTCAGGCTTCGGGCAATATCTTCGATCTGTGGCCAATCGAGATCGCCATTCGGGGTTCGGATGAATGCGCCATATCGCCGGTCGCGAGGCATCTCTTGCATCGCCCACGCTACGGCCTGCGCTAGCGTGCCAAACGAACGGGTTTCCCTAAGGGGGCTCAGGCGTTCCATGTCGAAGCCTATGTGCACGTCGGCGCTTTGGTTCAAGTCGATTGTTTGCATTGAGATTTCCATCCTGACAGGAGCCTGACCGTCTATGGCACAAGGAAAGCTGGCCGAGGAGGTCAAAACCTTCATCGTGCAGGCCCTCGCGTGCTTCGACAGCCCGTCCACGGTGGTGACGGCGGTCAGGCAGGAGTTCGGCGAGACGATCACCCGCCAGACGGTGGAGGGATACGACCCCACGAAACGGGCGGGGCGGGACTGCGCGGCCAAGTGGCGAGCGCTGTTCGAGGAGACCCGTAAGGCATTCCTGGAGGACACCAGCCGCATCGGGATCAGCCATCGTGCGGTTCGTCTTCGTGCCCTCCAGCGCATGAGCGAGAAGGCTGAAACCCAGGGCAACATGGTGTTGGCGTCCTCGCTGCTGGAGCAGGCGGCGAAGGAAGTCGGCGGCAGCTACACCAACAGGCGGGAGCTATCAGGGCCAGGCGGCGGGCCGGTGGAGGTCAAATCCCTTGCAGACTTCTACGCTGACCTCACGCCCAACTCTGAACCCGGCGCTTCGTGATTTCTGGCTGACTCCGGCGCGGAACCGCGTCCTCTATGGGGGCCGGTCCAGTTCAAAGTCATGGGATGCCGCAGGCTTTGCCATCTTCCTCGCCACCAAGTGCCGGATCCGGGTGCTGTGCGCGCGGCAGTTTCAGAACAAGATCGCGGAGAGCGTCTACACGCTGCTGAAGATCCAGATCGAGCGGTTCGGGCTTCAGGACGAGTTCATCATCACTGAGAACGCGATCCGCCACCGGACCACCGGCGCGGAGTTCATGTTCTACGGCCTGTGGCGGCACATCGACGAGATCAAGTCGCTGGAGGGGATCGACATCCTCTGGCTGGAGGAGGCCCACAACCTCACCGCCGAGCAGTGGGACATCCTGGAGCCTACGATCCGGAAGGAGGGGTCGCAGGTCTGGATCCTGTTCAACCCGCGGCTTGTGACGGACTTCGTGTGGCGCCGGTTCGTGACCAACACGCCGCCGGACACGATCAAGCGGCACATCAACTACAACGAGAACCCGTTCCTGTCCTCGACCATGCAGCGGATCATCGCGGCGAAGAAGGCTGAGGATGAGGAGGAGTTCCGGCACATCTACCTCGGCGAGCCGCGCGAGGACGACGACGCGGTCATCATCAAGCGGTCGTGGATCCTCGCCGCCATCGACGCCCACAAGAAGCTTGGGATCGCGCCAAGCGGGGCCAAGCGGATCGGGTTCGACGTGGCCGACAGTGGCGACGACAAGAACGCGGCGGTCGCGGCGCACGGCTTCCTCGCCACCGATGTGGACGAGTGGAAGGCGGGCGAGGACGAACTGCTGAAATCGGCCGGCCGGGTGCACGGCATGGCGCGTCGGCTGAGCGCCAGCATCGACTACGACAGCATCGGGGTAGGGGCCTTCGCGGGTGCTCACTTCCAGGCGCTGAACGGGGAGCACGGGGTCAAGATCGCTTACCACCGCTTCAACGCGGGCGGGGCGGTGCTGAACCCGGAGACGCGGATCGACCCGAAGGACCCGCGGTCGCCGACGAACAAGGACTTCTACGCCAACCTCAAGGCCCAGACGTGGTGGGAGGTCGGCAAGCGCTTCCGCAACACCTTCAACGCGGTCCACAAGGGCGAGGCGCACGATCCGGCGGATCTGATCGCGATCGCGAGCGGCTGCGCGCACATCGACCGGCTGGTGGACGAACTGTCCACGCCCCGGAAGGACTTCGACAATGCGGGCAAGTCGAAGGTCGAAAGCAAGAAAGACCTGAGCAAGCGCGACATCCCGTCGCCAAACCTCGCCGACGCCTTCGTGATGGCCTTCGCGCCGCGTGAGCAGGTTGGCTATTCATGGGCGGGCTTCTGATGCTGGCACGTATCTGGGACGGCTTCCAAAACGTCGTCGCCAACCTCGGCACGTCGAGAGACAAAGCGGCTGCGGGCAGCTACACGGCGTCCATGCTGGACTACCAGCAGGCGCTGACGGCTTACCGCTCGTCGTGGCTGCCGCAGGCGATCGTGGACATCCCCGCGCTGGACACCGTGCGCAAGTGGCGGGCATGGCAGGCCGAGGCCGGCAAGATCACGGCGCTGGAAGCCGAGGAGAAGCGGCTGAACCTCCGCGAGCGGGTGCAGGAGGGCATGGTGGCGGCCCGGCTGTTCGGCGGCGCCGCGCTTTACATCGGCACGGGTGATGCTGTTCCGGCCGAGAAGCTGGAGCCGGCTCGGATTGGCAAGGAAGGCATCCGCAGCTTGACGGTCCTGACGCCCATGCAGCTGTCGCCCGAGGCCATCAGCCGGGACATCGAGAGCGGCTACTACGGGCGGCCCGAGTTCTACAACCTGTCGGGGGAGAACGGGCAGGTCCGCATCCATGCCTCGCGCCTGGTCATCTTCTGCGGCGTGCCGGTTCCGGACGTCGCGCTGGCCACGAACAACGGCTGGGGTGACAGCGTGCTGCTGGCCGCCATGGACGCTGTACGGCATGCCGACGGCACCAGCGCCAACATCGCGTCGCTGATCTATGAGGCCAAGGTCGACGTCTTCAAGCTGAAGGGCTTGGCGACGCAGCTGGCCGAGAACGACCCAGCCACGGACCTGATGATCTCGCGCCGACTTACCAACATGGCCACGCTCAAGGGCATCAACGGCGCCCTCGTGCTGGACGGGGAGGATGACTACCAGCAGAAGAACGCCAGCTTCGGCAGCCTGTCGGACGTCTGGGACCGGTTCATGCTGAACGTGTCCGGCGCGGCCCGCATACCGGTGACGCGTCTGTTCGGCCGGTCGGCTGCGGGGCTGTCCGGTTCCGGTGACGGGGATGAGCGGACGTACTTCGACCGCATCCAGGCGATGCAGGAGCTGGAGATGCAGCCGGCCATGGCGGTGCTGGACGAGTGCCTGATCCGCTCCGCCCTCGGCGCCCGACCTGCAGAGATCCATTTCAGGTGGCAGCCGCTCCGTCAGATCACGGAAAGCGAACGGGCCGACATCTTCGCGAAGACGGCCACTGCCGCCCGCACGCTGGCCGGCACGGGTGGCACGTCCCCCGCGCTGCTGCCGATCGAGGCACTGTCGGATGCGCTGGTCAACGAACTGGTCGAGCAGGGCGTCATGGCAGGCTTGGAGGCAGCCATAGAGCAATACGGAAGCCTCGCAGAGCAGGCGGAGCAAGATGACGGCTCGGACGCTGAACAAGCAGTCGCCACATCTGTTGCGGAAGAGGATTCACCCGGCAGGAGCAATGGGGTATAAGTAGAACAGCCCGTCGAGTGCTTGCAACACATCGACGAGCCTAACCGCAACGGATCGGCAGGATCGCGTCATGGCTGCTAAAGAATTACCCTCCCCGGAGGTTCTTCGTCAATTGCTCGACTACAACCCGGATACCGGTCGCTTCGTCTGGAAGCGGCGGGGCATCGAGTGGTTTACGGTGGGACGGTTCTCCGCTGAGTGGTCGATGGAGAAGTGGAACACTCGCTACGCGGGCCAAGAGGCTTTCGCATCGGTCGACAATCTTGGTTATCGGCAAGGCACAGTCCAATATGTAAAACTACGCGCTCATCGGGTTGCATGGGCCATGCACTTCGGTGTTTGGCCTACTGGCGTGATAGACCACATCAATGGTGACGAGACAGACAACCGCATCTGCAATCTGCGCCAGGCCAGCACGTCTGAGAACGGCATGAACCGGGGCGCTCAGATCAACAGCACCTCTGGCGTCAAAGGCGTCTGCTTCGACAAGAACCGGGGCAAGTGGATGGCCAGCATCTGTCGGGGGTCCAAAAGGACCAATTTAGGCAGGTTTGAGACCATGGAGGCGGCGCAGGCAGCTTATAATCGCGCTGCTGCTGCCTTGCATGGTGACTTCGCGCGTGCCGTTTAATACTTCGCCCAAGTACGACAACGGTATTCGGCATTAAGCGTGCTGGACTATGAAGCCGGCTCGAAAGAAGAGCCGGCTCTTTATCTTAAATCTTACAATCCCCTGTCATTCAGCCATTTCGCGCAATTTTGCATGTTGTAGCTCGCCCATCCCGTGGATACCCGATCCACGAATACGGTGTCGTTACCGTCGAGATGAACGTTGAGTTGAGAACGAAGCTGGGCAGCCGTTCCAGCGTAATCAACAAACCAGAGCGATTTTTGCGGTTTGCAGTGCGGCATTTGGCGAAGCGCTTCAATGAGGCGCGCGTAATTCTGACCTGTCTGGTTCAGGTCATAAGCAACAACATAGATAGCCATAAGTAACTCCAAGCTGTGTTCAAGAAGCTTGGAACAGCCATAAGGCGATTCGCTATGAAATTCACCGACGCAGCCTCGCTGTCTGGCACCCGCCGGACGGGCGACGGATATCTCGTGGCCGATGCCTTCGCCGTCCGCACCGGCATCCAGCTCTACAGCGGCGCCGAGATGGGCCACCCCGAGAAGGACGTTGTCCGGGTCTACCGGCCCGAGTCCGAGGTCCGCGCCGCGGACAGCCTGCGGACCTTCAGCCATGCGCCGGTGACCATGGGCCACCCCGACGTGATGGTCGACGCGACCAACTGGAAGCAGCTGGCGGTCGGAGAGGTCAGCACCGAGGCCGCCTGGCAGGATGGCAAGATCAAGCTGCCCCTGATCCTGAAGGATGCCACCAGCATCGCCGCCGTCGAGAATGGCACGCGCGAGCTGTCGGCTGGATACACCTGCCGTGTGGAATTCGTGGATGGCGTGACCGAGGACGGCCAGTCCTACGACGCCGTGCAACGCGAGATCAGAGCAAATCACCTCGCCATCGTCCCTCACGGGCGGGCGGGAACCGAGTTCCGCATCGGCGACGGTGCGGTCGAGTGGGGCGTCAGCCCCGTCCATGACGCAACCAAGGAGGTCAACGTGACCCTGCGCAAAATCATGGTGGATGGGCTTTCGGTTGAAACGACCGATGCAGGCGCTCAGGCCATCGAGAAGCTGACCGGCATCATCGCAGCCAAGGATGCCGCCATCGCCGCCGCCGACGCGGCCCACCAAACGGCCATTGCCGCCAAGGATGCCGATCTGGCCAAGGCCAATGCCGCCAAGGACGCGGCCGAGGCGAAGGTGCTGGACGCCGCCGCCATCGACAAGCTGGTCGCGGACCGGGCCGATCTTCTGGGCAAGGCCAAGGCAATCGCGCCCGAGATCCAGACCGCCGGCCTGAATGACGCCGACATCCGCAAGGCCGTGGTCGTGGCCAAGCTGGGCGACGCGATGAAGGACAAGCCCGCCGCCTACATCGACGCGCGCTTCGACATCCTGACCGAGGATGCCGCCAAGGCCGCGGATCCGGTCGCCACGGCCCTTCGCACGGCCAAGCCGATCGTCACCGACGCCGCCAACGAGGACGCCGCCTTCAAGGACTACCTCGCCGGCCTCAACCCCGCTCGCAAGGAGGCCTGAGACATGGCATTGCAAGACACCTACACCGCCTCGCAGCCGCGCTTCATCGAGGGCATGATCCCCGACATGCGCACGCCCGGCCAAGACGTTTCCCGCAACGTGGAGACGATCGGCGGCATCGGCTTCGGCAAAGTCGCCGTGCAGGGCACCCTCGATCATCAGATCAAGGTCTCGGCTGCCTCGGCCGCCTTCATCGGTATCACCGTGCTCGACACCACCCAGCTGCAGGACAGCTATCCCCGCTATGCCACAGCCCGCGTGCGCACGAAGGGCCCGGTCGTCGTCACCGCCTCGGTTGCCGTTCAGGCCGGGCAGCCCGCGTTCTACGTGCCCGCCACCGGCGTGCTGACGAACGTCGCGACGAGCAACACCCAGATCGGCAAGTTCGAGACCTCGGCAGCCGCCGGCGGCCTCGCCGTTCTGAACATCACCTGAGCATCTGAGAGGAAATGACGATGCAGATGAAAACCTTCGATGCACAGGTGGCGATGGCCTACGCGGTCAGCCAAGCCTCGCGCATCAACGCGACGGTCTACCGGACCCAGTATCCGGCCGTCCGTTACCGCGGGCTGGTGCCCGTCGACACGACCGGCCCCGAATGGGTCAAGTCCGTGACCTACTTCTCGCTGGACGGCGTGGGCGCCGCCGACTGGATCAACGCCGCTTCGGACGATGTGCCGAAGGCGGAGCTGACCCGCGGTCGCATGGAAACCACGGTCCATGAAGCCGGCATCGGCTACGGCTGGAGCCTGAGCGAACTGGGTCAGGCGCAGCTGCTGGGCATCGACCTCAACGCGCAGAAGGGCATCGCCGCCCGTCGTGCCGCCGAGGAAATGACCGATCGCGTGGCCTTCCTGGGTGATGCGTCCAAGGGCCTGACCGGCATGGTCAACAACCCGGATGTCACCGTGCAGGACGCGGCCGCCACCGGCGCCGGTTCCTCCACGGAATGGGAGGACAAGACCCCCGGCCAGATCATGGGCGACGTCAACGCTCTGCTGACCGGCGTCTACACGGCCACCGCCACCACGGTCGTCTCCGACACGCTGCTGCTGCCCCCGACGCGCATGCACTACATCGGGACTACGACCGTCAGCGACAACCGCGAGACGACGATCCTCGAATGGCTGCGCGAGAACAACGTCTACACGATGGAGACGGGTCAGCCGCTGACCATCCGCGCGATCCGCGGGCTGGAAACGGCCGGCGACGGCGGCGTGGCTCGGGCAATGGCCTATCGCAACAGCGAAGAGGTCGTGAAGCTGAACATGCCGATGCCATTCCGCTTCTTCCCGGTCTGGCAGACGGGCCCGTTCCGCTTCGACGTGCCGGGCATGTTCCGCATCGGCGGTGTCGACTTCCTGCTTCCGAAGGAAGCGATCTACCTGGATGGGATTTGAGCCATGGCGAGCATCACCAACACCTCCCGCGCGGTGCGCATCATCAACGTGAAGGTCAACGGCAAGGTGAAGCCGCTGACCATCGAGCCCGGCGCGACGGGCGAAGGCGAGCCGGTCGAGACGGCCAGCTACAAGGCTGCGGTCGCCTCGGGCGTCTTCAAGGTCGAGGCGAAAGCTGCGGCGAAAGGCTGACGGCATGTATGGCACGGATCAAGATTTTGCGGCATGGCTCGACAGCCAAGGCATCAGCTTGCCCGTGTCGGCGCCCAGCTTGGCTGTCCTGCGCGCGCGGGGCAGCGCCCACATCGACGCCACATTCGGGGCCCGCTTCAAGGGTGTGACGACGGCCGTGGACCAGCCCAACCAGTGGCCGCGCTCCAGCGTCGTCGTGAACGGGCGGCCTCTGCCCGACAACGCGGTGCCGCTGGCCGTCGTGCAGGCGTCCTACCGGGCCGCGCTGGCCGAGGGGCAGGGGTTCAGCCTGTCCCGCACGGTCGACCCGACGGCGCCGATCGTGAAGCGATCCAAGGTGGACGTGATCGAAGAAGAGTTTTTCCAGCCCCCCGCTAATGCGGCTTCGGCTGCGCCACTGGTGCCGGGTCTGGACGGACTGCTGGCGCCGTTCCTGCGCCCCGACAACGTCCGCATGATCGGCGGGTGGGTGGTCTGATGGACTACGCCCGCGCAGCCGCCACAGCCAAGCGCCTGCTGACCGGCGCGCAGCAGGGCGTCGTCGTCCTGTCGCGCGAGGTGCCGGGGCAGGTGGACCCCGCAAAGCCGTGGGTGCCTGTGCAGCTCACCGTGCAGACCGAGGGCCTGACCGCCACCGTGAAAGGTGTATCGGCGGCCTTCGTCGACGGTACCGCGGTGCTGGCCTCCGACCTTGAGGTGCTGTGCGTGCCGCCGGCGATGGGCGTGGACGTCACGGATACGATCATCATCGACGGCAAGCGCGCGGCCATCGTGCGTGTGACGCCGATCCCGGCCGCAGGGCAGGCAGCTGTCCTGCGACTGATCGTGAGGGGCTGATGGCATCGCTGCTGGCGCAATTCGCCGAACTTCTTGCCAAACTGGAGCCGCGGGTGCGGGAGGCGTTCGAAGCCGCCATCGCCGACCTGCGCAACGGGGTGCAGATCCGCCTCCTGGTCGAGCGGCTGGAGCGGCAGGATCTGGACGGGGCCATTGAGGCGCTGAACCTTGATCCTGCTGCCTATGCCAGCTTCCGGATGGTGCTGAACGAGACATTCACGGCGGCGGGCATGCTCCAGTCGTCGAACATTCCCCAGCCGCCCGGGCAACGCGTGGTCTTCCGCTTCGATGTGGCCGATCCAGCGGCGCAGCGGGTCATCCGTCAGGTGACCGCCGATCGGGTGACCAACATCATCGAGACGGACCGCCAAGCGGCACGCTCCGCGATCTTGTCGGGGTTCCAGCAGGGACGGCACCCGAACCGCATCGCCTTGGATCTCGCGGGCCGGGTGGGGAAGGGGCAGAACCAACGCACCGGGGGCATCATCGGCCTGTCGGGACCACAGGAGGGCTACGTCGCCTCCATGCGCGCCCGGCTGTTGTCCGGTGATCCTGCCGAAATGGCGAAGGTCCTGGAGATGACCCGCCGCGACAAGCGCTTCGACCGCGCCATCTCTAAGGCGATCCGCGACGGCAAGAAGCTCTCGCAGGATGACGTGGCCAAGATCACGGGCCGCTACAGCGACCGGCTGCTGTCCTTGCGCGCGGAGACCATCGCCCGCACGGAAACGGGTATGGCCGTCATGGCGGCGCGCCAGGAGAGCTTCCGGCAGGGGCTGGGCAAGACCGGCTATCCCGAGCAGGCAGTAATCCGGAAGTGGCGTCATGGCGGCGGCGGGCTGGAGCCGCGGCTGCTGCACATCCAGATGAACGGGAAGACCGTGCAGGGGCTGACGGAGCCCTTCATCCTGCCGGACGGCACGCGGATGATGCACCCGCTCGATCCGGCCGGCGGCGCCCGTCATTGCGCGCGCTGCACATGTGACCTTGAACTGAACGTGGACTACAGCTGGGGACTGACCTGATGGCCACGGGCTTCGCAGCAACGATCTCCGCTTGGGCGGCCGCCACGAAGCAGCGCCAGACGGCCGTGTTCCGGTCCAGCGCGCAGCGGGTGGCGAACGAGGTGCGGCAGACGGTTAATGAAGGCGGCCGGTTGCCGATCAAGACCGGCAACCTGCGACGCTCCCTGCTGGCGTCCACCACGGCACTCCCGACGGTGAGCACGGCCAAGGACTTCAGCGACCAGTCCGGCGAGATCGCCCTGACCATCGGGACCGCCGAGCTTGGTCAGACGGTCTACTTGGGCTTCCAAGCCGCCTATGCCCGGCGCCTGAACAACGGCTTCGTGGGTGAGGACAGCAAAGGCCGCAGCTACAACCAGGAAGGCTACCACTTCATCGAGGGCGTGGCCCAGCAGTGGCAACGCATCGTGGCCGAGGAGGCCGTCAGGCTTCAAGGGCAGGTGGCGGGGGCGTTTGCTCGCCCTTAGCCTCGATCATCAGCAGGCCGATCTGCATGCCGCTGAGCGCCTTGATCGTCGCCTTGATCACCGTGTCCCCATGCGGAGTGGCCCCCGACCGCCCGAAGAAGGGCCTCAGGGCGTCATGCAGGGCTTCGTAGATTTCCTGATCCGTCATGGGCGGTTTCGACATGGAGAGTGCATAGCATGGCTGAACCGACCGCCGCGACGAAAATCTGGCTCGCGCTGAAGCGGCAGATTGAAGTCGCCGCCGGCGATATTCCCGTGGCCTGGCCGGGGGAGGCTTTCGAGCCCACCGGCACGTTCCTTGCAGTGTCCGAGGTGATGACCCCCGCGGAACGGCGATCCTTGCGCGCTTCAGATCCGCATCGGCTCCGCGGCTCGCTCCTCCTGCGCCTCTCCATCCCGATGAGCGACAAGCAGGAGCGGGAAGTGTGGCGTGAGGCCGCCGCTCAGATCGCGACAGCATTCCCGGCCGACTTGCTGCTGGAATACGACGGGCAGAGCGTCCGGGTCCGGGAGAAGGCGTCCGTCACCGGCGCCTATCAGGACGGCGGCTGGTGGCACCAAACCGTGCAGGTCCGCTACGAAACATCCCTTTGACAGGAGAGCCCCCATGGCTGCGAAGGACGACACCAAGACCGAAGTGAAGGCCGATGCTGCGCCCATGACCGGCGTGAAGCTGATCCCGATGCGGGTCGGCAACGAGATGAAGCCGCACGCGCGCCTCAAGGGCGAGGCTCCCCGCAAGGGCAGCAAGCTGGCCTTCACTCTGGCTGACGGCGTGACCTACACCGGCAAGGTGCTGGCCGTGACGGATCTGGACGGCGACGTGCTGGTCGAGTTCGACGGGCCCCTGACCTACTGACATTCCGCCTTCGGGCGACACCTCATCCGGCTTCCGGATACCCCCGCGCCCGCGCGGCGCTTTTCACATCCATAGGAGACATGCTGATGGCATGGCAAACCGCAGCTGGCGCGTCCCTCGCGATCAGCCTGACCGCGCCCGCGACCTTCACGGAAGCCGGCTATTCCGCCCTGACGCCGAAGGTCGTCGGGGAAGTCACCAACGTCGGCGAGTTCGGCAAGGAGTTCGCCCTCGTCACTCACAACCCGCTGGCCGAGCGCGGCACCGGCAAGCGCAAGGGCAGCTACAACAATGGCACCCTGTCGCCCACCATGGCGCTGGACCCCTCCGACGAGGGTCAGCAGGACATGGAAACGGCGCTGGAGAGCGATCAGCCCGCCTATTTCCAGGTCACGCTGCAGGACGGCACCGCCTACTGGCTGGCCGGTCTCGTGATGTCCTACCGCCCGACTGTAGGCGGCGTGGACGACGTCGTGACCGCCGCCTGCACGATCGAGGTCGACAGCACCCCGATCGTCAAGATCCCCGCCGCCTGAGCGGGGAACGGGCGGCGCGTGTGGTTCGGGGCGCGCCGCCCACCTCATGAACCCGGATCATCCCCAGACCAAAGGACATTCACATGGATCTCGCAGATTTCGACCTGACCGCCGCGGCCGATCGTGGCGCCGACATGCAGCTGGAACACCCGGTGACCGGCGAGCCGCTAGTGACCGACACGGGCGAGGAGATCACCATCCGCCTGCTGGGCAACGACAGCCGCGAATTCCGGGCTGCACTGTCCGATCTGGCCGAGAAGCAGGCCGGCAAAAAGCGCCAGTCGCTCGCCGCCGCCGAGGCACATTCGGTCGACCTGCTGGCCCGTCTAACCCTCGGCTGGCAAGGCATCGTCTACAAGGGCGTGCCGCTGGAGTTCACCCGCGAGAACGCGGCGATGCTCTACCGCGAGCGTCCCTTCATCCGGGAGCAGATCGACCGCTTCATCGGTAACCGGGGAAACTTCTTCGGGAACGGCAAGCCCGCCTGATCCTGTGGGCGCGGCAGCACGCGTGGCTGTCGACGCCCGAGGACAAGCCTCCGAAGCAGAAGGACGGATCGACCCCGGCGCCCCAGCCCACGCGCTGGCAGAAGCTGGAGAAGGCGGGGAAGGGCGTCGACCTGCCCGACGTGGGGTTCGACGATCACATCGCGATCTGGCTGCTGCAGGTCGGACCGCTGGCGTCCGGAGGGATGTCAGCATCCCCTGTCTCGTGGACGGAGATCCAAGCCTGGGCGTCTCTCACCGGATACAGCCCTTCCCCTTGGGAGGCGGACACCCTGATGATCCTGTCGCGCGTCTATCTTGCGCAAGTGCAGGACAGCAACGGAGAGCGGGTGCCGGCGCCGTATGCCCCGGTGCAAGAGAGCGCGGCGCAGGTGAGCCAGGATCTGGGCAAGCTGCTGGATGCGCTGATGGCGGAGCAGAAAAAGAGGCGATGATGCTGATAATCGACGAGATGTGGCCGGACCTATCGGATGATGGGAAAAGCACGAAGATCAGGTTGGCAGTTTCCCCAGAGCATGCAGCTGGGTTCTATTTCCACGAGGGGCAACAGTTGTTGGTTGATCTTTCGGGGCCGCATGGACCGATCGGCCAAGCGCTCTTGAGCTACATCGCCTTCATCAAAGGCCAAGCCATCCTCGAAGTGGTCCAATTGCTGCCGGCAGGTTCTCCAGACCAGCATCCATGGCCTTCTGCGCCAATGATGTCAGCGAAGCAGCTGGTAACGCCTTGATCGCAGCGATCATCTGATCTTTGGCAGATGCCTCGGCATCGGAGGCATTGACCTTGGCGATGAGAAGTTGACGGATTGTGTCGTCATGAAGCCGCACCGTCATTACGTTTAGAATTGTTGAAAGACCCCCATCATCTTGAAGGAAGTCTAGACCACGTGCGGTGATCTCGACAGTCGTTGGCTGCTTGCCCCCATGCAAGGGCTCGATCCATTCGGATTTCAGCAGGCCATTCTCCGTCAGATACATGACGTTCACGTTGAACTTGTTGTCCCGATCCGGAAATTCCCGGCGAAGTATCGGGGTCTGGGGGTAAAACTCGGCAAAGCGCCTCATCAGGTGCAGCTGATACTCCCGGTCTAAAAGCTCGCCCATGTATCCCTCCCGCCGATGTATATGCACGCTCGACGAGAATCACATGATCCGTCTACGGGAACGTTCCGCTAACCGCGATCGGTAGGATGCCCTACGGCGGCACCGGGATGGCTTGGTGGTGTGAGAGAGCGGTCCCATCGAGGGGCCGATGACAATCAGAGTACACATATGAAGGATGCAACCGGCTCGCTTGGATCGGTCCAAGATTAGCCCCCACCATAGATGTTCACGAGTCGGCTTAGGCGAGAGGCGAGGTTGAGGGCACACATCGCTTCGCCGCCTACCATTACAGAGCACGCGGCTACGGGAACGTTCCCCCCCACCAGAAGATCCCGACTGAAAGATGTCGACGCAACGTGGAACGCAATGACTTCCATCGCTGTTTGTGCGCCAGAAGGAGACAACCCATGGCACATGAACACGTTATCCTGACGGGCGCTGAACTGACGATCGAAAACCTGACGGGCGTTTCCGTTTATGGTCCGGAACACGAGAAGGTGGGCGTTGTCGGCGATCTGCTGCTGTCGGCAGACGAAACGATCCGTTCCGCGGTGATCGATGTCGGAGGCTTCCTGGGCATCGGCGCCAAGCACGTGGCCGTTCCTTTCGAAGCGCTTCAGTTCGTACACGACGGTGTGGGTGGCGACATCCATGCGCACATCGGTTGGACGAAGGACGAACTCAAGGACCGGCCGGAGCACGTGAGGACCGATGACGACGTGGGCTTTACGGTCTACGCTCCTCCGCTCGTCTGAGGGTAGATCAGGCTCAAGTCCTGAAACCTGAGAGTACCAAGCCCCGCCAGTGCGGGGCTTTTTGTATCGCCCGCGCTGGCGGGGCTAACAAGGCGACCTTGGGGTTATCTTCCGCAGGATGGGAAACGAGGTGCTGCGGGCTTGGGGAGCCATAGGATTTAGGCACAGGTTTGTTAGGCCTATTTGCCGCTAGCCAGCTTGCCCTTCACCTCCCGGCGGCACCGTTCGGAGCAGTAGACCACCTGATCCCAGTCGCGTTCCCATTTCTTGCGCCAAGTGAACGGTCGTCCGCAGACTGGGCAGACCTTACTTGGCAGCTCGGACTTCTTCTTCATCTTCATGCGAGAGTACCTTTCGTCCCCACACGAACGTTCTACGAACCTGCGGATGCTGAACGCGCTCCGGCGGCACCATCACCGTTTGAGCTTACTTAAATCGAAATGAGATATGTCCGAGTCAGCGATCTTCTTTCGTCGATCAATATGCCGTTGCTCCTCTTCCGTGGTGAGGTTTCCCGATGCCCGTTTGGCCGTCAGTATGTTGTCAGCCATCTCAAGAAGGGTTCCCCGAAGGTAATCCCACATTTCCGCCCGTTCGTCAGGGTCGGGCATCTCTGCTATTTCTATCGTTAGATTTTTGAGACGTTCGCCGAGATCTTCAGGCTCCGGCGCTGGATACTTCTCCTCCAGCGTCGCCACGACCTCTGCATTCATGCTGCGGCTGTTAGCCTCAGCAGCAGCCTTGATCCTGTCCCGCATCCCATCCGGGAGGCGGAGGACGAACTTGTCGCTATCGCGGTTGGTGGGAACTGACATCTACGAATCTCCGTGCTGGTGGCACCGTGCCTTAAATCAGCCCTTGACGCACTAGTGGCTCGGTGCCATGTATAGGTGGCACGGTGCCACAAAGGAGAATCCTGTGTCTAAAGACCTCAACAAGTTCGTGGTTCGTCTGCCGGAAGGTTGGCGCGACACGATCAAGAGCGAGGCGAAAAAGTCCCATCGGTCGATGAACGCGGAGATCATCGCGGCCATCGAAACGGCGATGCGGATCAAGGGAGTGCAGCTTGAGGCGGCATCCTGAAACGAGAAAGGCCGCCGGGGCTGCAACCCCAACGGCCTCGATGAACCCAACCAACTACGAAAGGGCTTCGGCCATGAATATGCTTGTGAACACAGAAGATTTCAATGGTCCTCTTACGATGTCGTCTCGCGAGGTCGCAGAGCTTTGTGAAAAGAACCACGCAGACGTCCTTCGGGATATCCGTGTCATGCTGGAGCAGCTGGACGAAGTAGCCAGCAGTTTTGCGGGCTACTACATCGCAAGCAACGGCAAGCAGAACCCCTGCTTCAATTTGCCCAAAGACCTAACGCTGACGCTGGTCGCTGGCTACAACGTGAAGCTGCGCAAACGGATCATTGACCGCTGGCTTGAACTCGAAGGGCAGGGGCCGCGCACGGCGGCGCTAACCGGGCCGCAACTGATGGCGGCAGCTCTGATCGAGGCCGACGCGACGATGAAGGCGCAAGCCGCGCAGATCGAGGGCATGAAGGAGGACGTGGCTGCCCACGAGCGCCTGACGAAGGCTGAGGGATCGCTGAACGTGACCGAGGCGGCGAAGAATCTCGGCATCCGGCCCAAGGAACTGTTCGACTGGCTGTCGCACAATGGCTGGACCTACAAGCGCCCCGGCGCCTCCAACTGGCTCGGCTATCAGACCAAGTGCAATCAGGGCCTTCTGGAACACAAGAGCACGACCGTGATCCGGGCCGACGGAAGTGAGAAGATCAGCGAGCAAGTCCGCATCACGCCGAAGGGGCTGTCGCTCCTGGCCAAACTGATCTTCCCGACAGTCCGGTTGATCGGGGGTGCAGCATGAACCGCCGTTCCCTGATCCGCTGCGCCCCCGCCGCGGGCATGGCCGCGCTGCTGGCGGGCGCAGTGCCGGTCATCGCCCAAGCGCAGGGCGAGACGCCCATCATGGCGATGTTCCAGCAATGGAAGCAGGCACACGACTACTCGAACGAACGCGGCCTGGATGAGGAGACGGCCGACGCAGCATTGGCCGAGGCTATCGAGATCGAGAACCAGATGATCGCGATGCCCTGCCAGAGCATGCAGGATCTGGCCGCGAAGATCTGCGCCTACACGTCGTTCGGAGCATTCGCCTTGTCGGACAGCGTGATGCCGGAGCTCTGGGCCGAGATGGCGGCCATGGTCGAGGTGGCGGCATGATCACCGCCACGGATCAGGACAAGTGGAGCTGGTTCCTGGCTTCGGCCAACTCGGCCGATGTGAGCTTCATGATCGGCAAGCTGGAGGCGAACCGAGACTTCCGCAGCCCGGCGGCGTTGCAGATGCTGGATGCCCTTCGACGGCATAGGGACAGTTTGGTCGTGTGACGACAAGCGGCCCTGTAACGGGGCCGCTATCCGTCCATCTCGCTTTCCAATGTCTGCTCGATAGTATCGACAAGCATGCGTGTCGTTCCAATGAAGATTGGGGAAGGGCAGCCGTTAAGCCTGCCCAAACTGAACGACAGATCAGACGAAACTTGAAGGTCGTCACGGAACGAGGATCTTCCTCCAAACCATGCTGCCCATAGGCCCGGGAAGCGCCATTCAGCGATCCGATCAGACAGATCAGACACGCCAGATTTTCCCGGCCCTTGACCGCAGGCATCAAGACTTCCCGCGTGTTCGGCATACTGATTGAGCAACTCGACCATGATCTCAGACTGGCGATCATCCGCTAATGCCGGATGTGCCCAAGCCAGCGCCGCCAAAACAACAATCGCTTTCAAAGCAAACTCCTCCAGCCCCCCACTAACGGTAGGGGGCTTTTTCACGTTCATCAAGGAAGCGCCACATGACCGACGCGGCCCTCAGCCTATCGATTGACAGCGCACCTGCCGCGAAAGCGGCCGTCGATCTGGACAAGCTCACGGCTTCTGCCGGCCGAAGTGAGAAGGGCGTCGTTGAGGCTGTTCGCAAGGCCACTGATGCTTTGAACAACCTGTCTAGCGGGCTTGCTGGATACTCATCCACGATCGCGAAGGCTTTGGAGCAGGCGCAGCGGCCAGCCCAGCAGGCGGCGCGGTCGTTCGACGACATCCGGGCCAGCCTAGATCCGCTTTTCGCCTCAACGCAGCGATACGCAAAGATCCAAGACGAACTTACGGCAGCGGTGAAGCGCGGAGAGGCAACACAGGATCAGGCCAACCGCGTCTTGGCTCAAGCTCAGGACCGTTACCTTGGTGTATCCAATGCGGTACAAGCGCATCGGGATGCTGTGAACAGTCTGAAGGCATCGCTGGACCCCGCCTATGCCGCTACGATGCGACTTGAAGCAGCAGAGGAGCAACTGAATGCTGCGGTGCGCGCTGGCGCTATCTCACGCACCGAGGCGAACAGCGTTCTGGCTGTCGCGCGGCAACAATATCAAGGGAACGTAGCACCGACTGAGCAGCTGGTGCGCGCGACCAACCAGCTCTCAAGCGCACAGAAGTCAGCCTCCAGCGGGTCTCGTGCGTTCGGGCAGACCTTCACGCAGGTCGGCTACCAAGTCCAAGACGCTGCGGTTCAACTCGCGATGGGCGCCAATGCCATGATGGTAATCGGGCAGCAGGCTCCGCAAGCCCTCGGCGTGTTGGGGATGTCGGGCCCGCTAGGGGTCGCTGTGGCTGGTATCGCAACCCTGATTGCAGTGGGTTCCGCTGTCGCGCCGATGCTCTTCGACATGGGCGATAAAGCCAAGAAAACTTCCGATCTATTCGGCGACTTGGCGGGCGCCGTGGATCGATATTCTTCATCCGCCGATCAGTCACGTGCTTCTGTAGCTGACCTGACGGCGGAATTTGGATCGCAAGCGGAGGCCATGCGGGGCATTCTCCGCCTTCAGGCAGAACTGGACCAACAAGCCGCGCTGAGGTCTCTGCGCGAGACCGTGAAAAGCATGACCGGCCTTTCCACCATGGCGAAGGAAATGGACGCCCTGATCGAGAAAGCCGGGGGCTTTGGTCTGCTCACCAACGAGATGAGGGGCTTTCTGCGGGAGACCAAGCTGAGCGCCGATCAGGTGGTGACCCTAGGGCAGGGAGTGGACCGGCTGGGTCAATCGAAGGGACCCGAACAAGTCACGTCTGCGGCTCGCGATCTTCTCACGTTCCTAGAGCAGGCATACGGCACGGTTGAAAGCATGCCGCCCAGCATCCAGGCTCTCGCAAGCAACCTGACGCAGGCGGTAGCTGAGAGCGAGCGCATGACAGCGACCAGCAATGGAACTGCTGGCGCACTGGACAATGCAGCGAATGCCGCGCGTGGTCTTGCTCAAGCCATTGCAACGGCAGCCGGGTTCTCGGCGAACCTCGATCAGGGCGTCCACCTACTGGAGGTTCAACTCGATGCGGTGAGGAATAAGGCCGATGCGTCCGCGGCAGTCGCCATCGAGAGCCTCAGGTTGGAGGCACAGGCCAACCGAGATCGCCAAGTGGCTTCTGGACAGCTTGCGGTCATCGCGGATGCACAGCTTGCGCTGGATAATGCGTCGATCGAACGCCGGCAGGAGCTGCTGGGCCTGATCCGCACGGAAACCGAAGCTCAGGCTGTAGCCGGAAGGGCCGCTAAATCTGGCGCGTCTTCTGCCATGAAGCAAACGAAAGAGCTTCAGTCTCTGACAGACAGCTGGCTAAAACGCATCCAGACGCCGACGGAGAAATATGCCGAGCAGCTTGCCGAGATCACGTCGCTGCAGGCGGCCGGCAAGCTGACGGCGGAGCAGTTCGCCCGGGCGCAGAACCTCATCAACGAGGAGGTACGTGAGGGCAACCCGCTGATGGAGCAGCTGTCTAACTCGTTCTGGGACTTCTTGGAGCGTGGGGCGGCTGATTTCGCATCGTTCAAGTCTGCGATGATCGGCGGCTTCCGGACGATGCTGGTCAGCATGATCCGCTTGGCAGCGCAGAACAAGCTGGTGATCGGCGTTGGCATGGGCGGGACTGGGGGTGTGGCGGGTGCGGCTTCGGCGGCTACCGGTGGCGGTGGGCTCGGTGGCCTGATGCAAGGTGCCGGGCTGCTGGGCAAGATCACCGGCTTCGGCTCCTCCATCCTGTCGGGCATCACGGCACCCCTGCAAGCGGCCCTTTCCAGCGCGACCAGCGGCGGCATCATGCAGGGCTTCCAGTCCTATTCCACGAGCCTGAGCGCCAACGCCGCGGGCTTCAACGGCCTGGGCATGCAGATCGGCGCCTACCTTGGCCCAGCCATCGCGGGCACGGCCATCGGCGGCCTACTGGCGGGCGACTACAAGATCGCCGGTCTGGGCGGATCCACCACGTCGATGATCGGCGCTGGCCTCGGCGCGCTGATCGGCGGACCTCTGGGTGGGCTTGTGGGTGGTGCCTTGGGCGGCCTGACCAACCGGCTGTTCGGCAAGCGGCTGGCGGGCGCCGGCATCGAAGGGAAGTTCTACGGGACGGACGGGTTCAGCGGCAGCACCTATCAGGACTACAAGGGCGGCGTGTTCGGCAGCGACAGCACGGAACGGCAAGCGCTGGATAAGGCCACGCAGGACACGCTGTCCCAGAGCTTCGCCGAGCTGCGCAAGAGCGTCGTGGGCATGGCCGACACGCTGGGCCTCGCCGGGAACACGTTCGACGATTTCATCTACAAGTTCCGCTTCTCGACCGACGACAAGTCGTCTGAGGAGATCGCCGAGAAGTTTCAGGCGAAGCTTGAGGATGCTGGTCACGCCATGGCGGACATGATCGCCGGCATCGACAAGTACGCCAAGAGCGGGGAGGAGGCGCTCGACACGCTTACCCGCCTTTCCCAGTCCCTCGTTGGTGTGACCAGCATCATGGACACGCTCGGGCACAGCTTCAGCGCCACCGGTCTCGCGGGCGCGGATATGGCATCAGCTCTGGCCGAACTGTTCGGCGGCCTGGATGCAATGGGGACAGCCACCCAGACCTATTACAACGCCTTCTATTCGGAGGAGCAGCGGCGCCTGACCCTTCAGCGGCAGATGACCGAGCAGCTGGACAAGCTCGACATCGCGATGCCGCGGACGCGGGACGCCTACATGGCGATGATCGAGGCGCAGGACCTGACGACGGAGAAGGGCCGGGAGGCTTATGCCGCCCTGATCCAGCTGGCCGCGGGAATGGATACCGTCCTTCCGGCAATCGGCAGCTTCACCGAGGAGATGGCCAAGATCGCCGGCACCATCGCGACGGATCTGACGGCGGCCATGGACGGAGCACAGCAGGCGGCGCAGACGCACGCGCAGTCGTCGGCGCTATGGTATCGGACCGCAGAAAGCCTGCGCAGCTTCCTGCACGATCTGAACAGCAGCCAGTTGGCCTATGTGTCGGCCGCGCAGGCGCTTGTGGGGCAGCGGTCGCAGTTCGACACGCAGCTGGCGCGGGCACTTGCCGGCGACAACGAGGCCGCGCAGGGGCTGACCGGTTCGGCCTCCACTCTGCTCGCCGGATACCGCCAAGCGTCGTCGTCGCAGATCGACTACGCGATGATGGCGGCGCAGGTGGTGGCGGGGGTGCGTCAGGCAGCGGACTACGCCGAAGGGCAGGGTAGCACCGAGGAGAAGCTGGCCAAGCTCTATGAGGATCAGTTGGACGCCCTGACGGCGATCCGCGACTACCTCAATGGCACCGATCTGATGGACCTGGGCTCCACCTTGGCGATGCTGAGCGGCACCATGACGTCGGTGCAGGGAGCCATCATCGCCCTGTCGCCTTCGGCCATCGGCACGAGCATCGGCACCCTGGCCGCATCGATTGAAGCGCTGCGGCAAGCGTATCTGGCCGAGAACGGGCAGGGAGCATCCAACCGCACCTACGCCAGCGGCGATTTCATGTCCGCCAGCCGCATCACCCAGCCCGAGGTGACGCAGGCCCGTCTGGTGACCGATGCTACCCCGGGAATGGCCGCTGCGGGCCCGGCGACGATCTACACGGCCGCCTCGCCGGTCGACGCATCGGCATCGGCGGATCTGGTGGCAGAAGTCCGGTCGCTTCGCGAGGAGAACCGGCAGCTGCTGATGGCGATCCGTTCGGACACGTCGAAGTCCGCCAAGATCGCGAAGAAGTGGGACACCATCGGGCAACCGCCCGAGCAAGCCGCAACGGGGACTGCCGCATGAAGGTCATCGTTCCCGATCCCATCGCCTCGCTGACCACGAACGTGCCGGAGGACGATTACCCAGCCTGGGCGAACGGCACCACATACGCGTCGGGCGCGCGGGTGATCACGGCGGCCTCCCACCAGGTTTGGCAATCGGTTCAAGCAGCGAACACCGGACACAGCCCCACCACCGACGACGGAACATGGTGGGTGCTGGTGGGGGCGACGGATCGATACAAGCCCTTCGACGCCAAGCTCTCAGACGCCGTGACCCGGCAGATGAACATGAGCTGGACCGTCACGCCGGTTTCGCGCGCTGACGGGCTGGCGCTCTTTGGTGTGGGAGCGTCGTCGGTCAACGTGAAGATCACAGCGTCCGGCTCGACCCTCTATGACCAGACGTTCCAGATCCTCGACACATCTGCCATCGTCGACTGGTATTCCTTCTTCACCTACGAGCCGGAATACGACACCCAGATGATCCTGACGGGCCTTCCAGGACTGGCGGGCTCCCAGATCGCCATCACGCTGCAGTCGGTCGGAGCGTTTACCAGCATCTCGGAGATCGTCGTAGGGCGGGTCAACCGTCTGGGCACCAGCCTCGAAGGCACCTCGATCGGCATCACGGATTACTCAATCAAGGAGCGCGACGAGTGGGGCAACCCCGTCATCGTGCAGCGCGCCTTCGCCGACACGACCACGTTCCAGTTCGAGATGCCGCCCACGGATGCCCGACGCGTCAAGACGCTGCTGTCCCGCCTGCGGGCCACGGCGGCCGTCTACTTCGTTGACGAGACGGCAACCGATCTGGGCGCCACGGTCTTCGGCTTCTTCTCGGACTTCGACATTCCGCTGACCCATGGGTCCAGCTTCGCCACCCTTGAGATCGAAGGACTTGTCTGATGGCATTCTCCAGTATCCCTCCGCTTCCCGTACCGCCCACATTGGCGGACCCAGCGTCCTTCAACAACCGGGCCGAGGCTTTCGTGGGAGCGATGCCTGCGACCATGGCGGGGATCAACAACTTCGCGGTGGAACTGAACCAACTCCAGCTCGGCGACATGTCCAGCTACGTCTACACCTTCTTCAAGGCGACGAATGCCCAGCAAGCGCGCGCGTCGCTGGGGATGGATTATGCCACCCAAGCAGAAGCCGAGGCGGGAGCCGCGACAACGAAGGTCCTGTCGCCTCTACGCGGGGCGCAGCAGTTCGCGAAGCTGATCGCGGCGTGGTTTACCACGAGGTTGGCGTCCTCGACACAGGCGGCCGCTGCCGATGCCAATGACGTACTTATGACGCCTTTGCGCACACAGGACTGGTTCGGCGGCCAGCGACCCACGCCCGCGGAAGCGGCGGCAGGAACGCTGACCACGAAGATCATGACGCCGGCGGCCACACGTCAGGCGGTGAACGCCGAGGGCATGGCCCCGATCTATGCGGTGCGGGCGTGGGGCGATTTTACTGCGGAAGCAGACGGGGCGATCACCATCAACGGATCGGGAAACGTGGCCTCCATCGTGACGGATGGTGGGGGGTACCGCATCACTCTGGCCAAGGCGATGCCAAGCGCGAATTACGCTGTAGCAGTAAGCGGTCAGAGGACGGACAATGCGTTCTCGCTTGTTGCCCTACAGGACGGCAAGGGTAAAACCGCCACCGAGTTCACCTTGACGCTTCGGACGAGCGCGAACAACTTCGCATCTGGCCGCGTCATGTTCATGGTCGTCGGCTAAATCTCCAAGGATCACCACTATGACAGCGCAAACCGGCGCCGGCGTCTCGCTGGCGATCAGCCTTGCTGCGCCTGCGTCCTATGATGCGGATGGATTTGGTGCCTTACAGCCCGTCACCATCGGCGAGGTGACCAACATCGGGAGCTTTGGGCGCGAGTTTTCCACTGTCACCCATCAGGCGCTAGATCGGCGCGGCACCGACAAGCGCAAAGGCGCCTTCAACAACGGCGCGGTGTCACCGACGCTGGCGCTTGACCCATCGGACGCAGGGCAGGACGCAGTTGAGGCGGCTAAGGAGCGTCGATCACCGGCGTTCTTCCGCGTCACCCTTCAGGATGGCCTCGTCTACTGGTTTGCTGGCGTCGTCATGTCCTTCCGAGTGAGGGTGAATGGCGCGGACGACGTGGTGATTGGCACCATCAGCATCGAAATCGAGCCGACCCCGATCGTGCGGTATCGCACTGTGGCCGGGCTGCCGGGCGACACCTTCCTGACCATCGAAGATCTGTTCGACGCCACGATGCGTCGGCTTTCCGAAACGCTTAGCGCTGCGGCATGAGGTAGAAATGGCAAAGCTTCCCATTGATGAGGCCGTCCGGCGCTTCTTTACAAACGAAGAGCGGTTCGACGCCTTTGCCAACGGCGGCGAGGCGGAGGAGTGGCAGGACGCCGAAGGCCACTCACGCCCATCGATCCGCAAGTTCCTGGCGGATGTCGCTTCCCTGTCGCCCGATGCGATCACGCTGCTCCAAGAGGCTGTCGCCGCAAAGGTGAACGAGGGGATCGCAAGCACCGCCCGAGCTGAAGCTGCTGCGGCGGCTGCCGAAAATGTGCTGCCCGCCAAATACACCGTTGCGACGAAGGCAAAGCTGGACGAGGTGCAAGGGGCGGTCGTCAACGACATCGGCTTCGTGACGGCACCCGAGGCCAGCGGGGGCGGCTACTACAGCTACAGCGGGACGGCGTGGGCCTATATCGGCCAGGGCGCGCTGGCAGCGAAGGCCAACAAGGCGGAGGTGGCCGCCATCGCGCAGGATGTCCTCGATCTTCGCAACATCGCGGCCCCCGGCGACAGCGTGGTCATCGTGGCGGCCCCGAACGGCCCGGCGCTCGTCACGCTGAAGGACGGCACCACGCGCGGCAACTTCCTCCCCGACGACGTGAAGGGTCTTGTGCCGAAGCTGGAGGAACTGGCGGCCCCGGAGCCGCCGGAGGTGGCCAAGCCCAGCGACTCCATCGTTCTGGTGGAAGCCGCGAACGGGCCGGCGCTGACGATGCGCCAGGACGGGGTTCTGCGCGGGACTTTCCTCGCCGAAGACATCCTCGGCCTTGAGGACACCGGCGGCGGGGGTGGCGGCGGATCGGCCGTCGAGTTCGCCGACCCTGACAACGTGGGCGAGGCGTGGAACAGCATCAAGACGACGGACGCCGGCGGCGAGGTCTTCCGCTACCTGTCCACGCAATGGGACGGCAACGTCTGGGGCTTCGAGAAGCGAGGAACCATCACACTCGCCCAGACCCAGAACCCGGCGCTTGGCATCGTGTCGTTCGGGGGCGGGTCGGCTGGCGTGATCCGCGCGCTGCCGGATGATTTCCCGTATCACGTCGTGAACGAGACCCTGCTGGCCCCCAAGGACGGTCTGGCGGCCACGGCGCAGGCGGTCGCGCATCTGACCGGAGAACGGGCGATCTATCGCGGGCTGCCGACGGTCGTGGCGTTGACGCAGGTGCTGTCGTCGACCGTGGAAGCGGACGCGCTGCCCGGTGCCCCGGCCCGTACCGCGCTGATCCAGCGCATCGCCGCTGCAAAGGCCGCCCTCGCGCCGTGGGGGAAGGAACTGTTCATCGACCGCATCTCGCTGGCGCTGCTGGAAGGCGCGCCGGCCACACCCAAGGCCACGGCGGATTTGCACTATGCCGCTGTCGCGAACGGCCTGCGGATGGAGGTGGCCGAAGCCGCAGGGCAGGCGCCGCTGCCGATGGTGGTGGTGTCGCAGTCGGCCGGGACGCGCACGGACGGAACGTCGGAGGTCATTCTGGCCGAGGGGGAACTGGACTTCGCGCACTTCTCGTTGGCCTTCGTCATCGCCGGGCCGCGCTACCCGTATCCTCTGGAGCCGGGCACCGCCGCCACCCTGACGGCGCAATCCGCCCTTCTGCTGAGCGAGCTGGAGGCAATTGCCGTCTCCGAGCGGTTGGCACGGCGCTCGTGGTATGGCCCCTGCATCGACGCGCAATGCAGCATCGCCGGGCGCGTCATCACCGCGCCCTTCACGGCCCTGAGCAACCTGATCCTGCGCGATCCGGCCAATCACGGCTTTACCGTGGCCGGCGTTACGAACGGCGCGACGATCGAGAGTGTCGCCGTTACCGGCACGAGCGTTCTGATCACCATGACGGCCGAACCTTTGGGCGATTTGACGGTCCGCTATGCCTGGGGCCAGACCGGCGACCGGGGCGACGGCTTCACGGCCAACCGCGGGTCTCTCACCGACCAGTGGTCGCAAGCCAGCCGCGTCGTCAACGGCGCCACCCACTACCGTTACGCGCGCTCCGGCCGCGCCCCTGTTGTGCGCTGAGGAGGCGCTGAACCATGCCCATCGCCACGCTTCCCGGCATAATCGCCCGCCCGATCACCGACGCCTTCGTCTGGGAGGAGGTCTTCGCCAAGTATCCGGCTCTGAAGAACTGGTGGACCCTGACCAAGGGGCAGGCCACGGCCGACGCCACAACCGGACGCACCCGGATCGCCCCGCGCATCGGGACGCTGACCCTCGACGGCACCGGCGTGCAGCCGTGGGTCGCGGATGGGGGCTACGAGGCGGCCAGCTTCGCCGGAACGCAGGGCCAGCCGGTCCTCGGTTTCGACACCGCCAAGCTGACCGGCCGGTGGACGATGTTCAGCGTCCGCAAGGCGGCAGCCATCGACACCGAGGACTGGGGTATCAGCCTGCGGAACTCCGATCCGTCCGTAGCCGAAGGGGACGGCGCCCGCGTGTTCCACGTCGCCCGCAGCACCGCAGGCGCCTCGCAGGTGCGCGGGGTGCTGATCAACCCGGCCATCAACGCGCTGCTGACCTATCCCAATGCCCCGGCCCTCAACACCCGGGACGTGGGCTTCGTGTCCTTCGACTTCACCACCGGGGCGGTGTCCGGCGCGCACGGGGCAGAGGCGCCCACCAGCGTGACCTATGGCCGGTGGAGCGAACTTCTGGCGACCGGAGGTACCGTCTGGCAGTGGACCGTCGGCCAAGGGCAGGGGAACCAGCCCTTCAGCGGCTCCATCCTCGATTTTGCGCTGATCCAAGGCGACATCTTCGACGGCACCGCGGCCATGAACAACTTGCGCGCGGACCTGATCCGCTACGCCGCCACCTATGGGGCCTGAGCCATGACGAACCTTC
>NZ_JAQMHV010000013.1 GCF_028307215.1 Falsirhodobacter sp. 20TX0035 | reverse complement strand
CAGGCCCCGCGCAAACCGCATCAGGGGGGTCAATATTGGGCGCCGATAAGGGGTCAGTTTTGCGCGCCGATTGACAGGCGGGCAGGCACAATTCCTGCAACGGCCGGTGCCAGTCCAACGCGGGGGCCAGATCGCGCCGCTCCTCGACCGGCTGCGCGAAAGGCTGGACCAGGATTGGCCCGTCAAGCGCATGGCGCGAGAAAGCGGGATGAGCCTTCGCACCTTTCTCCGCCGCTTCCGCGACGCGACCGGCGTCACACCCGGCGGCTGGTTGATCGAGGAACGTGTAGAGGCAGCCAAAGTTCTGCTGTGCAGAGGGCGTCTGGGCATCGAGGAGGTTGCAGTCGCCGTGGGATTTGCGTCCGCTCATGCATTGCGTCACCACTTCCGCACCAGGACGGGCCTGTCACCCGTCGCATACCGGCAGCAATTCCTTTCGACAGAAAAGGCCTCCCCCGAATGACGGCTTTGGGCTCTTTCTTCATCCTCTACCCCTGCCCCTGCGGCCTCGGAAGCTGATGCGGAGATCGCGGTAGTGGCCGCGATCGCTGATCCGAAGGACAGCCGCGCCTCCGCTCCGCTCTGGCGCTCCTGACACCTTTCCATTTCTTAGGTCCGCCTGCCATCCGGCCGGCGCTCTGAACACGGGCTCTGGTGCCGCTGCGCGTCAGCCTCCACGGAAAAATCCGGTTCCTCCCGCGCCAGGGCGCGGGCCCCTCCTAATTTCACCGCTCCGGCCCCGTGTGTCAGATCACCGTCCGGCCGCAGGCCGGGCTGCGCCCACCCTGCTTTGCCCTTCGGATGACATGAGGTCATCCAAAGTGAAAAGCACGGATGGCTTCGCCACTTGGCGGATCAGAAGGGCGCGAACGGGAAATGTCGGACACACACGCACGAGGTAGTTTCGTGACGCAGAAGGCAGTTTTGCGCGGTGTTCACAAGAAGAGGGATGGCGGACCCGGAGCGATTCGAACGCCCGACCCTCAGATTCGTAGTCTGATGCTCTATCCAGCTGAGCTACGGGTCCGTTGAGAGGCGATTTACCGATCAGCGGGGGGGTCCGCAAGTGGAAAAACGACAAGGATGTAAAAATCACGCAGAGCCCAGCGTTTCGCCCTTCGGCAGGCGGATCAGGAACTCGGTCCCCGTCTCGCCGGAGTTGAGGAGTTCCAGCCGTCCGCCATGGCCGCGCACCAGTTCGGACGCGATGGCAAGGCCGAGGCCTGAGCCCCCCTTGCGCGCCCCGCCCTGAAAGGCGGTGAACAGATGCTCGCGCGCCTTGGGGGGCAGGCCGGGGCCGGTGTCGCCCACACGCACCCACCATTCGGCGTCCGCCTCGCCGCCGGCCACCTCGATGTTACCCGGCTCGCCCGTGGCCTCGATCGCCTGGCGGGCGTTGCGCAGAAGGTTCGACAGCACGCGATAGAGCTGCTCGCGGTCTGCACGGATCATCAGGCCCGCCGGCACGTCCAGAACGGGGGCCACCACGCCTTCCTCCGGCAGTTCGGCCTCCAGCACCTCGTCCACCAGCATGCGGAGGGAGAATCGGGTCATGGAGGGCGGCGGCTCCTCGGCCTTGCCGAAGGCCAGCGTCGTTTCGCACAGGGACACCGCGCGGGTGATCGAATTCACCAGCTTCGGCGCCGAACGCGCCACCACCGGGTCCACGCTGTTGCCGATTCGGTCGGCGAACAGCTGGGCCGAGGTCAGGATGTTGCGCAGGTCGTGGCTGATCTTGGCGACGGCCCCGCCCAGCTGGGCCAGACGCTCCTTCTGGCGAAGGTTGCCGGTCAGCTGGGTCTGCATGGACCGCAGCGCCTCCTCGGCCTCGCGGATCTCGGTGATGCGGGTGTTGGGCTGGATGGTGCGGCGCGCGTCCTCGGGCGCCTCTGCATAGACGGCCATGTAGGCGACCAGCCGGCGGATCGGCAGCACCATCAGCTTCTGCACGGCGACGAACAGGATCGCCGCCGTCACGATCGAAATCGCGGCCGAGATCACGAGGATCCGCAGGCTGTAGTCGATCATTGCGGTGCGAAGGGGGGCGGTGGACATCGCCACCTCGATCAGGTCGCCCCCCTGCTCCACCGGGTTGCCGATCACGCGGATCACCCGATTCGTCGGATCGGCGAAATCCTGAAGCGCGTCGCGGATCAGGGCGGCGTGGCTGATCATGCGCAGGTCGAACGTCTCGTCGATGGGCTGGGGGATGGGCGAGGACAGGACCAGCTGGCGCACCGCGTCGCGCCGCAGCACCACGTTGTACACGCCCGCGTTGTCCAGAAGCTCCTTCTCCAGCTGGGGGGAGATGGTGTCGTCCGTCGTCAGCAGCGCAAGGCTGGCCAGCTGCGCCTTTTCCAGCCGCATCTGCAGATAATCTTGCCGGAACCGCGCGATCGACGGCACAAGGATCAGCACCTCCGCCAGAAGGACGAAGACCACCGTCAGCATGAGGAAACGGCCCGAAAGAGAATTCAGAAAGCCCGATCGTCCGATCTTCACCCTGTCCAACCCCGATTGGCACCCTCGCGATGCCGTCACTACATAAACCGCCGTCGCGCCGTCTCAAAGGGCAGAACGACGCGGCGGTTGACTTGGACCGCCTGTCCGCTTATGAGGCGGGCTTCGAATACATGACGTCCGAATCCCACAAGCGGCACTCGGGCAAGTCCGTCTTATGGAGTTTCGCAATGAAGCGCACGTTTCAACCGTCGAACCTGGTTCGCGCCCGCCGTCACGGCTTCCGCGCCCGCATGGCCACCAAAGGTGGTCGCGCGGTTCTGAACGCCCGCCGTGCCAAGGGCCGCGCCAAGCTGTCGGCCTGATCTTTCGGGACGACGACCTGACATGCCGCCGGTTCGAAAGATGCCGGCGGCCTTGTCATGTCCGGGGGTGATCATGCAGATCCTGGCACAACGGGCGGATTTCCTGCGGGCGGCGCAGGCACGGCGGCAGGGGGCGCAGGGCTTTCTGCTGCAGGCCCGCGCGCGCGACGATGACGGCCCGATGCGGGTCGGCTTCACCTGTTCCAAGAAGCTGGGCAACGCCGTGGCCCGCAACCGCGCCAAGCGCCGCCTGCGCGAGATCGCGCGCCTTGTGCTGACCGAGGCCGGCCGGCCCGGCTGGGACTACGTGCTGGTGGGCCGTCCGGGCACCACCGCCACCCGGGATTTCGCCGCTCTGCGCGAGGATCTGCGGCTGGCCCTGCGCCAGGTCCACAAGTGAGCCCGCTGGCCCATCTGGCCGCCCTGCCGGTCCGGGCCTATCGGTTGCTGCTGTCGCCCTGGGTCGGGCATGCTTGCCGCTTCCAGCCCACCTGTTCCGTTTATGCGCTGGAGGCGCTGGAAAAGCGCGGGGCGCTTGTCGGCACATGGCTGACGCTGCGCCGTCTGGCCCGGTGCCACCCCCTTGGCGGATCCGGCTACGACCCCGTGCCCGAAAGGAAACGCTGATGCTGGACGAGGCCGACGACATCCACCCGCTGTTCCACGAAGCCCCCAAGACGACGGAGTTCCGCAAGCTGCGCAAGCGCCTTGTGCGCGAGGTGCGGGACGCGATGGGCACCTATGGCATGATCACGCCTGGGGACCGCTGGCTGGTCTGCCTGTCGGGCGGCAAGGACAGCTACACCCTTCTGGCGGTTCTGACCGAACTGAAGTGGCGCGGCCTGCTGCCCGTGGACCTGCTGGCCTGCAATCTGGACCAGGGACAGCCGAACTTCCCCGCGACCGTTCTGCCCGACTTCCTGACCCGGATGGGCGTGCCCCACCGGATTGAATACCGCGACACCTATTCGGTGGTGATGGACAAGGTCCCGCAGGGCCGGACCATGTGCGCGCTGTGTTCGCGCCTGCGCCGCGGCAACCTGTATCGCATCGCGCGCGAGGAAGGTTGTTCCGCCGTCGTGCTGGGCCATCACCGCGACGACATCCTCGAGACGTTCTTCATGAACCTGTTCCACAGGGGGCGGCTGGCCACCATGCCGCCGCGCCTTCTGAACGAGGATGGGGATCTGTTCGTGCACCGCCCCCTCGCCTTCGTGGCCGAGGCGGATTGCGAGGCCTTCGCCACCGCCATGAACTATCCCATCATCCCCTGCGACCTGTGCGGATCGCAGGACGGGCTGCAGCGCCAGCAGGTGAAGCAGCTTCTGGACGGGTGGGAGGCGCGCCATCCGGGCCGCCGCCAGATCATGTTCCGCGCCCTGATGAAGGCCCAGCCTTCGCACCTGCTGGACCCGACCCTGTTCGATTTCGCGGGGTTGATGGCCGGCACGGCCGGTTCCGACGTCCCGCCCAGCCTTCGCGCGGCCGAATGACGCCGTGCGCCCCGGGGGAAAAGGCTTGACCTTTGCCCCCCCCTTCTGTTGAACCACCGCTGACCCGCGGACTGAAAAAGGCGCTATCGGCCTCATGGAAAACACCAAGAACCTCATCCTCGCGATCGTCCTCAGCCTTCTGGTGATGCTGGGATGGTTCTGGCTGTTCCCACCGGAACAGCAGGCGAACGACCCTGCCGAACCGGACGCCGTCAGCACGATGGAAGACACGCCCGTGACGCAGCAGGCCGACGCCCCCGCGCCGGCCGATGCGCCCCGCATCTCCATCGACACGCCGGAACTGTCGGGCTCGATCTCCACCCAAGGGGGGCGGATCGACGACCTGCTGCTGAAGGGCTATCACGTCACGCTGGACGACAATTCGGACAACGTGCGCCTTCTGACCCCGGTGGGTGAGGATCACGCCTACTACACCCTGCAGGGCTGGGTGCCGGCCGGCGGTCTCGACTTCCCCGACGTGCCGGGTCCGGACACGGTCTGGTCCGTGCAGGGCCAGGGCACGCTGACGCCCGACACGCCGGTGACGCTGCAATGGCAAAGCCCGGCGGGCCTTGTCTTCACGCGCACCATCGCGGTCGATCAGCAATACATGTTCACGGTCACCGACCGCGTGCAGAACACCGGAACGGCCGAACAGCGTCTGGCCCCCTATGGCATGATCGCGCGCCACGGCACGCCGGTCGACCTGCAGGGCTTCTTCGTGCTGCATGAAGGCGTCGTCGGCCGCGTCGATGGCGAGCTGATGGAGACGAAGTACAAGGCCGTCCGCGACCTTCCGCAAGTGCCGCGCGAAGGCGCGCAGGCCGAGTTGCACGAGGCGACGGCCGATGGCTGGATCGGCTTCACCGACCACTACTGGATGACCACCCTCATCCCGCAGCAGGGCCAGGCCTTCACGGCCGTGGAGAAATACCTCGCCCAGCAGGACGTGTTCACGACCGAAACCCGCATGCCTGTCATGACGGTCGCGCCGGGCGCCACGATCGAATCCTCGCAGCGCGTCTTTGCGGGCGCCAAGGAATGGGCCACGATCCGTCACTACCAGAACGACCAAGGCGTTCCGGGCTTCATCGATTCCATCGACTGGGGCTGGTTCTTCTTCCTGACGAAGCCGATCTTCCACGTCCTGCACTGGCTGAACGCGCATATCGGCAACATGGGCGTGTCCATCATCGCGCTGACCTTCCTTCTGAAGGCGCTGGTTCTGCCGCTGGCCTACAAGTCCTACGTGTCCATGGCGCGGATGAAGGAACTCCAGCCCGAGATGGAGGCCCTGAAGGAACGTGCGGGCGACGACCGCGCGAAGCTCCAGAAGGAGATGATGACTCTCTACAAGGAAAAGAAGGTCAACCCCGCGGCGGGCTGCCTGCCGATCCTGCTGCAGATCCCGATCTTCTTCTCGCTCTACAAGGTGATCCTGGTCACGATCGAACTGCGCCACGCCCCCTTCTTCGGCTGGCTGCAGGATCTGTCGGCGCCCGATCCGTCGTCGCTGTTCAACCTGTTCGGCCTTCTGCCCTGGGCCGCGCCCGAGGCGGGGACCACGCTGGCCATGGTCTTCATCGGCGTGCTGCCCATCCTTCTGGGCATCTCCATGTGGCTGCAGCAGAAGCTGAACCCGGCGCCCCCGGATCCGACGCAGCAGATGATCTTCGCCTGGATGCCCTGGGTCTTCATGTTCATGCTGGGCCACTTCGCCAGCGGTCTCGTCCTCTACTGGATCACGAACAACCTGATCACCTTCGGCCAGCAATACCTGATCATGACCAGCCACGGATCGCGGCCGGACGTGTTCGGGAACATCCGGACCAGCTTCAAGCGGAAGAAGGCGGCCGAAGCCACCGCCGCCGCCATCGAGCAGAAGAGCAAACGCAAGAAATGATCCTGTCCTCCATCTGGCGGCACCCGATCAAGGCACACGGACGCGAGGAGATCGCGTCCGTTCTGCTTTCGGCCGGCGCCTGCCTGCCCTTCGACCGCCACTGGGCCGTCGCGCATGAGGCGGCGAAGATCACGGACGGCTGGATGCACTGCGCCAACTTCTCGCGCGGGGCGAAGGCCCCTGCCCTGATGGCCATCACGGCCCGGCTGGAGGGGGACATCGTCACCCTGTCCCACCCGGACCGCCCGGACCTTGCCTTTTGCCCGGACGAGGGCGCGGACCTGCCCCGCTTTCTGGACTGGGTGCGCCCCCTGATGCCCGCCCACCGCGCGGCGTCCGCCCGGATCATGCAAGCGGATCGCGGCATGACGGACAGCGAGTTTCCGTCGGTGTCGATCCTGTCCCTGTCCTCGCTGGCCGATCTGTCGGCGCGGATGGGCACGGACCTGTCGATCCACCGCTGGCGCGGCAACCTGTGGCTGGACGGCCTGACCCCCTGGGCCGAATTCGACATGATCGGGCAAAACATCGCCATCGGCGACACCGTCCTGCGGATCGAGGAGCGGATCACCCGCTGCAAGGCCACCACCGCCAACCCCGACACGGGCCATGTCGACGCCGACACGCTGGCGGCCCTGTTCACCCATTACGGCCATCGCGATTTCGGCGTCTATGCACGCGTGATCCGTGGCGGCGAGATCGCCAGAGGAGATACGGTGCGCCCATGCTGACCTTCACCCTTGCCCCCGAACCGGACGACTTCGCGCGCGAACGCGGCCGCCTCTTGTTCGCCGGCCCCGTGGACTTCGTCAAAGGCGTCGTCGCCATGTCGGGCCTGCCCCCCGCCGACCGGGTGGAGGTGTGTTTCGCCGGACGCTCCAACGTCGGCAAATCGAGCCTGATCAACGCGCTGACGGGGCGCAAGTCGCTGGCCCGCGCGTCCAACACCCCCGGCCGCACGCAGGAGATCAACTTCTTCACGCTTGGCGAGGAGAAATACCTCGTCGACCTTCCGGGCTACGGCTATGCCGAGGCGCCGGTCGCGATCGTGGCGAAGTGGCAGGCGCTTTTGAAAAGCTATCTGGCGGGCCGCACCACCCTGCGCCGCGCCTTTGTGCTGATCGACACCCGCCATGGCGTGAAGAAGGTCGATGACGAGATCATGAGCCTTCTGGACAAGTCCGCCGTGACCTTCCAGACCGTGCTGACCAAGGCCGATAAGGTCAGCCGGGCAGAGCGTGAGGCCACGATCGAACAGGTGAAAGGGGCGCTGCAAAAGCACCCTGCCGCCTTCCCGGAACTGGTGGTCACAAGCTCGGAAAAGGGGGACGGCATCGAAACCCTGCGCGCGATCATCGCCTCGCTGCAATGACGCACTAGGTCACGGGGCGGAGGAGACCCATGCCAGCCGACGAACGCGACACCCCCGCCCCCGACCGTTTCGAACAGCCCGCCCCCGACACGCGCACCGGCGCCGAACGCGGAGGACCGACCTCCCCCGCCTCGGCCGATCCGGGGGCCAGCGGGACCGCCACGCCGGGCAAGGCCTCCACCTCGCCCTTCGTGCCGCTGAAGCATCCGGCCTTCCGGATGATCTGGACCGCGACGCTGGTCGCCAATCTTGGGACCCTGATCCAGAACGTGGGCGCGGGCTGGCAGATGGCGCTGCTGACGCCGTCGCACGACATGGTGGCGCTGGTGCAGGCCTCCACCACCCTGCCGGTGATGATCCTGGCGGTGGCCGCGGGCGCGCTTGCCGACAACTTCCCCCGCCGCCGCGTCATGCTGGCGGCGCAAAGCTTTCTTCTGGTCATCTCGGCCCTGCTGGCGGTGGTTGCGTTCCTCGGGCTGCTGACGCCCTGGACGCTTCTGGCCTTCACCTTCCTTCTGGGCTGCGGCAACGCGATGCACCTGCCCTCATGGCAGGCTTCCATGCGCGATCTTGTCCCGCGCGAGGATCTGCCCGCGGCCATCACCCTGAATTCCATGAGCTTCAACCTCATGCGGTCGATCGGGCCGGCCGTCGGGGGTCTGATCGTGGCCAGCGCCGGGCCCGCCGCCGCCTTCGCCCTGAACGCCGTCAGCTACACCGCCGTGATCTGGGCCCTCGCCCGCTGGCAAAGCCCGCAGGAGCGGCGCATCCTGCCGCCCGAGCGGCTGGGGCACGCTATGGCCGTCGGCATCCGCTATGTCGCGCTGTCGCCGAACCTGTCGCGCGTGATCCTGCGGGGGCTGATCTTCGGCACCGGCTCTGTCGCCTCCTTGGCGCTGCTGCCCGTCATCACCCGCGACATCCTGGGGGCCGAGGCGGAAACCTTCGGCCTGATGCTGGGCGCCTTCGGGCTGGGCGCCATCGCCGGGGCGCTCGCCTCGCCCCGCCTGCGCGCCCATCTGCGGATCGAAACGCTGATCGCTGGCGCCTTTGCCGTGAATGCGGTGGGGCTGGTCATCGTCGCCTTTTCGACCGCACGGCCATTGACCATCCTGGGCCTGATGCTGGCCGGTTCGGCCTGGGTCAGCGCGCTGTCGCTGTTCAACGTGTCGGTGCAGCTGGCCACCCCCCGCTGGGTGGTGGGGCGCGCGCTGTCGATCTATCAGACGGCGACCTTCGGCGGCATGGCCATCGGCAGCTGGATCTGGGGTGCCTTGGCCGAGGACATCTCCATCCCCACCGCGCTTTTGCTGGCGGCGGCCCTGCTGCTGGGCGGCTGCCTTCTGGGGCGGGTCTGGCCCATGCCCGACTTTTCGGACATCAACCTCGATCCCGCGAACCGGTTCAGCGCCCCCGCCCTGCGGCTGGACCTGAAGGCGCAGTCGGGGCCCATCATGATCATGGTGGACTGGGACATCCCGCCCGAGAACACCGAGGCCTTCCTGAAGGCCATGGCCCAGCGCCGTCGCGTGCGCATCCGGGACGGGGCGCGGCAATGGTCGCTGCTGCGCGATCTGGAAAACCCCGACATCTGGATCGAAACCTATCACGTGCCGACTTGGGCCGAATACATCCGCCACAACATCCGACGCACGCAGGCCGATGTGGAAAGCTTCGACCAGCTTCTGAAGCTGCATCGCGGGCCCGAACGCCCCCATGTTCACCGCATGATCGAACGTCAGACGGTGCCCGTCACCGACGACATCATCATCCCCCCGAAGGTTCCGTGATCCTTGGCAGACCCGGTCAAAGCCGCTAGTCCTGAGCGCGAACCCCGAGGATTCCCGATGAAGAAGCAGCTTGCCATGATGCGCGATTCGATCACCACCGCCAAGACGTTGTCCGAAGCCCTCCCCTATCTGCAACGCTATGCGGGGGCGGTCGTTGTCGTGAAGTTCGGCGGCAACGCCATGGGGGACGAGGATGCGATGGCCGAGTTCGCGCGCGACATCGTGCTGATGCGGCAGGTGGGCCTGAACCCCGTCGTGGTGCATGGCGGGGGCCCGATGATCAACGACCTGCTGGCCCGGCTGGGGATCAAGTCGGAATTCGTGCGGGGCAAGCGCGTGACCGACAAGGCCACCGTTGAGGTGGTGGAGATGGTGCTGTGCGGCCTCGTCAACAAGCGCATCGTGCAGGCCATCAACGACCAGGGCGGCCGCGCGGTCGGCATTTCGGGCAAGGACGACGACCTGATGGTGGCCGTCGCGGACGATCCGGAGCTGGGCTTCGTCGGCAAGCCGGTGGAGATGAACGTGCAGGTGCTGCGCGACCTGTACGCTGCGGGGATGATCCCGGTCGTGGCTCCCGTCGCGACGGGGATGGAGGACAACGAGACGTTCAACGTCAACGGCGACACCGCCGCCGGCGCCATTGCCGGCGCGCTGCAGGCCGACCGCCTGCTGCTGCTGACCGACGTGTCGGGCGTCAAGAACAAGACAGGCGAGGTGGTGACCCAGCTGACCCCGGACGACGTGCGCGCCATGATCGAGGATGGGACGATCGCGGGCGGCATGATCCCGAAGACCGAAACCGCCCTGCAGGCGATCGAGGAAGGCGTGCGCGCCGTCGTCATCCTGGACGGCCGGGTGCCCAACGCCTGCCTTCTGGAACTGTTCACCGACCATGGCGCGGGTTCCATGATCCGCACGACGGAGCCGCGCGTGAAGCCGCGGATCCGTTGATGCGCCGCCTGATCCTGATCCGGCACGCCAAGTCCGACTGGGACGATCCGCTGCTGACCGATCACCAGCGCGTGCTGGCCCGCCGGGGCCGGGACGCCGCGCCCAAGATCGGGGCCTGGCTGGCCGCGCAGGGCGTCCGGCCGGACGAGGTACTGTGTTCGGACGCCACACGCACGCAGGACACTTGGGCGCTGATCGCGCCGTTCCTCGGGGACGTGGCGCCGACGCTGATCCCGGCGCTGTATCATGCGGGGCCGGACACGATCCTGTCGCAGCTGCGCCGGGCGACAGGACAGGCCGTGGCGATCATCGGCCACAATCCGGGGTTGGGAGAGTTCGCGGGCCTGATGGTGCAGACCCGTCCTGCCCATGACGGCTTCGAGCGGTTCCCCACTGCCGCCGCGTTGGTCGCGGAGCTTCCGGTGGAGGACTGGTCCGAGGCGGGCTATGCCATGGCGCGTCCCGTGGCCTTCACGGTGCCGCGGGACCTGTAAGCAAAAAGCGCCCCGCGGGGCGCTTTTCTTGTTTCAGTGGCCCAGGATCTGGCTCAGGAACATCTTCGTCCGCTCCGACTGCGGGTTGTTGAAGAACTCCCTCGGGGTGTTCTGCTCCACGATCTGGCCTTGGTCCATGAACACCACGCGGTTCGCGACGGCTTGGGCGAAGCCCATCTCGTGCGTGACGCACAGCATGGTCATCCCCTCCTCGGCGAGGGAGATCATGGTGTCCAGCACCTCCTTGATCATCTCGGGGTCGAGGGCGGAGGTCGGCTCGTCAAACAGCATGATCCGCGGCTTCATGCACAAGGACCGCGCGATGGCCACGCGCTGCTGCTGGCCGCCCGACAGCTGTCCCGGATACTTGTGCGCCTGATCCGGGATCTTCACCTTGCGCAGGAAGTGCATGGCCGTCTCCTCGGCCTCTTCCTTCGGGACCTTGCGGACCCAGATCGGCGCCAGGGTGCAGTTCTCCAGGATGGTCAGGTGCGGGAACAGGTTGAAGTGCTGGAACACCATCCCGACCTCGGACCGGACGGTGTCGATGTTCTTCAGGTCCGATGTCAGCTCGGTCCCGTCCACGACGATCTGGCCGGACTGATGCTCTTCCAGCCGGTTGATGCAGCGGATCAGGGTGGACTTGCCCGACCCCGAAGGCCCGCAGATCACGATCCGTTCGCCGCGGTGCACGGTCAGGTTGATGTCGCGCAGGACGTGGAACTGGCCGTACCACTTGTTCATCGCGCGGATCTGGATCGCGATCTCGTCGCTGATCTTCATGTGGCTTGGGTCGATGGCGCGTTCGATGGTTTCCATGACGTGCTCCTTAACGGTGATCGCGTTTCAGGCGGCGCTCCAGGTGCATGGAGTAGCGCGACATGCCGAAACAGAAGAGGAAGAAGATGGCGCCGACGAAGATGTAGGGCTCCCAGTAGATGCCCTTCCAGTCGGTGGAGGCGCGGACGGCGTCGGTGATGCCCTTCAGCGGGTCCAGAAGGCCCACGAAGATCACCAGCGTCGTGTCCTTGAACAGGCCGATGAAGGTCGACACGATCCCGGGGATGGAGATCTTCAGCGCCTGCGGCAGGATGATCAGCCGCTGCGCCTGGAAATAGTTCAGGCCCAGCGCGTTCCCCGCCTCGTACTGGCCGCGCGGCAGGGCCGCCAGACCGCCCCGGATCACCTCGGCGATGTAGGCCGCGGCGAACAGCGTCACCATGATGATGACCCGCAGGATGATGTCGAAGTTCGTCCCCGGCGGCAGGAAGTAGTTCAGCAGCAACGAAGCCGTGAACAGCAGCGTGATCAGAGGAACCCCGCGGATGAACTCGATGAAGCAGACCGACATCGTCTTGATCAGGAACATGTCCGACTGCCGACCCAGCGCAAGCATTATGCCGAGCGGCAGGGACAGCGAGATGGCCGCGACGCCGATCGTCAGCGACAGGACGAAGCCGCCGAACCGGTCGGAACGCACCATCTCCAGCCCCAGCGGAAGGGCGGAGGTCAGCGCCTCGTTCACCGGACCTGCAAGGAACAGCCACCAGACCAGCGCGGCGACGATGCCGCCCAGCAGGGCCAGCAGGGGCGAACGCCGTTGCAACACGCGCCAGACAGCGTAGCCGATCACGAAGCCCAGGATGGCGACCACCGGCAGCCAGATCGACCCGCCCCACAGCAGCCAGAAGCCGAGGAAGGGATACAGGACCGAGAACACCATCAGCCGGCGCGGCACGCCCGGGAACAGGACGGGGGCCAGGGCGACGAACAGCAGGACCAGCGCCGTCACCGGCCGCCAATACAGGTTGGACGGATAGAAGCCGAAGAGGAACTGCGGCCAGCGTTCGCGGATCATGGCCCAGCAGGCGCCCGTGGCGTCGGGGCCCCAGCGGTCCGCAACGATCTGGCGGCATTCCGTGAGGGTATTCGCGTTCCAGACGCTGTGCAGGAACCACGGCGCCATTTCCTTCACCAGCACGAACAGCGCCAGAAGGCCAAGAAGGGTCAGCACCGTGTTCACCCAGCCGGAGAACAGGTTCTCGCGCAGCCAGCGGACGGCGCCGGCCTGGCCGGCCGGGGGTGCGGCCTGCGGCAGCATCGTGTCGCGGACGAAGGGCACGGTTTGGGCGTGGGTGTCGCTCATCTCAACGCTCCTTCAGGCGAATGCGGGAGTTGTAGACGTTCATCCCGCCCGAGATGATCAGGCTGATGGCCAGATAGATCAGCATCATCAGCAGGACGCATTCCAGTTCCCGTCCGGTCTGGTTCAGGGTGATCCCGCCCAAGGTGCCGCGCAGGTCCAGATAGCCCACGGCGATGGCGAGCGAGGAGTTCTTGGTCAGGTTCAGGAACTGCGAGATCAGCGGCGGCACGATGACGCGCAGCGCCTGCGGCAGGATCACGAGGCTCATGGTGCGGCGGGGGCGCAGGCCAAGGGCAAAGGCCGCCTCGCTCTGGCCGCGCGACACGGCCAGGATGCCGGCGCGCACGATCTCGGCAATGAAGGCGCCGGTGTAGAAGGACAAGGCCAGCCACAGCGCCATGAACGAGTTCGGGACGTTGATGCCGCCCGTGAAGTTGAAGCCCGACAGCGACGGCACCAGCAGATGCGTGCCCAAGACCCACAAAAGCAGCGCGATCGGCAGGACGACGATCAGCAGCGACTTCCACCACGTGCTGGGACGGCGGCCGGTCGATTCCTGCACCGCACGGGCGCGCGCCTTCAGGCGGTGGCGGACGTAGAAGCTGGCCGCCAGCACCACGACGATGGCCGCAAAGGTCAGGTTCAGCGAGAAGAGGCCGAGGTCCAGCGTGCCGAAGCCGCGCTCGACCGCAACATCGGGGATGGCGGTGTAGCGGTTCGTGACGGCGAACAGGCCCAGCAGCATGCTCTGCCCATCCTCGCCGCGGAAGGCGGCGGGCGTGGGGGAGGCTTCGCTGAAGACGGTGTAGAACAGCAGAATCCACAAAAGGACGGGGACGTTGCGGAACATCTCCACATAGACCGTCATCAGGCGGGCCACGAGCCAGTTGGACGACAGGCGCAGCACGCCGACGATCACCCCGATCACGGTGGCCAGTGCGCAGCCCATGACGGCGATCAGCAGCGTGTTCAGAAGCCCGACCAGCATCGCCTGCGCGTGGGTGCTGTTCTGGGTGTAGGGGATCAGGTGCTGGGCGATGTCATAGCCCGCGCGCACCCCCAGAAAGCCGAAGTCGAAATCCTTGCCCAGCGCCGAAAGGTTGCGCACCGTGTTGTCGATCAGCCAGGCGGCCGCCGCGACGAAAAGGGCAAAGACCACGATCTGGATCGTGAGCGAGCGGTAGCGCGTATCGTAAAGCAACATGCTCGGCCGAAAGGAATCCTTCGGCTTCTCCACGGCATTGGCCATGAGCATCCCCCTGTTTCGGACCTTCCGCCATGTGGTGGCGATGTTACGCCGCGGAGGTCCCTGTTGGTCTGTGGGCAGGGGCGCGCGACGGCGCCCCTGCGGGTAGAGGTTTTAGCGGAAGGGGGGAGCGTAGAGCAGGCCGCCTTGCGTCCACTGGGCGTTCAGGCCGCGGGCCAGACCGATCGGGGTCGCTTCGCCGACCGTGGCTGCGAAGATCTCGCCATAGTTGCCACCCACGGCGATGGCGCGCTTGGCCCAGTCGTTGTCGAGGCCCATCATCTCGCCCAGGTTGCCCTCGACGCCCAGCAGGCGGCGCACTTCGGGGTTCTGCGAGGACGAGGCCAGCTCGTCGAGATTGGCGGAGGTGACGCCGTATTCCTCGGCGGCGATCAGCGCGTTCAGCGTCCAGCGGACGATGTCGTTCCACTGGCTGTCGCCCGAACGCGTGGCCGGCCCCAGAGGCTCCTTGGAGATGATCTCGGGCAGGATGATGTGGTCTTCGGGCGTGGCGAGCGAGGCGCGCGTGGCGGCAAGGCCCGAGGCGTCCGTCGTGTAGGTGTCGCAGGCGCCGGCCAGATACTGCTGCTCACCCTCGGCGTTCGACTGCACGGCGACGGGGGTGTAGGTCATGCCGTTGCTGGCGAAGTAGTCGGCCAGGTTCAGCTCGGTCGTGGTGCCGGTCTGGATGCAGACGGTGGCACCTTCCAGTTCCTTGGCCGAGGTCACGCCCAAATCCTTGCGGACGATGAAGCCCTGGCCGTCATAGTAGTTCACGCCCGCGAAATCGAGGCCGAGGTCGGTGTCGCGCGAATAGGTCCAAGTGGTGTTGCGGACCAGGAGGTCCACTTCGCCCGAGGACAGGGCCGTGAAGCGCGTCTCGCCGGTGGTGGGAACGAAGCGCACCTTGTTGCCATCGCCCAGAACGGCGGCGGACACCGCGCGGCACAGCGCCACGTCGAAGCCGGACCAGGTGCCGTTCGCGTCGGGCGCGGCAAAACCGGTCAGGCCCGGGTTCACGCCGCACAGAAGTTCGCCACGGGCCTTCACGTCGTCCAGCGTCGCGGCCGAAACAAAGCTGGCCGCAAGGCCCGCCATCGTCAGCGAGCCAAGAAACAGAGTCTTCTTCATGCTTACCTCTTCCTGATGAACCGCAGCGCCGGCGGCCTTCACTTACGCCCGGACCTGAGCGCGCCTCTCCACTTTCAGACGGGAGTTTTCCGCACGTCAAGCCAGCCATTCAGGTCGGTTTGCCGAATTCGTCAGCAACCCCCCGGATACGCGTATCTATTGAGCAAGATTGTCACCGACACAATAGAAAAATCGTTCTGCCTCAAGGAAGCTCTTCAGCCGCAACTCGGTTGCTTCGGCTGCATCCTCGTCATGGCCCCACACTTCCGCCTGGAAGGTTTCGTCCAAGCGGGACAGGGCAAATGCCTCGGCGCCGGTCAGATGCCCATGCGCCACGGCCAGTCCGAGGAGCAGGGATCCGGACATCGCCACCAGATCGTGCAGGGCCACAAGCTGGAACGGCGTGCAGCCCGCAACCTGTTCGCGCAGCCGTTGCAGCGATTCGGGCGGCTGGGCGCAGGGAATCACCCCCGCCGTCACGATCAAGGGCGCGTGCAGGCGGGTGGCGGCCCAGCGCAGAACCTCGTCCCAGACCTGCTGGCGGCGGACCAGTTCCGCCGGCCCTTCGGCGCGGTAGCACAGAAGATCGGTGGCGCCGTACTTCGCCACCTCCCCCACGACTGCGTCGAACTGGGGCGTCACCTTGTCGAACGCCGAGTTGGCGCGCCGGGTGGCGGGCATGAGGTCGGGCCGCACCTCCCGCTCCTGCGCCTGCCACTCGGCGGCGATCTCGCGGGCCAGCGCCTCGCTCGGCAGGATCAGGGGGGTCTTGGCGGGCGTGCGCACCGGGCGGCCGTCCAGAAGCACGGCAAAGCCCGCGCCTTCGGGCCGCACCGTCACATCGCTCCAGAACCGCTTGGGCGCCCAGCTCATCCGAACACCTCGAACGGGTCGGCAGGGACGTCATCCGGTTTCATGTCCAGCATCTTGAAGGCGCGGTCCATGTGGTCGGGCAGTTCGGCCACGAAGGTCATCTCCTTTTTCAGGATCGGATGCTCGATCGTCAGCTGGCGGGCGTGCAGGTTCAGCTTGCGGCTCATCTCGCCGCCGATGCCGCCACCCCAACCGTCGCCCTGATTCTCCTGCCCGCCGCCGCCATACTTGCCATCCCCAAGGATCGGGTGCCCGATCTCGGCCATGTGGGCGCGCAGCTGGTGGGTGCGGCCCGTCACCGGCTCCAGCGCCATCCAGGACATGCGGGTGGCCAGGAACCACAGCACGAAATAGTCCGTGTGGGCGCGCTTGGCGTCCGGGTGGTCGTTCATCTTGGCGGGATGGACGCAGACCATCTTCTCGTCCCGGCCGCCGGCCTTCATCAGGCCGTACTTGATCGAGCCCTTCTTCGGGTTGGGCACACCGGCGACCAGCGCCCAGTAGATCTTGCGGGCGTTGCGATGGCGCAGCGCCTCGGACAGCGCCCGCGCCACGCGGTCGGTGCGGGCCAGCATCAGGACGCCCGAGGTGTCCTTGTCCAGCCGGTGCACCAGCTTCGGCTTGTCCTTGTAGCCGAACTTCAGCGCTTCGGCCAAACCGTCGACATGGCGGTTCCCCTGCCCCGAACCGCCCTGGCTCGGTAGTCCCGGCGGCTTGTTCAGGACGATCAGGTGTTCGTCCTTGTAGATGACCGCGTCCTGGATCATCTGCGCGTCGGCGTTGGTGATGCGCTGCGGCAGGTCGCGCCGGTCGTCGTTGGGATCGGGCAGCGGGGGCACGCGGACGGTCTGCCCCGGCTCGATCCGGTCCGAGGCCTTGGCGCGGGCGCCATCGACACGGATCTGGCCCGTGCGGCACATCTTTTCCACGGCCCCTTGCGTCACATGCGGAAAGCGGCGCTTGAACCACTTGTCCAGCCGCTGTTCGCCTTCGTCCACCGACACGGTCAGATTCTTCACGCTCATCCGAGCACCCCTTTTGCCAAGGCCGCTCCGGCCAGCACCGCCAACAATGACAGGATCACGGATGCGCCCACATAGGCGATCGCGGCCTGCACCTGCCCCCGTTCCCACAATCTCATCGCGTCCAGCGAAAAGGCCGAAAACGTGGTGAACCCGCCCAGCACGCCGGTCAGAAGGAAAGGCGAAAACCGCTGCCCGCCCTTCATCGCCAGCGTTGTGGCCAGTCCTCCCATGATCGCACAGCCGAGGATGTTGATCACCAGCGTTCCCCAGGGAAAGCCGGGGGCGATCCGAAGGGCCGCCATGTTGACCAGATAGCGCAGCGAGGACCCGATGGCCCCGCCCGCCGCGACATATCCAACTGTCAGGAGCATCGGCGCTGTCTCCGTTCCCGCTGCCGGATTGTCAACCTTCGCCGGTCCGTTTCGCCCGCAGCTTGGCGAAATACTCGACCCGTTTCTTCAGTTCACGCTCGAACCCCCGTTCGGGCGGCAGATACCAGACCGGACGCTTCATGCCTTCGGGGAAGTAGTTCTGCCCGGAAAAGCCGTCCTGCTGGTCATGGTCGTAAGCGTAATCGGCCCCGTATCCCATGTCGCGCATCATCTTCGTGGGCGCGTTGCGGATATGCAGGGGGGGCGGTTCGCTGCCCGTCTGCTTGGCTGCGGCCTTGGCCGCCTTGAAGGCAGTGTAGACGGCGTTCGACTTTGGGGCGAGCGAGAGGTGCACCAGGGCCCCCGCCAGCGCCAGTTCCCCTTCGGGGCTGCCCAGACGTTCGTAGGTGTTCCACGCGTCCAGACAAATGCGCTGCGCGTCTGGATCGGCAAGGGCAATGTCCTCCACCGCCATGCGGGTGATGCGGCGGGCAAGGTAGCGGGGATCCTCCCCCCCTTCCAGCATCCGCGCGAACCAGTAGAGCGCTGCGTCCGGGTCCGACCCCCGCACTGATTTGTGCAGGGCAGAGATGAGGTTGTAATGCTCCTCTCCGTTCTTGTCGTATTTCGCGGCGCGGCGCATCAGGCGGGCCGACAGCGCGGGCTTGTCGAGGATGCGGTCCAGCTTCCACGCACTCACCTGCTCGATCAGGTTCAGAAGGGCGCGGCCGTCGCCATCCGCCATCTCCAGCATCGATTCGCGGGCGGGCCCGTCCAGCGGCAGGGCGTGGCCCATCTCCTGCTCGGCCCGCTGGGCGAGGCGTTCGAGGTCGGCCAGCGTCAACCGTTCCAGCACGATGACCTGCGCGCGCGACAGAACGGCGGCGTTCAGCTCGAAAGATGGGTTTTCGGTGGTGGCGCCGACCAGAAGGATGGTGCCATCCTCCATGTGTGGCAGGAAGCTGTCCTGCTGCGCCTTGTTGAAGCGGTGTATCTCATCCACGAACAGAAGGGTCCCCTGCCCGTTCCGCCGCCGCAGCTTGGCGGCTTCGAACACCTTCCGTAGTTCGGGCACGCCGGCAAAGATCGCGCTGATCTGCACGAAGGCCAGATCCGTTTCATCGGCCAGAAGGCGGGCGATGGTGGTCTTGCCCACGCCGGGCGGACCCCACAGGATGATGGAGGACAGGCTGCCGGCGGCGAGCATGGCGCCCAAGGGGCCGTCGGGCGACAGGATCTTGCCCTGCCCCACCACCTCGGACAAGGCGCGCGGGCGCAGGCGGTCGGCCAGCGGACGGCGGTTGTCCGACGGGGTGGCTTCGGGAAGGGTGTCGAACAGATCGGCCATACGCCCAAGATATGTGCGCAAGGGCCGCAGGGAAAGTCAGATCAGCCCGTAATCCTTGGCGCAGCGCACCGCCTCGGGCGTGGTGCGGGCGTTCAGCCGCTGCCGCGCGCTGTAAAGCCGCGCCTTCAGCGCGCTTTCCGAAATGCCCAGATGCGCCGCCGCCGCCGCATAGCGCTGGCCCGAGGAGATGACGCTCAGCGCCTCTTTCTGCGCCTGCGACAGGTTGCCGGGCAGCACGGCCAGCGAATGCAGGCGTTGCAGCCGGTCGAAGGCGGTCGCCATCTCGGTGTCCAGAAACTCCCGATCGTTGCGCACCAGAACCGCCACGCTCAGGGAAGCGGGCGGGCCGTAGCTGGCCACCATGCCATAGCGCAGCCCGAATCGCCGCGCCTCGGCATAAACGCCATAGGTGTCGACCAGAATGGGATCGCTCCACCGCACCGCCCCGTTGACGGCGGAGGCCCAGGCAAGGCCCGGATCCCGCAGGAGGTAGCCGCGCTGTTCGTAATGGTGCAGCCACGAGGTGTTCAGCGTGCTGTAGCGGGTGGAGGGCACGCCCTGACGGATGTGGAACCCCACGCAATAGCCGCTGTTCGCCAGCTGGGACAGGTTTTGAAGCGCGTCCTGCAGGGAGCGTTCCAGGGTTGCCGAACTTTTAAACAACATCACGTTTCCACATCAACCGACGACACACCGCCCGCGCAACCGCGGGATGCACCGAGTCTTGAAAGGGAGTGGCAGGCTTTGCAACGAAAAAGCCCGCCATGACAGCGGGCCTTTCCAGACAATCAGAGGTTTCGGGGGATCACTCCGCCTCGAAAGCCTCCAGACGTGCGCGGTCGCCCGCACCCTTGGCCGAGGTGTCGCGGTCCACGAACTCGATGATCGCCATCGGAGCCATGTCGCCGTAACGGAAGCCGGCCTTCATGATGCGGATGTAGCCGCCCTGACGGTCCTTGTAACGGGCGCCGAGGATGTCGAACAGACGCTCGAGGTGCTTGTCCTCTTTCAGCTGGGCGCGGGCCTGACGACGGGCGTGCAGGTCGCCACGCTTTGCCAGCGTGATCAGCTTCTCGACGATCGGGCGAAGTTCCTTCGCCTTGGGCAGGGTGGTCTTGATCTGCTCATGCTCGATCAGGGCACCCGACATGTTGGCGAACATCGCCTTGCGGTGTTCGTGGGTCCGGTTCAGGCGGCGGTAGCCACGTGCGTGACGCATGGGTCAACTCCTTTACTGTGCTTTGTCCGGCCGACCCTGCGTGTGGATCGGCTCACCTTGGGGCGGCATGCCCATGTTTTCCCCCGCAGACCGGGGCATTTTCGGGGGCGCGGACGCCCCCGTGGATCTTAGAACTGGTCTTCGAAACGCTTGGCCAGGTCTTCGATGTTTTCCGGCGGCCAGTCCTCGACGTCCATGCCAAGGTGCAGACCCATGCCCGACAGCACTTCTTTGATCTCATTCAGGGACTTGCGGCCGAAGTTCGGGGTGCGGAGCATCTCGGCTTCGGTTTTCTGGATCAGGTCGCCGATATAGACGATGTTGTCGTTCTTCAGGCAGTTGGCCGAACGGACCGACAGTTCCAGCTCGTCGACCTTCTTCAGCAGCAGCGGGTTGAACTCCAGCCCGTCCTCCGCGTCCGAACGCGTCGCCGCTTCCGGCTCGTCGAAGTTCACGAAGATCGACAACTGGTCCTGCAGGATGCGCGCGGCAAAGGCCACCGCGTCGTCCGGCGTCAGGGAGCCGTCGGTCTCGATCCGCATCGTCAGCTTGTCGTAGTCCAGCACCTGGCCCTCGCGGGTGGGCTGCACTTCGTAGCTGACCTTCTTGACCGGCGAGTAGATGGCGTCGATCGGGATCAAGCCGATGGGCGCATCTTCCGGACGGTTCTTGTCCGCCGCGACATAGCCCTTGCCGGTGTTGACCGTCAGCTCCATCGAGACTTCAGCGCCGTCGTCGAGGTGGCAGATCACGTGATCCTTGTTCAGGATCTCGATGCCGTTGGTCTCGGCGATGTCGCCGGCGGTGACGACGCCCGGGCCCTTGGCGTTGATCGCCACGCGCTTGGGACCTTCGACTTCCATCTTGATCGCCACGCCCTTGAGGTTCAGGACGATGTCCGTCACATCCTCGCGGACGCCTGCGACCGAGGAGAACTCGTGCAGGACGTTGTCGATCTGAACCGAGGTGATGGCCGCGCCTTGCAGCGAGGACAGCAGCACACGGCGCAGCGCGTTGCCCAGCGTCAGGCCGAAGCCACGCTCCAGCGGTTCGGCCACGACCGTGGCCATGCGTGCGGCGTCCGCGCCCGGCTTCACGCCCAGCTGCGTCGGCTTGATCAGTTCCTGCCAGTTCTTGTGGATCATGCGTGTCGCCTCCATACCAGTTCCTTGCCCATGTCCTTAAGCAGGGAACGCCCGAGGATCAGAAATGACGAAACCGGGCCGCGCTGTGAAGCACGGCCCGATCGTTTTTTTGCCGTTCTCAGACGCGGCGACGTTTCGGCGGGCGGCAGCCGTTGTGCGCCATCGGCGTCACGTCGCGGATCGAGGTGATGTTCAGCCCAACGGCGGCCAGCGCGCGCAGCGCCGATTCGCGGCCCGAACCCGGACCCTGAACTTCGACTTCGATCGTCTTCAGACCGTGTTCCTGTGCCTTCTTGGCCGCGTCTTCGGCCGCCATCTGGGCGGCATAGGGGGTCGACTTGCGCGAACCCTTGAAGCCCATCGTGCCGGCGGACGACCAGGAGATCGCGTTGCCCTGCACGTCGGAGATCAGGATCTTGGTGTTGTTGAACGAGGAGTTCACATGAGCAACGCCGGCGGCGATGTTCTTGCGTTCCTTGCGCTTCATGCGGGTCTTGTCACGAGCCATCTGTCACGCCCCCTTATTTCTTCTTGCCGGCAATGGCCTTTGCAGGGCCTTTGCGCGTGCGAGCGTTGGTGTGCGTGCGCTGGCCGCGCACCGGCAGATTGCGACGGTGACGCAGGCCGCGATAGGACCCGAGGTCCATCAGGCGCTTCACGTTCATCGACACTTCGCGACGCAGGTCGCCTTCGACGGTGTAGTTCGCGTCGATGTGCTCGCGGATGGCGAGGACTTCAGCGTCCGACAACTCGTTCACGCGGCGCGTGCGCTCGATGCCCACGGCTTCGCAGATCTGTTCGGCGATGTGGTTGCCGATGCCCGTGATGTAGGTCAGGGCGATGGGGACGCGTTTCCCCGTCGGAATGTTTACGCCAGCAATACGTGCCACGCGCGTTCCTTTCCAGGTTGCGGATCCGTAACCCCGGATCCTTTTTTCACAACTTCGCCCCGAAAGACGATCTTCGTCCCGAATGGACGAAACGACCCGCGGACGATTCCGCGGGACGCCGTGGGGTATGGGATTTCCCGGCCCTCGTCAACCCTTGTCGAGGGCGTTCGAAATCTCCGCCGCCACATCCTCGACCCGTGCCAGCGCGTCCACGCGGGTCAGGTCGCCCTTGGCATAATAGTAGCCGATCAGCGGCGAGGTCTTCTTGTAGTATTCCATCAGCCGGTGACGCAGCGATTCCTCGTTGTCGTCGGCCCGGCGCACCAGATTCGTCGACCCGCAAGAGTCGCAGACGCCCGGACGCGTCGTCGGATGCGTCTCGTCGTGATAGACGGCGCCGCAGTCGGCGCAGGTGTAGCGGCCGGTGATCCGGCGCACCAGAACCCCGTCATCGACCTCCATGGCGATCACGGCGTCCAGCTTCTGACCCATCTGGCCCAGCAGGTCGCCCAGGGCGTCCGCCTGCGCCAGTGTGCGCGGGAAGCCGTCGAAGATGTAGCCCGCGCTGCCGCCATGGGACAGCTTCTCCCGGATCAGGCCGATCACGATCTCATCCGTCACGAGCCCGCCGGCGTCCATGACCGCCGCCACGCGCAGGCCCATCTCCGATCCGCTGCTGCGCGCTTCGCGCAGCATGTCGCCGGTGGACAGCTGAACCATCCCGCGTTCCGTCACAAGCCGCTTGGCCTGGGTTCCCTTCCCCGCCCCGGGAGGGCCAAGCAAAATCACGTTCGTCATTGGTCTTCCTTAGCGACGCGTGGGGACGCGCTTGCCGGTGCGTTTGCGACCGCGCAATTGCGACTTCTCGATCAGACCCTCGTACTGATGGGCCAGAAGATGGGATTGCACCTGCTGGATCGTGTCCATCGTGACCGACACGATGATCAGCACCGACGTGCCACCGAAATAGAACGGGATCGTCAGCTGGTGGCGGATGATCTCGGGCAGGATGCAGACAAAGGCCAGATAGGCGGAACCGAGGACTAGCACGCGGTTCACGACGTAGGTCAGGTATTCCTCCGTCCGCTTGCCCGGACGGATGCCGGGGATGAAGCCGTTCTGGTTCTTCAGGTTGTCGGCCACGTCATCCGTCTTGAACGCGACGTTCGCCGTGTAGAAGTAGGCGAAGAACACGATCATCGCGACGAAGAACAGCAAATAGAGCGGCTGGCCCGGGCCGAAATAGGCCAGGATCGTCGACATCACCGGCCCGGTCTGCGCGCCGGAGAAGGTCGCGATCGTGGTCGGCAGCAGCAGGAGCGAGGAGGCGAAGATGGCCGGGATCACGCCCGCCGGGTTCACCTTGACCGGCAGGTGGCTGGAGCCGCCGTCATAGATCTTCATCCCCACCTGGCGGCGCGGATACTGGATGTGGATCTTGCGCAGCGCCCGCTCCATGAACACCACGAAGGCAATGACCGCGATGATCATCACGCCTACGCCGATGATGACGAAGGGCGACACGGCGCCGGAACGTCCCTGGCTCAGGAACTGGCCGATGTGCAGCGGGAGTTCGGCAAGGATGCCGACGAAGATGATCAGCGAGATGCCGTTGCCGATGCCGCGGGCGGTGATCTGCTCGCCCAGCCACATCAGGAACATGGTGCCGCCGACCAGCGTGATCACGCAGGACGCCTGGAAGAACAGGCCGGGATCGGTGACAAGGCCGCCTGCCTCTAGGCTGCGGGCGATGCCGTAGGCCTGGAAGGTGGCCAGAACCACGGTGAAATAGCGCGTGTACTGGTTGATCTTCTTGCGGCCCTGCTCGCCCTCTTTCTTGATCTGCTCAAGCTGGGGCACCATTGCAGCGAGAAGCTGCACGATGATCGAAGCGGAAATGTAGGGCATGATGCCAAGGGCGAAGATGCCCATGCGGCTGAGCGCGCCGCCGGTGAACATCGACAGGATCCCGCCGAGGCCCGCCGCCGCGCCATCCATGAATTGCCGCAAAGCCAGCCCGTCGATGCCCGGCACCGGGATGTAGGTGCCGATGCGATAGACGATCAGAAGGCCGATGGTGAAGAAGATGCGACGACGCAGCTCGGACGCCTTACCCAAGGCCCCCCAGCTGAGGTTCGACGCCATTTGCTCTGCAGCAGATGCCATGCCCGTTCTCTTTCAAGCAAGCGCCGCCGAACCGGGTCGGTATCGGCGGCGCGGTAACGCGATAAGGTGGACGGCGCGGGGCCGGGCCTTACTCGGCTTCGGCCGCGCGGGTCGTGGAGGTCACGGTGAGCGAGCCACCGGCCTTCTCCACCGCCTCGACGGCGGACTGCGACGCGCCCGACACGGTCAGGTTCAGCTTGGCGGTCACTTCGCCCTTGTTCAGGACGCGGATGCCGTCGCGCAGGTGCGAGGTCAGGCCGGCGGCCACCAGAGCGGCCTCGTCGATCGCGACCGACGCGTCCAGCTTGCCGGCGTCGACGAACTTCTGGATCAGGCCCAGGTTGACGACGGCGTATTCCTTGCGGTTCGGCTTGGTGAAGCCGCGCTTCGGCAGACGCCGGTAGAGCGGCATCTGGCCGCCTTCGTATCCACCCAGAGCCACGCCCGAACGCGACTTCTGGCCCTTGATACCACGGCCACCCATCTTCCCCTTGCCGGAGCCGGGACCACGCGCCACGCGTTTCTTCTTGCGGGCCGCGCCTTCATTGTCGCGCAATTCATGCAGTTTCATGTCGCTATCTCCTGTACCGGAACTGCTCCGCCAGCGACGGACAGAGCAAACACGGCGTGTAAATGATTCCGGGCCCCGAAGGGCCACCGGCTGCGTATAGCCCTTTGGCGAAAGCGCTTCAAGCGCCATGCCAAGGGCATATTGTCCTAGTGGCAGTGAACCGTTCCGGTGGCGCTGTCCATGTAGCAGCACTGGCCGGGAGGTGAGGATTTGCGGCAGCCGCCACCATGCGCCTGCGCGGCGCCGGCGAAAGCCAAGACGGTGATGATCAGCGTGAGAAGACGCATGACTCCTCCCCCAACGAAAAACGCCCCCGTTTCCGGGGGCGTCATCTCAGTTCCGCTCTTCGATGATCTGCACGAGGTGCGGGATCTTGTTGACCATGCCGCGGATGGAGGGGGTGTCCTCCAGCTCGCGGGTGCGGTTCATCTTGTTCAGCCCGAGACCCTTCAGCGTCGCCGTCTGGATCGCGGGGCGGCGGGCGGCCGAGGCCACCTGCTTCACGACGATGGTTGCCATGTCCGCTCTCCTTACGCTTCCACGACTTCGGCGTCGGGCTTCTTCAGGATGTCGGCGACTTTCTTGCCGCGACGGTTCGCCACCATGCGGGGCGACGCTTCCTGCTTCAGACCGTCCAGAGTCGCACGGATCATGTTGTAGGGGTTCTGCGAACCCAGCGATTTCGCCACGACGTCCTGGACGCCCAGCATTTCGAACACGGCGCGCATCGGGCCGCCGGCGATGATGCCGGTCCCCGCGTCAGCGGCCCGCATCACGACCTTGCCGGCGCCGTGGCGGCCGTTGGTGTCGTGGTGCAGCGTACGACCGTCGCGCAGCGGCACGCGGATCATCTGACGTTTCGCCTGTTCGGTCGCCTTGCGGATCGCCTCGGGCACTTCTTTCGCCTTGCCCTTGCCGAAGCCCACACGACCGCGCTGATCGCCGACCACCACCAGAGCGGCAAAGCCGAAGCGCTTGCCCCCTTTCACGGTTTTCGACACGCGGTTGATCGCCACGAGACGATCGGCGAATTCCGGGGTTTCCTCGCGTTCGCGACGGTCCCGGCGGTTCTCACGTTCTGCCATAATCGTCTCCTTAGAACTTCAGGCCGCCTTCACGGGCTGCCTCGGCCAAAGCCTTGATCTTGCCGTGAAAGAGGAAGCCGCCGCGGTCGAAATAGCACTCTTCGATCCCGGCCTTCTTGGCGCGTTCGGCAATTGCCTTGCCGACGGCCGTCGAAGCCTCGACGTTGTTCTTGCCGACGAAGCCCAGGTCCTTCTCCATGGAGGAGGCCGAAGCCAGCGTCACGCCGCTCACATCGTCGATCAGCTGAACGCTGATGTTCTTGGACGAACGATGGACGGACAGACGCGCACGCCCGTTCGCCATCGCCTTCAGTTTGTTCCGGACGCGCAGGCGGCGCTTCAGGAACAGCTCTCGTTTGTTCAAAGCCATTTGTCTGCGCCCCCTTACTTCTTCTTGCCTTCCTTGCGGAAGACGAACTCGCCCTTGTACCGGATGCCTTTGCCCTTGTAGGGCTCGGGACGCTTCCAGTCACGGATGTTCGCGGCGACCTGACCAACGAGCTGTTGGTCGATGCCTTCCACAACGATTTCAGTCTGCTTCGGAGCCGTGACCGTCACGCCGGCCGGGACTTCGAAGTTCACTTCGTGCGAGTAGCCGAGCGACAGCTTCAGAACGTTGCCGGCCATCGCGGCGCGGTAACCCACGCCCTGGATTTCCAGCTCTTTCTTGAAGCCCGTGGTCACGCCCGTTACCAGGTTCTCCACCTGGCTGCGGGCCATGCCCCACTGCTGACGAGCGCGCTTGGAGGTGCCGCGCGGCGTCACCTTCAGGACGTTCTCTTCCAGAGCCAGCGTGATGTCGTCCGTCGCGGTGAAGCTGCGAGTGCCTTTCGGCCCCTTCACTTCCACGGTCTGGCCGGACAGCTGCGCCGTCACGCCCTTGGGCAGCTCAACGGGTTTCTTGCCGATACGAGACATCGAACCCTCCTTAGAACACGGTGCAGAGCACTTCGCCGCCAACATTGGCGGACCGTGCAGCTGCATCGGACATGACGCCTTTCGGCGTGGAGATGATGGACACGCCCAGACCGTTGCGCACCGACGGCAGGTCTTTCGACGCCATGTACACACGACGGCCGGGTTTGGAGACCCGCTTCACTTCGCGGATCACCGGGGTGCCCTCGAAGTACTTCAGGCTGATGACCAGCTCGCCCTGACCGTTTTCGGTCTCGGCTTTCTCATAGCCGCGGATGTAGCCTTCATCCAGCAGCACATCCAGCACCCAGGCGCGCAGCTTCGAGGCGGGGGTCGACACGGTCGACTTGCCACGCAGCTGTGCGTTGCGGATGCGGGTCAGCATATCGCCGAGAGGATCGTTCACAAACATCGCGTTCCTCCTTACCAGCTGGACTTGACCATGCCCGGGATCTGGCCGAACGAGGCCAGTTCGCGCAGCATGATCCGCGAGAGTTTCAGCTTACGGTAGTAAGCGTGGGGGCGGCCCGTCAGCTGGCAGCGGTTGTGCAGCCGGGTGGCGGACGAGTTGCGGGGCAGTTGAGCCAGTTTCAGCTGCGCCTTGAAGCGCTCTTCCATCGGCAGATCTGCGTTCTTCGTGATGTCTTTGAGCGCGGCGCGTTTCGCGGCATGCTGTTTCACCAGCTTGGCGCGCTTCACTTCGCGTTCGATCATGGATTTCTTGGCCATATCTTATCCCTCGCGCGTTTCGCCGATGAAGGGCATGTTGAACTGCTTCAGCAGCGCCTTCGCTTCCGCGTCCGATTTCGCGGTGGTGCAGATGATGATGTCCATGCCCAGAACTTCGTCGACCTTGTCGAACTCGATCTCGGGGAACACGATCTGCTCTTTCAGGCCCATGGCGTAGTTGCCACGGCCGTCGAACGACGTCGCCTTCACGCCGCGGAAGTCGCGGACGCGGGGCAGCGCGATGGTGATCAGGCGGTCCAGGAATTCGTACATCCGGTCGCCGCGCAGGGTCACCTTGCAGCCCAGCGGCATCTCTTCACGGACGCGGAAGCCGGCGATCGACTTCTTGGCGTGCGTGATGACCGCCTTCTGGCCGGAGATCAGCGACAGCTCTTCCGCCGCGCCTTTCACCTTCTTGGTGTCCTTGACGGCTTCGCCGACACCCATGTTCAGGACGATCTTGTCCAGACGCGGGATCTGCATGTCGTTCTTGTAACCGAACTCCGACTTCAGGGCGCCGCGGATCGTGTCCTTGTACAGCGTCTTGTAGCGGGGCGTGTAGGTGGCTTGGTCGAGCATCAGATCGCCTCCCCGGTGGTCTTGGCAAAGCGCACTTTCTTGCCGTCTTCCATGCGGAAGCCGACGCGCGTGGCCTTGCCGGCCTTGTCCATCAGCGACAGGTTCGACAGGTCGATCGGCATCGCCTTCGGGATGCGGCCGCCTTGCGAGCCTTGCGACTGCTTGGTGTGACGGATGGCGATGTTCACGCCCTCGACGACGGCCTTGTTCGCGGACGGCGAAACGGACGTGATCGTCCCTTTCTTGCCCTTGTCCTTGCCCGTCAGGACGACGACTTCGTCGCCTTTCTTAAGCTTCGCAGCCATCAGAGCACCTCCGGAGCGAGCGAGATGATCTTCATGAAGTTCTTGGCACGCAGCTCGCGGACGACCGGCCCGAAGATACGGGTACCGACCGGCTCACCCTGGTTGTTCAGGATGACGGCGGCATTGCGGTCGAAGCGGATGGCGGTGCCGTCTTCACGGCGAACTTCCTTGGCGGTGCGAACGACGACGGCCTTGCGGACGTCGCCCTTCTTCACGCGGCCGCGCGGAATGGCTTCCTTGACCGACACCACAATGATGTCGCCAACGGAAGCGTACCGGCGGTGCGAGCCACCCAGGACCTTGATGCACTGAACTCGGCGGGCGCCGGAGTTGTCAGCGACATCCAGATTGGTCTGCATCTGGATCATAAAAGGTTCTCCCGACCTTTGGAGAGCGGCGGACCGCCCCCAGGGTTTCGTTGGGCAGAACGATCAAACCGTTTCGGTTACGACCGTCCAGCGTTTCGTCTTCGAGATGGGCGCGCACTCTTCGATACGAACCGAGTCGCCAACCTTGAATTTGTTCTCCGCGTCATGTGCGCGGTATTTCTTCGAGGACCGAACGGTCTTCTTCAGCAGCGGGTGCTTGAAGCGACGCTCCACCAGAACGGTGATCGTCTGCTCGTTCTTGTCGCTCGTGACGGTGCCTTGCAGGATACGTTTGGGCATCTGTCGGGCTCCCCTCAGTTCGCCGCCGCTTGCGCGGCTTTCTGGTTCAGAACCGTCTTGATGCGGGCAACGTCGCGACGGACGGCGCGCATGCGGGCGGTGTTCTCAAGCTGGCCGGTGGCCTGCTGGAAGCGGAGGTTGAACGCTTCCTTTTTCAGCGCCACGAGCTGCTCGCGCAGCTGGTCGGGCGTCTTGGACGTGAATTCAGTGGCGGACATGCGCCATTCCTTTCCGTCTCACCAGAAGGCCCCTTGCGGGTGACCCTTGCCCTGGTGGGTTTCATCAAAAACCCGAACCCCCGGGAGTGCCCCGGGGGTTCAGGAGAATTCTTACCAGTCTTCGCGAACGACGACCCGGCTCAGCACCGGAAGTTTCATCGCTCCGAGGCGGAGCGCTTCCCTTGCCACGGAATCAGGTACGCCGTCAATCTCAAACATGATCCGGCCGGGTTTCACCTTGGCCGCCCAGAAGTCGACGGAGCCCTTGCCCTTACCCATCCGGACTTCGGTGGGTTTGGAGGTCACCGGAACATCCGGGAAGATGCGGATCCAGACGCGACCCTGACGCTTCATGTGACGGGTGATCGCGCGGCGGGCCGCTTCGATCTGACGTGCCGTCACACGCTCGGGCTCGGTGGCTTTCAGGGCATAGGTTCCGAAGTTCAGCAGGAAGCCGCCTTTGGCTTCACCGTGAATGCGGCCCTTGTGCTGTTTGCGGAACTTGGTCCGTTTCGGTTGCAGCATCTCTCGTGCTCCTTACGCGCGCTCGCGGCGGGGACGCGGTGCGGCACCCTCCTGCGATTCCGCCTGGCGACGATCGTGCGCCTGCGGGTCATGCTCCAGGATCTCGCCTTTGAAGATCCAGACCTTCACACCGATGATCCCGTAGGGCGTCATCGCCTCTTCCGTGGCATAGTCGATGTCCGCGCGCAGCGTGTGCAGCGGAACGCGACCTTCACGGTACCATTCGGTCCGCGCGATCTCGGCGCCGCCCAGACGGCCGGCGACGTTCACGCGGATGCCCAGGGCACCGATGCGCATCGCGTTCTGCACGCCGCGCTTCATGGCGCGACGGAAGGACACCCGGCGCTCCATCTGCTGGGCGATGGACTCGGCCACCAGCTGTGCGTCCAGCTCCGGCTTGCGGACCTCGACGATGTTCAGGTGCAGTTCCGACGCGGTGAACTGGGTCAGCTTCTTGCGAAGCGTCTCAATGTCCGCGCCTTTCTTGCCGATGATGACACCGGGGCGGGCAGCGTGGATCGTGACGCGGCACTTCTTGTGCGGACGCTCGATGATGACCTTGGAGATGCCGGCCTGCTTCACTTCCTTGTGGACGAAGTCGCGGATCTTCAGGTCTTCCAGCAGCAGATCGCCGAAATCCTTGGAGTCCGCATACCAGCGGCTGTCCCAGGTACGGTTGACCTGCAGGCGCATCCCGATCGGGTTTACCTTCTGACCCATTACGCAGTCTCCCCTTTCTGACGCACCGTGATGGTCAGTTCGCTGAAGGGCTTCATGATCTTGCCGAAACGACCGCGTGCACGCGGACGGCCGCGCTTCAGCGTGATGTTCTTGCCGCAATAGGCTTCCGCCACGACCAGTTCATCCACGTCCAAGCCGTGGTTGTTCTCGGCGTTGGCGATGGCCGACTGCAGGCACTTCAGCACGTCCTGGCTGATGCGCTTCTTGGAGAAGGTCAGATCGGCAATCGCCTTGTCGACCTTCTTGCCACGGATCAGGGCCGCCACGAGGTTCAGCTTCTGCGGCGAGGTGCGCAGCATCTTGGCTTTCGCCATCGCCTCGTTTTCGGCCACGCGGCGCGGATTCTTTTCCTTGCTCATGGCTTACTTCCTCTTGGCTTTCTTGTCGGCGGCGTGACCGTAATAGGTCCGCGTCGGCGAGTATTCACCGAACTTCTGGCCGATCATCTCCTCGGTGATCGCCACCGGGATGTGTTTTTTGCCGTTGTAGACGCCGAACGTCAGACCGACGAATTGCGGCAGGATGGTGGAGCGACGCGACCAGATCTTGATCACTTCGTTCTTGCCCGACTCGCGCGACTTTTCGGCCTTTTTCAGGACGTAAGCGTCGACGAACGGGCCTTTCCAGACGGAACGCGACATGGATTAACGCCCTTTCTTCAGGTGACGCGAGCGGACGATGTACTTGTCCGTGGCCTTGTTCTTGCGGGTGCGGTTGCCCTTGGTGCCCTTGCCCCACGGCGTGACCGGGTGACGGCCGCCCGAGGTCCGGCCTTCACCACCACCGTGCGGGTGGTCGATCGGGTTCATGGCGACACCGCGGACCGTCGGACGCACGCCTTTGTGGCGCATACGACCGGCTTTACCGAAGTTCTGGTTCGAGTGGTCGGCGTTGGACACGGCACCGATGGTGGCCATGCATTCCTGGCGGACCATGCGCAGTTCGCCCGAGGACAGGCGGATCTGGGCGTAGCCACCGTCGCGACCGACGAACTGGGCGTAGGTGCCCGCAGCGCGTGCGATCTGGCCGCCCTTGCCCGGCTTCATCTCGACGTTGTGGACGATCGTGCCGATCGGCATGCCCGAGAAGGGCATCGCGTTGCCAGGCTTCACGTCCGTCTTTGCGCCGGCGATGACGGCGTCACCCACGGCAAGACGCTGCGGTGCGAGGATGTAGGCCAGTTCGCCGTCGTTGTAGCGAACTAGAGCGATGAAGGCGGTGCGGTTCGGGTCGTATTCGATACGCTCGACCACTGCGGGAACGTCGAACTTGCGACGCTTGAAATCGACAACGCGGTAGAGACGCTTCGCGCCGCCACCCTTGTGCCACATCGTGACGCGTCCGGTGTTGTTCCGGCCGCCCGTCTTGATCAAGCCCTCGGTGAGGGTTTTGACCGGGCGTCCTTTCCACAGCTCCGAACGGTCGATCAGAACCAGCCCACGCTGGCCAGGCGTCGTCGGCTTATACGACTTGAGTGCCATGTTTTCTGTCTTCCGTACAGCTGGGACCTGCGCGTGGCAGATCCGGTGAAGGGCTCCGAAGATCCCCGTCTTAAAAATCCGAAGCCCCGGGCGATCCCGGGGCTTCGCGATTCGTGTGGCCTTCTATCAGAGGCCGGTGGCCACGTCGATAGTGTTGCCCTCTTCGAGGGTGACGTAGGCCTTTTTCTTGTCGCTGCGCACGCCGGGACGGCCCTTGAAGCGCTTCGTCTTGCCTTTGAGGATCGACGTGTTGACGGCTTTCACCTTCACACCGAAGACCGCTTCCACGGCTTCCTTGATCAGCGGCTTGGACGCATCTTTCGCGACTTCGAAGACAACCGCGTTCGCCTCGGAGGCCAGGGTGGCCTTCTCGGTGATGATCGGCTTCTTGATCACGTCATAGAGTTCGGGTTTCACGCTCATTTCAGGCGAGCCTCCAGAGCTTCGACAGCCGACTTCGTGAGCACCAGCGTGTCACGCTTCAGGATGTCATACACGTTCGCGCCCATGGTCGGCAGGATATCCACGCCTTCCAGGTTGCGGGCGGCCGTTGCGAAGTTTTCGTTCACGTCGGCGCCGTCGATGATCAGCACGCGCTTCCAGCCCAGTTCCTTCACGGCCTTGGCTAGGAACGAGGTCTTGGCTTCGGCCATGACCGTGTCTTCCAGAACCACCAGGTTGCCCGTGGCGGCTTTCGAGGACAGGGCGTGCTTCAGGCCCAGAGCGCGGAATTTCTTCGGTAGCTCGTGGGCGTGGCTGCGGGGCTGCGGGCCCTTGTAGACACCACCGTGACGGAAGGTCGGAGCTTTCTTGGAACCGTGACGTGCGCCGCCGGTGCCCTTCTGCTTGTAGATCTTCTTCGTCGAATAGGACACGTCCGACTTGCCGAGCGTGGAGTGCGTGCCGGCTTGGGCCTTGGCACGCTGCCAGCGAACAACGCGGTGCAGGATGTCGGCGCGCGGTTCGAGACCGAAGATCTCGTCCGCGAGGTCGATCGAGCCCGCCTTGCCGGCGTCAAGCTTGATGACGTCGAGTTTCATTTCGCTTCTCCTTCGTCGGAGGCATCGGATGCATCGTCGGTCGATGCGGCATTGGCTTCGGCCAGCGCGGCTTCCTCTGCAGCGGCCTGTTCGGCGGCAGCGGCGGCGCGTGCGGCTTCTTCCTCGGCAGCGGCGGCAGCGGCGGCTTCTTCAGCCGCGCGGTGCGCAGCGGCAGCGGCGGAACGCAGCGCGGCGGGCAGGATCACATTGTCCGGAACCGGCTTCTTGACGGCGTCCTTCACGGTGACCCAGCCACCTTTCGATCCGGGGACAGCGCCCTTGATCATGATGATGCCGCGGTCGGAGTCGGTCTTGACGACCTGCAGGTTCTGGGTCGTCACACGGACGGCGCCAAGGTGACCGGCCATCTTCTTGCCCTTGAAGACCTTGCCGGGATCCTGGCACTGGCCCGTCGAACCGTGCGAACGGTGCGACACGGACACACCGTGCGAGGCGCGCAGACCGCCGAAGTTGTGACGCTTCATCGCACCGGCAAAACCTTTACCGATGGACACGCCCGCCACGTCTACGAACTGACCGGCGAAGTAGTGGTCGGCGATGATCTCTTCGCCCACGTCGATCAGGTTCTCGGGCGTAACGCGGAATTCCGCGATCTTGCGCTTGGGCTCCACGTTCGCTTTCGCGAAGTGGCCACGCATGCCGGCCGAGGTGCGTTTCGCCTTGGCCGTACCGGCGCCCAGCTGAACCGCTGAATAGCCGTCACGATCGGCCGTGCGCTGCGCGACGACCTGAAGCGTGTCGAGTTGGAGAACGGTCACCGGAACTTGGCGACCGTCTTCCAGGAACAGCCGGGTCATGCCCAGCTTCTTTGCAATAATTCCAGAGCGCATAGGTCCTGCCCCTTACACTTTGATTTCGACGTCAACGCCAGCCGCGAGGTCGAGCTTCATCAGCGCGTCCACGGTCTGCGGGGTCGGATCAACGATGTCGAGGAGACGCTTGTGCGTCCGGATTTCCCACTGGTCGCGCGACTTCTTGTCGATGTGCGGACCACGGAGAACCGTGAATTTCTCGATCTGGTTCGGCAGCGGGATCGGGCCGCGCACTTGTGCGCCCGTACGCTTCGCCGTCGACACGATTTCCTGGGTGCTGGCGTCCAGCACGCGGTAATCGAAGGCCTTCAGCCTGATGCGGATAGTCTGACCTTGCATTTTACATGCCCTTTGGGCCCGGCGGGAAGACGGGGGCCTGTGAGCCCCCGCCCCCTCTTCCGGTGCGGTTGATTAAGCGATGATTTTCGAGACGACGCCGGCGCCGACGGTGCGGCCACCTTCACGGATGGCAAAGCGCAGCTTCTCTTCCATGGCGATCGGCGCGATCAGTTCGACGTTGAACTTCAGGTTGTCGCCCGGCATCACCATCTCGGTGCCTTCCGGCAGCTGGACGGTGCCCGTCACGTCCGTCGTGCGGAAGTAGAACTGCGGACGGTAGTTCGCGAAGAACGGCGTGTGGCGGCCGCCTTCCTCTTTGGTGAGGATGTAGGCTTCGGCTTCGAACTTCGTGTGCGGCTTCACCGAACCCGGCTTGCACAGCACCTGGCCGCGCTCGATGCCTTCACGGTCCACACCGCGCAGCAGAAGGCCGACGTTGTCGCCCGCTTCGCCCTGGTCCAGCAGCTTGCGGAACATCTCGACGCCCGTGCAGACGGTCTTCTTGGTGTCGCGGATGCCGACGATCTCGACTTCCTCGCCCACCTTCACCACGCCACGCTCCACGCGGCCCGTGGCCACCGTGCCGCGGCCGGAGATCGAGAACACGTCCTCGACCGGCATCAGGAAGGGCTGGTCCACGGCGCGTGCCGGGGTCGGGATGTATTCGTCCACGGCCGCGATCAGCGCGCGGATGGAGTTCTCGCCGATCTCGGGATCGCGGCCTTCCATGGCGGCCAGGGCCGAGCCCTTGATGATCGGAATGTCGTCGCCCGGGTAGTCGTAGGACGACAGAAGCTCGCGCACTTCCATCTCGACCAGTTCCAGCAGCTCTTCGTCATCCACCTGGTCGACCTTGTTCAGGTAGACGACCATGTAGGGGATGCCGACCTGACGGCCCAGCAGGATGTGCTCGCGCGTCTGGGGCATCGGGCCGTCGGCCGCGTTCACCACCAGGATCGCGCCGTCCATCTGCGCCGCACCCGTGATCATGTTCTTCACGTAGTCGGCGTGGCCGGGGCAGTCCACGTGCGCGTAGTGGCGGTTCGCCGACTCGTACTCCACGTGCGCCGTCGAGATCGTGATCCCGCGGGCCTTCTCTTCCGGGGCGCCGTCGATCTGGTCGTACGCGCGGAACTCGCCGAAGTACTTCGTGATCGCCGCCGTCAGCGTCGTCTTGCCGTGGTCAACGTGACCGATCGTGCCAATGTTGACGTGCGGTTTCGTCCGTTCAAACTTTGCCTTTGCCATCGTGGCTTCCTCTTGATTCGATTCCGCAGCGGCGGGGAAGGCCCCGCACTACAGGATAGGCGTTGCGACTGCAACACCGGACATAGCGGAAGGGCGGGGTTTCCCCCGCCGCTCCCTTTACGCGTATTTCTTCTGGATCTCGTCCGAGATGTTCTGAGGCACAGCCTCGTAATGGTCGAACGTCATCGAGAACACCGCGCGACCCGAAGACATGGAGCGCAGGTTGTTGATGTAGCCGAACATGTTGGCCAGCGGGACCATCGCCGAGATGACGTTGGCGTTGCCGCGGCTGTCCTGACCCTGCACCATGCCCCGACGCGAAGTCAGGTCGCCGATGATGGAACCGGTGTATTCTTCCGGCGTCACCACTTCGACCTTCATGATTGGCTCGAGCAGCTTGGCGCCCGCCTTCTTCATGCCTTCGCGCATCCCTGCACGAGCGGCGATCTCGAAGGCCAGAACCGAGGAGTCGACGTCGTGGAAAGCACCGTCGATCAGCGCGACCTTGAAGTCGATCACCGGGAAGCCTGCCAGCGGACCGGAGTCCATGACCGACTTGATGCCCTTTTCGACACCCGGGATGTATTCCTTCGGAACCGTGCCGCCGACGATCTTGGATTCGAACGAGTAGCCTTCGCCCGGCTCCGTCGGGGTGATTACGAGCTTCACGCGCGCGAACTGGCCGGTACCGCCGGTCTGTTTCTTGTGCGTGTAGTCGATCTCGGCTTCGCGCGAGATCGTCTCGCGGTAGGCCACCTGCGGAGCGCCGATGTTCGCCTCGACCTTGAACTCGCGACGCATGCGGTCGACGAGGATGTCGAGGTGAAGTTCGCCCATGCCCTTCATGATCGTCTGGCCCGACTCGAAGTCGGTTTCGACGCGGAAGGACGGATCCTCGGCCGACAGACGTGCCAGTGCCAGACCCATCTTCTCCTGGTCGGCCTTGGACTTCGGCTCGACGGCGATCTCGATCACCGGCTCGGGGAAGGTCATGGTTTCCAGGACGACCGGGTTGGCCGGATCGCACAGGGTGTCGCCCGTGGTCGTGTCCTTCAGGCCCGCGAGCGCGATGATGTCGCCGGCAAAGGCTTCATCGATCTCTTCGCGGTTGATGGCGTGCATCATCATCATCCGCCCGACGCGTTCCTTGCGGTTCTTCGTCGAGTTGATCATCTGGTCGCCCTTCTTCAGCACGCCCGAGTAGAGACGCGTGAAGGTCAGCGAACCGACGAAGGGGTCGTTCATGATCTTGAACGCCAGACCCGAGAAGGGCTGCGCGTCATCGGCCGAACGCTCGATGTTCCGAGTTTCCGTCTCGTCGCCCGGGGCGAAGCCGAGATAGGCCGGTACGTCTAGGGGGGACGGCAGGAAGTCGATGACCGAGTTCAGGAGGGGCTGGACGCCCTTGTTCTTGAACGCGGAACCGGCGGTGACCGGAACGAAGGTCAGCGACAGCGTGCCCTTGCGGATCAGCGCGCGCAGGGTCGCCTCGTCGGGCTCGGTGCCCTCCAGGTAGGCTTCCATGGCGGCGTCGTCCATGTCGACGGCCAGCTCGACCATGTTCGCACGCCATTCGGCGGCGAGCTCTTTCAGCTCGGCGCGGATCGGCTTGCGGACCCAGGATGCGCCAAGGTCTTCACCTTCCCACACCCATTCTTCCATCTTGATCAGGTCGACGATGCCTTCCAGCTTGTCCTCGGCGCCGATCGGCAGGGCGATCGGGCACGGGGTCGCGCCAGTGCGGTCCTTGATCATCTTCACGCAGTTGAAGAAGTCGGCGCCGATCTTGTCCATCTTGTTGACGAACACGATCCGCGGAACCTTGTAGCGGTCGGCCTGACGCCAGACGGTCTCGGTCTGCGGCTCGACGCCGGCGTTGGCGTCCAGAAGGCAGATCGCACCGTCAAGCACGGCCAGCGAGCGTTCGACTTCGATGGTGAAGTCGACGTGGCCGGGCGTGTCGATGATGTTGAAGCGGAACTTCGTGTCCGAAGTGCCTTCAGCCGTCGGATCCTCCTGGCGCTGCCAGAAGGTGGTGGTGGCAGCCGAGGTGATCGTAATGCCACGCTCCTGCTCCTGCTCCATCCAGTCCATCGTCGCGGCGCCGTCATGCACCTCGCCGATTTTGTGGCTCTTGCCGGTGTAGTACAGGATCCGCTCAGTCGTCGTCGTTTTACCGGCGTCGATGTGAGCCATGATCCCGAAGTTGCGGTAGCGTTGCAGCGGGTAGTCGCGTGCCATTGGTTCGGTCCTCAGGCTGATGGGTTACCAGCGGTAATGGCTGAACGCCTTGTTGGCGTCGGCCATCTTGTGCGTGTCTTCGCGCTTCTTGACGGCGGTTCCACGGTTGTTCACGGCATCCGAAAGCTCGGCGGCCAGACGCTCTTCCATGGTGTTCTCGTTGCGCTTGCGGGCGGCGGTGATCAGCCAGCGGATCGCCAGCGCCTCGCGGCGCTCCGTGCGGACTTCGACCGGAACCTGGTACGTCGCACCACCGACGCGGCGCGAACGCACTTCGACGGACGGCTTCACGTTTTCCAGCGCCTCGTGGAACGCTTCGATCGGCTCGCGCTTCAGGCGGCCCTGAACGCGGTCAAGCGCGTTGTAGACGATCGATTCGGCAATGGATTTCTTGCCATCGATCATCAGGTTGTTCATGAACTTGGTCAGAACCCGATCGCCGAACTTGGCATCGGGCAGGATTTCGCGCTTCTCGGCGGCGTGACGACGGGACATCTCTCAGAACCTCACTTCGGACGTTTCGCGCCGTATTTCGAACGGCGTTGGCGACGGTCTTTGACGCCTTGCGTATCGAGCACACCGCGCAGGATGTGGTAACGAACGCCCGGAAGGTCTTTTACCCGGCCGCCGCGGATCAGGACAACGGAGTGTTCCTGAAGGTTGTGCTTTTCACCCGGAATGTACGAAATCACCTCGAACCCGTTGGTGAGGCGAACCTTCGCCACTTTCCGCATGGCGGAGTTCGGTTTCTTCGGAGTCGTCGTGTAAACGCGCGTGCACACGCCACGTTTCTGCGGGCAGGATTCCAAGTGCTGGGACTTGGAGCGGTTCTTCTTCGGCTCCCGCGGTTTGCGGATAAGCTGCTGGATCGTCGGCATTCGGTTCCCCGTGCTTCCTGTTGCGTTCACGCCTGCCCGGATCCTGTCGGGGGGCGCCAGTTCAGGGCGTTCGTGAAAACGCCAAAACCGCATCCACCCCGAAAAGGGATGGCGCGGCAGAATTTCAGAGGATCGGGCAGGACGCCCGGATCATGACCACTTCCGAACCCGAAGGTCGTCGTGGCGGGTCGAACCCGCAATTCGGTATCGCGCGTATATGGGGAGTCGCGCGTGATGTCAACAAACCCTAACGGCGCAAGGCCATCTGGAAGGCCGGCAGGTCGATGCCGAAGCGGTCGGCCAGAACGGCGGGCGTCGTTTCGGGCTTGAAGAAGAACGGGCTGCCCCCGCGCGAGGGCGGTCGGCTGTCGTTCGTCTCGTGCTTGCCGCGCAGATACATCTGCGGCCCCGAGAGGCACAGGCCCGGCATGAAGGTCGACAGGCGGTGATGGGGATAGTCCAGCGCGCCGCGATCATGCCCCGACGGGACCACGATGTTCAGCGCCACGCCCAGGGTGTGCGTTATCTGCGGGTTCAGGTGCACCTCCCCTTCCGCGTATTCCAGCGTGAACCCGCGGGCGTAGTCCATGAAGAACAAGGGATGATCCTCGGCCATCGCGCGCATGCGCAGAAGGTCGCGGCGCGACATCTCCACATAGTCCACGGCCACGGCGTCGTCGTCGTCATGACGGAACAGCACCAGACGTTCGGCACCCGGGTCCGCGTGCCGCAGCATGGCGTGGCGGCAGACGTCTCGGTGATGGCCCTGCGGGCACAGCTCAAGGATGATCTGCGGGATCCGGGCCGTCAGGTCGCGCAGGCGGTCCAGCCAGGGCTGGGGGAAGTCCTCTGCTACCGCGATCACCAGCGTGAAGTCGGAATCCGTCTGCCGCGCCCAGGCGGGCAAGGCGACATGCTCGAACCAGACGAAGCGCTGCTCCAGCCGCGCCGGGTCGTAAAGGTGGCGGCGCCGTTCCTCCAGCGTGTCGTGGACGACCTTGAACCCGCCTTCGGACAGAAGGGAAAAACGGCACAGGCCGAGCATCTGGATCTTCATGGCACCCCCAAAAGAAAAGGCCCCCCTTTTTCGGGGGGCCCTTCGGATCAGTCGTTTCCGGCGTCCGGCGCGGCCAGCGGCACCGCCGCTTCGGCCTCGCTGCGGCGCGCGTCGATCACGACGGCGTCGCGTTTCGCCGCGACCTGCTTCACGCGGCTGGTCGCCCCGCCGGTGCCGGCCGGGATCAGGCGGCCCACGATCACGTTCTCCTTCAGGCCGACCAGCTTGTCGCGCTTGCCCTGAACCGAAGCCTCGGTCAGCACGCGGGTCGTCTCTTGGAAGGACGCGGCCGAGATGAAGCTGCGGGTCTGCAGCGACGCCTTGGTGATCCCCAGAAGGATCGGTTCGGCCGAGGCCGGACGCATGTTGTGCGCCACGGCCTTCTCGTTGACCTCGTCAAGCTCGGACTTGTCGACATGCTCGCCCTTGAGCAGCGTCGTCTCGCCCGAATCCAGGATCTCGTACTTCTGCAGCATCTGCCGCACGATCACCTCGATGTGCTTGTCGTTGATCTTCACGCCCTGCAGTCGGTAAACCTCCTGCACCTCGTCGATCATGTAGTTGGCCAGGGCCTCGATCCCCATGATCCGCAGGATGTCGTGCGGAGCCGGGTTGCCGTCCATGATGTAGTCGCCCTTCTGCACGAAGTCGCCTTCCTGCACCGGGATGTGCTTGCCTTTCGGCACCATGTACTCGACCGCCGTCAGGCTTTCGTCCACCGGCTCGATCGTGATGCGGCGCTTGTTCTTGTAGTCCTTGCCGAAGCGCACGTAGCCATCGCTTTCCACGATGATCGCGTGATCTTTCGGACGACGGGCCTCGAACAGTTCCGCCACGCGCGGCAGACCCCCGGTGATGTCCTTCGTCCGCGCGCCTTCGCGCGGGATCCGGGCCACCACGTCGCCGGCCTTGATCTCCTGGCCGTCTTCGACCGAAAGGATCGCGTCCACCGACATCGGGTACGAGATGGGATTGCCCCCTTCCCCACGCATCGGCTCGCCAGTTTCCGGGTCCATGATGATGATCTCGGGCTTCAGCTCGTTCCCCTTGGGGGCCGCGCGCCAGTCCGAAACGATCTTCTGGCTCATGCCGGTCGCCTCGTCGGTGTCCTCGCGGACCGAAAGGCCCGTGATAAGGTCGACGAACCGGGCCACACCCGTGCGTTCCGCGATGATCGGAAGGGTGTAGGGGTCCCATTCGATCAGCTTGGTGCCGCGCTTGATGGTGTCGCCTTCGCGCACGTGCACCTTGGTCCCGTAGGTGACCTTGTGCGTCGCACGCTCCTGCCCCGCCTCGTCGATGATGACGAGCTGCATGTTGCGGCCCATCGCCACCTGTTCGCCCGCGGCGTTTTCCAGAAGCTGCGCGTTGCGGAACTCCACCCGACCCTCTTGCGAGGCGTCGAGGAAGGACTGCTGGCCGCCCTGGGCCACGCCGCCGATGTGGAACGTCCGCATCGTCAGCTGGGTGCCCGGTTCACCAATGGACTGCGCCGCGATGATGCCGACCGCTTCGCCCTGGTTGACCAGGGTGCCGCGTGCCAGGTCGCGACCGTAGCACATGGCGCAGACGCCTTCCTCGGCCTCGCAGGTCAGCGGGCTGCGGATGCGCACCGAAGCCACGTTCGCCTGGTCGATCGCGTCGGCCCGGCGTTCGTCGATCAGTTCGCCCTTGGCCACCAGCACCTCGTCCGTGCCCGGAACGAAGATGTCGTCCGCCGCGACCCGGCCCAGCACACGCTCGGCCAGCGGGGCGACGACCTCGCCCTCATTCACCGCGGCCGAGGCCGTGATGCCCTGTTCGGTGCCGCAGTCGTGCGAGCGCACGATGCAGTCCTGCGCCACGTCCACCAGACGACGCGTCAGGTAGCCCGAGTTCGCCGTCTTCAGCGCCGTGTCCGACAGGCCCTTCCGGGCGCCGTGGGTGGAGTTGAAATATTCAAGAACGGTCAGACCTTCCTTGAAGTTCGAGATGATCGGCGTCTCGATGATCTCGCCGTTCGGCTTGGCCATCAGGCCGCGCATCCCGCCCAGCTGCTTCATCTGCGTGACCGAACCCCGGGCACCGGAGTGGGCCATCATGTAGACCGAGTTGGGCTCCATCTCGGCGCCGCTCTCGTCCCGGCGGGTGGCCGAGATGGTCGACATCATGGCCTCGGTGACCTTGTCGTTGCACTTCGACCAGGCGTCCACGACCTTGTTGTACTTTTCGCCCTGGGTGATCAGGCCGTCCATGTACTGCTGCTCGAAGTCCTTCACCTGCTCCTGGACCTCGTTCACGATGGTCCACTTGGTGTCGGGGATCAGCATGTCGTCCTTGCCAAACGAGATGCCGGCCTTGAACGCCTCGCGGAAGCCCATGCCCATGATCTGGTCGCAGAAGATGACCGACTCCTTCTGGCCGCAATAGCGGTAGACGGTGTCGATGACGTTCTGGACGTCCTTCTTGCGCAGCAGGCGGTTCACCAACTCGAACGGCGCTTTCGCGTTCAGCGGCAGCAGGTTGCCCAGACGCAGACGGCCCGGCGTCGTCTCGAAACGCTTGACGACCTCGTTGCCCTCGTTGTCGATCTGCTTGATCCGCGCCTGGATCTTGGCGTGCAGGTGCACCTCGCCGGCGGCAAGGGCATGCTCCACTTCCTCGACCGAGGCGAAGGCCATGCCTTCACCCTTCATGCCGTCGCGCTGCATGGTGGTGTAGTAGAGACCAAGCACCATGTCCTGCGACGGAACGATGATCGGCGCGCCGTTGGCGGGCGACAGCACGTTGTTCGTCGACATCATCAGGACGCGCGCTTCCAGCTGCGCTTCCAGCGACAGCGGGACGTGCACGGCCATCTGGTCACCGTCGAAGTCGGCGTTGAACGCCGAGCAGACGAGCGGGTGCAGCTGGATCGCCTTGCCTTCGATCAGGATCGGCTCGAACGCCTGGATGCCCAGACGGTGCAGCGTGGGCGCGCGGTTCAGCAGAACCGGGTGTTCACGGATGACCTCGTCCAGAATGTCCCAGACCTCGGGACGCTCTTTCTCGACCAGCTTCTTCGCCTGCTTCACGGTGCTGGACAGGCCCTTGGCCTCCAGACGCGAGTAGATGAAGGGCTTGAACAGCTCCAAGGCCATCTTCTTCGGCAGGCCGCACTGGTGCAGCTTCAGCTCCGGACCCGTCACGATGACGGACCGGCCCGAGAAGTCGACCCGCTTGCCGAGAAGGTTCTGGCGGAAGCGGCCCTGTTTGCCCTTCAGCATGTCCGACAGCGATTTCAGCGGGCGCTTGTTGGTGCCCGTGATCACGCGGCCGCGGCGGCCGTTGTCGAACAGCGCGTCGACGGCTTCCTGAAGCATCCGCTTTTCGTTGCGCACGATGATGTCCGGCGCGCGAAGCTCGATCAGGCGCTTCAGGCGGTTGTTCCGGTTGATCACGCGGCGGTACAGGTCGTTCAGGTCGGACGTGGCGAACCGGCCGCCGTCCAGCGGGACCAGCGGGCGCAGTTCCGGCGGGATCACCGGCAGGACGGTCAGGATCATCCATTCGGGACGGTTGCCCGATTCCAGGAACGACTCGACGATCTTCAGGCGCTTGATGATCTTCTTCGGCTTCAGCTCGCCCGTGGCTTCCTTCAGCTCCTCGCGCAGCTGGTCGGCCGTGGCCTGCAGGTCGATCGCGGCCAGCATCTCGCGGATGGCTTCCGCGCCAATGTTCGCCGTGAACGCGTCGGCGCCGTACTGGTCCTGCGCGTCAAGGAACTCGTCCTCGGTCATCAGCTGGCCGTAGGTCAGGTCGGTCAGACCCGGCTCGATCACGACGTAGTTCTCGAAATACAGGATGCGTTCCAGATCGCGCAGCGTCATGTCCAGCATGAGGCCGATGCGGGACGGCAGCGACTTCAGGAACCAGATGTGCGCGACGGGCGCGGCCAGTTCGATATGGCCCATGCGCTCGCGACGGACCTTCTGGAGCGTGACCTCGACGCCGCACTTCTCGCAGACGACGCCGCGATACTTCATGCGCTTGTACTTGCCGCACAGGCACTCGTAGTCCTTGATCGGCCCGAAGATGCGCGCGCAGAACAGACCGTCCCGTTCCGGCTTGAACGTGCGGTAGTTGATGGTTTCCGGCTTCTTGATCTCGCCGTAGGACCACGAGAGGATCCGCTCGGGCGAGGCCAGAGAGATCTTGATCTCGTCGAAGGTCCGCACCGGGGCGACCGGGTTGAACGGATTGGTGCTCAGTTCCTGGTTCATTTCATGTCCTTGCAGAAGGGATGCGGGTTGGTGAGGGCGCGAACGCCCTCACTCCTCCTCCGAATCCAGGAGTTCCATGTTGAGGCCCAGACCGCGGACCTCCTTGACGAGAACGTTGAACGATTCCGGCACGCCGGCCTCGAAGTTGTCCTCGCCCTTGACGATCGACTCGTACATCTTCGTCCGTCCGGCAACGTCGTCCGACTTCACCGTCAGCATTTCCTGCAGGGTGTAGGCGGCGCCATAGGCTTCCAGCGCCCAGACCTCCATCTCCCCCAGACGCTGGCCACCGAACTGCGCCTTACCACCCAGCGGCTGCTGCGTGACAAGCGAGTACGGACCGGTCGAACGCGCGTGCAGCTTGTCGTCCACCAAGTGGTGGAGTTTCAGCATGTACTTCACGCCCACCGTGACGGGACGCGCGAACTGTTCGCCCGAACGGCCATCGAAGACGATCGACTGACCCGACTCGTTGAAGCCCGCGCGGCGAAGCGCGTCGTTCACGTCCGGCTCCTTCGCGCCGTCGAAGACGGGAGTCGCGATCGGCACGCCCTTGGTGACGTTGCCCGCCATTTCCAGGATGTCGTCGTCGTTGCGCTCGCCGAAGGCCGCGTCATATGTCTCGTCGCCATAGGCCAGACGCATCGCTTCCTTCACCGGGGTCATGTCGCCCTTGCGGCGATACTCCTGCAGCGCCTCGTCGATCTTGATCCCCAGACCGCGCGCGGCCCAGCCCATGTGGGTTTCCAGGATCTGACCGACGTTCATCCGCGACGGCACGCCCAGCGGGTTCAGCACGAGGTCGACCACGGTCCCGTCGGCGAGGAACGGCATGTCCTCCACCGGCACGACCTTGGAGATGACGCCCTTGTTGCCGTGACGACCGGCCATCTTGTCGCCCGGTTGCAGCTTGCGCTTCACCGCGACGAACACCTTGACCATCTTCATCACGCCCGGGGGCAGATCGTCGCCGCGACGGACTTTCTCGACCTTGTCCTCGAACCGGTGATCAAGCTGACGCTTCTGGGCCTCGTACTGCTCGTGCAGCGCCTCGACCTCCTTCGCGTCGGCTTCCTCGCCCAGGGCAAGCTGCCACCACTGGCCCTTGGACAGGGTGCCCAGCAGTTCGGCGTCGATGGTCGATCCGGACTTGATGCCCTTCGGACCCTTCACGGCCGTCTTGCCCAGAACCAGCGTCCGCAGGCGCGAGTAGATGTTGCGATCAAGGATCGCCAGCTCGTCGTCGCGGTCGCGGGACAGGCGTTCGACTTCCTCACGCTCGATCTGCAGCGCACGTTCGTCCTTGTCGACGCCATGACGGTTGAAGACCCGCACCTCCACGATCGTGCCATAGGCCCCCGGCGGCAGGCGCAGCGACGTGTCGCGCACGTCCGAGGCCTTTTCACCGAAGATGGCGCGGAGAAGCTTCTCCTCCGGCGTCATCGGGGATTCACCCTTCGGGGTGATCTTGCCGACCAGGATGTCGCCCGGCTGAACCTCGGCCCCGATATAGACGATGCCGGCTTCATCCAGGTTGCGCAGGGCTTCCTCGCCCACGTTCGGGATGTCGCGCGTGATCTCTTCCGGGCCCAGCTTCGTGTCGCGGGCGGCGACCTCGTATTCCTCGATGTGGATCGAGGTGAAGACGTCATCCTTCAGGATGCGCTCCGAGATCAGGATCGAGTCCTCGTAGTTGTAGCCGTTCCACGGCATGAACGCCACGATGACGTTCCGGCCCAGGGCCAGTTCGCCCATGTCGGTGTTCGGGCCGTCGGCCACCACCTCGCCGCGCGTCACCTGATCGCCCACCTTCACCAGCGGACGCTGGTTGATGCAGGACGACTGGTTCGACCGCTTGAATTTGCGCAAACGGTAGATGTCCACGCCCGGCTCGCCCGGCTCCAGCATCTCGGTCGCGCGGACCACGATCCGGGTGGCATCCACTTGGTCGATGACCCCGGCCCGGCGCGCCATGATCGCGGCGCCCGAGTCGCGGGCCACGACCGCCTCGATCCCCGTGCCCACGAAGGGCGCGTCGGATTTCAGCAGCGGAACCGCCTGACGCTGCATGTTCGAGCCCATCAGGGCGCGGTTGGCGTCGTCGTTTTCCAGGAACGGGATCAGCGAGGCCGCGACCGACACCAGCTGCTTCGGCGACACGTCGATCAGGTCGACGGCTTCCGGCGGGTTCAGCATGAACTCGCCCGCCTTGCGGGTGGAGATCAGGTCGCTGGTGAAGCGGCCGTTCTCGTCGATCGTGGCGTTCGCCTGGGCGACCGTGTGGCGCATCTCCTCGGTGGCGGAGATGTAGACCACGTCGTCCGTGACCTGACCATCCACGACCTTGCGGTAGGGCGTCTCGATGAAGCCGTACTTGTTCACGCGCGCGAAGGTGGCGAGGCTGTTGATCAGACCGATGTTCTGACCTTCCGGCGTCTCAATCGGGCACATCCGGCCGTAGTGGGTCGGGTGAACGTCGCGAACCTCGAAACCGGCACGCTCGCGCGTCAGACCGCCCGGCCCGAGAGCCGAGAGACGACGCTTGTGCGTCACTTCCGACAGCGGGTTCGTCTGGTCCATGAACTGCGACAGCTGCGATGAGCCGAAGAATTCACGCACCGCGGCCGCCGCGGGTTTGGCGTTGATCAGGTCCTGCGGCATGATCGTGTCGATCTCGACCGAGGACATGCGTTCCTTGATCGCGCGCTCCATGCGCAGCAGGCCGACGCGGTACTGGTTCTCCATCAGCTCGCCGACCGAACGCACCCGGCGGTTGCCGAGGTGGTCGATGTCGTCGATCTCGCCCTTGCCGTCGCGCAGTTCCGTCAGCGCCTTGATGCAGGCGATGATGTCGTCGCGGTCCAGCGTGCGCTGCGTGTCCGGCTTGTCCAGATCCAGACGCATGTTCATCTTCACGCGGCCCACGGCGGACAGGTCGTAACGCTCCGAATCCGCGAACAGCGTGTCGAACAGGTTCGACGCGGCTTCGACGGTCGGCGGCTCGCCCGGACGCATGACGCGGTAGATGTCCATGAGCGCGCCTTCGCGGCCCATGTTCTTGTCGGCGGCCATCGTGTTGCGGATATACGCGCCCACGTTGATGCCGTCGATGTCCAGGATCGGAAGCTCCGTGATGCCCTGGTCCAGCAGCACCTTCAGGGTGCCGCCCTTCACCTCGCCGTCACGGTCGTATTCCATGGTCAGCTCGTCGCCGGCTTCGACCCAGATCTCGCCCGTTTCTTCGTTGATGATGTCCTGCGCCACGAAGCGACCGATGATCTGGTCAAACGGCAGCAGCAGTTCGGTGACCTCGCCATCGTCGATCAGCTTCTTGACCATGCGCGGCGTCATCTTCTCGCCGGCTTTGCAGATCACCTCACCGGTGGCGGCGTCGACCAGATCGTAGGTCGGACGGGTGCCGCGCACGCGCTCGGGGAAGAACCGGGTCACCCAGCCCTTGTTCTTCTCGTAGCGGTAGGAGACCGTGTCGTAATAGGCCGACATGATCGCTTCCTGGTCCAGGCCCAGGGCATAAAGAAGCGTCGTCACCGGCAGCTTGCGGCGACGGTCGATGCGCGCGAAGACAATGTCCTTGGCGTCGAACTCGAAGTCCAGCCACGACCCGCGGTAAGGAATGATGCGGCAGGCAAACAGCAGTTTCCCCGAGGAATGCGTCTTGCCCTTGTCATGGTCGAAGAACACGCCGGGCGACCGGTGCATCTGGGACACGATCACCCGTTCGGTGCCGTTCACGATGAACGTGCCGTTGGACGTCATCAGGGGCATGTCGCCCATGTAGACATCCTGTTCCTTGATGTCCTTGACCGAACGGTTGCCCGTCGTCTCGTCGACATCGAACACGATCAGACGCAGGGTGACCTTCAGCGGCGCGGCATAGGTCATGTCGCGCTGCTGGCACTCGTCCACGTCGTATTTCGGCTTTTCCAGCTCGTATTTCACGAACTCCAGAACGGCCGTCTCGTTGAAGTCCTTGATGGGGAACACGGACTGGAAGACACCCTTGATCCCTTCGCCATCCGCCGGCGTCTGGCCTTCGCCCGACTTCAGGAACAGGTCGTAGGACGACTTCTGAACCTCGATGAGGTTCGGCATTTCCAGAACTTCACGGATTTTTCCGAAGTAACGGCGGATGCGCTTCTGGCCAACGTAGCTCTGAGCCATGCTCAAGGTCACCTTTCGTGTCTCGCGGGCGTGCGTCCGTCGGGGACCGGATGCGCGCCGCTTGCGAAGCAGGGGGTCAGGTTCCATTCATGCCCGCCGTCCCACCGGCAGGCTCCCGAACCTTGAACCGCGCCTTGGGCGGGGCTTTCGGAAAAGCCCCCTCCAAGACAGGTTCGGCTGGGCCCGAATTTCTCGGACCCAGCCCTCGTGTCGTGATCAGCGCCCGAAGGCACCGGTCCAGCTTAGCGCAGCTCGGCTTTCGCGCCAGCGGCTTCCAGCTTTTTCTTCATGTCTTCGGCTTCGGCCTTGGCAACGGCTTCCTTGATCTTGCCACCGGCTTCGACCAGGTCCTTGGCTTCTTTCAGGCCCAGACCGGTGATCGCACGCACTTCTTTGATGACGTTGATCTTGTTCGCGCCAGCGTCCGTCAGGACGACGTCGAACTCGGTCTTTTCTTCTTCGGCCGGTGCGCCTGCACCAGCGGCCGGGCCGGCCATCATGACGGCGCCACCGGCTGCCGGCTCGATGCCGTACTCATCTTTCAGGATGGTTTTCAGTTCTTGCGCTTGCAGCAGCGTGAGGTTCACGATTTGCTCGGCGAGTGCTTTCAGATCAGCCATGTTCTGTTCCGTTCATTAAGATGGGTTCCGACGTGGGTGTATTCAACCACGCAGGTCAAGGATTGCTCAGGCGGCTTCCCGCTCCTCCAGGGTGGAGAGGATGCCGGCGATGTTCGAAGCAGGCGCGCCAATGGCACCGGCGATGTTCGACGCGGGCGCACCGATGCAGCCGACGATCGAAGCGATGAGCTCCTCACGTGACGGCATGGCGGCCACGGCTTTCACACCGGCCTGGTCCAGGATCGTCTCGCCCATGGCTCCGCCCAGGATGACGAACTTGTCCGTCGACTTGGCGAAATCCTCCGCGACCTTCGCAGCAGCGACAGGATCTTCGGAGTAGGTGAGAACGGTCATGCCCGTGAGCAGGTCACCCATCGCAGCGGCGGGTTTCCCTTCAAGGGCGATCTTGGCGAGCTTGTTCTTGGCAACGCGTACGGATCCGCCAACGACACGCATGCGCGCGCGCAGATCCTGCATCTGTGCAACCGTCAGACCTGCATAGTGGGCAACGACCACCACGCCAGAGCTTTCGAAGATCTGGCCGAGTTCCTCGACCACTTGCTCTTTCTGGGCTCTATCCACAGGTTCACTCCAAGTATGGGGGTTTCCCCCCGGCTCAGTTGTGCCTTCACCCTGAAAGGATGAAGACGTCGGGTCCCAAAGGGTCCCGAGGCCATGATCGCCCGAGGAAAACGCCCCGGAAAAACAGTCTCGACAACCCATCTCAGGCAGGAAATTAAGCGGATCGCTCCGCACCCACCGTCTAGGACGAATACAGCACCCCGCGACGAATCGCGCGGACGCTGTAGAGGCCTCCTATAGACCGAGACCGCGCCCCCGGCAAGGGGCCAACGAAAAAGGCCGCCGGCCCTTACGGGCGGCGGCCTTTCATGGATGTCGTCAGGCTCAGTTGCCGGCGGCCGAAGCCAGGTCCAGCGCCACGCCCGGGCCCATGGTGGAGGATACGGAGACCTTCTTCACATAGGTGCCCTTGGCGCCCGCGGGACGCGCACGCGACACGGCTTCCACGAAGGCGCGGATGTTCTCGGCCAGCTTGTTCTCCTCGAAGGAGACCTTGCCGATGCCCGCGTGGATCACGCCGGCCTTTTCGACCTTGAACTGGACCTCACCGCCCTTGGCGTTGCCGACGGCGCCGGCCACGTCCATGGTCACGGTGCCGACCTTGGGGTTCGGCATCAGGTTGCGCGGGCCCAGAATCTTGCCCAGACGGCCGACCAGCGGCATCATGTCCGGTGTCGCGATGCAGCGATCGAACTCGATCTTGCCCGCCTGGATCGATTCCATCAGGTCCTCGGCACCGACGATGTCGGCACCGGCGGCCTTGGCCTCGTCCGCTTTCGCACCACGTGCGAACACGGCGACGCGGACGGTCTTGCCCGTGCCGTTCGGCAGGGTGACCACGCCGCGGACCATCTGGTCGGCGTGACGCGGATCGACGCCCAGGTTCATCGCGATTTCCAGCGTCTCGTCGAACTTGGCCGTGGCCGAGTCCTTGATCAGCTTGACCGCATCCTCGACCGTGATCAGGTTCTTGCCTTCAAAGGCGGCGCGGGCGGCTTTCGTACGTTTACCAATGGCCATGACTTACCCCTTGACCTCGATGCCGCAGGATTTTGCCGAACCCAGGATGATCTGCATCGCAGCTTCCACGGAGTTGGCGTTCAGGTCCTTCATCTTCGCTTCGGCGATCGAACGGATCTGCGCGACGGTGACGGTGCCCGCGACTTCGCGGCCCGGTTTCACCGAACCCTTGGCGCGGTTGCGCTTGCCCACGGGGGGCAGGCCTGCGGCCTTCTTCAGCAGGAACGAGGCCGGAGCCGTCTTCAGCTCGAGGCTGAACGACTTGTCCTGGTAGTAGGTGATGATGGTCGGCGTGGGCGTGCCCGGCTCGATATCGGCGGTCTTCGCGTTGAATTCCTTCACGAAGGCCATGATGTTCAGGCCGCGCTGACCCAGTGCCGGGCCGACGGGCGGGGACGGGTTGGCTTGCCCCGCTTTGACTTGCAGCTTCAGCTGCCCGATGATCTTCTTGGCCATGTGGCCTCTCCTTTGTCACGATGCCCGAAGGCATGGTTTAGTGGTCCGGCCCCGACGGGACCTCCCACGAGCTTCCTCAGTTGCCTTTCGACACCTGAGTGAATTCCAGTTCGACCGGGGTCGCGCGGCCGAAGATCGACACGGTGACCTTCAGGCGCGAGTTGTCCTCGTCCACGTCCTCCACCTGGCCGGTGAAGCCCTCGAAGGGACCGTCCGTCACGCTCACCGTCTCGCCGACCTCGTAGCGGATCAGGTTGCGCGGTGCCGCGACCTCGCCCGTCACGTCGGTGCGGTTCAGGATGTCGTTCACTTCGGCGTCGCGCATCGCCATGGGGCGACCTTGCGGGCCAAGGAACCCTGTCACGCGGTTGATCGAGGTGATCAGGTGATACCCGCGGCTCGTCATCTCCATGCGCACCAGCACGTAGCCGGGCATGAAGCGGCGCTCGCTCGTCACCTTCTTTCCGCGACGGATCTCGATCACGTCCTCGGTCGGAACGACCACTTCCTCGATCTCGTCCTCAAGACCGGCTTCGATCACGGCTTGCTTGATCTGCTCGGCAATCTTCTTCTCGAAGTTCGAGAGGACGCTTACCGAATACCAACGCTTCGCCATGCCAGCCACCTATCTTCATCTGCTTCGAGGCCAGGCCCCGTAATGTAAAACAGCGCGCAACCGAATCGCTGCGCGCCCGTTCCAGGATCACAGGAAGGGGCAATAAAGCCACCCTCCCCCGATGACAAGGATTATCAGAACGCCTTGAGGATCTGGGCCAGGCCCGTGCGGATGCCTACATCCACTAGCGAGAAGAAGATCGCCGTCAGCGCCGCCAGCACCAGCACCATGATTGTCGTCAGAACCACCTCGCGACGCGTGGGCCAGACGACCTTGCCGACCTCGGTGCGCACCTGCTGGAAGAACTGGATCGGATTGGTCATGGCGTCATCCTTTGTCGCATCCGCGCGCTGATACACGCTTCGCGCCGGCGGATCAAGGCGGGGAAAATGGCAGGAGTTGGGGGACTCGAACCCACGACCCTCGGTTTTGGAGACCGATGCTCTACCAACTGAGCTAAACTCCTACTCGCCTGCCAGATAAAGAAGGACGGAGGCCTTGGCAAGGCCGAAATGCAAAAGGCCGCCCCGAAGGGCGGCCCCGTGTCCGAAGACGATGCTTACATCGTTTCCAGGATCGTTTCGAGTTCGCTTTCGGTCAGGCCGTCGCCTTCGACTTCCTCGTTGATCTCATTGATCTGGATCGGCGTCAGCGTCGTGACGTCGAGGTTCGGGTCCAGCGTGCGGAGCTGCTCGATGGCGCCGGAGTCCAGCTGCGTGTCGCCCGGTGCAGCGGTCTGCGCGAAGGCGGCGCCCGACAGGGCAACCAGGGCGGCAGTGGTCAGTGCGAGAACTTTCATAGGGTATCCTTCCGTCTTCTGTGAAGCGGCTGGGCCGCGTAGGGCATCCGCTCGAAGGCGGCTACGGTGAAGGAACGTGGGAATTCGGGGAAAAGTTCAACTTTCGCACGACATTTTTTAACGGAACCAAACAGCAAAGCCGCCCGTTGGGGCGGCCCTGCATGCAGAGGCTGCATCAGCCTTGAAAGCTTATTGCGCCAGAATGGTGCGCAGTTGCGGTTGGGTAAGACCTTCATCCGACGACACCGAGTTGTTGATCTCACGCACCTGAATCGGGGTCAGCGTGTCCACTTGAACGTCCGGTGCTAGGGTCGAGATCGTCACTTCCGAAGCCGAGGACAGGTTCGACGAAGCCGCCGAAGCCACGCCGGCAAAAGCCAGAAGAGCGGCGGATGCGAGAGCGATACGTGTCATGATATGTTCCATTTTGCTTTTTATAGGCGACTTTCTTCGTCGTCCCTTCCCATATGCACACGCGCATCATCGTTGAAAAGACCCATGCAGGCAGGATTTTTAGCTACGTTCTACGATTTAAACATTGCTTCAGCAAAGCCCCGTTACAAAACTGTTTCATATCATTTACTTATGATCCTATCTATATGGCTCCAATGTGACATGCGGAATCTGCATGGCCGTCATGCAACCGCCTCTTCTCACCCCAGAAACAGCTCAGGCGTCGCAAAACGCAAAAAGCCGCCCCTAAGGGCGGCTTTCCTGCAGATCCTAAAGGTTTCGGATCAGGCGATGATTTTCGAGACGACGCCGGCGCCGACGGTGCGGCCACCTTCACGGATGGCAAAGCGCAGCTTCTCTTCCATGGCGATCGGCGCGATCAGTTCGACGTTGAACTTCAGGTTGTCGCCCGGCATCACCATCTCGGTGCCTTCCGGCAGCTGGACGGTGCCCGTCACGTCCGTCGTGCGGAAGTAGAACTGCGGACGGTAGTTCGCGAAGAACGGCGTGTGGCGGCCGCCTTCCTCTTTGGTGAGGATGTAGGCTTCGGCTTCGAACTTCGTGTGCGGCTTCACCGAACCCGGCTTGCACAGCACCTGGCCGCGCTCGATGCCTTCACGGTCCACACCGCGCAGCAGAAGGCCGACGTTGTCGCCCGCTTCGCCCTGGTCCAGCAGCTTGCGGAACATCTCGACGCCCGTGCAGACGGTCTTCTTGGTGTCGCGGATGCCGACGATCTCGACTTCCTCGCCCACCTTCACCACGCCACGCTCCACGCGGCCCGTGGCCACCGTGCCGCGGCCGGAGATCGAGAACACGTCCTCGACCGGCATCAGGAAGGGCTGGTCCACGGCGCGTGCCGGGGTCGGGATGTATTCGTCCACGGCCGCGATCAGCGCGCGGATGGAGTTCTCGCCGATCTCGGGATCGCGGCCTTCCATGGCGGCCAGGGCCGAGCCCTTGATGATCGGAATGTCGTCGCCCGGGTAGTCGTAGGACGACAGAAGCTCGCGCACTTCCATCTCGACCAGTTCCAGCAGCTCTTCGTCATCCACCTGGTCGACCTTGTTCAGGTAGACGACCATGTAGGGGATGCCGACCTGACGGCCCAGCAGGATGTGCTCGCGCGTCTGGGGCATCGGGCCGTCGGCCGCGTTCACCACCAGGATCGCGCCGTCCATCTGCGCCGCACCCGTGATCATGTTCTTCACGTAGTCGGCGTGGCCGGGGCAGTCCACGTGCGCGTAGTGGCGGTTCGCCGACTCGTACTCCACGTGCGCCGTCGAGATCGTGATCCCGCGGGCCTTCTCTTCCGGGGCGCCGTCGATCTGGTCGTACGCGCGGAACTCGCCGAAGTACTTCGTGATCGCCGCCGTCAGCGTCGTCTTGCCGTGGTCAACGTGACCGATCGTGCCAATGTTGACGTGCGGTTTCGTCCGTTCAAACTTTGCCTTTGCCATCGTGGGCGCCTCGAAGTTTCGGGGGCCCACCGGGCCCGGTTCATACCGCGCGGCAAATACTCACCAACGCGCGGAAAATCAAGTGTCAGTTGACAGATGTCCCCAGCGGGGCTGCGGTTGGCGCGGCCACCACCACGGGGGCGGTGCCCGTTTCCGGAACGGGGGCCGGCGACTGGATGTCGAACCATTCCGGGTTCTCCTGGAACCACTGCTCGACCCGCTTGGCCGCGTTGTAGGCCAGCGATTCCATCTGCCGGTCGCGCCCGCGGATCAGGCCGGAGCCGAGGATGTTCGCGCCCGCATCCTCCCAAAGGGTGATCTGCTTGCCCTCGGCGTTCAGCTTCTTCTGCGCCGCGTCGTCCCAGACGTTCGCGGTGATGACCAGCACGGATTTCGGCGCGGCCACCACCGGGATGCCGGGGGGCGCCAGCGCATAGCCGTCCACGCTGATCCCGATGTTGTAGAGCTTCGAGCCGTTGTAGCGGCCGAACCGCTGGTCCACCGCCTCGGTGATCGCGGCCTCCCATTCATCCGCCGTGGCGGTGCGTGAGATCGGCACCTTCTCGGCGTTGTCGGCCACGGCGATGTTCAGGCCCAGCCGGAAGTTGCCCATGTCCACCGGCGGTTCTTCCAGGTCGCTGCGCCCGCAGGCGGAAACGGCGGCTAGACCGGCGCAAAGGGCAAGAAGGCGGATCAGCATGCATCACTCCCATGGGGGTCGGCGCCACAGTAGGGGGAACGCGGGAGGCCGCAAGCCCCAAACGCGCGCCCGTCGGAAACGCTCATCGGAAACGCCCCCTAGAAGCGGTTGTCGCGGGGAAAGCCGCGCGGCGCCATGCGGCCTGCGGTCGCGCGGGCGGCCAGCCATTCGGTCAGGTCCGTTTCGCGCCGGTTGCGCCCGCCTTCCAGCTGCCAGGCGATGCCGTCGGACAGGTTGAAGGTGATCGCGTCGGACAGGCCCCCGTCCTTGTAGCGCTGAAGGCGCACGCCCTTGCCCTTGCCCATCTCGGGCAGTTCCGCGATCGGGAACACCAGCATCTTGCGGTTGTCGCCCACCACCGCGACGTAATCCCCGCTCACCGGCTTCACCAGCGCCGTCTTCGCGCCGTCCTTCACCGTCAACACGGCCTTGCCGGCGCGGGTCTGGGCCACGGCCTCCTCGGCCGGCAGGATGAACCCGTCCCCGGCGGTGGAGGCGATGAGCCACTTCATCCCCGGCTTCCAGATCACGAGGTCGGTGACCTCCGCCTCGTTCGGCAGGTCCACCATCAGGCGCACAGGTTCGCCCATGCCCCGCCCGCCGGGCAGGTTCGCCCCAATCAGCGTGTAAAAGCGCCCGTTCGACCCGACCAGAAGGATCTTGTCGGTGGTTTCGGCGTGGAAGATGAAGCGCGGCCCGTCGCCATCCTTGAACTTCACCTCCTGATCCAGCGCGACATGGCCCTTCATCGCGCGGATCCAGCCCATCTGCGAACAGATGACGGTGATCGGCTCCCGCTCGATCATGGCCTCGAAGGGAACGTCCTCGATCACGCCGGCCTCGGCGAAGGCCGAACGGCGGGCGCCCAGGGGGGTGGCCTTGCCGAAGGACTTCTGGATCGCCCCCAGCTCCTTGCCGATGGCCTTCCACTGCCGCGCCTCGCTTTCCAGCAGGGCGTGCAGGTTGGCGCGTTCGGCCACCAGCGCGTCGCGCTCGGCCAGAAGCTCCATCTCCTCCAGCCGCCGCAAGGAACGCAGGCGCAGGTTCAGGATTGCCTCGGCCTGCACGTCCGACAGCGTTCCCGTCCCGGTGGGGGAAATGTAGTCCGCCTCCGACAGTGCCTTTGGACGGGTCAGCGTCCAGTCCTCGGCCATCAGGGCGCGCTTTGGGTTGTCGTCATAGCGGATGATGTCGATGACACGGTCCAGATGCAGGAAGGCGGTGATCAGGCCCTCCAGCACCTCCAGCTGATGGTCGATCTTGTCCAGCCGGTGCTGGCTGCGCCGCACCAGAACCTCGCGCCGGTGATCAAGGAAGGCGCGCAGCACCTCCTTCAGCGAGCACACCTTAGGGGTGCGCCCGTCGATCAGCACGTTCATGTTCAGGCTGAAGCGCGTTTCCAGGTCCGAGTTCTTGAAGAGCATCCCCATCAGCATCTCGGGCTCCACCGTCCGCGCGCGCGGCTCCAGCACGATGCGGATGTCGTCGGCCGATTCGTCGCGCACATCGGCCAGAAGCGGCACCTTGCGGGTCTGGATCAGCTCAGCCAACCGCTCGATCAGCTTGGACTTCTGGACCTGATACGGAATCTCCGTGACCACGATCTGCCAGTTGCCGCGGCCCAGATCCTCCTTCTCCCACTTGGCACGCGTGCGGAACGACCCGCGGCCCGTGCGATAGGCCTCCAGGATGACCGGGCGCGGCTCCACGATGATGCCGCCGGTGGGGAAGTCGGGGCCGGGCACCAGATCCACCAGCGCCTCGTCCGACAAGTCGGGCGTGCGGATCATCGCCTGACAGGCGTCGATCAGTTCGTGCAGGTTGTGGGGCGGAATGTTCGTGGCCATCCCCACCGCGATGCCCGACGCGCCGTTGGCCAGCAGGTTCGGGAAGGCCGCCGGCATGACCACCGGCTCTTCCAGCGTGCCGTCGTAGTTGGGGCGGAAATCGACCGAATTCTCGGCCAGCCCCTCCATCAGCGTTTCCGCGATCGGGGTCAGCCGCGCCTCGGTGTAGCGGCTCGCGGCGGGGTTGTCGCCGTCGATGTTGCCGAAGTTGCCCTGCCCGTCCACCAGCGGATAGCGGACGTTGAAATCCTGCGCCAGCCGCGCCATCGCGTCATAGATCGCGGCGTCACCGTGCGGGTGGTAGTTGCCCATCACGTCGCCCGAGATCTTGGCCGATTTCCGGAAGCCCCCGGTGGGCGACAGCCGCAACTCGCGCATGGCGTAAAGGATGCGCCGGTGCACCGGCTTCAACCCGTCCCGCGCGTCCGGCAACGCACGGTTCATGATCGTCGACAGAGCATAGGTCAGGTACCGCTCGCCAATGGCGCGCGACAAGGGTTCGAAGGTCAGTGCGGGTTCGTTCGGGGCATCGGTCATGCCCCTTCCTCTAGTCCCCCGCGCGACGCCGGTCCAGAGGCCGGAACCTTTTCACGTCTGCGAGATTGTGCCTGCAACCAGCAAGATCCTGCCGAGCGAGGACGCCAAATGATCCGCATGACCCTGATTCTGAGCGCTGCCGTTTATGTCACCATGGTCGTGGCGGGCACGGACGGCAAGGTGCGCGCCGGTCTGGCACAGGCCGAGGCCCGACCGGCCGTGGAAACCTACCGCTACATCCCCGTGCCCCAACAGGTCGCCGCCGTTCAGGCCCCCGCCACCGTTCTTCCGACCGCCGTCGTGACCGCGGCCGCCCTGAACCTGCGCGCCGGCCCGTCCACCGGCAGCGAAGCGCTGGACAAGCTGAGCCATGGGGAGGAGGTCACCGTGGTGTCGACCAAGGGCCAGTGGACGCAGATCCGCCTGGAAGGCAGCGGCGGCGAAGGCTGGGTCGCGTCCGAATACCTCGCAGAGATGCCCGTGCGGATGGCCGGCAACTGAACGCTGGCCTTTGCCCCGCGCGCGTTCCATAACGGCCGCATGACAAGGTCCATCCTCATCACCGGCTGCTCCTCCGGGATCGGTTACGACGCGGCCAAGGGGCTGCACGCGCGCGGCTGGCGCGTCTTCGCCACCTGCCGCTCGGCCGAGGATTGCGAGCGTCTGGCGGCCGAGGGGCTGGAAAGCTTCCCCTTGGATCTCGACAGCCCGGCCTCGATCCAGGGGGCGCTGGATCAGGTTCTGGCCCGTACGGGCGGCACGCTGGACGCGCTTTACAACAACGGCGCCTTCGCCTGCCCCGGCGCAGTGGAGGACATTCCCCGCGACGCCCTGCGCGCGATCTTCGAGACGAACCTGTTCGGCACCCACGACCTGACCCGCCGCGTGATCCCGGTCATGCGCAAGCAGGGGCACGGGCGCATCCTCAACTGCTCCTCGGTGCTGGGCTTCGTCGGCGCGAAATGGCGCGGGGCCTATGCCTCCACCAAGTTCGCGATGGAAGGGCTGACCGACATCCTGCGGATGGAGATGGAGGGCACGGGCATCCACGTGGTCCTGATCCAGCCCGGTCCGATCACCTCGGACCTGCGGCGCAAGGCCATTCCGCATTTCGAGCGTTGGATCGACTGGAAGGCCGCCGCCCGCGCCGACGAGTATCGCGGCCTGCTGCACCGCCTTTATGAGGAAAAGACCCCCGACCGCTGGGAACTGCCGGCCCGCGCCGTGACCGACGTGATCGCCCGCGCGCTGGAGGCCGAGCGCCCCCGCGCCCGCTACCGCATCACGACGCCCACAAAGGCCATGGCCGTGGCCAAACGCCTCCTCCCCACCTCCACCCTTGACCGTTTGCTGAGCCGCGCATGACTCCCCTGACCGACCAGGCCGTCTTCATCCTTGCGGGCATCGGCGCTATTGCCGTGCTGGGGATCGCTATGATCCTCCTCAGCTGGACGACCGAGGACGAAAAGCGCAACCGCCGGATGCGCGCGGCGCGGGCCGGCGCGCTGGGCCTGATCTTTCTGGTGATCCTTCTGATCGCGTGGCGCGTGAAGAACGGATGACGGGGGCGGTTGTCTTCCGGACGCTTTCGGTTTGTATTCGACCGACGCCGGCCCCCGGGCCGACAAATGACGAACGGCCTTTGGCCATGATGATGTGGAGAAGCGGATGAAGGTCCTGGTGCCGGTCAAACGCGTGATCGACTACAACGTGAAGGTTCGCGTGAAGGCGGACGGATCGGGTGTCGATCTGGCGAATGTGAAGATGTCGATGAACCCCTTCGACGAGATCGCGGTGGAGGAGGCGATCCGCCTGAAGGAAAAGGGCGTCGCGACCGAGGTGGTGGTGGTGTCCATCGGCGTGAAGCAGGCGGGCGACACGCTGCGCACGGCCATGGCCATGGGCGCCGACCGCGCGATCCTTGTGACGGCGGCCGAGGATGCGGCGACCGACATCGAGCCCTTGGCCGTGGCGAAGATCCTCGCCGGGGTTGTGAAGGCCGAGGAACCCGCGCTGGTGATCGCCGGCAAGCAGGCGATCGACAACGACATGAACGCCACGGGGCAGATGCTGTCGGCCCTGCTGGGCTGGGGCCAGGCGACCTTTGCATCGAAGCTGGAGGTCGAGGGCGGCGCGGCCCTCGTCACGCGCGAGATCGACGGCGGGATGCAGACGATCCGCGTGGCGCTGCCCGCGATCGTCACGGCCGACCTGCGTTTGAACGAGCCGCGCTATGCCAGCCTTCCCAACATCATGAAGGCCAAGAAGAAGCCGCTGGAGGAGAAGACACCCGCCGATTACGGCGTGGACGTCTCCCCCCGCCTGACGGTCCTGAAGACCGAGGAGCCGGCGCTGCGGCAGGCCGGGATCAAGGTCAGCTCGGTGGACGAGCTGGTGGTGAAACTGAAAGAGGCGGGGGTGCTCTGATGGCCGTTCTTCTTCTGGCCGAGGCGGGCAGCCTCGATGCGACGGCGCGGGCGCTGACGGCGGCGAAAACCCTGGGCGAGGTGACGGCGCTGGTGGTCGGGCCCGACGCCTCGGGTGTGGCGGCGCTGGACGGGATCGCAAAGGTTCTACACGCCGCGGCCGACCATGTCCTGGCCGAACCCGTGGCCACGCTGATCGCGGGGATGTCGGGGTTCAGCCACGTGGTGGCGCCTTCCACCTCGGACACGCGCAACATCCTGCCGCGGGTGGCGGCCCTTCTGGACGTGATGATCATCCCCGACGTGCTGGCGGTGGTGGACGAGGCGACCTTCACCCGCACGGCCTATGCCGGCAACGCGGTGCAGACGGTGCGTTCGGCCGATCCCGTGAAGGTGCTGACGGTGCGCACCACAGCCTTCGCCCCCGCCGGCACCGGCGCCCCCGCCCCGGTGGAGGCGGTGACGCTGGCCGATGCGGGCCTGTCCTCTTGGGTCGCCGACCACATCGCCGCCACCGACCGGCCGGACCTGGGGTCGGCGAAGATCGTCGTGTCGGGCGGCCGCGGCGTGGGGTCGGAGGAGAACTTCGCGATCGTCACCGCGCTGGCCGACAAGCTGGGCGCGGCCGTGGGCGCCTCGCGCGCGGCGGTGGACGCGGGCTACGCCCCCAACGACTGGCAGGTGGGGCAGACGGGCACGGTGGTGGCGCCGGACCTTTACATCGCCTGCGGCATCTCGGGCGCGATCCAGCATCTGGCGGGCATGAAGGACAGCAAGGTCATCGTCGCCCTCAACAAGGACGAGGACGCGCCGATCTTCCAAGTCGCCGACTACGGCCTCGTCGGCGACATCTTCGAACTCGTCCCGGAACTGACCAGAAAGGTCTAATGCTCCTCGCCGAAGCGGTTGGCCACCAGCGTTTCCAGCGCGTCGGCCAGCGCTTCGGCCTCCGGCCCCGTGGTGACGACCCCGATGCTGGTCCCGCGCGAAGCGGCCAGCATCAGAAGCCCCATGATCGAATCGCCCGACACATCCATTCCGTCCTTGGACACGGTGGCGGCGGCGTTGAACTCCTCCACCACCTCCACGAAGCGGGCCGAGGCGCGCGCGTGCAGGCCCTTTTCGTTGACGATGCGCAAGTCGCGACGGATCACTGTGCTTCACCCAGATCAAGGCTGTTGATGTACTTGCGCCCCGCGTCCAGGGCCAGCGCCACCGCGTCCTGCACCGGCAGTTCGCGCGATTTTGCCAGCTTGATCAGCATGGGCAGGTTCGCGCCATAGATGATGCGCCGGTTGCGCCCCGCGCAGGCCGGAAGCGACAGGTTCGACGGCGATCCTCCGAACATGTCCGTCACCACCACCACGCCGCCCCCGCTGTCCACGGCCTGCGCGGCGGCGCTGATCTCGGCCTGCTTGGCGATGCGGTCGTGCTCGTCCTCGATCGTGATGGCCGCCATCGCGGGCTGTTTGCCCACGACATGCTCCACCGCCGAGAGGTATTCCCTCGCCAATCCGCCATGCGCCACGATGACGATACCGATCACGCGTTCATCCTGCCTGCGTCGGGAGCGTCACGGCCACCCTGCGTTCGAGTTCACGATGCCGTTTTGACACCGGCCAGCCTTGCTGTGCAAGCACATAGGCCAACATTTCCACAAGCGCGACTGAACGGTGCTGCCCGCCCGTGCAGCCGAAGCCGATCGTCAGGTGCGCCTTCCCTTCTTTCTGCTGCGCGGGCATCAGGAACAGGACCAGATCGCGGACGCGGGTGAAGAACTCCTCGAAGTTCGGATCCTGACGGATGTGCTCCACCACCGCCGCATCCCGCCCGTCCAGTTCGCGCAGCGCCGGCACCCAGTGCGGGTTCGACAAAAAGCGGCAGTCGAAGATCATGTCGACGCCGCGCGGCACCCCGCGCTTGTAGGAAAAGGACTGCACCGCCACCGACATGCGGGACGCGTCGTCCCGGTCGTACCAGCGGGCAATCTCGGCCTTCAGGTCGTGGGGGGACATGTCGGTCGTGTCGATCAGGTTGTCGGCGCGCACGCGCACGGGCGCCAGAAGGTCAACCTCGCGCGCGATGGCCTCGGCCGGTTCCAGCCCCAGGGGGTGACGCCGCCGGGTCTGGTTGTAGCGGCGGATCAGCTCGTCCGCCGAACAGTCCAGATACAGCACGTCGAGCGAGACTTCGGGCCGGCGGGTCAGCCGGTCGATCAGCTCGATCAGGGCGGTGGCCGCGAAATCGCGGTTGCGCACGTCCAGCCCCAGCGCGATCGGCCCCACGGGCGCGCCGTCCACCAGCCGCGGCACGAGGCTGAGGGGGAGGTTGTCGATGACCTCGTAGCCCAGATCCTCCAGCGCGTTGATGGCCGTCGACCGCCCGGCGCCCGAAGGGCCGGTGACCAGAACCAGCTGGTGTCCTTCCGTGATCGACGCCCGATCGCTCACGCCTGTCGCCCACCCTTCAGATATTGCAAGATCGCATAAGCAAGGTGACCGCGCCCCTGCCCCAACACAAGGGGCAGTCGCATGTCGTGCACAAGACTGTGACGCATTTGCGGCAACCGATCGGGCTCCGGCTGCCCCAGATCCACCGCCAACACCAGCCGTGCGGGGGCATGGTCGGCGCGCAGCAGGCCCACGCCCCGCGCCTCGATCAGCCCTGCGAGGGCGGCGGGGGCGCGGGCGGTCAGGTCGGGGCCGACCTCTGTCCGGTCGTCGGCGATCAGAACGGCACCATGGGCCATCAGCTCCAGCGCCAATGTCGACTTGCCGCTGCCCGACGGGCCGAGGATCAGCACCCCCCGCCCCTGCCAGGCGACCGACGACGCGTGCAGGATCACGCGGGAAGCCCGATCACGAAACGCGCGCCCCCGCCGGGGATGTTCTCGGCCCAGATCACGCCGTGATGCGCCTCGACGATCTGGCGCGAGATGGAAAGGCCCAGCCCCGAATGTTCGCCGAACTGACGTTCGGGCCGTTCGGAATAGAAGCGCCGGAAGATCTGAGTCAGCGCCTCCTCGGGGATGCCGGGGCCCTGATCCTCCACCACCACCAGCGCGCGGCCGGCGCGGTGATGGGCCCAGACGCGCACGGTGTCGCCGGGGGCCGAAAAGGACAGCGCGTTGGAGATCACGTTGACGAAGACCTGCGCCAGCCGCGCCTCCAGCCCCTGAAGGGCGATGGTGGTGTCGGGCAGGTCGGCGACCAGCGCCACCCCCTGCTCGGACGCCTGATGGCGCATGTGGTCGGTCAGCCCGCGCAGCATGGCTGTCAGGTCGACGGGCTCCTCCTCCTCCTTCACCAGCTCGCTGTCCAGGCGCGAGGCGTTGGAGATGTCAGTCACCAGACGGTCCAGCCGCCGCACGTCGTGGTCGATGATGTCCATCAGCCGCGCGCGCTGATCCTCGCGCGCCACGCGCAGCGTGTCGACGGCGGAGCGGAGGGAGGCGAGCGGGTTCTTGATCTCGTGCGCCACATCGGCGGCGAACTGTTCGTTCGTGTCGATGCGGTCGTACAGCGCGTCCACCATGCCGCGCAGCGCTTCGGACAGGCGGCCGATCTCGTCCGGGCGGGCGGTCATGTCCGGCAGGGCCACCCGCCCTTCCTCGCGGCGGCCGGCGGCGGCGGTCAGGTCGCGCAGGGGCCGCGCGATGCGCGACGCCAGCGTCAGGCTGAGACCCACCGACACCAGAAGCGCCGCGGCGAAGATGGTCAGCATCCGGCGGTAATCCTGCTGCACCACCCCGTTCACCATGGCCAGCGATTCGCGCAGGACCACGCGGCCACCCCCCGCAACCGGCGCCTCGGCGCTGAGCCAGGGGTTCCCGTCCTGCAGCGAAAGGCGTGTCCAGAGGCCGGGCGGCTGTGGCGCGGGCCCACGCAGGGTGGACAGGACCGAGCCGCCCGCCGACAGAAGCGTGACCTCCTGCCCCGTGGTGGGCGGCACCGCTTCCAGCCCGTCGCCTTCGGCCACCTCGGCCGCGATCAGGCGGGTCTGAAGGGCCAGCACCTCCTCGCGCTGCTGCACCATCATCTCGCGCGTGGGGCTGAGGACCAGCATCGCCGCCAGCATCATCCCGAGCGAGACAAGATTAAAGCCCACCATCCGGCGCCAGAGCCGGGAGCCGACGAAACGCTGCAGCCTGTTCCCCCGCACCGTGCTCATCACTCACACTTCGTTGTAGCGATAGCCGATGCCGTAAAGTGTCTCGATCGCCGAGAAGGAGGGATCGACGATCCGCAGCTTCTTGCGCAGCCGCTTGATGTGGCTGTCGATGGTGCGGTCGTCCACGTGCACCTCGTTGGGATAGGCGTCCTGCATCAGCTGGTCGCGGGTCTTCACGAAGCCGGGGCGGCCGGCCAGCGATTGCAGCAGCAGGAACTCCGTCACGGTCAGGTTGATCTCTTGCCCGCGCCAGTTCACGGCGTGGCGCAGCGCGTCCATCTGAAGGTGCCCCCGGTCCAGAAGGTGTCGGGCATCGTCGGGGCTCGCGCGTTCGGTGCGCGCGGCGTGGCGGCGCAGCACCGCGCGGATCCGTTCCACCAGAAGCCGCTGCGAGAAGGGCTTCTTCATGTAATCGTCCGCGCCCATCCGCAGGCCCAGGATCTCGTCGATCTCGTCATCCTTGGAGGTGAGGAAGATCACCGGCAGCGCGCTGATCTGGCGCAGGCGCTGCAACAGGTCCATGCCGTCCATGCGGGGCATCTTGATGTCCAGCACGGCCATGTCCGGCAGGCGGCGGGCGAATCCGTCCAGCGCGCTCTGGCCGTCGCTGAAGGTTTCCACGTCGAAGCCTTCCGCCTCCAGCGCCATCGACACCGATGTCAGAATGTTGCGGTCATCATCCACAAGCGCGATACGCGACATCGGCGGCCAAGTCTTTCAAAGGTGTTAACGTTTGCTCTCGCCTTCTTCCATTACCCAGAATCACTTACAACCGGCAATCGTGATCCTGCCCTTTTCGCGGCGGGGCGCCGCCGCACTGGGCGAAGGACCGCCCGCCGTCCGCCATGGTTGCGCTAAACAGGCTCTGGTTGCGCTAACGCACTGATTCCGGCCTATTCTTTTCAAAATTCCCCATGCTATACGAAAAATCGTCACATGGCGGCAGCATGGGACCGGTCCCGGATTTTGGGGCCGAAACCGGGGTTAAGATGCCGCGTGCCGCGGCATTGGGGAGCTTGCAAATGACGATTGGACGCGTGAATCCGGCGAAGACACTGGACGATCAGGGCATCACCGGACTGGGCAAGGTCCACTACAACCTGACCGAACCGGGGCTGATGGAAGCCGCCGTCGCGCGCGGCGAAGGCCGCATCGGCCAAGGCGGCACGTTCCTCGTCTCCACCGGGGCCTATACGGGCCGTTCGCCCAAGGACAAGCACGTCGTGCGCACGCCGGGCGTGGAAGACACCATCTGGTGGGACAACAACGCCGCGATGGAGCCTGAGGCCTTCGACCGCCTGTATGACGACATGCTGGCCCACATGAAGGGCAAGGACTATTTCGTCCAGGACCTGTATGCCGGCGCCGACGCGCTGCACCGGCTGGACGTGCGCGTGGTCACCGAACTGGCTTGGCACGGCCTGTTCATCCGCCACCTGCTGCGCCGCCCCGACCGTTCGGAACTGGACGCCTTCGCCCCCGACTTCACGATCATCAACTGCCCCAGCTTCAAGGCCGACCCCGCCCGCCACGGCTGCCGCTCCGACACGGTCATCGCGCTGAACTTCGAACGCAAGCTGATCCTGATCGGCAACACCGAATACGCGGGCGAAAACAAGAAGTCCGTCTTCACGCTGCTGAACTACATCCTGCCGGAAAAGGGCGTGATGCCGATGCACTGCTCGGCCAACCACGCGGTCGGCAACCCGGTCGACACGGCCGTGTTCTTCGGCCTGTCGGGCACCGGCAAGACGACGCTGTCGGCCGATCCGTCGCGCGTTCTGATCGGCGATGACGAACACGGCTGGTCGGACCGCGGCACCTTCAACTTCGAAGGCGGCTGCTATGCCAAGACTATCTCCCTTTCGGCCGAGGCGGAGCCGGAGATCTATGCCACCACCCAGAAGTTCGGCACCGTGATCGAGAACATGGTCTTCGATCCCGAAACGCTGGATCTGGATTTCGAGGATGCGAGCCTGACGCAGAACATGCGCTGCGCTTATCCGCTGGACTACATCTCCAACGCCTCCGACACGGGTCTGGGCGGGCACCCGAAGAACGTGATCCTGCTGACCTGCGACGCTTATGGCGTGCTGCCGCCCATCGCGCGGCTGACGCCGGCGCAGGCGATGTACCACTTCCTGTCGGGCTTCACGTCGAAGACGCCGGGCACGGAACGTGGCGTGGTCGAACCCATCCCCACCTTCTCCACCTGCTTCGGGGCGCCCTTCATGCCGCGCCGTCCGGAAGTCTATGGCAAGCTCTTGCAGGAAAAGATCGCCAAGCACGGCGCGTCCTGCTGGCTGGTGAACACCGGCTGGACCGGCGGTGCCTATGGCACGGGCAAGCGGATGCCGATCAAGGCCACCCGCGCCCTGCTGACGGCCGCGCTGGACGGCAGCCTGGACAGCGTGCAGTTCCGCAAGGACCCGAACTTCGGGTTTGAGGTTCCCGTCGATGTGCCGGGCGTGGATGCGAAGCTGCTGGACCCGCGTTCGACCTGGGCCGATGCGGCCGCCTATGACGCGCAGGCCAAGAAGCTGGTGACGATGTTCGCCGACAACTTCGCCCAATACGTGCCCTACATCGACGCGGACGTGAAGGCCGCCGCGATCGGCTGACCCTTCCGCCGGGGGTTCACCCGGCGGCAAACTCGCGCCGGCCCACCACGCGGGCCGGCACCCCCACGGCGATGGACATGGCGGGAATGTCCGATGTCACCACGGCCCCGGCCCCCACGATCGCGCCATCGCCGATCGTCACGCCCGGCAGCACCAGAACCCGCGTTCCCAGCCAGACATCGTTGCCGATGATGACGTCCCCCTCGCTCATCGGCTGGTCGTTGACGGGGTGCCCTTCGTTGAAGCGGTAGTTCGCGGCGGTGACCATCACCTCCGGCCCGAACAGCACGTCGTTCCCCAGCACGATCCGCCCACGCCCCGGACCCGCCCATAGCTTGCAATAGGCGCCCAGACGCAGCCTTGCCCCCGCCTCGATCCGTTCGGGATGGCTGAAGGACACGTTGGGGCTGATGGCGGCGCCCGGCCCCATCCGCACCGCGCGCAGCGGCGCCACATGGGTGTAGTTGTAGTAGTTCACCACCTTGAACACGTGCAGCCAAGCCCGTGGATCCACGACGGAGCCGAGCAGGCGGACAAGCTTGCGCATCTTCGACAGGCGCGTCTTCTGAACGGGAAGATCGGTCACCGGAAGCTTCCTTCATCGGGGCCGTGCAGGCGCACAAAGCCGGTCATGCCTTTGCGTCAGGTGACCTCATGCCGGCACATCCGTCCAGTGGCAAAAGCAGGTCGTCACATCAGCGCCTGCCGGATCAGGTTGAGGCCGGTCGCGATCAGGAAGATCTGCGTCCAGCGGCGGAACACCTTCTGGTCGAACCGGTCCTGCACCTTCTGCCCCAGCAGCATGCCGGCGAAGGCCGGAACGGACAGCGCGGCCGAGAACAGAAGCCGGTCCCCCGTCAGCAGCCCCGTGGTCAGATGGGCGCAGAGCAGGGCAAAGGCCCCCACCATGAAGACGATCCCCTGCATCCGGATGTTCAGCGCCTTCGGATGATCCACCCCCAGCAGGAAGATGATCAGCGGCGGTCCCCAGATGCCTGACACGCCGCCATAAAGCCCTGCCAGCGCGCCCAGACCCCATTCGGCCGGAACCTGATGTTCGGGCCGGATCGCGAGGCTCCGCCCCGACAGCTGCAGCAGGGCGTAAAGCGTGATGGGCACGCCCAAGAGCAGCAGGAACGCCACATGCGGGATTGAATCGGCAAAGGGCGCCGACACGAAGATGAAGACGATCGTCGCGATCACGAAGCGGCGGATGCCCCAAGCGGCCTCCCCCGCCGGGCGCAGGCCGTTGCGGAAGGACTGGTGGATGTTTGTCGTCAGCGTGGGCAGGATCAGCCCCGCCAGCGCGTATTCCGGCGACAGGAAGGTGGAAAAGAGTGCCACCATGACGATGGGCATGGCAAAGCCGATCGCCCCCTTCACGACACCCGCGATCAGCGTCACCCCCATGGCGGCCCAGAAGGCGGCCTCTGGCAATCCTGCGATCTGGTCCATCCCGCGCCTCCCCCGTCCCCCGGCTATTCCTCGGCCTTCGGGCCGCCGGATGCAACCCGCAGCAGAAGATCGACCAGCCGGGACCGCGCCTCGGGCAGGTCGCGGTCCAGCGCGCGGGCCAGGAAATGGGCCGTCAGGGCGAACCCCTCGCGCCAGCCTTCGGCCCCGCCGCCCTGGCCCAGAAGAACGGCGGGAAGGGGCAGCAACCGGTCCGCCCAGTCGCCCGCCCCTGCGCGCGACACGGCCCGCCCGGTGCGCGGGCTGACGAAGACCAGATCGTCCGCCTGTCCCGTCACGGCGCAGCGGGTCAGGTCCAGCCCGAAGCCCACCTCCTCCATCAGGCGCAGTTCCCAGCGAAGGTAGTCGGTGCCCCAGTCGGCAGTCCCAAGATCGTCAAGAAGGCGCATGGTCACGGCGAACAGGGCTGGATGGGCCTCACGCTCGGGCAGCAGAAGGCGCAGCATGGCACAGACGGCGTTCAGGCCCGCCAGCGCCAGGCGATCCTGAAGCACGCTTCGACTGCGCAGGGGTTCGACGTGAAAGGTGCCCAGCTGGTCGTCCAGCCGCGCGCGCCATGTCACGTCCAGCTGGTTGCCGGGCTGCAGCATGGCCGCCATCCGGCGCGAGGCGCCGCCATGCACCAGCCCCGCATGGCGCCCATGCGCCGCGGTGAACACCTCGATGATCGCGGCGCTTTCCCCGTGCCGACGCACGGACAGAAGCGCACCTTCGTCCCGCCATTCCATGACGTATCAAGTATCGGAAAGACCCGGTTCGTCCAGTAGAGTTCGCCCCTTGCGATCCTCCACCTCGATCACCCAGAGGTCGCGGTCGAAGCCGCGCTGCCGGGTGATGGCCGCGTCCACCTCCGCCTCGGCCCCTTCGGCCAGCACGACCCAGGCGCGATCGCCCGTCATCAGGTCGAAGCTGCGCTGGAAGGCCTTCGCCTGCCCGTCCAGCGTCGCCAGCTTCACCAGCACCGCGCCCGCGGTGGGATCGCCCTTGGCGGTGACAAAGGCGGGGATGTCGGCCAGCCGCAACCGGGCCAGATAGGCGCGGACCCAGAAGTCCGCGGTCAGTCGGCTCAAGCGTTGCCGTCCTTGAAGTCGAGGCCCATCTCCGTGTAGCGCTCCGGCTCTTCCAGCCAGTTCGGGCGGACCTTCACCTGCAGGAACAGGTGCGCGGGGCGGCCGATGAATTCGGTGATGTCGATGCGGGCGGCCTGCCCCACCTGCTTGATCGTCTCGCCCTTGTTGCCCAGCACGATGCCCTTGTGGCCGTCGCGGGCGACATAGACGATCTGGTCGATGCGGGTGGATCCATCGGGGCGGTCCTCCCACTTCTCCGTTTCCACCGTCAACTGGTAGGGCAGTTCCTCGTGCAGGCGCAGGGTCAGCTTCTCGCGCGTGATCTCGGCGGCGATGACGCGCATCGGCAGGTCGGCGATCTGGTCCTCGGGATAGAACCACTCCCCTTCCGGCATCTGCGAGGCCAGCCACTGCTTCAGCCGGTCCACGCCATGCCCCTTCTCGGCCGAGATCATGAAGGTCTCGATGAAGGGAAAGGCCTCGTTCATGTCCTTGGCAAGGCCCAGAAGCGCCTCGGCCTTCACGCGGTCGATCTTGTTGATGGCCAGCGCCACGCGCACGCCCTGCGGCACCCGGTCCTTCAGCGAATCGATGATCGAGGCGGCACCCTCGGTCAGGCCGCGATGCGCCTCGATCAGAAGGACGATCAGGTCGGCATCGGCGGCCCCGCCCCAGGCGGCGGCGACCATCGCGCGGTCCAGACGGCGGCGCGGGCGGAACAGGCCGGGCGTGTCCACGAAGACGATCTGCGCGTCGCCTTCCATGGCGACGCCGCGGATGCGGGCGCGGGTGGTCTGCACCTTGTGGGTGACAATGGACACCTTCGCGCCCACCATGCGGTTCAGCAGGGTGGATTTGCCGGCGTTCGGCTCTCCGATCAGGGCGACGAAGCCTGCGCGTGTCATCTCAATTCTCCATCCGCGCCAGAAGCGCCTTGGCGGCCGCCTGTTCGGCGGCGCGTTTCGTGCGGGCGGTGGCCCGCTCGGTCTCGCCCGAATCCAGCCGGACCTCGACCGTGAACACAGGTTCATGATCGGGGCCCGAACGGTCAAGCGCCGTGTAGCTTGGCGGCTGCTGCCCGCGCGCCTGCGCCCATTCCTGAAGCGCGGTCTTGGGGTCGCGCGCGTCCACGTCGGCCGAGGCGATGCGTTCGCCCCACAGGCGCAGGATCATGTCGCGCGCGGCCTCGAACCCGGCGTCCAGATAGACGGCGGCGATCACCGCCTCCATCGCGTCGCCCAGCAGCGCTTCCTTGCGGCGGCCACCCGACATCATCTCGGATCGGCCCAGCTTCAACGCCTCACCGACGCCGCATTCCTTTGCGACAGCGGCGCAGGTTTCCTTGCGCACCAGCGCGTTCAGGCGCGGGGCCAGCTGCCCCTCGGCGGCGGCGCGGTCGGCCCGGACCAGCGCATCGGCGATCGACAGGCCCAGCACGCGGTCGCCCAGAAACTCCATCCGTTCGTTGGACGGGCGCGTGGCCGAAGCGATGGACGAATGCGTCAACGCCCGAACCAGAAGTTCGGGACGCTGGAAATCATGCCCCAGACGGGTCTGAAGCGCGCGGAGATCGGCGGAGAGTTTCAATCCACCGCCTTGAAGAAGCGGTCGGCGCGCCACGTCCAGAAGTACAGCAGCGATCGCCCGGCGGAGGAGAACATGATCCGGTCGGCGCGGCCGATCAGGTATTCGGCGGGCACCATGCCCACGCCGCCCACGGCCTGGCTGAAGCGGCTGTCCTCGGAATTGTCGCGGTTGTCGCCCATGAAGAAGTAGTGGCCCCCCGGAACCGTGTAGACGTCCGTGTTGTCGGCAAAGCCGGTCGGGTCGATGTCCAGGACGTCATGCGCCACGCCGTTCGGCAGCGTTTCGGTGAAGCGCGGCTTTTCGCAGGTGCCGCCCTGGCCCACGGGCGCGTTGGCGCAGCGCGGCAGGTTTCCCATCGGGCCCTGCGGCTCGTACGTCTCGGCGAAGGTGCCGTTCGGGGTCTGGGGCACTTCCTGACCGTTGATCCACAGCACGCCGTTCCGCATCTGCACCGTGTCGCCCGGCAGGCCGATCAGGCGCTTGATGAAGTCGGCGCCGCTGACAGGATGGCGGAACACCACCACGTCGCCGCGCTCCGGCTCCGACGCGAAGATGCGGCCCGAGATGGGGCACAGCGCGAAGGGGCAGGAGAATTTGGAATAGCCGTAGGCCATCTTGTTCACGAACAGGAAATCGCCAATCAGCAGCGTGTCCTTCATCGATCCCGAGGGGATCCAGAAGGGCTGGAAGAACAGCGTGCGGAACACCGCCGCGATCAGCAGCGCGTAGACGACCGTCTTGATCGTCTCTACGACGCCGCCCTTTTCCTCGGTCTTCTTCCTGCGTGCGAACATGGATGGCCCCTTGTGATCCGGCGCTTCATGCGCGGGGGCCGCGCATAAGTCAAGTTTCGCCGACGTGATCCGCGCGGACCAGCGGCCGCGCCTCGATCACCACGAAGGCCTGCGCCCAAGGGTGATCGTCCGTCAGGGTCACGTGCACCACCGCCTCGTGCCCCGGCGGGGTCATGGAGGCGAGGCGCTCGGCCGCCCAGCCCGTCAGGTGCATCACCGGCTGGCCCGTGGGCAGGTTCGTCACCGCCATGTCCTTCCAGGCGATGCCCATGCGCAGCCCGGTGCCCAGCGCCTTGGAACAGGCCTCCTTCGCGGCCCAGCGCTTGGCGTAGGTGCCCGCCACGTCGCGGCGGCGTTCGGCCTTGGCCTGCTCGATCGCGGTGAAGCAGCGGTTGCGGAACCGGTCGCCGAAGCGGGCCAGCGTCCGTTCTACCCGCTCGATATTGGCCAGATCGGTCCCGATGCCCAGGATCATCGGGTCAGCCGCCCAAGGTGGCGCGCGCCGCGTCCATGCGGTGGCGCATCTCCTCGATCGCGGGGCCCAGCCCGCGGAAGATCGACTCGCCGATCAGGAAATGCCCGATGTTCAGCTCCACCACCTGCGGAAAGGCCGCAAAGGCCGCCACGGTGTCATAGCTGATGCCGTGGCCCGCATGCACCTCCAGCCCCAGATCGTGGGCGTGGGCGGCGCCGCGGCGCAGGGCGGCCAGTTCAACCTCGGCCTCCGCCTCCCGTCCCTCGGTGATCAGTTCGCAGTAATGGCCGGTGTGCAGCTCCACCACCGCCGCCCCGATCCGGGCCGAAGATTCGATCTGCGACGGTTCATGCCCGATGAACATGGACACGCGCGATCCGGCCTCGCGCAGCGGGGCGATGAAAGCGGCCAGCCGCGCCTCGTCGCCCGCCACGTCCAGACCACCCTCGGTCGTCCTCTCCTCGCGCTTTTCCGGCACGATGCAGACGGCGTGCGGCGTGTGGCGCAGGGCGATGGCCTGCATCTCGGCCGTGGCGGCCATCTCGAAGTTCAGGGGGATGGAGATGCCGGCCATCAGCGCCTCGATGTCGGCGTCGCGGATGTGGCGGCGATCCTCGCGCAGATGGGCGGTGATGCCATGGGCGCCCGCCGCCTCGGCCAGCAGTGCGGCGCGAAGGGGGTCGGGCCAAGAACCGCCGCGCGCGTTGCGGACCGTGGCCACATGGTCGATGTTCACACCCAGACGCAGCGTCATGATCCTTCGCCCCCGTTCTTGCGCAATGCCTCGTTTCTGGCGCGAAGCCGCGCGGTGCGCAACCCGCGATAGGCCCGCACCAGCGACAGCACGGCGGCCGAGGCCGCAAGCCCCGCCGGAATCCCGATCAGCGTGCCCCCCAGCAGATAGGGCAGGTAGATGGTCTGGAAGAACAGCTTCAGACCCAGCCAGTTCATGTCCGCGTCCGACACCAGCGCCCAAAGGTTGTGGCCGATGTCCGACAGGGCGCCCGCAAAGAAGCCGACGATCTGCCAGGACGGCAGCCCCTCCCCCACCCCCAGGATGTGCTGGCCCAGGCTGACGGACATGACGGCGAAGAACGGCAGGGTCAGCGGATTGTTCACGCAGGACGCCACCAGCGCCGCGAAGACGTTGCCCCGCAGCACCCAGGCCAGCCCGATCGCGATCACGTAGTCGTGGAACAGGTAGGGGCCGAAGCAGGCGAAGATGCCGGCGAACACGCCGCGCGCCACGCGTCGAGGGTCGTCGGGCAGGCGGACGATGCGGTGCCACAAATACTGGCCCGCACGTTTCCAGCCGCTGCGCGGCCAGATCGTCCGGCGCACCTTTTCCCAGAACGTCTGCTCGTTGCGTCGCCGGAAGACCATGGGACGGGGATAGGGGCAGCCGCCGCGGCGCGCAAGCTATTCGCGCGGCGGGCGGCAGGCCAGACGCCGGGCCGCCCGTTCGGCCGCCTGATTGGCGCGCATCCGTTGATAGGCGCGCACCAGCGGCACCGTCAGCCAGTAGAAGATCAGCGACACCGCGATCCCGGGAAGGATGCCCCCGATCATGTAGGGCAGATAGATTTCGCGGAAGAAGTCGATCAGCCGGTCCCAGTGCATCACCTTGTCGGTGAAGATCGCCGACGCATTGGCCCAAAGCTGGGTGCCCGCCTGCGCGAAGGCCCGCCCGATCTGCGGCAGTTCCAAGACGCCGGGAATGCCCAGCATCCACTGCCCCAGCCCGACCGAGGTGATGGCGATGATCGGCGTCGTCACCGGATTGCCCACGAACGTGCCCAAAAGCGCCGCCAGGATGTTGCCCCGCAAGGCCCAGGCGATCGCCACCGATCCTAGGAAGTGGAACCCGAAGAACGGGGTGAAGCTGATGAACACGCCTGCGGCGAAACCGCGCGCCACCCGCTCCGGCTGGTCGGGCAGCCGACGCATCCGGTGCATCACATATTGCGTGGCCCGGCGGAAACCGCCCTTGGGATACACCATTTCCCGCGCCCATTCGGGCAGGCTGCGCGGGGTGCGCCGCTTGAAGACCATGGTCGACCTTTCATGGCTTGCGCCCCGGATCCCGGGCACGGGCGATCTGGGCCACCTGGCTTTCCGCTTCCAGCGCCGTCATCACCAGATGCAGATGCTCCACGTTCCGCACCTCGATATCGACGAGCACCCGGTAGAAGTCGGGCTTGCGGTCCGTGATGGCGAGATCGGAGATATTGGCCTTCTGCTCTCCGATCAAGGTGCAGACGCGGCCCAGGACGCCGGCGTCATTGGCCATCGTCACATCAAGGCCGACGTCGTGGATGGGCGCGTGGCGGCCGGGCTGCCAGTGCAGGTCCACCCAGCGTTCGGGCTGGCCTTCCAGGCTTTCCAGCGCGGGGCAGTCGATGGCGTGCAGCACGATCCCCTGCCCGCGATAGGTGATGCCCACGATCCGTTCGCCCGGCAGGGGGCGGCAGCAGGGCGCGCGGGTGTAGGTCTGGCCGGGCGGCAGGCCCACAACGGGACGCAGGACCACCTCATCAGTGCCCTGCGCCACCTCGGGATAAAGAACCTCCACCACGCGGCGGGCGGCGAGTTCGGCGGCCCCAATGCGGGCCATCAGTTCGACGTCGTCTGGAACGGCCAGCATCTTGGCGGCCGTGCGCAGGGCCTTGTCGGTCATCTTGCGCCCGACCTGGTCAAAGGCGGCGCGGGTCAGTTCCTGCCCCAGGCGTACGAAGCGGCTGCGGTCATCCTCGCGCAGGGCCCGGCGGATCGCGGCCTTGGCGCGGCCCGTGGTGACGATGTCGATCCAGCTGGACTGGGGGCGCTGCCCCTCGGCCGTGATGATCTCCACCGACTGGCCGTTGCGCAGGCGCGTCCACAGCGGCACGCGGATGCCGTCCACCTTGGCCGACACGCAGGCCGACCCGATGCGCGTGTGGATGGCAAAGGCGAAGTCCAGCGGCGTCGCCCCCTTGGGCAACTGGAACACGTCCCCCTTGGGCGTGAAGCAGAACACCTGATCGGTGTACATCTCCAGCTTCACCGTTTCCATGAAGGCGACGTGATCCTCGTCGTCCAGACGTTCGGTCAGGCTGGCGATCCAGCGCTGGGGATCGACGGCGAAGGGGTTCTTGACCCGCTGCCCTTCGCGGTAGGCCCAGTGGGCGGCCACCCCGGCCTCGTTGACCTCGTGCATCTGGCGGGTGCGGATCTGCACTTCCACCCGCTTGCCGTCGCGCCCCTGCACCGTGGTGTGGAGCGAGCGGTAGCCGTTCTGCTTGGGCTGGCTGATGTAGTCCTTGAACCGCCCGGGCACCGCTTTCCAGCGGTGGTGGATCACGCCCAGGATGCGATAGCAGTCGGCTTCATGCTCGCAGATCACGCGGAAGCCGTAGATGTCCGACAGCCGGGAAAAGGCCAAGTCCTTTTCCTGCATCTTGCGCCAGATCGAATAGGGCTTCTTCGCGCGGCCATAGACGGCGGCATCGATGCCGGTCTTGTCCAGCTCGTTGCGGATGTCGGCGGTGATGTCGTGCACCATGTCGCCGGTTTCGCGCTGCAGCGTGATGAAGCGGCGGATGATCGAATTGCGCGCCTCGGGGTTCAGGACGCGGAAAGCCAGATCCTCCAGCTCCTCGCGCATCCACTGCATGCCCATGCGACCGGCCAGCGGGGCGAAGATCTCCATCGTCTCGCGCGCCTTCTGGGCCTGCTTTTCCGGGCGCATCGACTTGATCGTGCGCATGTTGTGCAGACGGTCGGCCAGCTTCACCAGGATCACGCGCAGGTCGCGCGACATGGCCATGAATAGCTTGCGGAAGTTGTCCGCCTGCTTGGACTGGGTGGAGGACAGTTCGAGGTTGGTCAGCTTCGTCACACCGTCGACGAGTTCCGCGACGTCGGTGCCGAACAGCCGCTCCACCTCGGCATAGGTGGACTTCGTGTCCTCAATCGTGTCGTGCAGAAGGGCTGTGACAATGGTCGCATCGTCCAGCTGCTGTTCCGTCAGGATGGCGGCCACGGCGATGGGATGCGTGAAATAGGGCTCTCCGGACTGGCGGAACTGCCCTTCATGCATACGCGCGCCGTATTCATAGGCGCGCGTGATCAGGTCGGTGTCGGTGCGCGGATTGTAATTGCGGACAAGGGTGATCAGGTCGTCGAGGTCGATCATCCTTGCCGCATCCGCTCAGTTCTGGCCTTGCGCTTCCATGAGGGCGCGCAGCAGTTTTTCCTCGGACATATCGTCCTGGGCCGGACGGTCCGCCTCGCCGCCCATCAGGGTGGCCATCCGATCCTCTTCGGGCTCGTCCACCTCGATCTGGGTCTGGTGGCTTTCGATCAGGCGTTCGCGCAGCGCGTCGGCGGGCTGCGTCTCGTCCGCGATCTCGCGCAGTGACACGACGGGGTTCTTGTCGTTGTCGCGGTCCACCGTGATGGGGGAGCCGGTGGCGATCTCGCGCGCACGATGCGCGGCCAGCATCACCAGTTCGAACCGGTTCGGAACCTTGTCAACGCAATCTTCGACCGTCACGCGGGCCATCGGTCTCTCCAGGAATGAGGGGCACAGAACGGGTGTCTTACGCGAAATCAAGCCTCTTGACAAGGTCCGCATCGGGAAGGACCGCCAGAAGCTCGCGCACCGTCGGTCCCAGCACCGGATGGCGCCAGCCGGGGGCGATGTCGGCCCAAGGAACCAGCACGAAGGTTCGGTCCTGAAGCCGCGGGTGCGGAAGGATCAGGCGGTCTGGAGCCTCCTCCTGCTGGCGATCCGGGGACAGGTCGTGCCAGCGTTGCCACTGTGCCACGTCCGGCCGCACCTCGTCCCCAAGGGCCAGCAGATCCAGATCCAGGGTGCGCGGCCCCCAGCGCAAGGCCCGTTCCCGCCCCGCCCCAGATTCGATGCGGTGCAGCGCGGCCAGCAGATCCTCGGGCGTGCCGGGCCACTCCACCTCGGCCACGGCGTTCACGTAATCGGGACCGGAGCCTGCAGGAAAGGCGGGCGTCGCATAGAGGGGGCTGACAGCGCGCAGGGTGATTCCCTCGGCCGCGAAGGCGTCCAGCGCCAGCCGCAGCAAGTCTGCCGGCAGGTGTTCAAGGTGCGGGCGGTTGCCGCCCAAGGCCACGAAGCCCTGCATGTTTCCCCCTTCGGGGCTGGACGGGGGCCGCCCCGCATCATACCTCTGACAGCGGATCAACGAAGGCAAGCCCGCATGTCCCTGCCCCCCCTGATGCTTTATCTGGCTGCGCCGCGCGGTTTCTGCGCCGGCGTGGACCGCGCGATCAAGATCGTGGAGCTGGCGCTGCAGAAATGGGGCGCGCCCGTCTATGTCCGGCACGAGATCGTGCACAACAAGTTCGTGGTGGACACGCTGCGCGACCAGGGCGCCATCTTCGTGGAGGAGCTGGACGAGGTTCCAGGCGACCGCCCCGTGATCTTTTCCGCCCATGGCGTTCCCAAGGCCGTCCCGGCCGAGGCGGCACGCCGCGAGATGGTCTATGTCGACGCTACCTGCCCCCTGGTGTCCAAGGTGCACATCGAGGCCGAACGCCATCATCAGGACGGCCTTCAGATGGTGATGATCGGCCATGCGGGCCATCCCGAAACCATCGGCACCATGGGCCAGCTTCCGCCCGGAGAGGTGCTGCTGGTCGAAACGGCCGAGGATGTGGCAGGCCTGACCGTGCGCGATCCCGAACGGCTGGCCTTCATCACCCAGACCACCCTGTCGGTGGACGACACGGCGGGCATCGTGGACGCGCTGCGCGCCCGCTTCCCGGCCATCGTCGGGCCGCACAAGGAAGACATCTGCTATGCAACCACCAACCGGCAGATGTCGGTGAAGGCCATCGCGAACAAGATCGACGCGCTGCTGGTGATCGGGGCGCCGAACTCCTCCAACTCCCGCCGTCTGGTGGAGGTGGGGAGCGCTGCGGGCTGCGCCTATGCCCAGCTGGTGCAGCGCGCCGCCGACATCGACTGGCGCGCGCTGGAGGGCATCCGCAGCGTGGGAATCACCGCCGGGGCCAGCGCCCCCGAACTTCTGGTGAACGAGGTGATCGACGCTTTCCGCGCCCGCTTCGACACCACGGTGGAACTGGTGGAAACCGCCAAGGAACGGGTGGAATTCAAGGTTCCCCGCGTCTTGCGCGAACCCGTGGCAGACACCATTTGACATTCCCGGCGCAGGGTGGAACGCTGCGGGGATACGGAGGAGTTTCTACGCATGATCGCTCTCTTTGCCACCATGTCGGCCCTTGCCCTTGTCGCCCTCGTGACGCGCCCCGAACCGGCCTGCGTCCGCGTCACGGCCAACACGCGGCGCTGAGCGCTTGCGCGGGCCGCGCCCTTGCGATAGCCCGCCCCCATGCCTGACCTTTACGCATACACCGATGGCGCTTGCAGCGGAAACCCCGGCCCCGGCGGCTGGGGCGTCCTCATGCTTGCCAAGGACGGCGACACCGTCCTGAAGGAACGCACGCTGAACGGCGGCGAAGCCATGACCACCAACAACCGCATGGAACTTCTGGCCGCCATTTCGGCGCTAGAGGCGCTGACGCGCGACACGACGCTGATCGTCGTCACCGACTCGGCCTATGTGAAGAACGGGGTCACGGGCTGGATCCACGGCTGGAAGCGGAACGGCTGGAAGACGGCCGACCGCAAGCCCGTGAAGAACGACGACCTGTGGAAGCGCCTGGATGAGGCGCAGGCCCGCCACAAGGTCGAATGGCGCTGGATCAAGGGCCATGCCGGTCACGCCGAGAACGAACGCGCGGACGAACTGGCGCGGCAGGGCATGGCGCCCTTCAAGAAGAAGCCCTGACCTCAGCCCAGACGCTCCGGCAGGGTTAGACCCCGCAGCAGTTCCTCGGGCCCCATGGGGCGCTTGCCTTCGCGCTGGGCCTGCGTGATCGCCACCGCGCCCGCGCCGCAGGCGATCGTCAGCCCGTCCAGAACCTTCCCCGGTTCGCCCTGCCCTTCGGTCAGGCGGCTGGACAGCAGCTTCAGCCGCTCCCCCTCCACCAGACACCAGGCGCCGGGGAACGGCGACAGGCCGCGGATCTGGCGGTCCACCTCGACGGCCGGGCGGGACCAGTCGATGCGCGCTTCGGCCTTGTCGATCTTGGCGGCGTAGGTCACGCCTTCCTCGGGCTGCGGGTCGGACACCAGATCGCCTTCCAGCGCCCGAAGGATGCCCTGCGCGCCCATGGCCGACAGGCGGTCGTGCAGGGTGGCGGTGGTGTCCTCGGACCCGATGGGCGTCGCCTCGCGCAGGATCACGGGGCCGGTGTCCAGCCCCGCCTCCATCTGCATGATGCAGATGCCGGTCTCCGCGTCGCCGGCCAAGATCGCGCGGTGGATCGGGGCCGCCCCCCGCCAGCGCGGCAGAAGCGAGGCGTGGATGTTCAGGCAGCCCAGCCGCGGCGCATCGAGGATCGCCTGCGGCAGGATCAGCCCGTACGCGACCACCACGGCGATGTCCGCGCCCAGCGCGGCGAAATCGGCCTGATCCTCGGCCGATTTCAGGCGGGCGGGATGGCGGACGGGCAGGCCCAGTTCCAGGGCGCGGGCATGGACGGGGGTGGGACGGTCCTTCTTGCCGCGGCCGGCGGGGCGGGGCGGCTGGGTGTAGACGCAGATCACCTCATGTGCCGCGTGCAGCGCCTCCAGCGCGGGCACCGAAAAATCGGGCGTGCCCATGAAGATGACCTTCATCCTTACCTCCGCGTCTGTTTCCGGGCCTTCGCGATCAGCATCTTGCGCTTCAGCGGCGACAGATGGTCGAAATACATCCGGCCGTTCAGATGATCGATCTGGTGCTGGACGGAGGTCGCCCAGAGGCCGACGAAATCACGATCCTCCATTTCCCCGTCGGCGTTCAGGAAGCGCACGGTCACGGCGCGGGGGCGCGTAATGGCGGCGTGCACGCCCGGCAGGTTGGGGCTCGCCTCCTCATGCTCGCGCGGCTGCACAGAGGCGTGGAGCACTTCGGGATTGGCCAGAAGGATCGCCTTGCCGCGTTCGGCCGAACAGTCCACCACCGCCAGCCGCCGCATCACGCCGATCTGCGGCGCGGCAAGGCCGTAGCCGGGCATGGCGTCCATCGTCTCCACCATGTCGGCCCAAAGGGTGCGGATCTCGTCGGTGATCGCCTCCACCGGCGCGGCGGGGGTGCGCAGGCGCGCGTCAGGCCAAAGGATGAAGGGGCGGATCATGCGGGATCACGCGCGCGGTCGCGCTTCAGCTTCTGCATCTTGCGCGTGATCATCTGGCGCTTCAGCGGGCCGATGTGGTCGATGAACAGCTTGCCGTTCAGGTGGTCGATCTCGTGCTGGACGCAGGTCGCCCACAGGCCGTCGAACTCCTGCTCGCGCTCCTGCCCTTCAAGGTCGGTCCAGCGGACGCGGACGCGGGCGGGGCGTTCCACCTCGGCGTACTGGTCGGGGATGGACAGGCAGCCCTCCTCGTAGGTGCTCCCCTCGTCCGAGGACCACGTGATCTCGGGATTGACCAGAACCATGGGCTGGGGCGCCGCTTCGGGGTCCTTGGTGCAGTCCATCGTGATGATCCGCTTCATGACGCCGATCTGCGGACCGGCCAGCCCCACGCCCGGCGCGTCGTACATCGTGTCCAGCATGTCGCGGCCCAGCGCGCGGATCTCGTCCGTGATGGATTCGACCGGCGGGCAGACCTTTTTCAGGCGTGGATCGGGATGGATCAGGATGGGGCGTATCATGCCGACGATGTAGGACAAGCGCGTTGCCGCTGCAATCCTTCCGCTTTACGCTTCCCCGCAAACAGGAGAGCGCGATGAGCTTTGACGATCCGATCGACCGTTTCGGCACCCATTCGGTGAAATGGGACATGATGGAAACCTTGTACGACGTGCCGAAGGGTCAGGGTCTGGCCATGTGGGTGGCGGATATGGAGTTCCGGCCCCCCGCCTGCGTCCAGAAGGCCCTGACCGACATGACCGATCACGGCGTCTACGGCTATTACGGCGACGATCGCGCCTATCTGGACGCGATCTGCTGGTGGATGCGCGAACGCCACGGATGGGAGGTGGAGCGGGAGGCCATCTTCACCACCCACGGCCTTGTCAACGGCACGGCCCTGTGCGTGGACGCCTTCACGGCACCGGGGGACGGGGTGGTGCTGCTGACGCCCGTGTATCACGCCTTTGCCCGCGTCATCGCCGCCGCGGGGCGCACGGTCGTGTCCTGCCCGCTGGCGCAGGTGGACGGCCTCTATGCCATGGACTTCGACGCATGGGACGCGCAGATGACCGGGTCCGAGAAGATGCTGATCCTGTGTTCGCCGCACAACCCCGGCGGCCGCGTCTGGACGGCGGAGGAGTTGCGCGGCGTGGCTGGGTTCTGCCGCCGTCACGACCTGATCCTGGTGTCCGACGAGATTCACCACGACTTGGTCTTCCCCGGCCACAAGCACATCCCCATGCCCGTGGCCGCGCCGGACATCGCGGACCGTCTGGTGATGATGACGGCCTCCACCAAGACGTTCAACATCGCGGGCAGCCACACCGGCAACGTGATCATTCCCGATCCGGGCTTGCGCGAACGCTTCGGGGCCCGTCTGGCGGCGCTGGGCATCTCCCCCAACAGCTTTGGGCTGCGGATGGCCGAGGCCGCCTATTCCCCCGAGGGCGCGGAATGGGTGGACCGGCTGATGGCCTATCTGAACGAAAACCGCCGGATGTTCGACGAAACGGTGAACGCGATCCCCGGCCTGCGGTCCATGCCGATGGAGGCGACGTATCTTGCGTGGGTCGATTTCGCGGGCACCGGCATGCCGGCCGAGGAGATCATCACGCGGGTGGAAAAGCAGGGCGGCATCGCCACGAATTACGGCCCCAGCTTCGGCCCGGGGGGCGAGACGTTCCTGCGCTTCAACATCGCCATGCCGCGCGCCATGATCGAGGACGCCTGCGCGCGGCTGACCGACGTGTTCGCCGACCTTCAATAGGCGGGCAGGTAGCCCGCCACCGGTTCGCCCGTCCGTTCGAAGTCGACGGGCGGGCCGTCGCTGATCGGCTGGAAGGACTTGAACTCGCACACCAGCTCCTCCCCCTCCAGGACGGAGGCGACGATCAGGCAGTGGCCGATGTGGCGGGGACCGTCGTAAAGGTCCACCAGCCCGCGCAGATGCGTCAGCCGGTCGGCGCCGACGGCAAGGCCTGTAGCCCACATCCGCGTCACGGGGAACACCGCCTCGCCCAGCTGCACGTGCAGCCGCGACCGGCGTCGGGTTCGGGCGGCCGCCTGCCGCAATCCGTCGCGCAGATCCTCGGTCAGATATTCCAGCATGACAGCCTCCTCCGGTCATGATTAAGATCTTGCCCGCCGGGGCGGAAATTCAAGTGGGCGGACGGCCCGGAAGGACGAATATGGACTGGGGAATCTGCATCACCGCCCGCGCGCCCGAAGATCAGCTGCGTGCCTTTCTGGCCCACCATCTGGGCTTGGGCGCGGCGCATGTCTGGCTGCATCTGGACGACCCCGACGATCCGGCCGCCGACCGTCTGCGCGGGCTGGACCGCGTGACCGTGATCCGCTGCGACGACGCATGGTGGGGCAAGCGGCGGCCCGACCGGCACCAGAACCGCCAGTCCCGCAACATCCGCCGCCTGTACGACGCGGCCCCCCTGCCCTGGATCGCGCATCTGGACGTGGACGAGTTCATGCGGCCGGAGCGTCCCGTGGCGGAGGTTCTGGCCGGCACCGACGCGATCATGGTGCGGATGCGCCCGTGGGAAGCGTTGCACGATCCCGACCTTTCCCCCGACATCTTCACCGCCCGCAGCTTCCGCGCCCCGTTGCGCGATCTGGAACAGCGCATCGCGGCCTTCGGCGATTTCGCCCCGGCCATGGCCAGTGGCGCCCTCAGCCACATCGTGGGCAAGGCCATCTTCCGCACGGGGGTGCCGGGGCTGGAACCGCGCCTGCATGGCGGCTTTCTGAACAAGGAACGGATCACCGGCATCGGCTTCACCGACGACCTGCCGCTGCTGCACTTCCACGCGCAGGACCGGGAGGCCTGGCTGGAGCGCCTGCCCTTCCGGCTGGAACGCGGGGCCTACACCAACAACGCGCCGCTGAACGACTTCCTGTCCACTGCCGGTCCCGACCGCGTCCGCGCCTTCTACGACGCGGTCATGGCACCGCCCGCGCATATACTTGACCGGCTGCGCGAGGACGGGCTGCTTATCGACGCCGATCTTGACCTGCCCCGAAAGGCCGCCGCACTGTGATCGCGTTCGATGACTTGCAGGCCGCCCTGCCCCATGTGCAGGCCGCGCCCAAGGATCATGCCCCCGTCACCGGCCTGTGCTTCCGCCCCGGCGTGGGCGAACGCGTCTTCCCCGACCGCCTGCGCCTTACCGTGGCCGAGGGCGTCCCGGGCGACCGTTGGCTGTCCCGCCCTTGGCTGCGCCTGCCCGACGGGCGGCCCCATCCGGCGATCCAAGTGTCGATCCTGCCGCAACGGGTGCTGGACCTCGTCTGGCGGGACCGCGCGCAGCCGCATCCGGGCGATCCAGTGATCGCCGACATGGACCTGTCCGAGGCGAATGTGCCTGTCGACTCCCTATTGCAGGTGGGCACGGCCGTGGTGCGGGTGTCGGACGTCTTCAACGACGGCTGCGTGAAGTGGAAGGTCCGCTATGGAAACGCCGCGAAGGACTGGATCACCGCGCCCGGCCACCCCGAACTGCGCCTGCGCGGCATCCTGTGTTCGGTGGAACGGGACGGGGAGGTGCGGGTCGGCGACCGCATCATGAAGCTTTAGCCGACCAGCGCCTCCGCCTTCTTCAGGTCCACGCTGACCAGCTGGCTGACGCCCTGTTCCACCATGGTCACCCCGAACAGCCGGTCCATGCGCGCCATGGTCACGGCGTGGTGGGTGATGATCAGGAACCGCGTTTCGGTCCGGCGGGTCATCTCGTCCAGAAGATCGCAGAAGCGGGTGACGTTGGCGTCGTCCAGAGGCGCATCCACCTCGTCCAGCACGCAGATCGGCGCGGGGTTGGCCAGGAACACGGCAAAGATCAGCGCCATCGCCGTCAGGGTCTGTTCGCCCCCCGACAGAAGCGACAGGGTGGAGAGCTTCTTGCCCGGCGGCTGGCACATGATCTCCAGCCCCGCATCCAGCGGATCGTCGGATTCGATCATCACCAGCCGCGCCTCCCCCCCGCCGAACAAATGGGTAAAAAGGGTGGCGAAGCTGGCATTCACCTGCTCGAACGCGGCCAGAAGGCGTTCGCGCCCTTCGCGGTTCAGGCCCGCGATGCCGGCCCGCAGGCGCTTCACGGCTTCGGCCAGATCGGCGGCCTCGGCGGCCAGCGTGCCGTGCTCCTCGGCGATGGCGCGGGCGTCTTCCTCGGCGCGCAGGTTCACGGCGCCAAGGCCGTCGCGCGCGCGGCGCAGGCGGAAGATCTCCTCCTCCAGCGCCGAGGCGTCGGGAAGCCCGGCAAGGTCCAGCTTCAGACTGGCCAGCAGTTCGGCGGGGGTGCGTTCGGTGTCCTCGTGGATGCGCTCGGCGGCGGCCTGAACGGCGGTGGCGGCGGCGTCGCGCAGGGCCTCGGCGCGGGCGCGGGCCTCGCGCGCCTCTCCGGCGGCGCGCTCGGTGTCGCGCTCGGCGGTCTGGGCGGCGCGGGCGGCCTCCTCGGCGGCGTCCAGGGCGGTGCGGGCGGCGTCCCGACGCGCCTCCGCCTCTTCGATCCGGTCGACCAGTTCTTCACGGGCGACGGCCAGTTCCTCGGGCAGCAGGGTGGCCTCTTCGCGTTCCGCCTCCGCCTCGGCCCGGCGATCGGCGAGTTCGGCGGCGCGGCGTTCGGCATTGTCCAGCCGGCCGCGCCACGTGCCCATCTCCCGCGCGATCTCGGCCCGGCGGCGGGCGCGGGCGACACCGTCGCGCTTCAGCTCGTCATGGGCGCTGCGGCGGGTCAGCATGGCGATGCGCGCGGCCTCCAGCGCGACGCGCACCTCCTCCACCCCGGCGCGGGCCGCGTCCAGATCGGGCAGGCCGGCGGCGGTCGCTTCCGCCTCGGCCAGACGGGTCCGTGGGGTCCAGCTGCTTGGTGCAGTTTTCGCACTGGTCGCCGCGCGCCTTGTCATAGCCGCAGTTGGGGCAG
>NZ_JAQMHV010000012.1 GCF_028307215.1 Falsirhodobacter sp. 20TX0035 | reverse complement strand
CCTTCCGTCCCAAGCGTCTCCGCTTCGGTGAGGCGGTATCTACGGAGACTCAGACGAACCCGCAAGAGAGAAAATGCACCTTTTCGAAGTTTCGTACAAAAAGGTACGAAAAACCGTTACGGACGCCTCCTACCGTTCGCGGCCGCCTACTCCATCATTTCACGAAGGGCGTGGGAGAGGAGCGGGTCCACCGACAGGTCCGCGCGGATCAGCCCGTGGCTCCACCTCTGACGGGATCGCGGCGCGTGCCAAGGGGGGCAGTCGATGACCGGGTACCAGCACAGGCCCTGAACATCGGCACCACGGCGTCGGGCCACCTCCATCTCCTCCAGCACGTGGCGCAGCCAAGCGCCCTTGTGGAAACCGGGGTAACGGTGGTGGTGGACCGGGTGGCCGTCATGCCAGCTGGTTTCCGACACCATCACCGGCTTGCCATAGCGGCGCCATGTCTTCATCAGCACCTTGGACAGCGCGGTCCGCGCTGTGTGCGGGTAGTAGTTCACGCCCACCACATCCACGCCCACGGCGGCCACGATGGCGTCCGTCGCCTCGAACTGGCGGTGGCCGATGCCGATGATCGGGTCCGTCGTCAGGATGCCGACGTCCGGATGATGGTCGCGCGCGACGCGGGCCATGGTCACGGCCATCTCCACCGCCTCGTGCCGCGATAGGCCGGCAAGGCGGGGATAGAGCGAAGGTTCGTTGACCGGGCACAGCCACAGCCGCCCCGACCCGTTGATGGCCAGCGCCTGCTCCGCCACCTGCCGCGCCCAGTGCACCGGATCGGGATTGCGGTGATAATGGGACAGGTCCCAGATCACCTCCACCCCCGCGTCGCGCGCAACCCGCAGCCGGTCGCCGATGTCATGGCCCGGCACCAGCCCGTCGCGCAACGTGACCATCCCATGATCGCGCACGATGCGGAAATGCTCGGCCATCCGGTCCTGTGGCCGGTGGCCGGTGGTGACCAGAAGGTCGTGGCGGCCATGATGAACAAGGCCGCATTCGAAGCCCGCGATCACCCGGCTTCGGAACAGGCGGTGTTCGGTCTTGTGCATGACTTCGTCCATAGGCCCGCAGGACGCGGGATGGCAAGGTGCGCGCTTCGCTAAAATTGCCGATATTCCCTCCCGCCCTCCGCGCGCGATCTTCAACCCCCGGAAAGAATTGGGGGCCCAAACCCCTCGGCATCAGGATTTGCGATGTCGAAGGGACGACGATGACCGACCATTCCAGCCAGGCCGCGGGTTCGTGGGCCTACCGCTTCTACGACCACGACTTCACCTCGGCCGACGGGCAGGCGGACGCGATCACGTCGGGCACCCTGTCGGGCCAGGGCTATGCCAGCAACTTCGAGGTGGATGCGCTGGCCAAGTCCGTGCGCGGCACGGACACTGATCCCAACAATTTCGGCGTCGTCTACACCAGCACGCTGAAGGTGACCGAAGGGGGCACCTACACCTTCGACACCGCGTCGGATGACGGCTCGCGCATCGTGATCCGCGACGCGGACGGCAAGGCGCTGACGTGGCACAATGCGGACGGGCAGGACAAGGCGTTCCTTGACAACGACTATCACCAGGGGATGACCACCCGCAGCGGCACGGTGGAACTCGCCCCCGGCACCACCTACACGATCGAGGTGGTGTATTGGGAAAACGAAGGCTCCAACCTGCTCCACGCGCATCTGAGCGGTCCAGATACCGGCGGCCGTCAGGTGGATCTGGCCACAAGCAAGATGATCGGCACGCCCCCCTCCCCCTATGAGGTGACGATGCCGGACGGCCAGCACGTCCTGGATATGGGGGATGAGACGGGGTTCCGCACCGCCATTACCCAGCGGAACGCGGCCACGGGCGCGAAATCAGGCACCGTCACGCTGGCCGACGGCACGGTCATCCCCTTCAGCAACGTGGATCAGATCATCTGCTTCACCCCCGGCGCGAAGATCCACACGCTGGGCGGCACCCGCACGGTGGACAGCCTGCAGGTGGGCGACATGGTGGTGACGCGCGACCACGGCCTGCAGCCCATCCGCTGGATCGGCCGTTCCACCGTGCCGGGCACCGGTCGATTCGCCCCGATCCGCCTGCGCCCGCGCGCGATCCCAAACCTGACGGAAGACCTCCTCGTCTCCCCCCAGCACCGGATGCTGATCGAAGGCTACCGCGCGCAGCTTCTGTTTGCCGAGGATGAGGTGCTGGCCCCCGCCCGCCACATGGTCGACGGCCACGCCGTCACGGTGGAGGAGATGGAAACGGTCACCTACATCCACCTGCTGTTCGACCGGCACGAGGTGATCTGGGCCAACGGTGCGGCCACCGAAAGCTACCATCCCGGCGGCTTCAGCCTGGACGCCCTGCAGGCCCCCGTGCGGGAGGAGTTGTTCGCGATCTTCCCCGAGCTGCGCGCCTTGCCCGACAGCTATGGCCGCACGGCCCGCCGCGTCCTGAAGGCGCATGAGGTGCGGGCCTTGGACGACTGACCCCGCGGCCGGAACAACCCCCGTTCCGGCACGTTGCGCCGTGGGCGACGCAGGGTCGCCACGGCAGGGACGGACGGCGGATGGACAACTTGGAAACACGCGCACGCAGCTTCGGCATCCAGCCCGACTACGAAGGCATGGGCGGCACCGTCCACACCGCGCCACGCCAGACGCTGGAGGCCCTTGTGCAGGCCTTCGGCGACACCCCCGCCCTTGCCACGCCGCACGAGTTGCGCGCCCCCGCCGGCGTCCGCTGCCATCTTCCCGAAGATGGCGGGCGCGTCTGGGGCGTCGCGCTGCAACTGTACCAGATCCGGTCGGACCGGAACTGGGGCATCGGCGATTTCGCGGATCTTGAGGCGCTGGCTGCCCTTCTGGGCGGGGCCGGGGCGGATTTCATCGGCCTGAACCCCTTGCACGCTCTGTTCCTGACCGACCCGTCGCGCCGCAGCCCCTTCTCGCCTTCGAACCGCCGCTTCCTGAACCCGATCTACATCGCGGTGGACCGGGTGGCGGGATATCACGACGGCATGGCCGACGCCGATCTTGCGGCCCTGCGCGACACGGACCTTGTGGACTATCCCGCGGTGACGGCGCTGAAGATGCGGGTGCTGCGGCGGATCTGGGACGCGCAAGGCCGCCCTGACGCCGCAGATCGCGACAACACGGACCTGAACCGCCACGCCCTGTTCGAGGCGCTGTCGGCCCATATGGTCGCCCAAGGCCACAGCGCCGGCTGGCAGGCCTGGCCCGCCGAATACCACGATGTCGCCGGCCCCACCGTCGCCGCATTCGCCCGCGAGCATGCCGCCGACATCGCCTTCCACCGCTGGCTGCAACAGGAAACCGACCGCCAGCTGGCCGCCGCACGCGCCGCCTGCGACGCGGCGGGGATGGGCATCGGCCTGTACCTCGACTTCGCGGTGGGGGAGGCGGCGGACGGGTCGGGCAGCTGGGGCGATCCGGATGTCATGTCCTCGGTCCGGATCGGGGCGCCGCCGGACTACTTCAACGAATACGGTCAGGACTGGGGTCTGGCGCCCTTGTCCGCCCTGCGGATGGCCGAAAGCCGCGCCGCCCCCTATCGCGGATTGATGGAACAGGCGACGCGGCAGGCCGGCGCCTTGCGGATCGACCACGCGATGGGCCTGTGGCAACTGTTCCTGATCCCCTACGGCATGGGTCCGGCCGAAGGCACCTATGTCCGCTATCCGATCGCCGACATGCTGACCGGGCTGGCCGAGGCATCGAACAAGAACCGCACCCTCGTGATCGGCGAGGATCTGGGCAACGTCCCCCCCGGCTTCCGCGACGTGATGGAGGAGACGGGCATCCTCTCCTACCGCATCTTCTTCTTCGAACGGACGGAGGACGGCTACATCCCCCCGCCCGAGTATCCGGCGCTGGCGCTGGCCTGTCTCTCCACCCATGACCTGCCGACCTTCCAAGGCTGGTGGATGGGCGACGACATCGCCCTGCGCGCCTCCCACGACCTGATCAGCGCCGAGGCAGCGGAGGAACAGGCCACCTCCCGCACGACCGAGCGGCAGGAACTGCTGGCCGATCTGATGGCAGCGGGCCTTCTGGAGGACAATACCGTCACGGACGGCCCCGCCTCGCCGGAGCTGGTGGTGGCCGTTCACCGCCACCTGGCCCGCACCCCCTCCCTTCTGTTCGCCGCCCGGCTGGAGGATCTGGTGGGGGAAACAAAGCCCGTGAACGTCCCCAGCACGCTGGACGAATACCCCAACTGGCGCCTGAAACTGGGCGTCACGCTGGAGGAGATGGAGACCTTCTCCCTGTTCGACGCCACAACCCGCGCCCTTCGCGCGGAACGTCCGCGCGCGTAACGGAAAAGGCCGCGGATCCCGCGGCCCGTCTTTTCGATCAGCTCAGCCGGGCCGGTTCGGCGGGCTGGCCCAAATAGCGGCTCGCCGGTGGCAGGCCGATCCGCGCGAAGCCGTTTGCCAGTTCGTGCAGCGCCTTCCGGAACCGCAGGCCCGCACCGGCCGGCCCGTGCCCTGCGACGACCACGTCCGGTTCCAGCGCGGCCAGCTTGCGCACCGACGCCTCTGCCGCCGCCCAGTCCGAGGTGAAATAGGCCGGCGGACCATGCAGTTCGGGCGCCTGAGCCACGGCATCACGCAAGGATTCCTGCTGCGTCGTGGTGAAGGCGTCGCCCGCCACCAGCACGCGCGTGCACTCTTTCCAGAAGGAGACATGCCCGGGCGTGTGCCCCGGCGTGTGCAGCCAGCCCCACCCCGGCAGCATCGGCAGGGTGCCGTCGGCCGGAAGATCCCGCACCCGTGCGCGCAACCGCACCGGCCCACGCGGGAACAGGGGCGACAGCGTGGCCATCGTGCCGCCCCCCACCTCAGGCGCGGCCGGGGGATAGGACGCGTCGCCGTCCAGATGCGGACGTTCCAGCGGATGGGCATAGACCGGCACGTCCCAGTGGTCGGCCAGCACCTGCAACGCGCCCACATGGTCGAAATGCGCATGCGTTAGCAGGATCGCGACGGGCGGGCGGCCAAAGCGATTCTCGGCCGCGCGCAGGATGGCGGGGGCGCAGCCGGGCAGGCCCGCATCGATCAGAACCCAGTCGCCCGCATCAGGGCGGCCGATGAAGGCCACGTTGACGATACCTGTCCGCAGATAGGCGAGATCGGCGGCAACCTCCGTCACGCGGTCCATCTTCACGCCGGTCAGCGCCAGCGACGGCAGCGCCACGCCAGGCGCGGGCAAGGGCGCGGCCAGCGCCGCCGCCCCCAGGCACAGCACGCCATAGCCGCCCATCGCCGTGCGCAGCGCCCGGCTGTCCTGCATGGCGGCGGCGACGCAGAAGGCAACACCTTGGGCGGCGTCCAGGACCCGATGTTCGTTCAGGTTCAGGCCGCCCGCGTGCCGCCCGTCATATCGGGTGAAGAGGCTGTAGGCGGCCAACCCAAGGGCTGTCAGCCGCAGCGCCCGCCCCGTGGCGGGCGACATGGGCAGGACGGCCGGCGCCACGGCCAGCGCCGCGACAGAGGCCGCGTCCAGACTTGCGTGCAGGCGGGGCGGGATCATGCGCGCCTCCGGACAAAGCGGGGGGCCTGTGCGGTCATCGGGAACATGCGGTCATCCTTTCGCGTGGCGTCCTGTCTGAAAACCGAACCGCAGGGCCGGAAGGTTGTTCCGTCCGCATCTTCGCCTTGTCACCGGGGCCGGCTTGTCCGACAACATGGGCGGGGATCCAACGGGGGGAACACGGGATGAAACTGCTGTCCATCGGCGAATGCATGATCGAGATGTCCGGCACGGGAGAGGCGGGCGTCTTCCGCACGGGCTTTGCCGGCGACACGCTGAACACCGCCTGGTATCTGCGCGCGCTGCTGCCCCGCGACTGGACGGTCGGCTACCTGACCGCCGTGGGAACCGATCCGCTGTCCGACCGGATGCTGGCCTTCATGGAGGAGGGGGGCCTCGACATCTCCCACATTCAGCGGCACCCGTCGCGCGTGCCGGGGCTTTACATGATCGACCTGAAGGACGGCGAACGCAGCTTCACCTATTGGCGCGACACGGCGGCCGCGCGCACGCTGGCCGATGACGCGGACCGGCTGGCGGCGGGAATGGCGGACGCGGACGTGATCTACTTTTCCGGCATCACCATCGGCATCCTGACGGACGCCGCGCGGGCGACGCTGTTCGAGGCGCTGGCGGCGCGCCGGGCGGAAGGCGCGCGCATCGTGTTCGACCCGAACCTGCGGCCGCGCCTCTGGTCTTCGCCCGAGGCGATGTGCGCCGCCACGACCGAGGCCGCGCGGCTGGCCGACATCGCCCTCCCCTCGCATGACGACGAGGCGACGTGGTTCGGCGACGCCGACCCCGATGCGACCGCCCGCCGCTATCGCGATCTGGGCGCGAGTGAGGTGCTGGTGAAGAACGGCGGCGCCGAGATGGCGCTGGCGGTGGGCCATGACCTGCGCCCCCTGCCCGCCATGGACCGCGTGACGCCCGTGGACACGACCGGCGCGGGCGACAGCTTCAACGGCGGCTATCTGGCGGCGCGGCTGACCGGCGCCCCGGCCGAGGATGCGGCGCGGCGGGGGCACGCCGTCGCGATGAAGGTGGTGGGGCATCGCGGCGCGCTGATCCCGCCGGGGGAACTGGCGGGCCTTTAACCCCGCCCCGGCGTGCGCTTCTGGAACACCCGGTCCTGAGAACCCGACAGGTGGGCGCGCATCAGGCGGCGGGCCGCCTCGGCGTTGCGGTCGCGGATCGCCGCGAAGATTTCCGAATGCTCCAGAAACACCTGCGACAGGCCGGACGTCTCGCGTTTCACCGACGCGCCGTGAAAGCGCATCCCGGCGGCGATGTGATCCTCCAGCGCCTCCATCGCGGTGGCGAAATAGGGGTTGCCCGACAGGGTGGCGATCGCGACGTGGAACTGGAAATCCGCGTCGGCCCGGTGGGACTGGCGGTTCGTCGCGTCGCGCATCAGGTCCAGCGCTGCGGCCAGCGGGGCCAGATCTTCGGGCTCGTGGCGCAGGGCGGCGCAGGCGGCGGCCTCCGGCTCCATCGTGAGGCGGAATTCGTAGCAGTTCAGCAGGTCGGCCACGTTTTCCAGCGACCCGAAGCCCAAAGGCTGCTTCAGCCCGATGGCGCGCACGAAGCTGCCCGCGCCCTGCCGGGAATAGATCAGGCCCTGATCGCGCAGCCGGCGCAACGCCTCGCGCACGATGGGGCGGGAGACTTCGAATTCCGCCGCCAGCTCATGCTCGGTCGGCAGACGTTCGTCGGCCTGGTAGGCGCCGGACTTGATCGCCTTCAGCATGCGGTCGAAGACGATTTCCGCCAGGCTCTTGCGGCCGGATTGGGGGGCCATCTGCATCTTAATCCCCGCGGATCATGCGGACAAGGCGGACGAGCGTGTCCTCCGGACCAAAGCCGCCGGATTTCGCCACGATGGTCAAGTCCCCTGCCCGTGCCACGGGAAGGCCGGGCAGGACCTCTCCCAACAGGTGCAGTGTGCGGATGCCCTGTGCGGACAGCACCGCCTCGGCCGTGGCGCCGCCGGTCAGGAACAGGGTGTCGGGTGTGGGCATGGCGCGCAGACTCTGGGCGAGGTTGGCCGCTACGACCGTTCCGTCCACAGCCTCGTTCCCCTGCGTGGCCTGAATCAGCGTGATGTCGGCATCCTCCGCGTCGGGGATGACGCCGTTCGGGGCGGCCAGATGCGGCACGCCGTCCAGCGAGGCCACCTGCGCCATCGTGATCGGATCGCGCGATCCCACGATCAACAACGCGCGGGGGCCGGGGAGAGTCGGCGCGGTTTCCTCCCCCTGCCCCGTCATCCGGATGGCAAGCGCGCGGGCCAGACCACGGGCGCCGATCAGCAGGGCGTCGCCCGCATCCTGCAGGGCAGCGTGCAGGTCGTCGTCGGTCAGAGTGTCGGGAACGACCGCGGGGCGGCCCAGCGGGGGGGCCACGGGAATGGGCTCCGCCACGCCGAAGCCGCAGACACAACCGTTCTGCACCACGCGTCCGAAATCTGGGATGGCGGGCGCGGCCAAAGCGGGTCCTTCGGGAAAGGCCCCCAGTTCCGCCGCGATATTGCCCTTCAGGCGCGAATCCACCTTCTTGAACAGCCGCGTGCCGGGGGGCAGTCCGGCTAGCGCCGTCGCCACCGCCGCGCGGGCCGCATCCGCCGGAACCTCGCGCGACCTTGTGCTGACCGAGATGACCTGCGCGCCGCTGGCCACCGCCTCGGGCACGACCTCGGCCGACAGCGCCACCTCCACCCGCAGGCCGCGACCTGCAAAGGGGGCGGCGGCGTCCAGCGCGCCCGTCAGGTCGTCGGCGATAATGGCAAGAAGGGGCGGGGCGGGACTGTGCATGGGCCTTCCTTATCCCGCGCCGCCGGGCGTTTCCAGCGGCGCGCGTCGCCCGTCAGAGGAGCGCGTATTTCTGCAGGATCGCGATGATCTTGCGGTCCTGTTCGGCGTCGGGCAACAGCGCGGGCTGCCGGCTGGCCCCCACTGACGGGTCCATCAGGTAGAGCGCCCGCTTCACCAGCGCGGGCGGATAGCCGAGGCCGTAGAGATCCTTGCGGAAGTTGCCGAAGATCTCCTGCTGACGCTCCGCCTCGGCATGATCGCCGGCGTTGTGGGCGCGCAGCAGGGCGGCCAGCACCTCGGGCAGCACGTTGCCGAGGCCGGAGATGCAGCCCGCCGCCCCGTTCATCAGCGACCAGTGCACCAGATGGTCCGGGCCGGAATAGACGGCAAAGCCTGGCTTTTCGCGGCCCACCTGAAGATAGGCCTCCAGCGTGTCCTGCGCGCCGCCGGAATCCTTGATGCCCGCGATGTTGGGGTGATCGGCCAGCGCCTTCGCCGTGGCGGGCTCGATATGGTTCTGGGTGCGGGCGGGGATGTCGTAAAGATAGACGGGCGTGTTTACCGCGTCCGCGACGGCGGTGAAATGGCGCACCAGCCCGTCCTGCGTGCAGGCGATGAAGAACGGGGTGATGACCGCGATCCCGTCCACGCCGATGCGGTCGAACGCGCGCGCCAGCTTCACCGTCTCATACGTGGCGGGCATGCCGGCGTTCACGATGACCTTGGCGCGGCCTCCCACCTCGGTCACCACGGCTTCGGTCAGCGCCACCTTCTCGTCAAAGGTCAGGGCGGTGAAATCGCCGTTGGTGCCCGCGCACATGATGTTGTTGCCGGCCTCCACCTGACGGCGCACCTGACGGCGGGTGGCGTCGTAATTGATCGTCTCGTCATCGTGGAAACAGGTGACAAGGGCCACGAACGCGTCTTGGGTCATCGGATGTCCTTTGGGATGGGTCCCGGGCGTGGAGGTCGCCCGGGATGGGGTGGATCACTTGAACCCGATCTGCGACAGTTGCAGCTGCGAATTCGTGGCGATCGTGGGCTTGAAATCGAGGTTCTCGCCGACCCGCGTGAACCCGACTGTGTGGAAGAGCGGGATGTCCGCCGCGATGTCGGTGTAAAGATAGGCGATCAGTTCGGACCACAGCTTCGCCCGTTCCTCTCCCGTGGCGGCCGAGGCGGCGGCGATCAGCTCGTCGGCCTTCGGATCGTGGGTGCCCGACTGGCGGCCTTCGCTGTCGTACTTGAAGAACATGGTGAAGACGGGGTCGCCCTTGTCGTTGTCATGCATCGCCATCAGCATGTAGGGGCCGGCGCTGGTCGGGAACGGGCGGGAGTAATACTGCTCGTGCTCCGCCACTTCCAGGAACTGCAGCTCGATGTTGAAGCCGGCATCGGTCAGCATCTGCTGGATAGCCTCGCCCACCTCGGCCACGGCGGGGAAGTTGCCGGTGCGCGCGATCAGCTTGATGGGCGTGTCCACCGGCACGCCATCGGCGCGGGCTTCCTCCAGCAGGGCTTTCACGCCTTCGGGATCATAGGCGGTGGGCTTCACGTCGGGGTTCCAGCCGGCGGTCGTCGGCGGCACCAGCGCGGTGGCCAGCAGCGTGCCGTCGGCCATGACGGTGCCGATGAACGCTTCGCGGTCGATGGCCATCTTCAGGGCCTTGCGCACCCGCAGGTCGTTGATCGGGGCCACCGTGTGGTCCAGCCGGATGTAGACGGTTTCGGAGTTGAGGTAGCTGAAATCCGTCGCCTCGTTCGTGGCGTCCAGATCGGCGATGGAGGGGGCGAGGTCCGCTTCCCCCGCAGCCACCATGGCGGCGCGCACGGACGGGTCGGTCCGGAACAGGTAGGTGGCCGAGGTGACCTTCGGCTCTTCGCCCCAATAGCCGTCGCGGCGGGTCAGCACGATCTGCTGGCCGGGGGACCAGTCGGTCAGCGCGTAAGGGCCGGTGCCGACGGGCTGGCGCGTGAACTCGATCGGGGTTTCCGACGGCACGATCGTGACCAGCGACAGCAGCAGCGGCAGGATCGGCTGCACGGGATCGGCGCTGAAATCGACGGTATGGTCGTCGACCACCGTCGCCTCCACCGTCATGCCGCCGAAATAGCGGGGCGTTTCGCAGCTGATCTTGTCGCTCATCGCGCGGTCGAAGGAATGCTTCACGTCGGCCGCGTCGAAGGCCGACCCGTCCGAGAAGGTGACCCCGTCGCGCAGGTGGAAGCGCCAGCCGCCGTCATCCTTCTGTTCCCAGCTTGTCGCAAGGCGGGGGATGACGCCCTGACCGTTCCGCGTGTCGTATTCGGTCAGCGTTTCGTTGATGTTCTGCAGGATCACCCGACCGATGTTGGAGCGGGTGGCCATGCACGGCTCCATCAGGTCCAGTTCCTCGCTCAGCACGATCCGGATGTCGGTGTCGGCGGCATGGGCGGGCGCCAGTCCCGCGGCGAGCATCAGCGCGCCAAGCGCAAGCGTTCTCTTCATCACAAACCTCCCCAGGGTGATGGGGCACGGGCGTGAAGCTCCTCCTCCGACCCTTCCCCATCTGTTCGTCGAAGATGCGGCGGCGGTGTCATGTTGTCAACATAGGTTTTCAGGCCGTTCAATGACACAGAAAATTACGCAGTTAATACCGTATGTTATGGATGTATTATTCTACTTATACCTTTTTATTTCGGATCATGCAACTTGACAACCTTGAAGAGGGGGCCGACTGTCTTGGGAAGTTCAAGGGGAGGATTCCATGACGCCGGACCAGATCGGGGAGGCGATGACCGGGCAGGTCACGCCCGTGTCGCCGGGGCGTGCGGAGGGATTTCTGCCCTCGCCCATGATCCAGAACCACGCCTCGTTCCTGTCACTGATGCCGGACGGCGCGCTGCTCTGTGTGTGGTTCGGGGGCACGCTGGAGGGAAAGTCCGACATCTCCATCCATGGCAGCCTGCTGCCGGCGGGCGGGAACCAGTGGGGCCCGGTGAGGGTGCTGAGCCACGATCCCCACCACTCCGAACAAAACCCGGTGGTGTTCCACGCGCCGGACGGGCGGATGTGGCTGTTCCACACCTCCCAGCCCTCGGGCAACCAGGACGAATGCCGCATCCGCATGGCACCCCTGACCCGCGACGCGGGTGGGGTGACGGCGGGCGAGGGGCGGTATCTGGACCTGCCGCGCGGTTGCTTCGTGCGCGGTAGTGTGGTGGTGCGCGACGATGGCGCCTGGCTTCTGCCGATCTTCCGCTGTGCGTCCCGTCCTGGGCAGAAGTGGAACGGCAGCCATGACGACGCCGCCATGGGCATATCGCTGGACCAAGGGCGGACGTGGACGCTGGAGGCGGTGGAAGGCTCCATCGGTTCGGTCCACATGAGCCCGGTGCCCATGGACGGCACGATCCCCGCCTTTTTCCGCCGCCGTCAGGCCGACCACGTCTTCCGCAGCGAAAGCGCCGATGGCCGCCGCTGGTCCGCGCCCGAGGCGACGGATCTGCCGAACAACAACTCCTCCATCGCCGCGACGCGGATCGCGGACGGGCGGATCGCGCTGATCTGCAACCTGTCCTCGGCCGCAACCAGTGCCGACCGCCGCGCCTCGCTTTATGACGAGCTGGGCGAGGAGGATGACCGTCCCGACGCCGATCCCACCGGCGGCTGCGTGCCCGTCTGGGGCGTGCGGCGCGCGCCGGTGGGCGTCTGCCTGTCCGCCGATGGCGGCCGCACCTTCCCCGACCGCCTGATCGTGGAGGACGGTCCCGGCACCTGCACGTCGAACGATTCCACCGACGGGCGGAACAAGGAAATGTCCTATCCCTGGCTGCTGGAAGGCCCGGACGGGACGCTGCACATCACCTACACCTACCACCGCCGCGCCATCAAATACGTCCGGCTGTCGCCGGGCTGGGCGGCCAATGCGACGAGGCTGGCATGAGCGACACCATCGGCATCACCATGGGCGACCCCGCGGGCGTCGGCCCCGAAATCAGCGTGAAGGCACTGGCGGAAATGTCGCCCGCCGACCGCGCGCGCACCCAGATCTATGGCAACCGCGCCACGCTGGAGGCGGCGAAGACCGCCATCGGCTGCGCCGTGGAGCTTGAGGGCCACGTGGTGGACCTGCCGATCGAAGGCGCCCCCCTGCCTTGGGGCCAACTGTCCCCCGTGGCGGGAGACGCAGCCTTCCGCTTCATCGAGCAGGCGGTGCGGGACGCGCAGGCGGGCAAGATCGGCTGCATCGTCACCGCCCCCATCAACAAGGAGGCGCTGAACGCGGCAGGCCATCATTACGATGGCCACACCGGCATGCTGCGGTCGCTGACCGGATCGCAGGCGGCCTACATGCTGCTGGCGTCGGAACGGCTGAAGGTGATTCACGTCTCCACCCACGTCTCCTTGTCCGAGGCGATCCGGCGGGCGACGACGGAACGCGTGCTGGCCACGATCCGCGCCGGGAACGCCCATCTGAAGCGCATTGGCATCGCCAAGCCGCGCATCGCGGTGGCGGGCATCAATCCGCATTGCGGCGAAAACGGGTTGTTCGGGACCGAGGATGTGGACCAGATCGCCCCCGCCGTGGACGCCGCGCGGGCCGAGGGGATCGACGCGTCGGGACCCATCTCGGCCGACACCGTGTTCCACCGCGCGCATTCGGGGGCCTTCGATCTGGTGGTGGCGCAGTATCACGATCAGGGGCACATCCCGATCAAGCTGGTGGCCTTCGACACGGCGGTCAACGTGTCGGTCGAGCTGCCGATCGACCGCACCTCGGTCGATCACGGGACGGCCTTCGACATCGCGGGCAAGGGCATCGCGAACCACGGCAACATGAACGAGGCCATCGCCTATGCGCGCAAGCTGGTCGCGGGGAAGGCAGCATGAGGAACATCACCATCCACCTGCCCAAACGGCTGGAAATCGGGGCCGGCGCCTCAGCCCGCGTGGGGCAGATCGTCGAGGCCGAGCGGATCTTCGTGCTGGCGACCCCGCACACGGCCGTCTTCGCGCAGAAGCTGGGCCTGACCGGGCAGATCACCGTCTTTGACGACCTGCCGGGAGAGCCGGACATCGCCTGCCTTGAGGCGGCGCTTGCGGCCGCCCGCGCGGCCCGTCCGGATCTGGTCGTGGGTTTGGGCGGCGGGTCGGCCATGGACGTGGCGAAGCTGGTGGCGGCCCTTTGGGACGGCGATCAGACGCTGGCCGAGGTGGCGGGGCCGAACAAGGTCGCCGGTCGCCGCACGGCGCTGGTCCAGGTGGCCACCACCGCCGGCACCGGGTCCGAGGCCGGGATCCGCGCGCTGATCACCGATCCGGGCGCGGGGGCGAAGATCGCGGTGGAAAGCCCGCATCTGATCGCGGATCTGGCGGTGCTTGACCCGGTCCTGACCTTCAGCGTGCCGCCCGCCGTCACCGCCGCCACCGGTATCGACGCCATGGCCCATTGCGTGGAAGCGTTCACCAACATCAACGCCCATCCCGTGATCGACGGTTTCGCCCGCATGGGCATCGACCTCGTCGGTCGTTTCCTGAAGCGCGCGGTGCAGGACGGCACGGACACCGAGGCGCGGGAGGGGATGATGCTCGCCTCCTTCTATGGCGGGATCTGCCTTGGGCCGGTGAACACGGCCGCCGGCCACGCGCTCGCCTATCCCTTGGGCACGCTGCTGCACCTGCCGCACGGGTTGGCCAACGCGATCATCTTCCCACATATGCTGGCCTTCAATGAATCGTCGGTGCCGGACAAGACGGCCGAGGTCGCGGCGGCGCTTGGCCTGTCGGGCGATCTGGCCAAGGCGGCACACCGTTTCTGCGAAGATCTTGGGGTGGAGATGCGCCTGTCGGCCCATGGCGCGACCGAGGACCAGCTGCCGCGCTTTGCCGCCGACGCCCACGCCATCCGCCGCCTGATGAACAACAACCCGCGCGAGATGAGCGTGGAGGACGTGCTGGCCATCTACCGCGCGGCCTTCTGAAACGCATGCTGGTCGGGCGTCAGCCGTCCGACCACAGGCTCGACAAGGGCACCGCGAACAGCTTTTCGCCGAACGGCACCACGCGGTCGCCGTCATACAGCACCACGCCTTGCACGAAGCGATCCTCCAGCGCGATGGCGAGCTTGCGCAAGCCCTTGAAATCCTCGGCCCGCACGGTGGCCGAGGCCTTGATCTCCACCCCCGCCACGGTGCCGCGGCGGGTTTCCAGAACGATGTCGACCTCGGTCTGGTCCTTGTCGCGGAAGTGGCTGAAGGCGGGGCGTTCCTCGCTCCATGTCGCGATCTTGCGCAACTCGGCATAGATAAAGGTTTCCAGCACGGCGCCGAAGGCGGGCCGGTCCTGCGCCGCGCGGTCGGGCGACAGGTCGCGCAGCGCCGCCAAGAGACCTGAGTCCAGGAAATGCAGCTTCGGCGACTTCACCAGCCGCTTGATGCGGTTGTTGAACCAAGGCGGCAAGGTGTCCACAAGGAACAGGCTTTCGAACAGGCGCATGTATTTCAGGGTGGTGACGTGGTTCAGGTCCACCTGCGCGCCAAGCGCGGAGGCGTTCACCAACTGGCCCGAATGTTCGGCCATCATCCGCAACAGGCGCGGCAGAAGGCCCAGCTTGCCAATGTCGGCGATGTCGCGCACGTCGCGCTGCACAAGGGCGTCGACATAGTTCAGGTACCAGTCCTGCCGTCGGGTCCAGCGCGGACGCGCCACCGCCTCGGGATAGCCGCCGCAAAGCACCATCTCCACCATGTCGGGGCCGAGGATCAGGTCGCCCACCGTGGCGGGGCGGCCCGCCAGCAGGTTGTCGAGGAAGCTGGACTTCCGGCCCAGGATCTCGCCCCGCGACAGGGGCAGGAGAGGGATCGTCTCCATCCGTCCGGCCAGCGAATCCGCCACCTTCGGCAGCGTCATCAGGTTGGCCGATCCGGTCAGGAGGAAGCGGCCGGGGCGGCGGTCGCGGTCCACCTCGGTCTTGATGGCCAGAAGAAGGCCAGGGGTCCGCTGCACCTCGTCGATGACGGCCCGGTCCACACCGCGCAGGAAGCCCGCGGGATCGGCGCGGGCGGCCTCCAGCGTGGTGGGATCGTCCAGCGTGAAGAAGCGCCACCCTTCGGCCGCCAGCGCTTCGGCCAGCGTCGTCTTGCCCGACTGGCGCGGGCCCGAGATCAGGACGACGCGCGTGTCCTTCAGAGCCTCGGCGATGCGGAGGGCGGCGTGGCGTCGGTACATGGCAGAACCTTTCAGGCAGGGCGGCTGTTTGAAATTAAGGTATCGTCCATTTGAAAGTCAAACACCGTCCGATTGAAATCCGAAGGACGGCCGATCTCAGGGGCAGTTTGCAAACTCCCCCCTCTTGCGCGTTTCCCACACCGGAACGTGAAAAAGCCCTTGCCCGAATCCGAATTCTCCACCATTCACTTACGGCAACAAGCAGATATCACGAGTTCAAGCGTAACACACGCTGAACCACAAGGGGCGAAGATGAAGCGTCAGGAACGAATCGACGTTCTGGTGGGGGAACACGCCCAGCGGCTGTCCGAACGGCTTCAGGCGCATCGTGAACAGCTTTTCCCCCCGGACGCCAGCAAGGAGTTGCGGAAGTTCACCAGCGGCGAGGTCGCGGATCTTCTGGGCGTCAAGGACGCCTATCTGCGCAAGCTGCATCTGGACGGCCGCGGTCCCAGCCCCGAGACGCGGGCCGGCGGGCGGCGCTACTACAGCCTGTCCGACGTGCAGGAGCTGCGTCAACTTCTTGAAAAGGGGACGAAAACCCCCGGAACCTACATTCCCGGGCGGCGCAACGGCGATCATCTTCAAGTCATCACCGTCATCAACTTCAAGGGCGGCTCGGGCAAGACCACGACCGCGGCGCATCTGGCGCAAAAGCTGGCGCTGGACGGCTACCGGGTGCTGGCGGTGGATCTGGATCCGCAGGCCAGCTTTTCGGCCCTGCATGGATTCCAGCCGGAATTCGACCTGATCGATGGCGGCACCCTCTACGATGCGATCCGCTACGAAGACCCGCTGCCCCTGCGCGACGTGATTCGCAAAAGCTACTTCCCGGGGCTCGACATCATCCCCGGCAACCTTGACCTGATGGAGTTCGAGCACGAAACCCCACGGGCGCTGGCCGAACGGTCCGCTCAGTTCTTCTTCACCCGCGTTGGCGACAAGCTGGCCGAGGTGGAGGAGGACTACGACGTCGTCGTGATCGACTGCCCGCCGCAGTTGGGGTATCTGACCATGTCCGCGCTTTCGGCCGCCACGGCGGTGCTTGTCACCGTGCATCCGCAGATGCTGGACGTGATGTCGATGTGCCAGTTCCTTCTGATGACCTCCAACCTCCTTGGCGTCGTGGCCGAGGCGGGGGGCAACATGAGCTATGACTGGCTGCGCTACGTGGTGACACGGTACGAGCCGGGCGACGGGCCGCAGAACCAGATGGTGTCCTTCATGCGGTCGATGTTCGGCGAGCATGTGCTGAACCATCCGGTGCTGAAATCCACCGCCATCTCGGACGCGGGCATCACCAAGCAGACCCTGTACGAGGTGGAGCGGGGCCAGTTCACGCGGTCGACCTATGAACGCGCGATGGAAAGCCTGAACGCGGTGAATGGAGAGATCGAGGCGCTGATCCAGCAGGCCTGGGGCCGGAAAGGGGTGACATGATGGCGCGCAAGGATCTTCTGAAGGGTCTTCTGACCCCCTCGGCCACCCCCCCTGCCCTGTCGGCGCAGCCGCGGGTGACGAAAGGGGCGATCGGCGCCGTCAGCCAGTCCATTGCGGATCTGCGCAACCGGTCGGTGATCGAGGTTCCGGTCGACATGATCGACCATGCCGGCCTGCGCGATCGTCTGGATGAAGATCCGGACGGCATCGCGCTTCTGGCGGAATCGATGCGCGACTATGGCCAGCAGGTCCCCGTGCTTTTGCGCCACTCCCTCAATATCGAAGGCCGGTACGAGATCGTATATGGCCGCCGCCGGGTGGCCGCGATGAAGCTGCTGAACCAGCCCGTCAAGGCCATGGTGAGGGAGCTGAACGACCGCGACCTGATCGTGGCGCAGGGGCAGGAGAACACGGCCCGCAAGGACCTGTCCTTCATCGAGAAGGCGAACTTCGCCCGGCACATGCGCGACAGCGGGTTCGACCGCAAGGTGATCTGCGACGCGCTTCAGATCGACAAGACATTGATTTCACGCATGTTGTCGATCGCGGACGCCATCCCCCCTGCCCTTCTGACCGCGATCGGCGCGGCCCCCGGCATCGGCCGCGACCGGTGGCTGACGCTGGCCAACCGCATCAAGGATCAAGAGGTGCAGCCCCTTGTGGCGGCAGCGAAGGGAGATGCCTCCGACGCTCGGTTCGAGGCGGTTCTGGCCCATGTCAGCACCCCACCGAAACCTGCAAAACGTCCCGTTCTGGCCGGCGCTGATGGCGCCCCTCTGGGGGACGTCCTGCGCGGGGCCAAGACGACCACGTTGAACATCGCGCGCGACAAGGCAGACGGCTTTGACGACTGGCTTGTCGCGAACATGGACCGAATTCACCGCGACTGGCTGTCCAGCCGGGGCGAATGACCGCAACACCAACACAGGAGGCACGACCAGAGAGCGCAAAAGAAAAGCCCCCCAGGACATGACATCCCGAGAGGCCGTTTCGTCGATCTAAGCACTCGCACGTAACGGCAAAAGTTGACAGCTGTCAACACCCGTCTGTCCGACGGACTGAATTTTGCATCTTCGTGATCGCAGATGAAGCATATTTCCACGACGCCTTTCGGGCGGCGTCCGGCTGTGGCTGCCCTTTCGGCACATCGCACGCTGGCCGATGCCCCCTGCCCCGCCGTTTCGGTCGACAAATGGGCGCTGTTGCGCGACCTCGGGATTGCCCGAAAAAGCTTCGGTGTCAGCGACCGGGACCTGCACGTGCTTCAGGCGCTGCTGTCCTTCCTGCCGACGCCCGAAATGGCGGCCGACGGGCCCACCATCGTCTTCCCCTCCAACGCGAAGCTGGCGGAGCGGCTGCACGGCATGCCGGAAAGCACGCTGCGGCGCCATCTTGCGGCCTTGGTGGCGGCCAGACTGATCCTTCGCCACGACAGCCCCAACGGCAAACGCTTTGCCCGGCGTGACGCCAGTGGCAACCTGTCGCGCATTTTCGGCTTCGACCTGCGACCACTGCTCGTCCGGTTTGAAGACATCGCCGCCGCGGCACAACAAGCCCAGGAGGAGGCCGAGGAACTTCGCCTTCTGCGGGAAACCGCTGTTCTGCACCTGCGCGACGTCACACACATCTTCGGCAAGGACCGCCTTTCACCGGAGGCTCTGGACCTTCATCGCCGCCTGCGTCGCAAACTCTCCCTGCCCGAGATGCGCGATCTGTCGATGGAAGCCGCCCATCTGGCCCATCAAGCACAGACTGGCCTACCCCGCGACGCAACACTTTCGGGCGCCAATGACAGCCAGAATGAGCGGCACACACAGAAATCAAACATAATCCTTCCTGAATCTGAACCTTGCACAGAGAGTGCCACATCCAGCCCGTTGCACCTGGACCAAATCCTGTCCGCCTGCCCCGACAGCCGGGATTACGCGGAAATGCCGATCACGACCTGGCGGGGAATGGTGGCAACGGCCCAATCGCTTTGTTCCATGATGGGCATAACGGCGGAGGTCTGGCATCAGGCGGAACGGGTGATGGGGCCAAGCCAAGCCGCGACAGCGGTGCTCTGCATCCTGCAAAGATTCGGCCGGATTGCGAAACCCGGGGCATATCTGCGCACGCTGACGGCCAAAGCAAGATCGGGTAGCTTCGACGCCGGGAGCATGGTCCGCGCCTTGATCGCAAAAGGCGCAGAGGTGGCGAGTTGACAGCTGTCAACTTCTCCTCAGCGGGCCAACGTGCTGCCCCGCACCAGCAAGCCGACCGGCAACACGGTAACAGGCGGGGGGCTTGCCCCATCCAGCAGATCCAGAAGCACCTCGGCTGCGCAAACGCCCAAGGCGGTGCGATGCTGCTCCACCGTCGTCAGGCCGGGCGTGACATGCGCCGCCATATCGATGTTGTCGAAGCCGATCACGGACATGTCGCGAGGCACATCCAACCCGGTGCGCTGCAACTCGCCCATCAGACCGCAAGCCATTTCGTCATTGTGGCACAGGACAGCGTCGGGCCGATCCGCCATCGCCAGAATTTCACGCGCGGCCTGCTGGCCGGAGGAGAGGGAGAACGCGCCCTCCAGAATCCAGTCCGTGCGCCCCTCGATCCCGGCTTCCGCCAAAACCTCACGCACCCCACGACTCCGCTCGATCGTCAGCGGGTTGTTCGCCGGACCTGTCAGCTGGGCGATCCGGCGATGACCAAGGTCAATCAGATGGCGCGCCGCCAAAACGCCACCGTCGCGATTGTCCGCCATCACACGGGGCCCCGGCAATCCATCGATCCACTCGCAGGCCTGAACCACGGGCGGGCAGGCCGGATGGTCAAGGATCCCGGCTGGAAGGCAACCGTCCAGCACGATCAGCCCATCCGCCCGTGACCGATGCGCCAGCGTGGCCATCTGCGCGTGCACCTCGGGACCGCCTTCGGTGTCGGCCACCAGCAGCGTCAGCCCGCGCGTCCGCAGGACGGAGTTGATGCCCGCGATGATCTTCGAAAAGAACGGGTTCGCCAAGTTGGGCACCAGCGCCAGCACGCTGCCCGTGCGCTGGCGCCGGAGGTTCCGCGCCGCCACGTTCACCGTGTATCCGGCCTCGGCCACCGCCTTCAGCACCGCGTCGCGCGTCGCCTCCGACACGAGGTCGGGACGCGACAGCGCACGGCTCACCGTCGCGGTGGAGACATTGGCCATCCGGGCGATGTCTTGCACGCGCGGCGCGTTGTCATTCTTCATGGGGCGGTCCTTTCATGACCCGCCGGCATTGGCGGAACACGATCTTCTTGTAAAGTGAATGACGCTGTGCCACGCTTTATGCAACCGATTACATTTCGCGGGATCGGGGTGGGAGGAGCGATGAAGACGATCAAGGGCCCCGGCCTGTTTCTGGCCCAGTTCGTGGGTGGAAACGCCCCGTTCGACAGTTGGACGGGCATAACGACATGGGCGGCCGACTGCGGGTATTCGGGCGTGCAGGTTCCGACCAGTGACGCGCGGTTGCTGGATCTGGATCTGGCCGCAAGCTCCACCGCCTATTGCGACGACCTGATGGCGCGGGCCGGGCAGGGGATCGTCATCACCGAGCTGTCCAGCCACATCCAGGGTCAGCTGGTCGCCGTGCATCCCGCCTATGACGAGGCGTTCGACGCCTTTGCCGCGCCGCAGGTCCGGGGCAACCCGAGGGCCCGGACCGATTGGGCGGTCGATCAGGTGAAGAAGACGCTGTCGGCCTCCCGCAACCTCGGGCTGACGGCGATGGCCACCTTCTCCGGCTCGCTCGCCTGGCCCTACATCTACCCTTGGCCGCAGCGCCCGCCCGGCCTGATCGAAACTGCCTTCGATGAACTGGCCCGCCGCTGGCACCCGATCCTGGACCACGCCGAGGATTGCGGCGTCGACGTCTGCTTCGAAATCCATCCGGGCGAGGATCTGCACGACGGCGTCAGCTTCGAGATGTTCCTGGACCGGGTGAACCAGCATCCGCGGGCCAAGATGCTCTACGATCCGTCCCATTACGTGCTTCAGGGGCTGGATTATCTTGCAAATCTCGATATTTACGCGGATCGTATCGGCATGTTCCATGTGAAGGACGCCGAATTCAACCCGACGGGCCGACAGGGCGTGTATGGTGGGTTCCAGTCGTGGGTGGATCGGGCGGGCCGGTTCCGCAGCCCCGGCGACGGTCAGGTGGATTTCGGCGCCATCTTTTCGAAGCTGACGGCGCAGGGCTTCGACGGCTGGGCGGTGGTCGAATGGGAATGCGCCCTGAAACATCCCGAAGACGGGGCGCGGGAAGGGGCGCAGTTCGTGAGGGACCACATCATCCGCGTCACCCCCCACGCCTTCGACGACTTCGCGGCGGCGGGCACGGACGCGCAGGCCAACCGCCGCATGCTGGGGCTGGACCGATGAGGGCGCTGCGTCTGGGGATGGTCGGCGGCGGCAGCGGGGCCTTCATCGGCAACGTCCACCGCATGGCCGCGCGGCTGGACGGGCATTTCGAACTGGTGGCGGGGGCGCTGTCGTCGGACCCTGAACGCGCGCAACGCTCGGGAAAGGATCTGGGCCTGCCCCGCATCTACACCGACTTTGCCGAAATGGCGCGGGCCGAAGCCGCCCGTCCCGACGGGATCGAGGCTGTGGCCATCGTCACCCCGAACCACCTGCACTCCGCACCCGCCCGCGCCTTTCTGGAACAGGGCATCCATGTCATCTGCGACAAGCCCCTGACCGCCACGCAGGAAGACGCGCGCGATCTGGCGGCCGCCTGCGCGGCATCCTCCGCCCGCTTTTTCCTGACCCACACCTATTCCGGCTATGCCATGGTCCGGCAGGCCCAGGCGATGGTCGCGGCGGGAGAGGTCGGGACGATCCGCGTGGTGCAGGTGGAATATGCGCAGGACTGGCTGACCGAAGACACAGCCTCGAAACAGGCCGACTGGCGGACGGACCCCGCGCGGTCCGGGGCAGGGGCCGTGGGCGACATCGGCACCCATGCCTGGCATCTGGCGACCTTCGTCACGGGGCTGGAGGTGGAGGCGCTGTCGGCGGAACTTTCCTCCTTCGTGCCGGGGCGGCGGGTGGACGACAACGTGCAGGCGATGCTGCGCTTCCGGGGCGGGGCGCGCGGGTCGCTCTGGGCCAGCCAGGTGGCGCCGGGGCATGACAACGCCGTCCGCCTCCGCGTCTTCGGCGACAAGGGCGGGCTGGACTGGTCCCAAGATACGGCGACCCAACTCACCTTCACCCGCTTCGGCCAGCCCCGCCAGATCCTAACGCAGAACGGCCCGGGGGCATTGGACGCCGCCCGCCACGTCTCCCGCGTGCCGGCTGGCCATCCGGAGGGATATATCGAGGCCTTCGCGAACATCTATGCCGAAGCCGCTCGCGCCATCCGGGGCGAGGCTGCGACCGTTCCCGGCATCGCCGACGGCCTGGGCGGGATGGCCTTCATCGACGCCTGCCTCCGATCCTCGGCGAAGAATGGCGCATGGGTGTCGCCATGACTCCCATCCTGTCCCTCTCCGCCGTCACCCGCAGCTTCGGGCCTGTGGAGGTGCTGCACGGTCTGGACATCGACCTTCACGCGGGCGAGGTGCACGCCCTGATCGGCGAGAATGGCGCGGGCAAATCCACCACCATGAAGATCATGGCGGGCTTCCTGCCCCCCACCTCCGGCACGGTGCGCATCGACGGCCAGCCCGTCACCCTGACAAGTGCGGCCGAGGCCGAGGCGGCGGGCATCGTGATGATCCATCAGGAGTTCAACCTCGCGGCCCACCTGACCGTCACGCAGAACGTCTTCCTCGGGCGCGAACTGCGGCGCGGCCTGTTTCTGGATCACAAGGGGATGCGGGCGCAGACGCAGGCGCTTCTGGACCGGCTGCACTGCCACGCCTCGCCCGACGCGCGGATCGCCGACATCTCCGTCCCCGACCGCCAGATGGTGGAGATCGCGAAGGCCCTGTCCCGCCGCGCCCGCGTCCTGATCATGGACGAACCCACTGCCGTGCTGACCGACCGGGAAACTGGCGTGCTGTTCGAACAGGTCGAACGGCTGAAGGCGGAAGGGGTCGCGATCCTCTACACCTCGCACAAGCTGCCGGAGGTGCGGCGTCTGGCCGACCGCGTGACGATCCTGCGCGACGGCACCCGCGTGCAGTCCGGCCCCGCGAACGGCATGACCGAGGACAAGATGGCCAGCGCCATGGTGGGCCGCGACCTGTCCGACCTGTATCCGCCCAAGCGGAGGGGAGGGGAGGGGGTCATCCTGTCGGCCGAGAACATCTGCGTCCCCCGCTTCGTGACCGAGGCCAGCTTCGAGCTGCGGCAGGGCGAGATCCTCGGCTTCGCGGGCCTTGTCGGATCGGGCCGGACGGAACTGATGGAGGCCATCGCCGGCCTGCGCCCCCGCGACGGCATCGTGACCGTGAACGGCGCGACGCTGACGCCCGAGGACATGCGCGGCGCGCTGGACCAGGGCCTCGTCTACCTGACGGAGGATCGCAAGGAATGCGGCCTTCTGCTGAACAAGTCGCTGCGCGAGAACCTGACGCTCCTGTCGCTCGACCGCTTCTCGCACGGGCTGATCGACCGGAAGGCCGAGGAGGCGGCGCTGGACCGCGCCATCGCCGACTGGGACATCCGCATCCCGCACCGCGACGTGCTGGCGGGAAACCTGTCGGGCGGCAACCAGCAGAAGCTTCTGCTGGCCAAGACCATGCTGACCGAGCCGCGCATCGTCATCATCGACGAACCCACGCGCGGCATCGACATCGGCACCAAGCAACAGATCTACCGTTTCATCCACCGTCTCGCCGCCGAGGGGCTGAGCGTGATCGTTATCTCCTCCGAACTGCCCGAGGTGATCGGGCTGTGCGACCGCGTGATCGTCATGCAGGCGGGCCGGGTCGCGGGGCAGGTGTCCGGTGCGGATGTGAACGAACAGTCCATCGTCCGCATGGCGATGGGCCTTCAGGGAGAGGCCGCATGACCACCGTCGACACGCGCAAGGCGGCCCCGCGCCGCCGCGTCAACCTTCACGCCATCGGGCCACTGGCCGCACTGGTCGTCCTGCTGCTGATCGGGATGGCGTTGAACGACAACTTCCTCAGCTACGGCAACCTTACGAACGTGCTGGCGCGGTCGGCCTTCATCGGCATCATCGCGGTGGGCATGACCTTCGTCATCACGTCGGGCGGGCTGGACCTGTCGGTGGGATCGATGGCGGCCTTCGTGGCCGGCGTCATGATCCTGACGATGAACGCGCTTTTGCCGACGATGGGCCTCGGCGTCGGGGTGATCCTCGTGGGCATCCTCGTGGGCCTTCTCACCGGCCTCTTCGGCGGCGCGATCAACGGCCTTCTGATCACCCGCGGCCGGATCGAGGCGTTCATCGTCACGCTGGGCACCATGGGCATCTACCGCTCGCTCATCACTTGGCTGGCGGACGGGGGCACGCTGTCGCTGAACTACGAACTCTCGGGCGTCTATCGCCCCGTCTACTATGGGGGGATCCTGGGCATCAGCTGGCCCATCCTCGTCTTCGCGCTGGTCGCGATCGGCGGAGAGATCGTGATGCGCCACACCCGCTTCGGCCGCCACTGCGCGGCCATCGGATCGAACGAACAGGTGGCGAAGTATTCGGCCGTGAACGTGATGCGGGTGCGCATGGCGACCTATGTCCTTCTCGGCATCCTCGTGGGCGTTGCAACCGTGATGTATGTCCCGCGCCTCGGCTCCGCCTCCGCCGCGACCGGGGTGCTGTGGGAACTGGAGGCCATCGCCGCCGTCATCATCGGCGGCACCATGCTGAAGGGCGGCTTCGGCCGCGTCTGGGGCACGGTGGTGGGCGTCCTGATCCTCGGCTTCATCGGCAACATCCTGAACCTGACCGACCTCGTCTCGCCCTACCTGAACGGCGCGATCCAGGGGGTCATCATCATTCTGGCCGTCGTCCTGCAACGGGGCGGCCTGAAGGCCCACTGAAACGTCATAGGGAGGAAACCATGACCATCCGCGCGATCCTGACCACGACGGCCCTTCTGGCACTGGCCGTGCCAGCCGGCGCCGAAACCATCGGCATCTCCATCCCCGCCGCCACGCATGGCTGGGCCGGGGGCCTGAACTATCACGCCCAAGCCTCGGTCGCGCGTCTTGAGGAACAGTTCCCCGACCTCGACTTCGTGCTGGCCACAGCGTCCGACCCTGCGAAACAGGTGTCCGACATCGAGGACATGGTCGCCACGCGCAACATCGACGCGCTGGTCGTGCTGCCCTTCGAGTCCGAACCGCTGACCGCCCCCGTGGCCCGTGTGGCCGACAGCGGCACATTCGTGACGGTGGTGGACCGCGGCCTGTCGCAGGACGGGATCGAGGATCTGTATGTCGCGGGCGACAACGTGGGCTTCGGCCGCGTCGCCGGTGAATACTTCGCCGAAAACCTTGAGGACGGCGCCAAGATCGTCGTCCTGCGCGGTATCGCCTCCACCGTGGACAACGAGCGGGTGGAGGCCTTCAACGCCGCCCTCGAAGGCTCCGGCATCGAGGTGCTGGGGATGGAGCACGGCAACTGGAACCGCGACACCTCCTTCACGGTGATGCAGGACTACCTGTCCCGCTTCCCCGAGATCGACGCCGTCTGGGCCGCCGATGACGACATGGCGACGGGCGCGCTGCAGGCCATCGAACAGGCCGGCCGGTCGGACGAGATGTGGGTCGTGGGCGGCGCCGGCATGAAGGAAATCGTGGCCCGCATCCGCGACAACGACAAGATGCTGCCGGTGGACGTGACCTATCCCCCCGCAATGATCGCCACCGCGATCGAGCTGACGGCCATGCGCTTCACCTCGCCCGCGCCGGTCACGGGCCGCTTCATCATCGGGTCCGAACTGATCACGCCGGACAACGCCGAAAGCTACTACTTCGAGGACAGCCCCTTCTGATCGGGCGCCCCGAACCGCAAAGGGCCCGGCCATCCGCCGGGCCCTTTTGCATCCCGTCACAGGATTTTCGTTGACAGCGGCGCCCCGCCTCGGGTTAATGATGCATGCGTATGCATCAGGCGGCGGGGAGGCTGCCTTCAGGAGGATATCATGAGAAACGTCGTCATCGGGGCCCTTGGCTTGGCCGCCGTCCTGTGCACGCCCGCCGTCGCGCAGGACTATCCCGCGAAGCCCGTCACGGTCATCGTGCCCTTCGCCCCCGGCGGGGCCAGCGACACGATCGGCCGGCTGACCACCCAGATCATGCAGCCCGACTTCGCCACCCCGCTGGTGGTGGAAAACAAGCCCGGCGCGAACGGCGCTGTGGGGGCGGCCCAGCTGGCCCGGGCCAAGCCCGACGGCTACACGATCATGGCCGCGTCCATCGGCACCTTCGGGATCAACCCCGCGCTGCAACCCGACCTGCAATACGACCCGCGCGAAGATCTGGAGATGCTGACGATCGCCGTCCGCACCCCCAACGTGCTGGTGACCCGCCCGGACCTTGAGGCGAACACCGTCGAGGAACTGGTCGCCGAACTGAAGGCCGAACCCGACACGATGCTCTTCGCCTCCTCGGGCGTGGGTTCGTCGGACCACCTGACGGCCGAACTCTTCTGGCAGCAGACCGGCACCACCGGCATCCACGTCCCCTACAAGGGCGGCGGGCCGGCCCAGACCGACCTGATGGGCGGCCATGCCGACGCCTCGTTCCAGAACCTGGGCGCCATCGCCGCCTTCGTGAAGGACGGCAAGATGAAGATGCTGGCCGTGGCCGCGGACGAACGCTCGCCGGAATTCCCCGATGTGCCCACATTCAAGGAACTGGGGATCGAGGGGATGACCGTCTATTCCTGGCAGGCCTTCGCGGCCCCCAAGGGCCTTCCGGCCGAGGTGAAGGCCACGCTGGTCGAGGACATCACCACCGCGTTGAAGACCCCGCAGATGGAAGAGCAGATGGCCAAGATGGGCTTCGAGGTTCTGGCCAACACGCCCGCCGAAGCCGACGCCTTTGTCGCCGACGAGATCGCCCGCTGGGGCGAGGTGATCAAGGCCGGCAACATCACCCCCGAAAACTGAGCGCGCGCGCCTTCGGGCGCCGCCACCACACTTCGCCAAGGAGACGATGGCCATGCACAGCCACCGCACCAAGGATTTCTGGGCCGGGGCCGTGTATGTCGCCCTGGGGGGCGCCACCATCCTGCTGGCGCGCGACCTGCCAATGGGCAGCAGCGCGCGCATGGGGGCGGGGTATTTCCCCATCGTCCTCAGCGGGCTCCTGATCGTGATTGGCCTCGTCTCGCTCGCCCGCTCGTTCCTCCGCCCGGGGGAATGGGTGGAGCGTATCCACCTGCGCCCCGCGCTGTTCGTGATCGGCGCCACCTGCTTCTTTGCCGCCACGCTGGAATGGCTGGGGCTGGTCGTGGCGCTGCCCATCTGCATCCTGATCGCGGCCGCGGGCAGCCGCACCTTCCGCCTGAACCTTGAGACACTGGCCGCGACCGCGGGCCTGACGGCCTTCTGCGCGCTGGTCTTCATCAAGGGTCTGGGTGTTCCAATGCCGATGTTCGGCACGTTGTTCGGAGGCTGAACCATGGACATCCTGTCCGACCTCTGGCTGGGGGCGCAAACCGCGTTCTCCGTCTGGAACCTGCTGTATTGCCTTCTGGGCGTGTTCCTAGGCACCGCCATCGGCGTGCTGCCGGGGCTGGGGCCGACCGCCACCATCGCCATGCTGCTGCCCGTGACCTTCGGCCTGCCGCCCGAAACCGCGCTGATCATGCTCGCAGGCATCTTCTATGGCGCGCAATACGGCGGATCGACCACCGCCATCCTCGTGAACCTCCCGGGGGAATCGTCGAGCGTGGTCACCGCGCTCGATGGCTACCAGATGGCGCGGAACGGGCAGGCGGGCACGGCGCTGGCCACCGCGGCCATCGGCTCCTTCGCCGCCGGAACCGTGGCCACGGTGCTGATCGCCTTCTTCGCGCCTGCGCTGTCGGCCGTGGCGCTGACCTTCGGGCCGCACGAATACTTCTCGCTCATGGTCCTTGGCCTGGTCGCGTCCATCGTGCTGGCCAGCGGATCGCTGCTGCACGCCGTGGGCATGGTCCTCTTTGGCCTGATCCTGGGCCTGATCGGTACTGACATCAACAGCGGAGAGATGCGCTTCACCTTCGGCCGGTTCGAACTGGCGGACGGCATCAGCTTCGTCATCGTCGCCATGGGCGTCTTCGGGCTGGGCGAGATCCTCTCCAACCTTGAGAATGAGCAGGGCCGCTCCGTCACGCTGTCCAAGGTCACCGGCCTGATGCCCACCCGCGCCGATCTGAAGCGCATGGTGGCGCCGGTGACGCGCGGCACGCTGATCGGCTCCGTCCTCGGCATCCTGCCGGGGGGCGGGGCGATGCTCGCCTCCTTTGCCGCCTATGCGCTGGAAAAGAAATCCTCCAAGACCCCCGAACGCTTCGGCAAGGGCGCCATCGAAGGCGTGGCCGCCCCCGAGGCCGCGAACAACGCCGGCGCGCAGACTTCGTTCATCCCCATGCTGACGCTGGGCATCCCGTCGAACCCCGTGATGGCGCTGATGATCGGCGCGCTGATCATGCAGGGCATCCAGCCCGGGCCTTCGGTGATCGAGGAGCAGCCGGTGCTGTTCTGGGGCCTGATCGTGTCGATGTGGGTCGGCAACCTGATGCTGCTGGTGCTGAACCTGCCGCTGATCGGGCTGTGGGTGAAGATGATCTCCATCCCCTACGGCTTCCTGTTCCCGGCCATCGTCGCCTTTTGCGCCATCGGCGTCTACAGCCTGAACAACGCCACCTTCGACATCTGGCTGATGGCGGGCTTCGGCTTTGCCGGCTACCTTCTGCGCAAGCTGGACTGCGAACCCGCGCCCCTGCTTCTGGGCTTCGTCCTTGGCCCCATGCTGGAGGAGCATCTGCGCCGGTCCATGCTGGTGTCGCGCGGGGATGCCACGACCTTCTTCACCCGCCCGATCAGCGCGATCCTTCTGCTGCTGGCCGTGCTGCTGATCGTCAGCATCCTGGCCCCCGCCGTCCGCCAGAAGCGCGAGGAGGCCTTCACGGACGAGGATTGAACTTTGGCGACGGGCAGGCCAGACAGGCACCGCCCATCGCCCCTTCAGGATGACGCTCATGCCCGCCGCCGAACCGGAGCCTTCGGGCGAACCCGTCACCATGGCCACCATCGCCCGGCTTGCGGGCGTCACGCAGCCCACGGTGTCGCGCGCGTTCAACCACCCCGAAAAGCTGTCCCCCGACACGCTGCACAAGATCATGGAGGCGGTCCGCCTTACGGGCTACGTCCCCAATATGGTGGCAGGCGGGCTTGCGTCGAACCGCAGCCGGATGCTGGCGGCGATCGTGCCCTCCATCACCAACATCATCTATTCCGCGCTGGTCCAGACCTTCACCGCGCTTGTGCGCGAACGCGGCTATCAGGTGATGCTGATGGAAAGCGGCTTCGATCTGGCCGAGGAGGAGCGGCTGGTCCGCATCGCGCTGGCCCGCCGCCCCGAAGGGCTGCTGCTGACGGGCGTCGATCACAGCCCCACCTGCCGCCGCATGATCCAGGGCGCGAACCTGCCCACGGTGGAGGTGTGGGATCTGGGCGAGGCGCCCATCGACACCTGCGTGGGCTTCTCCCATGACGGGGCGGCGCGGGCGGCGGCGGAATGGCTGCTGGCGCGCGGCTACGATGATTTCAGCGTGGTCTCGGCCGACGACCCCCGCGCCCACCGCCGCCGCACCGCCTTCCGCGACGCGGTGACGGCGGCCGGCCTTCCCCCGCCGGCCGAGATCCTGCTGCCGGGTTCCGCCAGCTTGCGCCGGGGGCGTGACGCGCTGTCGCAGCTGGTGGCCGACGGCCTTTTGAACCCCGCGCGCCGGAGCGCGATCTTCTGCAGCTCCGACGTTCTGGCGCAGGGCATCCTGATCGAGGCGCAGGCCCGCGGCATCGTCATCCCCCGCGATCTGGGCCTGATGGGCTTTGGCGATCAGGATTTCGCCGTGGACCTGCACCCCGCGCTGACCACGGTGCGGGTGGATCGCGGCATGCTGGGCCAGCGCGCGGCCGAGGCGCTGATCCGCCGCATCGACGCGGTGGCGGCCCCCGAACGCCGGATCGACATCGGCTATCGGATCATAGAACGCCACTCGGCCTGAGCCCCTGCCGGAACTGATGCCGGTCCCTGCGTGTTTCCCGTGCCGCATCGCCCGCCTTGCGGGCCACGGAGGAGAGTTCATGACACGCAGATCCCTACGTTCGCGCCTTCTGAGCACCACGGCGGCCTTGTCGGTCGTTCTGGCCTCGATGACGCCCGCCCGCCTGCCCGCGCAGGAAGCCGCCCCGGCCGAGGTGCCGCCCGCGACCGCCCCTTCGCAGACCACCCCGTCCGAGGCGGAAGCCCCCGCGCCGGAGCCGGTGCCCGAGGAGCCTGCGCCCGAACCCGAGGCGGCCCCGGAACCCGCCCCCCGCGCCCCTGCCGCCGCCCAGCCCGAGGTGGAGGCCCCGGCCGAAGCCCCCGCCGCGCGTGAACGTGCCCCTGAACCCGAAACCTCGGCACCTGCCGCGCGTGAGGAACGCTCCATCCCGGCGCCCGAAGCCGACGTGGAAGCCCCCGAAGCCGAGGTGACCGAACCGGAAGCTCCGGCCGCCGACACGCCCGCCGAAGCCACCCCGCGCGCGACTGAGGCACCGGACGCCAACGAGGCGCCGGACGCCGACGCGCCGGCCACCAACAGCACGGACGAACCCGAACCCCCCGCAGACAGCCAGCGCGATGAGGGCACCGGGCTGGAGGAAGATGAACAGACGGGCCGCGGCGCTGCAACGGAAGGTGCCGATGACGCCGAGGCCCCGGCCAACACCCGCACAAACGGCGCGACCGACGCCCCCGCCGCCGGTGACACCCGCACGGAGGGGACAAGCGAGGCTCCCGCCACCGGAGGCACCACGGCCGACCGCGCCAGCGAGGCCCCGGCCGCCGGTGAGACGACTGAAGCCGCGGAACCCATCGATCCCGCCACCGCCGAGGTGGACGAGCAGGAGGCCGTGGACACGCTGAACTCCGTCCTTGGCGGAACGGACACGGCCGCACCGCTGGCCGCTGCGGCGGCCGCGGCGGCCGGCAGCGACGCCGCGTCGGACAACGCGACCGTGACCGAAGTGACGGAAGAAAACGCCCGCTCCAGCAGCGAGGATTTCGCCACCACCGCCTCGGGCGACGCGCGCGACCGCAACGATGACGACGACGACGATGGCGGGCTGAGCAACCTTCAGAAGGTCGGTCTTCTGGCGCTTGGCGGTCTGGCCGTCGGCGCGCTGATGAACAACGGCGACGAGGTCGTGTCCAACACCGGCGACCGCGTCGTGCTGCGCCAGAACGATGGCAGCTATCAGGTGCTGAAGGACGACGACGCGCTGCTGCGCCAGCCGGGATCCACGGTGCGGACCGAAAACTACGCCGACGGCTCCACCCGCTCCATCGTGGAACAGGGCGACGGTTCGCGGATCGAAACGATCCGTGACGCCTCGGGCCGCGTGCTGCGCCGCGCGCGCATCGACACGGACGGCCGCCAGACGCTGCTGATCGACGACACGCGTCAGGCGGCGCCGGTGGACCTCTCACTCCTCCCCCGCTCGCGCGAGGATGTGCGCGTGTCGGCCACCGACCGCACCTCGCTGCGCGAGGCGCTGGACCGGATCGAGACGCGGGACAATGCACGCCTGTATTCGCTGTCGCAGATCCGCGACTACCGCGAGGTGCGCGCCCTGGCCCCGGTCGTGGACGTGGAGAACATCACCTTCCGCACCGGATCGGCCGCCGTGGACGCGTCCGAGGCCGAGCAGCTGTCTGATCTGGGCAACCTGATGCGGGACCTGATCGACGAACGCCCGGGTGAGATGTTCCTGATCGAAGGCCACACCGACGCCGTGGGATCGGCGGCCTCGAACCTCGCCCTGTCGGACCGCCGTGCGGAATCGGTGGCGCTGGCGCTGACGGAATACTTCGACGTCCCGCCGGAAAACATGGTGGTGCAGGGATACGGCGAGAGCGACCTGCGCGTGCAGACCGAAGGCGATGAATCCCGCAACCGCCGCGTGGCTGTGCGGATCATCACCCCGGTCCTTCAGGTCGCGCAGAACCGCTGAAGATGCGGCCCGCCCCGGTGGGGGCGGGCACCCGAACGCGAAACGGGCGGATCCTTCCCGGATCCGCCCGTTTTCTTTTTCAAATCGGACCGGCCGTCACTCGTTCAGCGCATAGGCGATGACGTAATCCCCCGGTTTCGTCCCGATCGAGCCGTGGCCCCCCGCCACGATCACCACATACTGCTTGCCGCCCACGTCATAGGTCATGGGGGTGGACTGGCCGCCGGCGGGCAGGCGGGCCTTCCACAGCTCCTCGCCCGTGGTCAGGTCATAGGCGCGCAGATAGTCGTCCACCGCGGCGGCCAGGAAGGCCACGCCGCCGCGCGTGATGATCGGCCCGCCGATTCCCGGCACGCCCAGTTCGATCGGCAGGGGCAGGGGGGTCATGTCGCGCACGGTGCCGTTCTTGTGCTTCCACGCGATCTCTCCGGTCGTCAGGTTCGCACCGGCCACGTATCCCCATGGCGGGGCCTGGCAGGGGATGCCGAAGGCGCCCAGGAACGGCCCCATGACCACGCCGTAGGGCGCGCCTTCGTTGCGGTTCAGGCCCTGTTCGCTGGCCGTGGCACCTTCCTCGGCCGGCGGAATGTCGGCGCGGGGCACAAGGCGCGAGGTGAAGGCAAGGTAGGTCGGCATCCCGAACATCACCTGCCGTTCCGGGTCCACCGCGATCGACCCCCAGTTGAAGGTGCCGAAGTTGCCCGGATAGATGATCGACCCTTCCAGCGAGGGCGGCGTGTAGCGGCCTTCGTATTTCAGGCGGTGGAAGTCGATGCGGCACATCAGCTGGTCGAAGATCGACATGCCCCACATGTCCGCCTCGCGCAGCGGCTCGGGCTTGAACGTCAGGGCCGAGGTGGGCTGCGTCGGCGCGGTGAAATCCTCGGGGATCGCGCCGCCGGGCGCAGGCTCTTCCGTGACGCCCAGGATCGGTTCGCCCGTTTCGCGGTTCAGGACGTAGATGTCACCCTGCTTCGTCGGGCCCACCAGCGCGGGCACCTGTGCGCCGCCCACCGTCAGGTCCACCAGCACCGGCTGGGCCGGCACGTCCATGTCCCACAGGTCGTGATGGACGGTCTGGAACGCCCAACGCTGCTGCCCCGTGGCGATGTCCAGCGCGACGATGGAGGACGAGTGCGCCTCCACCGCCTCGCTCCGCCCCATGCCCAGCTGGTCAGGCACCTGGTTGCCAAGGGGGATGTAGACGAGACCCCGATCCGCATCGACCGAGAAGATGGACCAGCTGTTGGGGCTGTTCGCAGTGTAGGTTTCACCCCCCGCGATGTCGATGGGGGTGGTCTCCTCAGGGTTGCCGCTGTCCCAGTTCCACAGCAGCTCTCCGGTGGCGATGTCGAAGGCGCGGATCACCCCGGATTGCGAGTAGACGGAGAAGTTGTCGTTCACCGCCCCCCCGATGATCAGCATGCCGTTCACGGCCACGGGCGGAGAGGTGGAGTAGTAGTAGCCCGCCGGGTTGTAGGGCATTCCCGCCTCCAGCCGCAGCGTGCCGTTGTCGCCGAAGGTGGAGCACACCTCGCCGGTTTCTGCGTTCAGCGCGATCAGGCGCGCGTCGGCCGTGGGCAGGTAGACGCGGGTCGGGCACACTTCCGTTGCGGTGGCCACCGCCTCGTTCGGGGTGGGGTCCTCGGTCAGGCCTTCCACCGGGGGGGCAGGTTCGTCCTGCTCGATCTCGGAGCTTGAAGGGCCGTCCTCCGGCGGCGTGACGTCGGACGCGACCGGTGCGGCCGGAGCTTCCGTGCCAGGCGCGGCCGGTGCGGCGAGTTCAGAACCCTCAGGGGAGGGCGGCGCGGCCGGGGCCGCGGGCGGCGCGTTGGCGGGTGCAGGGGCCGCCGCTTGCGTCTCGGGCATGTCGGCCATGTCCCAATAGGTGACGCCGCGGCAGGTCTGGTGCTGGCGGTCGGGGTTCATGCCGGAATTGGCGTCGAATCGCCAGACTTCCTTGCCCGTGACGGCGTCCAGCGCGATGGCAAGGTTGTGCGGCGTGCAGATGAACAGCCGGTCCCCCACCTTCAGCGGCGTAACCTGATAGGTCGTCTCGTTCACGTCGTCGGGGCGCTTCACGTCGCCGGTCTGATAGCGCCAGACCTCCGTCAGGTCGCCCACGTTGTCGGTCGTGACCTGATCCAGCGGCGACCAGCGTTGACCGAAGTTCGTGCGGCCATACTGGTGCCAGTCGGTGTCGGCCATGGGATTGCCGGTGTTCACCTCGCCCGCCAGACGCTCGGTCGGCAGCGCGCCGTCGATGTTGGTGGGGTCGCGGAACATGGACAGAACGGCCACGGCCACGGCGACGATCACCGCCGCCCCCAGCACAAGGCCCAACGGGGCCCGGCGCGTGCCCGCGCCGCGGGTGGAAGGTTCCACCCGGCCCAGCGTACGGCGCACGAAGGGCAGCCACAGCCAGATCCCCATCAGCACCACAAGGCCGCCGCGCGGCATCAGTTGCCACCAGTCGAAGCCCACCTCCCACACGGACCAGGCCAGCCACAGAAGGATCGTGACGGCAAACAGCGTCAGCGCCGCCGCGCGCCCCCTGAAAATGAAAAGGGCGGTCACAAGGACCGCCACACCCAGCACCAGATAGGCGACGCTGCCGCCCTCAAGGGCCAGCCATCCACCCATGACCGCCAACGCGGCCCCGATCAGGCCGAAGATGGCCCCGGTCAACACTCTCATCGCTTGTCCCTCCCTTGTTCGCCTTGCGTCATTCCTGCTGGATCGCGTGCGGGCTTGCGCTTTCCTGCGAGGTTTCCGGCCCATCGTCCTTGCCGAACAGCACGAAGCCCAGCACGATAACGATTAATACGATGCCTCCGATCACCAGGTTGCGCATTTCCATCCAGCCTTCTGGCCGGGGCGGACCGCCCCGCAGGCCAACACCTGCGCGGCGCATCCGGTTCCGGCGATGGTCACAACGTGATGCGGAACGTCTCGAACCCGCCTTCGGCCGGGCCCACATGGTCCAGCGCCAGGCCCCGCGCGCGCACCTCCTCCAGATACACCATGGCGCGGGGGCCGGTCTGGAACAGCACGGTCGCACCGCCCGCCGAGGCGAACGTCCAGTTCGCATCGGCCGAGGGGTGGATCGTGCCCTGATCCTGAATGTAGCGCACGACCACGTCGCGGTTGGCGTCCGGCGCCTGCAGGATGGTCGTGCTGCCATCCGCCCCCGTAAAATCGCCCCCGCCCGCGGCGCGGTAGTTGTTGGTGGCCACCACGAATTCCTGTTCGGGCCTCACGGGCTGGCCGTTCCACGCCAGATCCACGATGCGATGCGCCCCCTCGTCGGCCAGCGCGCCTTCCATGTCAAAGCGCGACGGCTGGGTCAGGTCGATGCGATAGGTCACCCCGTCGATCACGTCGAAGTTGTAGGACCTGAAGTCGGGGTTCAGGAGCGGCTGGTCCGCCACCCCCGCCTTCACCTGATGGAAGGCTCCGGCCGAACGCTCCAGCCAGTCCTTCAATTGCGCCCCGCTGATGCGCACCGCGCAGAGGGTGTTGGGATACAGATACAGGTCCGACACGTTCCGGATCGCGACCGGCCCCACCGGCACGTCGGTGTAATAGTCCGGACCCCCGCGCCCGCCTGCCTTGAAAGGCGCGGCGGCGGACAGGATGGGCAGGCCCTCATGCTCCGTCCCTTTCAGAAGCTGCGCCACGTACCAGCTTTGCGCGAGGCTGACGATCTGGACGGAGGGATCATCCGCCACCAGCGCGAAATAGCTGTGCAGGGGCGCGTCGGTGCGGCCCACCTCGGCCCGGATATAGTCCAGCGTCGCGGCATGCGCCGCCTCCGTTGCGGCCATCGCGGGGGCGTAGTCGCCGACAAGGGCCACGGTCTTCCCAGCCTCATCGCGCTTGGCGATGGGGTGCAGCGCGGCCTCCCCTTCCTGCACGCGCCAGCGGTCGCCGTCGCGCGTCAGCATCAGGTCCACCACGCCAAGGTGGGAGCCCCAGAACCCCGCCATCACCGCCGGCACGCCATGGATGCGGCCGGTGGCGGGGTCCATCCCCTCCCCCTCATACGCATCCGAAGGCCAGGTGGAATGGGCGTGGCCGGTGATCAGCGCGTCGATGCCTGGCACGCGGGCGAGGTGATAGGCCGCATTCTCCATCATCGGTTGGCGCTCCGCCGTGTCGATGCCCGAATGGCACAGGGCCACGACCACGTCCGCCCCGGCGGCGCGCATCGCGGGCAGCCAGGCCTCCGCCGCCTCCACGATGTCGCGCACCTCGAACCGGCCCTCAAGGTTGGCGCGGTCCCATTGCAGGATCTGCGGCGGCACGAAGCCGATCACCCCGATGCGGACGGGATGGGTCTGGCCCGCGCCGTCGGTCAGCCCCCGCTCCAGCAGGACGTAGGGTTTGGCCCAAAGGTCGTCCTCGGCCGGCGTGGCGCCAAGGGTGCGGGCGAAGTTCGCGCAGACGATGGGGAAGGTGGCTCCGGCATTCACCCGCTCCAGAAACGGGACGCCATAGTTGAACTCGTGGTTGCCCAAGGTGCCCGCGTCATAGCCGACGGCGTTCATCCCCGCGATCACCGGGTGGACGTCACCTTCGGCCATCCCGCCATGCGCCGCCCAGTCCCCCATCGGATTGCCCTGAAGATAGTCGCCGTTGTCCACGGTCAGGCTGTTCGCCGCCTCGGCCCGCAACCTGTCCAGAATGGTCGCCGTGCGCGCCAGCCCCAGCGTGTCCGCACCCTTGTCGGCGTAATAGTCATAGGGGCGGATGTTGCAGTGCAGGTCGGTCGTGGCAAGAATGCGCAGATGCGCCTGACCGGCCGCGGCCCGCGCGGTGAACGGATGCAGCAGCGTGACGGCCCCCGCGGCCCCCGTCAGAAGCACGGCACGACGGCTGAGGATGATGGGCATGGCGGGGTCCTTCCTTGGGGCATGGCCGGAAGCCTACCCCCCATGGCGCGGTGCGGCAACCGTCCGCATCTTGCGCCGGACGGCCCTTCGGACCAAGGTGCGCCCGGACCAGAAGGGGAAAACCGTGCGCTGTCTGCTGGTGGAGGATGATGCCGATCTTGCCCTGTGGCTGGTGAAGTCGCTGGCCGGTCATGGCATCATTGTCGATTGGGAGGACAGCGGCCAGATGGGCGTCAAGCGGGCTCTGACGGGCGAATACGACGCCCTTCTTCTGGATCTGGGCCTGCCGGATCTGGATGGCGCGCAGGTTCTGGCGCGCTTGCGCGCGGGCGGCGGCACCCTGCCGGTGATGGTGCTGACGGCGCGCGACGACCTGTCGGACCGCATCGCCCTTCTGCACGCGGGCGCGGACGATTTCCTGTCCAAGCCCTTCGCCGTGTCCGAGGTGGAGGCCCGGCTCGTTGCCCTTGTCCGCCGCAGTCAGGGCCGCGCCACGGGGGCGTTTTCCTGCGGGCGGCTGTTCTACGATCAGGCCACCCGCCGCTTCGCTCTGGCCGGCGATCCGCTGCACGTGACCCCCCGCGAACACGCGATCCTTCAGCTCCTGATCCAGCGGGTGGGGGAGCCCTTGTCCAAGGCCCACATCCTTGACCGTCTGGTGGGCGAGGATGCCGACCTTCAGCCCGAGGCGATCGAGGTGCTGATCCACCGCCTGCGCCGCAAGCTGGAAGGCCACGACGTGCGCATCGTCACCCTGCGCGGCCTCGGCTATTTCCTTGAGGCGGAGGATGCCTGACCGCCGCGTCCGGTCGCTGCGCGCGACGCTGGCCTTGTGGATGATCCCGGCCAGCCTGTGCGTGTTCGGATCGTCGATCTGGCTGACGCAGAACGCCATCGCGCGGCTGGCCGACAGCGCCTATGACCGGTCCCTGTCCGGCGCCCTGCGCGCGATCGAGGCGGACCTGTCCGTGCAAAGCGGCGGCCTGGGGATGGAGCTGCCTTACGCGCTGTTCGCCAATCTTCAGGCGGCGGCCACGGGCACGGTCTATTTCCGCATCAGCACCGATGACGGGCTGGTGCAGATCGGCGATACGCGGCTGCCCGATCCGCCGTCCCCCACCCGCGCGGCGCAATTCTTTGACGCAACCTATCTGGGCCAAAGCCTGCGCGTGGGCGCGGTGCGCAAGCGGCTGGCCGTGCCCCTTTACGGCGCGCCCACCCCACAGACCGTGCTGATCGAGGTGGCGGAGACCACCGCCTCGCGGGAGGCGTTTCTGGGGCGGATCGCCCGGTTGGCCTTCTGGCGCGACGCGACCGCGCTTCTGGCGGCGCTGGCCGTGCTGGTGGTGGGGGTGGGCATGGCGTTGCGGCCGCTGCTGCGCCTGCGCGACCGGTTTGACCGCCGCGCGCCGGGGGATCTTTCACCGCTCGACGGGTCCGCCCTTCCGGCCGAGGTGCGGCCGCTGATCGACAGCTTCAACGCCCTGATGGCGCGGCACGCCGATCAGGCGGCGGGGCAGAAGCGCTTCTTCGACGACGCTTCGCACCAGTTGCGCACGCCCCTGTCGGTGCTGCGGATGCAGCTGGACTATGCCCTGGCCACCCCCGACACGGCCGAGCGGGAGGCCACGCTGGAGGCAATGCGCGGCGTCGTCGACCGCACCGCCCGCACCACCGGCCAGCTTCTGGCGCTGGCCCGGGTGGACAGCGGCGCGGTGCCCCTGACCCCGGTGGACCTGTCCGCCATCCTGCGCGAGGTGGCGTTCCTGCACCTGCCCGCCGCGCGCCGCAAGCGCATCGCGCTGGATCTGGATCTGCCGGACGCCCCCGAAACCCTTCCCGCCGCCGAAACGCTTCTGTACGAGGCGGTCAGCAACCTGCTGGACAACGCCGTCCGCCTGTCCCCGCCCGGGGGCGAGGTGACGCTGCGGCTGGACGTGCGCCCCAAGGCGGCGGCGCTGATCGTGTCGGATCGCGGCCCCGGCATGACGCCCGAACGGCTGGCGCGGGTGGGCGAACGTTTCCTGACGGACGGAGAGGGGGCCGGAATCGGCCTGTCGCTGGCCGTGGCCGTGGCGCGCATGCATGGCGGCACCTTCACCGCCGCCAACCGCCCCGGCGGCGGGCTGGAGGTGGCGCTAATCCTGCCGCGTCCGCCCGCACTGTCAAAAAATCGCCACATGCCGGAAAATGAAAGCCGTTTGTAAGGTTGCGTCGGCTACACCATGACCCGAGGGCGGGGGTTTCCCCCGGAGGAGAACGACGGGAGGGGGCCGCCATGGCGCACCGATACGCCGTGCATGTCTGGCTGTGCTCGATCGTCATGACGGTCTGGGCCTGTCTTGCGCAGGCGGCACCGCCACGCGCGGTGACCTGCATCGCGCCGGCGCAGCCGGGCGGGGGGTTCGATCTGACCTGCCGGCTTCTGGCCGACGCGCTGAACGGCACCGGCATCACCGTCAAATCGCGCTTCATGCCCGGCGGGGTGGGGGCTGTGGCCTTCAACGCCATCATCAACCAGACGCCTGCCGATCCGGCCACCGTGGTCGCGTTCTCCGAAGGGTCGATCTACAACCTTTCGCTGGGCCATTACGGCGCGCGGGACATGGGCGACGTGCGCTGGCTGGCGGCGCTGGCCGTGGATTACGGCGCGGTGGTGGTGCGGGCCGACGCGCCATGGGCCACGCTTCCCGACCTTTTGGCCGCTGTGAAGGCCGAACCGCAGCGCGTGGCCCTTGGCGGCGGCGGCATGATCGGCGGGCAGGACTGGATGCGCGCGGCCACCATGGCGCAGATGTTGGGCATCGACATCGCCCAGATGCGCTTTGTCGCCTTCGAAGGCGGCGGCGGCTGCATCGAGGCGCTGGCGGCCGGTTTCGTGCAGGCCTGCCTGAACGACGCGGGCGACAGCCAGACCGCCATCGATGACGGCCAGCCGCTGAAGCTTCTGGCCATCCATTCCGCCAACCGCCTGTCCGGCGCGCTGGCCGCTGTGCCCACCGCCCGCGAACAGGGCGTGCCGCTGGACTGGCCCGTGCTGCGCGGCATCTACACCGGCCCGCAGGTGGCGGATGCGGATGTGGAGGACTGGCGTCAGGTCCTGAACGCCGTCCTGACCAGCCCCGCCTATGCGGACCTTCTGGCCACCCATCATCTGGAACCTATGCCCCTGACCGGCCCCGCGCTGGAGGAACGTCTGGCGCAGCTGTCGCAGGACGCCCGCACCCGCGCCGTCCAGCTGGGCGTCCCCTGACGCCCCCCGTTCCTGAACAAAGCCATCGCCGAACGACCGAAGACATCGCCACGACAGGGTGGCGGTGAAAGGAGATCCCGTGCTTACATTCCTAGCTTACGCCATGATCATCACCTTCATGGCCGCCATCATGACCGGACGTCTTTCGGCGCTGATGGGCCTCATCCTCGTTCCCATCCTGTTCGCGGCCATCGCGGGCTTTGGCCCCGAGATCCCGGATCTTGTCATGGACGGGTTGCGCAAGATCGCGCCCACGGCGGTGCTGCTGCTGTTCGCGATCCTGTATTTCGGCCTGATGATCGATGTGGGCCTGTTCGACCCACTGGTGCGGTTCGTGGTGCGCAAGTGTCATGGCGATCCGCTGCGCGTGATCGTGGGCACCTGCGCGCTGTCGATGTGCATCTCGCTCGACGGGGACGGATCGACGACGTATCTGCTGGTGGTGACGGCGATGATGCCGCTGCACCTGCGGCTTGGCATCAACCCGCTGATCCTTCCGGCCGTGACGGTGATGCCCAACGCGATCATCAACGTGGCGCCCTGGGGCGGGCCGACCGCGCGCGTGATGTCGGCGCTGCATGTGGATGTGGGGCAGGTCTTCGTGCCGATGATCCCGGCCATCGCGCTGGCCTGCGCCGGATCGCTGGCGATCGCCGCCTATTTCGGCCTTCAGGAACGCCGCCGCCTGGGCACCATCCGATTCGACCATGTCAGCGAGGCGGATCTGGAGGAGCAGATCAACGAGGCCACCCGCGCCGTCGTGCCGCGCCCCGCCTGGCTGAAGGGCTTCAACGCCGCGCTGACGGCCGCGATGATGGCGCTCCTGGTGGCGGACGTGTTCCCGCTGGCGCTGGTGTTCATGGTGGGCTTCGCCATCGCCATGGTCGTGAACTTCCCCAACGTGGCCGATCAGCGTGAACGCATCGCCTCGCACGCAAGCTCGGTCCTGAACGTGGTGGCGGTGGTGTTCGGCGCGGGCGCCTTCACCGGCATCATGATGGGCACCGGCATGACGGACGCGCTGGCGCAAAGCGTGGTCGCGATGATCCCTGATGCGGCGGGGCAGTACATCCCGCTGATCACCGCCGTCCTGTCGGCGCCGTTCACGTTCTTCCTGTCGAACGACGCGTTCTATTTCGGGGTGGTGCCGGTTCTGGCGCAGGCTGCCGCCGAATACGGCATCCCGCCCGAAGTGATCGCCCGCGCGTCGCTTGTCGGCCAGCCGGTGCACATGCTGTCGCCGCTGGTGCCGGCCGCCTTCGTGCTGGTCGGACTGGCGAAGGTGGAGTTCGGGGATCACCAGCGCTTCACCATGAAATGGTCGATCCTGCTGGTGGGGCTGATGCTGCTGGGCGCGGTGATCACCGGCGCCGTTCCCATCGGCTGATCAGCCGGTCGGCGGCCTTGACCGATCGGGCCATGTCACGATCACGAGGCAGCCGACCACCAGCGCCACCCCCAGCCCACCAAGGGGTGGCAATCGTTCCCCCACGATGACGGCCGCCAGAAGGGCGGCCACGGCGGGCTCCAGCAGCGTCAGCATCGTGGCCGTGCTGGCCCGCACCCGCGCCAGCCCGTAGCCGAAGCACAGATAGCCAAGGAACATCGGCACGGCCGCCATATACAGCCCCACCGCCGCATTGGACCACGAGGCGAGGAAGGCCCCGCCCGTGACCCCCAGCACCGGCATCAGCAGGACGCCGCCCAGTCCGAAGGTCGCCCCCATCGCCACCGCCGAGGGCACTCCGCGCAGCATCATCCCCCGCGCCGTCCAGGAATAGAGCGCATAGGTCAGCCCGCCCAAGAGCCCGATCGCCACGCCTGCCGGCACCGACGGCCCCGCCCCGCCGCCGCCTGCCGTGCAGATCAGCACCATCCCCGTCAGCCCGACCGCCGCGCCCCAGGCCCAGCGGGCCGTCAGCGGCGCACGGTCCAGCCCGCGTTCCAGCAGCGCCGACAAGAGCGGGGCCGAGCCGATGGTGACCACCGTGCCGATCGTCACCCCCGCCAGCCGCATGGAGCCGTAGAAGGCCAGCGGATAGACCGCCACCGCCAGCGCCCCCGCGACCAGAAGCCGCCGGTGCCTCCACAGCGCCCCGCGGTGCCGCCCGATCCCGCTCACGGCCAGCAGCGCCTGCGCCAGACCGCCAAGGCCCATGGCCGCGGCGCCGATCGCGGCGGCCCCCACGCCGGGGGCGAAGGTGGCGGCGGTTCCCGTCGTGCCCCACAGAACGGCGGCGAACAGTATGGCAAGGGGCGCGCGCATGGTCGGGATCCGGTCGGGGTAGGGATCGGCGCACTACAGCGGCAATGGGCGCCGGGGGCAAGGCGGGATACGGGAAAAGGGCCGCGCGCTCTCGACCTCGGCGGCGGATGGGGATAGTTTCTCCCTCTTGGCGCCCGCGATGAATTGGACATGACGTGACGTTTCCCGCTGTTCGCGACCTTCTGGCAAACTTTCCGGACGATTCCCCTCTTGGGCCGGTGGACGGCTGGCCGCCCGAACTGAAGATCACCTTCCAGACGATCCAGTCGGCCGTGGCGCAGATCGCGCTGTTCTGGGGGCCGGACTACGTCGCGCTCTACAACGACACCTATGCGCCCACCATCGGGACCAAGCACCCCGCCGCCTTTGGCCGCCCCGCGCGCCTGCACTGGAGCGAGTTGTGGGACGACCTGTGCCCCCTTCTGGACCGCGTCCGCGCCGGAGAGGTCGTGTCCGCCCGCGACCGTCCCTTCTACATCGAGCGGAACGGCCATCCGGAAACGGTGACCTTCGACATCTCCTATTCCCCCGTGCGTGCGCTGGACGGGTCGGTGGCCGGTATCCTGTGCCTCGTGAACGAGACGACAGCCGCACGCGCCTATGAACGCCGCCTGATCGAGGGGGAGCAGCGCTTCCGCAACATGGCCGACAACGCCCCCGTGATGATGTGGGTCGTGGACGAGACGGGGTTCTGCACCTACCTGAACACGCGCTGGTATGAATTCACCGGCCAGACGCCGGAGGTGGCCGAGGGCTTCGGCTGGCTGGACGCCGCCCATCCCGACGACCGCAAGCGGTCCGAGGAGGTGTTCCTGGCCGCCCTGCGCGACCGCCGGCCCTTCCGGCTGGAATACCGCCTGCGCCGCCACGACGGCGTCTATCGCTGGGCGATCGACGCGGCCGAACCGCGCTTTGGCCCCGACGGCACCTTCATGGGCTATGTCGGGTCGGTCATGGACATCGACGACCGGCACGAGATGGAGGAGGCGCTGGAAAACAGCCGCCGCGACCTGTCGGCCGTGGCCCATTCCGTGGACCAGATGATCTGGACCACGCGGCCCGACGGGTATCACGACTTCTACAACGACCGCTGGTACGAATTCACCGGCCTGACCCCCGGCAGCACGGATGGCGACGGATGGGCGGGCGTGTTCCACCCCGACGACCAGCCCCGGGCGTGGGAGTTGTGGCGTGCCGCGCTGGCGACCGGCGAACCCTATGAGATCGAGTATCGCCTGCGCCACCGGTCGGGCGAATACCGCTGGGTGATCGGGCGTGCAAAGCCCGCGCACGACGCCGAGGGACGGGTCCTGCGCTGGTACGGCACCTGCACCGACATCCACGACATGAAGATGCAGGAGTTGCAGCGGGACGCGCTGCTGGAGTTGCAGGAGGTGACTCGCAACCTTGAAGACCCGCTGGACGTCACGCACGAAGCCTCGCGCCTTCTGGGCCAGTTCCTGAACGTGGACCGCGTGGGCTACGGCAACGTGACCGCCGACGGCGAGATGGTCATCGTCGAACGTGAATGGACGGCGGGGGCGCTGCCCAGCCTGAACGGCGTGCGCCGGTTCCGCGACTATGGCGCGTTCCTGGACGACCTTCAGCACGGCCGGACCGTGGTCTGCGCCGACATCGACACCGACGCCCGCATGACCAGCCACGCCCTCCTTCTGCGCGAGGTGGGAGCGCTGGCGCAGGTCATCGTGCCGATACGCGAAAAGGGGCGGCTGGTGGCCATCCTGTTCGTCCACGCGGCCGCGCCCCGCGACTGGCGGCCGGCCGATGTGGACTTCATGGGCGATTTCGCCGAGCGCATCCGCCAGACCGCCGAACGCCGCCGGGCGGAGCGGGAGCTGCGCACCCTTGCCGCCTCACTCGAGGAGCAGGTGATCGAGCGGACGGAGGCCCTGCGCCAGTCCGACGCCCTTTTGCGCCAAAGCCAGAAGATGGAGGCGATCGGCCAGCTGACGGGCGGGGTCGCGCACGATTTCAACAACAACCTTGCCGTCATCATCAGCGGGCTGAACCTGATCCAGCGCAAGCTGAACAGCGGCCGGACCGAGGATCTGGACATGCTGATGGCCGGCGCCATGGAAGGGGCGCAGCGCGCCGCCACCCTGACGCACCGTCTGCTGGCCTTTGCCCGCCGCCAGCCCCTGTCGCCCGAGGTGGTGGACGCCAACCGCATGATCTCGGGCATGAACGAGCTGCTGTCGCGCACTTTGGGCGAGGCGGTCCGGGTGGAAACGGTTCTGGGCGCGGGCCTGTGGAAGACCTCGGCCGACCTGAGCCAGCTGGAGAACGCGATCCTGAACCTCGCTGTCAACGCGCGCGACGCCATGCCCGAAGGCGGCCGCCTGACGATCGAGACGGCGAACGCCCATGTGGACGACGAATACGGCCGCCAGCACAACCTCGCCCCCGGGCAATACGTCCTGCTGGCCGTGTCCGACACCGGCGCTGGCATGACCGAGGATGTGCTGCAGCGCGCCTTTGATCCGTTCTTCACCACCAAGGGCGTGGGCAAGGGCACCGGCCTGGGCCTCAGCCAGGTCTTCGGTTTCGTGCGCCAGACGAACGGGCACGTGAAGATCTATTCCGAACCGGGCGTGGGCACCGCCGTGAAGATCTACCTTCCCCGCTATTACGGCGAGGAGGAGCATCAGGCGCCCGCGCCCGTCTCGCTCGACCAGCCCGAAGGGCGGGGGGAGGCGATCCTGCTGGTGGAGGATGACGACCGCGTCCGCAGCTTCACCGAAAACGCGCTGCGCGATCTGGGTTACACCGTCACCGCCGCGTCCAGCGGGCGCATGGCGCTGGAGATGCTGCGCGGCGGGCTGAAGGTGGACCTTCTGTTCACCGACATCATCATGCCGGAGATGACGGGCCGCAAGCTGGCCGACGCCGTGGCCGAGTTCCTGCCGCACCTGCCCGTGATCTATGCCACGGGCTACACCAGCAACGCGGTGGTGCATAACGGCATCCTCGATCCCGGGACGAACTTTTTGCAAAAGCCCTACATGCTGACGCAGCTGGCGCAGAAGGTCCGGTCCGTGCTGGACCGGACCGGTTCCAAGGGCTAGTGCGGCGCGCCCGTCAGGTCGGGCGCCTCCCACCCCCGGCCGGGCATGGCCCCCAGAAGCTGGCGGGTGTAGGCGTCCTGCGGATTGCCGAACACGTCGTCCACGGTGCCCCGTTCCACGATGCGGCCCTTGCTCATCACGATCAGGTTGTCGCAGATCTGGGCCGCGACGCGAAGATCGTGGGTGATGAACAGGATCGTCAGGCCCATGTCGCGCTTGATGTCGGCCAGAAGCTGAAGCACCTCCTTCTGCACCGACACGTCCAGGGCCGACACCGCCTCGTCCGCGATTAGGATCTTCGGTTCCACCATCAGGGCGCGGGCGATGCAGATGCGCTGCCGCTGCCCGCCGGAGAACTGGGCGGGATAGCGGTAAAGCGCCTCCTCCTCCAGCCGGACGATCTTCATCAGGCGCCGGGCGCGTTCCCACGCCACGTCCCGTCCCACGCCGAAGTTCATGGGCGCGCCGATCAGCTGTTCCCCGATCGTCCGCCGGGGGTTGAGCGAGCCGTAGGGGTCCTGAAAGACGATCTGGATATCCTTCCGGGCCGCGCGCAGGCTGTCGCGGCTGCCTTCGGCGAAGTTGCGGTTGCCGATCCAGATCGCGCCGTCGTCCGGATCCAGCAGGCGGATCAGGCAGCGGACCAGCGTCGTCTTGCCGGACCCGCTTTCGCCCACGATGCCCAGCGTTTCCCCCTTGCGGACGGTGAAGTCGGCGGGGTGCAGGGCGTGAACGGTGCGCGGCTTTTTCGTCAGCGTGCCCGCAACGTGATAGGTCTTCTCCAGCCCCTGCACGCGCAGGGCGATCTCCTCGTCCAGCACGGGGGCGGCGCCGTCGCGTTTCCTTGGCACGGCGGCGATCAGCTGGCGGGTGTACGGGTGCTGCGGGCGGTTCAGGACCTCCTCCACCGGGCCTTGTTCCACGACAACGCCCTTCTGCATCACCACGACCCGGTCCGCGATTTCGGCCACCACGTCGAAATCATGGGTGACGAACAGGATGCCCGCGTTGTGCGTGGTCTTCAGCGTCTTGAACATCGACAGGATCTGCGCCTGTGTCGTCACGTCCAGCGCGGTGGTCGGCTCGTCCGCGATCAGCAGTGTCGGGTCCATGGCCAGCGCGATGGCGATCACGATCCGCTGCCGCTGCCCGCCCGACAGCTGGTGCGGGAAGCTTGCATAGACACGGGGCGGGTCGGGAAGGCGCACCTCCTCCAGCAGTGCCATGGTCTTCGCCTTGCGTTCGGCCTTCGACAGGTTGGTGTGGGCCTTGAAGATTTCCTCGATCTGGTCGCCCACGGTGAAGCAGGGGTTCAGGGCCGTCATCGGTTCCTGGAACACCATGGCGATGCGCTTGCCACGCAGCGCCCCATGCGCGCGGCGCGACATCTTCAGAAGGTCCTGCCCTTCGAACAGCATCTGCCCGGCCGATGGCTTCAGCGCCTTGGGCAGCAGCCCCATCGCGGTGAAGGCCGTGACGGACTTGCCGGACCCGCTTTCACCCACCACGCACACGATCTCGTTCGGGTGGATGTCAAAGGACAGGTCGCGGACGGCGTGCGGCCGATCGCCGCTTTTCGGTAGATCGACCGTCAGGCCGCGAACGGAAAGAACGGGCGCGGTCATGGCTGCAACTTCCCCTCGCCGATGTCCCAGAAGAGGCCGGCCATCATGCGCGTCGCCTCCTCGGCTACGCTGACCATCATGTGTTCGTCCGGCGCGTGCTGCGAACAAGAGGGGTGCGAATGGGGGATCCACACGGTGGGCAGGCCCAGCGTTTCGGCAAACACCTCATTGGGGAGGGAGCCGCCGAAGTTCGGCTGCACGGCCGGCTCCTTGCCCGTCGTCTCGGCGATGGACTGTATGGCCAGCCGGGTCCAGGGGTTGTCGGGGTCGGTGCGGGTGGCGCGGAAGAAGCCGCGATCCATCGGCTCGATCCGGATGTCGGAAAAGCCGTGCGCGTCCAGATGTTCGCGCAAGGCGGGAAGGATGCGCTCGCGGTCCACGCCGACCACATAGCGCAGCTGGCAGGTGGCCTTGGCATGGCCGGGGATGGCGTTCACCGGTGCCTCGGGGCGGCCGCATTTGTAGGCCAGAACCTCGAAGTTGCACCAGCCATAGACCTGTTCCGGGCCCTTCAGGTCCGGCTCCCCCCAGCTGTCGTCAATGACGGGGTCGTCGGGCGTGAACTCCATCTCGATTCGTTTCAGGGCCGCGTGGACGTTGGCGGGGATGGTGCCCGGCGTCCATTCGCGGATGGCGATGCGGCCCTTGGCGTCGGTGATGGTGGCCAGCGCGTGGGCCAGCCGGATGCCCGCGTTGGGCAGAAGCCCGCCCCAGTTGCCCGAATGGTGCGCCCCTTCGCGCAGATCGCAGATCAGGTGGAACCCGTGCCCGCCCCGCGCGCCCAAGAACACTGTCGGCACATGCGTCGACACCCGCGGCCCGTCGGACGCGATCAGCACGTCGGCCGCCAGCAGATCCTTGTGGTCCACCGCCATCTCGGCCAGGCCGGGGGAACCCGATTCCTCCCCCATCTCGATCAGGACCTTGCAGTTGAAGCCAAGGCGCCCGCGTTCGGCCAGCACGATCCGCAACGCGGCAAGGTTGATCGTGTGCTGGCCCTTGTTGTCCACCACGCCGCGGCCATAGATCCGGTCGCCGGCCAGCGTCGCGTCCCAGGGGGAGCGGCCTTCCTTCCAGTCACCCTCCATGCCCCACAGCACGTCACCATGGCCATAGGTCAGGATGGTGGGGAGGGACGGATCCTCGATCCGCTCGGCGTAAAGGGCGGGGATGCGGGCCAGCTTGGTGTTGGGAAGGATGTGGCAGGTGAAGCCCATCCCCTCCAGCATGGGGCGCATTTCCTCCTCCAGATAGCCCAGATGGTCGGGCGCGCTGTCCTCTCGCGGGGATTCCGACGGGATGGACAGGCGGGCCTGAAGTTCGGACAGAAAGGTGCCGTCGGTGACATAGCGGCCGGCGGCGGCAAGAACGGTGTCGCGGGTCATGGGATCAGTTCCGGTTTTCGGGGGCCAGGGCGTCACGCAGCCCGTCGCCCATCATGTTGATGGCCAGCACCAGCACGCAGATCGCGGCGCCGGGGATCAGGATCAGCCAGCTGTCGAACAGCAGGTATTGCCGGCCTTCGGCCACCATCAGGCCCCAGGACGGGGTGGGCGGCTGCACGCCAAGGCCTAGGAACGACAGGGAGGCTTCCAAGAGGATCGCATGCGCCATCTCGAACGTGGCGATCACGGCAAGGCGGTCGAAGATGTTCGGCAGCAGTTCCTTGAACAGCAGCTTCGGGGTGGAATAGCCCATGGACTGCGCAGCCTGGATGTATTCCTGGTTGCGGATCTGCATCACGGCCGATCGCATGACCACGGCGAAGCGGTCCCACAGCAAAAGCCCCAGAACCAGCACCACGACGATCAGCGAGCCGCCGAAGATCGCGACCACGGCCAGCGCCACCATGATCACGGGCAGCGTCAGCCGCGTCATGATCAGGAAGTTGATAACGAGGTCCACCTTGCCGCCGAAATATCCGGCCAGCACGCCCATCACCGTGCCGATGATGCCCGAACAGATGACGGTGAAGATCCCGATGAGGAGGGAGATGCGCGCCCCGTGGATGATGCGGCTCAGGTAGTCGCGGCCAAGGCCGTCGGTGCCCAGGGGATGCGCCCAGTCCGCGCCCTTCAGCCAGAAGGGCGATACGGTGCGGTGCAGCATGTCCTGCTTCAAGGGGTCGTAGGGCGCGATCCACGGCGCGAAAACGGCCATCAGGAAGATCAGGCCCAGAAGGACGGCGCCGTACAGGAACACGCGGTTGGCCATGGCGCGGGCCAGAAGGCCCCGGCGTCGCGGGGTGCCTGCGGCGGGAAGGGTAAGTTCGGGGCTGGTCATTGGATGCGGATCCTCGGGTCAAGCCAGGCGTTGATGAAGTCCGCCAGCAGGACCATGACGACATAGAAGATGGCGACGATCAGCAGCACCGCCTGCACCACCGGCAGATCCATGCGCGAGATCGACTCCCACGCCAGGAAGCCGAGGCCCTGGATGCCGAACACCGTCTCGATTACCACGGACCCGCCCAGCATGTTGCCGAACTGCACCGCCGACAGCGACACGACCGGGATGACCGCGTTGCGCAGGGCATGCTTGAAGACGATCTTCCACGTCGGGATCCCCTTCGCCCGCGCCGTGCGGATGTAGTCCGAGGACATCGCCTCGATCATGCCCTGACGGATCAGGCGCATCATCGGCGGGGTGGAATAGTAGCCGAGCGCGATGGCCGGCAGCACGAAATGCCCCAGCGTGGCCGAGCCCGAGGGCGGCGCGATCCCCAGCGTCAGCGAAAACACGACGATCAGGATCAGCGCGAACCAGAAGTTCGGCATCGCCTGCCCCATCACCGCGACCAGCATCGCGGCGCGGTCGATCAGCGTGTTGGGCCAAAGCGCCGCCGCCACGCCCAGCGGGACCGACAAGGCCAGCATCACCGCCAGCGACATGACGGCAAGCGTCAGCGTGTTGGGCAGGCGGTGGGCGATCAGTTCCGCCACCGGCTGGCGGAAGAACAGGGAATCGCCGAAATCGCCCTGCACGGCCTGCCCCAGCCATTCGACATAGCGCACGGGCAGGGGACGGTTCAGACCCAGATCCTCGCGGATGGCGTCGATCTGGGCGGCGGTCGCCTCTTCGCCGGCGACGGCGATGGCGACGTCCCCCGAGGCGTTCAGAAGCGTGAAGGCAAGAAGCGAGACGGCCACGCAGACAAGCGCCGCAAGACCGATCCGCTGCATCAGGTATCGCAGCATGTGTCACCGAGGGTTGGCCCGCGCGACCGGCGCGCGGGTGCGGGGGTCACTCGTTCCAGGTGGCTTCGAAGAAGCGCGGCGTCTCGTCCGGCACGGGCGTGAAGTTCAGCTTGGCGTTGTAGACGTAGTTCAGCGCATAGGTGAAGATCGGCACCTGATAGGCCTGGTCCGAGATGCGGGCGAGGGCCTTGGCATAGGCCGCCTTGCGTGCCTCGGGGTCGATGACGCTGTTGCCTTCTTCCAGAAGGGCCGTCGTCTCGGCATCGCGGGCATAATCCACGGCCGACCCGTCATACCAATAGCCCGGCCCCGCGCTGACATCGAGGATCGACGAAGATCCCCACGCCTGGAACCACATGGGCGTCTTGCCTTCGGTCCGCGCCTGCGCAATGGCCGATGCCTGAAGCATGGTCAGGTTGGCGTCGATGCCCACCGCCGCCAGATCGCCGATGATCGCCTCCACGATGGGGCGGTCGCGATAGCCGTAGAAGTCGATGGCGAAGCCGTCGGGATACCCCGCCTCGGCCAGCATCGCTTTGGCCTTTTCCGGGTCGTAGTCGTAGACCGTCACGCCCGTGTCGATGCAGCCGAACTGGGCCGGGGCGCAGGCGGCGTTGATCGTCTCGGACCCCGCACCCACCAGCGCTTCGCGGATGCCGTCGCGGTTGATGGCGTGGCTGATGGCGCGGCGCACCTCCACGTTCTTCAGGGGCGTGTCGCCCGTGCGGCCCGCCGCGTCCATGTTCAGCGAGGCGACGCGCAGGGTCGACCCGGATTCGACCTTCAGCTGGTCCTGGCCTTCGAACTGCTGCACGGCGTCCGGCGGCACGCGCCAGATCCAGTCGAGGTTGCCGGTCATCAGCTCGATCGCCTGGGTGTTGAACTCGGCGATGCGGCGGAATTCCAGCATCTCGATCGACGGCTTGCCCTTCACGCCGCCGAAATAGTCGGCGAACGCCTCCATCTTCACGCTTTCGCCGGGCACGATCTCCGTCACGCGGTAGGGGCCGGTGCCGATGGGCTGGCGCGACATGCCGTCGGGGCCCACTTCGGCGTAATAGTCCGACGGGAAGATCGGCACGACGTTGGCGAGGTATTCCAGAACGGCGGGGAAGACGCCCTTCGTCTTCAGCCGGACAGTGTAGTCGTCGATCTTCTCCGCCCCTTCCAGGAAGAAGATGGGCTGCACGGTGGTGTGGGTGGTGACGTAGTCGATGGTGCCCACCACGTCATCGGCGGTGAAATCGCTGCCGTCGTGGAATTTGACGCCCTGCCGCAGCTTGAATTCCAGCGTGGTGTCGTCGATCCACTCGAACGACTCGGCCAGATGGGGTTCGATCTGGTTCGTGTCGTTGTTGCGATAGATCAGGGTGTCCCAGATGTGGTGGCCCAGCACGATCCCCTCGCGGATGGTGTGGGTGTAGAAGTCGATGCTGGAGGGCATGCTGTCCGATGCCCAGACGAGCGAGTTGTCGGACGGACCGGCCATCACCGGGCTGTGCATCAGGCCAGCCACAAGGGCGGTCGTAAGGGCAAGCGTTCGTTTCATGGGCATCCCTGTCGTGTTTTTCGCTTATGATTTGATCGCCGAAACAACAGCGTCTGTGGGAAGCGTAATTTTGTATACATAATTCTGTAAAGCCCCCACGTTTGGTCGGGGACCGATCTTTGCGGCCCCCCCACGACTGATGAAGAAATGTGCAGGGATCACGGGCCTTTGACGGAAATAGAGCCGATACGCAGAACCAGCCTTCACAGCGAACTGGTAAGGCGCCTGAAGGAGCTGATCGCCGACGGGGCGCTGCGTCCCGGATCAAAGCTGGTGGAAAAGGACCTGTGCGACAGCTTCGGCGTGTCGCGCACCCCGCTGCGCGAGGCGATCCGCGCGCTGGCTGCCGAGGGGCTGCTGGTGCTGACGCCCAATCGAGGCGCGACCGTGGCCACGGTGACGGAGGATCAGATCCTCGAATCCTTTCTGGTCATGGGTGCGCTGGAGGGGCTGGCGGGTGAACTGGCCGCGCCGCGCATCACGGGGGCGCAGATGGCGGCCCTGCGCGCCGCCCATGCGGCCATGCTGGACTGCCGCCGCGCCGGGGATTTGGACGGGTATTACGCCCAGAACCGCGCCATCCACGACACCATCTTCGACGCCGCCGGCAACGGCACGCTGAGCGAGACGCGCCGCATGGTGCACCGGCGGATCGTGAACCTGCGCTTCATCGCCCGCATCGGCGACGAGGAGTGGGCCATCGCCATCGCCGAACATGAAGAGATGCTGGTGGCACTGGAGGCGCGGGACGGGCCCGCCTTGGGCGCCGTGCTGCGCCGCCATCTGGAATCGAAGCGCCAGCAGGTCGCGCGCTGGCTGGCGCGTCAGGGGTAGGGCGCCCCGACCTCCACCGGATGGATCGTGAGGGCAGTGCTTTCCGCCTGCGCCCGGCGATGGCTGCCGGGCGCAGGCGGATCAGATCAGGCTTTCGGGATGGATGGGGAAGCGGTGCGGCCGCACCCCCGTCGCGTGCCACACCGCGTTGGCGATCGCGCCCACCGTGCCCGTCACGCCCAGTTCCCCCACGCCCTTGATGCCAAGGGCGTTCACGAAGGGGTCGTCCTCGTGCACCGTCAGCGCCTCGATCATGGGGATGTCGGCGTTGACGGGGATGTGGTAGCCTGCCAGATCGTTGTTGGTGAAGCGGCCGGTGCGGGCGTCGTGGATCGCTTCCTCGTGCAGGGCGAAGCCCACGCCCCAGATCATGCCGCCCAGAAGCTGGCTGCGCGCCAGTTGCGGGTTCACGATGCGGCCCACGGCGAAGGCTCCGACCAGCCGGTTCACCCGGATCTGGCCAAGGTCGGGATCGACCAGCACCTCGGCGAACACCCCCCCGTGCGAGAACATGGCCCGCTGCGCCTCGCCCTCGCGCGCGCCCTTGCCTTCGCCGCGCACCAGATCCAGCCCCGCGCGGGCGAGGATATCCTCATACGCCTCGCTCCGGCTCTCATCATCGTTGCGGTAAAGGCGGCCGCCGCGCGCGGTGACGCCCGCGTTGCCCGCCCCGAACAGGGGGGAGGCGGGGTCGTTCGTCGCCAGATCCGCCAGCTGCCGCACGGTGTCCGCGCCCGCGTTGAACAGGGCGGTGCCCGCCGTGGCCGTGTGGCCCGAGCCACCCGCCACGCCCGCATCCGGCAGGTCGGACTGCCCGGACCGGAACTCCAGCCGGTCGATGTCGATGCCCAGGCCGTCGGCCGCGATCTGCGCCAGCGCCGTCCACGCCCCCTGGCCCATGTCCGCGGCCGAGGTTTCGACAACCGCGCTGCCATCCGCGCGCAGGGTGGCGTGGGCGGCGGCCTGGAACATGGGGCAGGGGAACTGCGCCGTGCCCATGCCCCAGCCCTTCAGCAGCCGCCCTTGCCGCATCGTCCGCGGCTCCAGCGGGCGGTCCTTCCAGCCGAAAAGGTCCGCGGCCCGTTCGTAGCATTCGCGCAGGGCCTTTGACGAGAACTCCATCCCCGTGGACGGATCGGTGTCTGCATAATTCAGCAGGCGGAAGGCCAGCGGGTCCATACCAAGGGCATAGGCGGCCTCGTCGATCGCCACCTCCAGCGCGGCGGAACCGGGCGCCTCGCCCGGCGCGCGCATTGGGCCGGGGGTGCCGGTGTCGGTGCGCACGGCGCTGTGGGTGGTCCGCATCGCGGTTGTGGCATAAACGCTGTGCGACGCGTTGGACGCGCTTTCGATGAAGTCGTCGAAGGTGGAGGCGACGGCCAGCGTGTGATGGTCCAGCGCCGCGATGCGGCCGTGTTCGTCCAGATCCAGCCGCAGCGTCTGGCGCGTGGCGGGGCGATGGCCGACGGGGCCGAACATCTGGTCGCGCCGCAGCGCCAGCTTCACCGGGCGGTCCAGATCGCGGGCGGCCAGCACCACCAGAAGCTGCGCGCCATACAGGATGGCCTTGGATCCGAAGCCGCCTCCCAGAAACGGACTGCGGATCAGGATCTGCGACGGTTCGATCCCCAGATAGGTGGCGAAGCTCTGCTTGGCGAGGCCGATGGCCTGGTTCGGCGTGTCGATCTCCAGCCGGTCGCCGAACCATTGGGCGGTGATGGCGTGCGGCTCCAGCGCGTTGTGATACTGGGCCGCGGTCTCAACCACCGTGTCCAGATGGCGCGCGGCGCCTGCGCGGGCGGCGTCCATGTCGCCCGCCTCCAGCGACGGGGGGCGGCCGATGCTGACGGTTTCGGGCTGATAAGGGGTGTTGCCGTCCAGTCCGATGCGCGGGGCCTCGGCCTCGTAGCGGGGGTTCAGAAGGCGGGCGCCTTCGGTCGCGGCTTCCAGCGTGTCCGCCACCACCAGCGCGATGGGCTGGCCCGCATAGCGCACGGTGTCGTCCTGCAGGGCCTCCATCCGCCAGGCGAAGCCGTGGATCTTGGTGTCGGGATGCTCGGCCAAGGGCGGGCGGTTCGCGGGGGTGTAGACGCGGACCACGCCCGGATGGGCCAGCGCCGCCGCCGTGTCCAGATGGGCGACCCTTCCGCGCGCGATGCCTGCGGTGGCGGTGACGGCGTGCAGCATCCCCCCGGGCTGGCGGTCGGCCGCATAGGGGGCCCGCCCCGTCACCTTCAGCACGCCGTCGCGCCGCGTCATCGACTGCCCCGCGTTGGAGCCGAGGCGCACATGCGCCTGCACGTTCATCAGGTCAGCCATGATCATCTCCTTCGAAAACGGAGGCGGGAAGGGCGGGCATCCGGTCGGGGGTTCCGGCGGCGGCCAGCGTCAGTGCGCGCACGGCGATGCGGCGGGCCAGCACGATCTTGGCCGCGTTGTTGCCCGACGGCGCGGCCCCCTGCAGGGCCAGCTCCGCGGCGCGGGCGAAATTGGTCTCAATGGGCGGCTGGCCCAGAAGGGCGGCCTCGGCCCCCGTGCTGCGCCAAGGGCGGGCGGCGACCCCGCCCAAGGCTAGACGCGCGGCCACGATGCGGTTGTCCTGCACCGCGATCCCCGCCGCGGCCGACACGATGGCAAAGGCGAAGGAGGTGCGTTCGCGCAGCTTCACATAGCGGGCATGGCGGGCCATGCCGCCGGGATCGGGCAGGCGGATATGGGTGATGACCTCTCCCGCCGCCAGCGCGGGCGGAACGCCGTTCGCGTCGGGCAGGGGGTGGAAGGTGGCCATCGGCACCTCGCGTGTGCCTGCGGGGCCCGCAATCTCCACCACCGCGTCAAAGGCGGCGAGGGCGACGCACAGGTCGGACGGGTGGGTGGCGATGCAGCCGGACGTCCAGCCAAGGATGGCGTGGTTGCGCGTTTCCCCGCCGATGGCGGAACAGCCCGTCCCCGGTTCGCGCCGGTTGCAGGGGGACAGCGGGTCCATGAAATAGGAACAGCGGGTGGACTGCATGACGTTGCCGCCGGTGGTGGCCGCGTTGCGCAGCTGGGCCGAAGCGCCCGACAGAAGCGCCTCCGCCACCGCCGGGAAGCGGGCCAGCACCTGCGGGTGCCGCGCAAGGTCGGCGTTGCGGACCATGGCGCCGATGCGCAGGCCGCCCCCGTGGTCCTCGATCTGGCTCAGGGGCAGGCGGGTGACGTCCACCAGCCGCGACGGCGTGGCGACGCCGATCTTCATCAGGTCCAGAAGGTTGGTGCCGCCCGCCAGAAGGGCCCCTTCGGCCCCCACGGCGGCGCCCAGCGTGTCGGCGCGGGTGTAGTCGAACAGGTTCATGCCGCATCCTCCCGTGTCATCGTGCGGGTAGCGTCCAGCACCGCCTCGGTGATGCCGGCATAGGCGGCGCAGCGGCACAGGTTGCCGCTCATCCCCTCGCGCACGCGCTCGGGATCCAGCCCGGCCTCGGCCTCGGCGATCAGGGCCACGGCGGACATGATCTGGCCGGGGGTGCAATAGCCGCACTGGAAGCCGTCATGGCGAAGGAAGGCGTCCTGCACGGGGTGCAGGCGATCGCCCTCGGCCAGCCCCTCGATCGTGGTGACAGCGGCCCCGTCATGGGACAGCGCCAGCGCAAGGCAGGCATTCATGCGGCGGCCGTCGATCAGCACGGTGCAGGCGCCGCACTGGCCACGGTCGCATCCCTTCTTGGTGCCGGTCAGGCCAAGGCGTTCGCGCAGCACGTCCAGAAGCGTGGCGCGCGGGTCGTCCAGCGCGATGGTCTGCGTGGTTCCGTTGATGGTCAGGTTCAGGGTCTGTGTCATCTTTCCCTCGTTGGCGATAAGCTGGTGGGGAACGCGGGCCGGAAGCGGCCATGGATCAGACTATACGGAGGGTGCCTCCGTTTTGCAAGCGCGATGGAGGCGTGGATCGGAACATGGGCGAGGAGACGCCAAAGGCAAGGAAACCGCGCGCCGATCAGGCCCGCAACCGCGAGCGCCTTCTGGCCGCCGCGGGGGAGGTGTTCCGCAGCGACGGGGCAAGTCTTGAGGCCGTGGCGCGAAAGGCTGGGGTGGGAATCGGCACGCTCTACCGCCACTTCCCCACGCGCGAGGCGTTGTTTCAGGCCGTCTATGCGCGCGAGGTGGAGGCGCTGGAGGCGCTGGCGGGCACCGGCGACCTGACGGTGTGGATGCGCGCGGCGCTGGAGATGGTGGCCACGAAAAAGGGCATGGTCACGGCGCTGGCGCCCGCGCTGGACAAGGACGCGCCGTTCTTCACCGAACAGTCGGCCCGGCTGGTCGCGGCCGTGGCCGCGCTGCGCGACCGGGCGGTGGCGGCGGGACAGGTGCGGGCCGAGGTGGAGGCCGACGACCTGATGCGCGTGCTCCTCGGCCTCAGCTATGGCCCCGGGGCGGACGCGTCGCGCGCGGGGCTGCTGCTGGACGTGTTTCTGGACGGGTTGCGGCCAAGATGACCCGTCAGCGCCAGGTGGTTCCGTCGCCCCCGGCGCAGCCATAGGGCGGGACGACATTGCCGAAGGTGGCGTGCAGCTTGTCGCAGCCCCAGCGGTTCAAAGGGCCGGGCAGGCGGCTGTTGATCTCGATCCCCACCTCGTCATAGGGGGAGGTCGTGTTGGACACGTAAAGATACCAGCGCCCCCCGAAGACCGCCGCCGCTGCGACCAGAACGACGACCGCGACCGTCAACACCTTTGCCATGAGACCCCTCCCCCTGATGGTTCGCGACATAGAGCGCAGGCGGGATCAGTTGTCCATGGGCTGGTCGGTGTCGATGCTCACCTCCACCGACAGGCCGGGGACCAGCCGGTCGGCCACGGGCTGATCCGGATCGAACCCGATCCGCACCGACAGACGCTGCGTGATCTTGGTGAAGTTGCCGGTGGCGTTGTCGGTCCGCAGCACGCTGAACTCGTTCCCCGTGGCGGGGGAGAAGCTCTCGACATGCCCCGTCAGCGTCTGGCCGTCCAGCGCGTCCACGCGGATGGTGGCCTGCTGGCCGATCTTCATGCCGTGCAGCTGCGTTTCCTTGAAGTTCGCGATGATCCAGGCGCGGTGCGGCACAAGACCCATCATCTGGGTGCCGGGGCTGACATACTGGCCCACGCGGGTCCCGATCTCGCCCAGTCGGCCATCTTCGGGGGCAAGGATGCGGGTGTTGTCCAAGTCGATCTGCGCCAGTTCGGCGGCGGCCTCCGCGGCCTCGATCCCGGCCTGCGCACTGCCGCGCGAGGTTTCGGCCGCCAGCACGTCCTGACGCGCGATCTCCACCTGCGCCTCGGCCGTGTTGACGTTGGCCGAGGCCTGATCCAGCGACGCGCGGGCGTTGTCGAGATCCGATTGCGAGGTGACGCCCCGCGCCTGAAGGGTGGTCAGGCGGTCGAACTCGCGCTTGGCCACCTCATTGTTCACACGCGCCGCGTTCAACGAGGCTTCGGCCGCGGTCACCTGCGCCTCGGCCGAGGCGCGTTGCTGCGCCGCGGTGGCCAGCGCCGCCCGCTGTTGGGCAAGGTTCGCCTTGGCCTGCGCCACCTTCTGGACATAGATGCGGTCGTCGATCCGGGCCAGAAGGTCGCCGGCCTTCACCTCCTCGTAGTCCGTGACCAGAACCTCCACGACATGGCCCTGCACCTGCGGGGCGATGAAGGTGATCTTGCTGCGGACATAGGCGTTGTCGGTCCGCTGCACCGCGCTGGTGAAGGGGGGCAGGTGCCAAGCGTACAGCACCAGAAGAACGCCGATCACCCCGATCAGGACGGCGACGATGGATCCGACATGTTTGATGAGCTTGTTCATGGGTGGTTCATCCGTTGGCAGGGGTGCCGGCCGCAATCCGGGCGCTGCGCAGGATCAGCGCCCAGTGGACCAGCAGGACCGCCAGCGCGCCGGTGGCGACGCAGGCGATCATGAAGAAGATGTCGTTGTAGGCCAGCACCGTCGCCTCGCGCTGAACGGTCTGGCCCAGGGTGGTCACGGCCTGCGCCTGCCGCGCGGCGACGTCGGCCGTGGTGCCGGTGTAGGCGCCGGCATAGGTTTGAAGGCGCTGGATCACCAGCGGGTCGCTTTGCCCCAGACCTTCGTGAAGGCGGGTCGTGTGGGCGTTCTGGCGGAACTGCAGCACCGTCTGGAACAGGGCCGAACCAAGCGCCCCGCCGATGCGCTGCGTCAGAAGGAACACGATGATGAAGGACAGGATGTAGAGCGGGCCCTTCCTGAACGCCACGATCAGCCCCGCGGCCATTGCCGCCGGCAGGAACAGCGCGCTGGCAAAGGCGATCATCGCCTGGCTGACCATCATCTGCGGCGGCCGCGTCAGGCTGGTGGAGTTCGAATCCATCAGCGCCCCCGCGATGATCAGCATAAGGGCCACGGCGTGGATCGCATGCTCCCGCCCCGGTTTCAGGACGGCGGCGCTGACGATGCCGCCCAGCACGGTCATGCCAAGGATCATCCAGAACATCCCCTGCATCTGCGCGTTCTGCAGGCCCAGCGTCTGGAACAGCCCCGGCGCGCCCGACGTCTGTTCGGCCAGCACGATCCGGAAGATCAGAAGCGCCCCCGCGAATTGCAGAATGGCGGGCGACACGATCCAGCGGATGTCGATCAGGGGCGTCTTGCGGTTCAGCTCGATCAGGCCGGCAAGGATCAGCGCGGCGACCGCCCCGGCCATCATGACGCCCAGCCACCAGCGGTCGAACCACCAGTAGGACCGCCCCACCGTCAGCGCGACTGCAAGGCTGCCCATGCCGACGAAGATCAGCGGGAAGCTGACGAAGTCCCACCTCTGGATCACCTTTTCGCGCGGAACGGGCGTCAGCGGCAGAAGGTGCACAAGGGCCGCCGCGATCAGCGCCAGCGCCAGTTCCAGCACCGTCACCTGATGCCAGCCGCCCAGATCCAGCAGATGCGGCGCCAGCACGCGCGACAGGGGTGCGCCCAAGGACGTGCCCATCAGCGTCAGCGAGAGCCCCACGCTCAGCTTGTAGGGGGGGGAGAACGGCTCCAGCATGTAGAGGAAGGCGAGGGTGGAGATGGGGGCGGCGGCCATCCCGCTGAGGAACCGCACGACAACGCCGCTTTCCAGATCCAGCGCGGCCAGGTTCAAAAGCGCGGCCGCCACGAAACAGGCCAGCGCCACCTGCGCGAACAGGCGCAGGCCGAACTGCGTGCGGATCTTCACCAGCGCCACGGTCAGGGCCGCCGGCGCCAGATAGGCCGCGACGAGCCACAGCGCCTCTTGCTGCGTGGCGGAGAATTCCCCCTGCACCTGCGACAGGTTGGAGGAAAAGAAGCTCATCCCCAGCCCTTGGGCGATGCCGATCAGCAGCGAAGCGAAGACGTAGATCGCGGCCTTCGGGAAGGGCATGACCAGCATGGGCGGCGGGGCAGGGGGTGTGGACGTGTCAGTCATCCTTGGACCCGTGATCGAGATTGGCCAGAAGGCGCACCAGAACGGCGTTGGCCGCCGCAAGGTCCCCCGTCGGCACGTTTTTCAGAAGATCGGCCTGCGTGGCGGCCAGAAACCGTTCCAGATCCGCGGCGCGTTCGCGGGCAAGATCGGTCAGGAACACGCGCCGGGTGCGGCGGTCGCTGTCGTCTGCGCGGCGTTCGGCGAAACCGGCCTTTTCCAGCCCATCCACCAGCGCCACGACCGAGGATCCCGCAATGCCAAGGCACTGCGCCAGTTGCGTCTGCGTCTGCCCATCCTCGCGCCCCAGCCGGACGAGAAGCCGCGCCCGCGCCATCGACAGGCCGAGCTCCTGTGCATGCATCTCGAACCGCAGCGCCATGAGACGCGTCACCGCGGCGAGCCGTTCCATGAAATCCGAGGGGGTCGATGCCATGAGCCACCTGATAGTTAGTGGCCTAATTAATATCTTCCTGTGTGGCGTCAAGAGGATTGGCCCGAGGACACGGCCTCTGCTTTCGACGTCGAAAGGTCACGGCGTTAGACCGTGGACGCCAAGTGAAGGACCACAGGCAACCGCTGAGCCGTGGGGCGACGGGCAGGCTTGAAGGTGAGGGGTTGGGGCTGCAGATGAATCGGGAGGCCACATCACCGCGTGGGGGCGGATAAGGCCCCGCACCGGCGTTTACTAGGAAACTGGCGCGGTATCGCAAAATCTGCGCGCAGGGCGAAATCTGCCACGTACGCGGGTGATGAAGGATGATGCGCTGCTGCAACTCGGCGCCCGTTCATCCGGAACCGCCGCGGCCGACTCGAGGGCGGGCTGGGCGCCGGAGGTTAGATCAGCAGGTCCTCCACCCGCCGGATCTCCAGCACCATTCCGCGTGGGCCTGCCAGCGCCTCGGCGGCGGAGGGGCGGCCGGCGCGTTCAGGATGCTCTATCAGGTCCGCGTTGGGGAAGTCCCCGAAGTCGAGGCCGGTGCGCTCGCCCAGCTCCTCCAGACCCACCTGATACAGGCGGAACGGCTCAAAGCTCAGCGCCTCAAGGTCGCTCAGAAGGTCGGCCTGCGTCAGGATGAAGGCGGCAACGCGGGCTTCGTCATCCTCCCCCCGCCACGCGATCAGCTTCCAGAAGGTGCGGGGGATGCGCGCGTCGCGATAGGTGATGTCGTCGTCGGCAAAGATCGGGCCGCCCTGCACCGACAGGCGCAGATCGGCCACCTGCGCGCCCGCGAAGACGTGATCCTCCAGCTCTCCCCACAGGCCCGAGCGGGAGGCCTGGTTGAACCCCTGATGCTGCGGCGCGATGTTGGTGTAGAAGAAGGAGTCGCGGTTGGCCTGCCGCGCTTCCTCCACATCGCCCCAGCACAGATCGGCGCGACGGGCGATGTGGCCCCGGTCGAGGTTGTTGCCAACGTAAAGCTCATTCCCCCACTGATGCTCCTCGTCGATGCGGGGGTCGAGGGAGAAGCCCGTACGCGGCAGCTTCACGATCCGTGCGCCGTCGATGTTCCACGCGACATAGCGCGCCATCCGCCGCGCGGCCGACAGGCAGACGCTGAAATGCGTGTAGGGAATCGTCTGGCCGTCGTCGAAATTGACCGCGTCGCGCTTCAGCGCGGTCGACAGCCCCGGTTCGGGCAGGAACAGGCCCAGGAAGTCCGGGTCATAGCCGGTGCGGGGCACGGCGGTGTCCATGCCCTCGGTCTGCGGGGCGGTGGTGTCCAGCACGAAATCGAGCTTCTTCTGCAGCGAGGCCGGATAGCAGGCCAGCGCGTGCTCATCCTCCGCCCCGTCGGCCTCGCCCGCGAAATGCAGGCCGGCGAAGATGTCGGTGGCCGCGTCCCCGTCGGCGATCAGCCAGGCGGCACCGGAATCGCCGCCCATGCTCAGCTCCCCTTCCGGGGCGGGGCGGTCGGGATCGGCCCCGATCTCGAACCCGCCGATGGGCTGGGGGCCGTTCAGAAGGCCGTAGTCCAGCTTCACCATCACGTCGACGCGCCGCACGATGCCATAGGTGATGCCGGTGGTGCGGCCAGATTTCACCACCCGGTCGTCCAGATCCACGCGGGCCATGCGGCGGGGGATGACGTCCAGCCCCAGCACGGAGGGATCGTGACCGCGCCCGGCGATCCGCGCCAGCGCGCCGTCGCCGGCCGCGCCCAGATGGCTGCGCAAAAGGGTGCCGGCCCCATTCTGCGCCACCTCGTTATCGTCATAGGGCCCGGGCTGGACGATGCGGTCGCCGATGGCGCCCCCCGCCCCGTGCAGGACGTGCCAGTTCGACAGGATGCAGGGCGCGCCCGTTGCGCGGTCCCGCACGATCAGGCCCAGCGTGCCCGCCGTGCCCCCCACATGCGACACACTGATGCCGGGGCGAACGGGATCCACGCGCAGGCGGCGGTCGTCCAGCTGCCCCGGCTCCACGATCTCATACGACGGTTCATAGTCGCGCTGCACCACGTCGGTGGGGATGCGGACGCCGTCCACCTCCACCGCCTCGGGGATGCGAGCGGTGTTCAGCGTCTCGATCGCGGTTTCGCCCTTGGTGCGGACGGTGAACTGCAGGCAGATGGGCCCCGTGCCGTTCTTGCGACCGATCCCGACCGAGGTGACGTTGGGATCGTTCAGGTAGTCCATCCCCTTCAGGCGGATGTGGCGGCGCAGCGCCTCCATGTCCGGACCCGTGCCCTTGTCTTTCGCCGTTCGCTTCGCCATCGCCCACTCCACGTCTTCCGCCCCATGAAAAGGCCGCAACATGACAGGGGCAAGACAGGCCCCGCCCGCTGGCGCTTATTCGCGGCCCTGCGGCTGGCCGGGATGGCCGTCATGCTGCGGATCGGTGTTCTCGCCCGGATCCTGCGCGTCGGGTTGCACCAGCGTGGGCTTCAGGGCGCCGGCTTCGTCCTCGGCGGCGTCCTCATGCTCCTCGTCCGTCATGGGCTTGTGGCCGTGGGCGACGGCGCCGTTGTCGTCCTGCTCACGCTCCTCGGCACTTGGCGCGGGCAGGTATTGGGCCTGCGCGGCAACGGGGGCCAGCGAGGTGAGGCAGAGGAGAAGAATGCGCAGTTTCATGAGGATACCTTTCGTCGATGCCGAGGGGGAAACACCCGCACGCCGCGGGATGTTCCCCGGCCCGCCTGCCGGGGACTTGACCGGCCCCGCCTGTGCGCGAAGATGGACGTGTCAGGGGAAGGAACGGATCATGGACGCATCGCAGGCCCGGTCGCTGCTGGGGGACATGTTCGCCGCCGCCATCGGCAGCGCCGACCCCGCACGGGTTCTGGCGCGGCATCTGCCCGAACGCCCCCGGGGCCGCGTGGTGGTGGTGGGGGCGGGCAAGGCCGCCGCCACGATGGCGCAGGCGGTGGAGGCGGGGTGGCCCGACGCCGACCTGTCGGGCGTCGTGGTGACGCGCGATGGCCACGCCGTGCCCACCACCCGCATCACGGTGCTGGAGGCCGCGCATCCCGTGCCCGACCCCCGCAGCGAGGACGCCGCCACGCGCATCCTGGACGCGGTGCGGGGGCTGGGGCCGGACGATCTGGTGCTGGCCCTGATCTCGGGCGGCGGATCGGCCCTGATGACCCGGCCGGTGGAAGGGGTGACCCTGGCCGACAAGGTCGCGATGAACCGGAGGCTTCTGGCCATGGGCGCGCCGATCGGGGTGATGAACCAGGTGCGGCGGCGGTTGTCGGCGGTGAAGGGCGGGAAGCTCGCGCAGGCGGCGGCCCCGGCGCGGGTGGTGACGCTGGCCATCTCGGATGTGCCGGGGGATGATCCGGGCACCATCGCCTCGGGCCCCACGGTGCCGGACCGGACGGCGGGGGCGGACCTGTCGGACATCGTCCGCGATCTGGGTCCGGACCTGCCCGAGGCCGCGCGCCGTGCCCTTCTGGCGCCCTCGGCCCCGGTGGAATTCGTGACCGACTACCGCCTGATCGCCACGCCGATGATGGCCCTGAAGGCGGCGGCCGCCGTGGCGGAACGCGCGGGCGTCCGCCCCCTGATCCTGGGCGACGCGCTGGAGGGGGAGGCGCGCGAGATGGGCCGCATCCTTGCCGGCATCGCGCAAAGCTGCCGCGCCCACGGCCGGCCGCATCCCCCGCCCGTGGTGCTTTTGTCGGGAGGGGAGACGACCGTGACCCTGCGCACCGACAGGCCCGGGCGCGGTGGGCGCAACATGGAATGCGCGCTGGCCCTTGCGCTGGCGCTGGACGGCGCGCCGGGCGTCCACGCGCTTTTGGCCGACACCGATGGCATCGACGGGTCGGGCGAGGCGGCGGGGGCCACCCTTGGCCCCGACACGCTGGCCCGCGCCACGGCGATGGGGCTGGACGCGGGCGCGATGCTGCGCGGGCATGACAGCGAAACGCTGTTCGGCGCGCTGGACGATCTGATGCGCACCGGCCCCACGCGCACCAACGTGAACGACTTTCGCGCCGTCCTGATCACCTGACGGTCAGGACCGGAACAGGGTCAGCAGCCGGGGGTCGGTGAAATCCGGCACGGCCAGATCGGCGCCAAGGGCCAGAAGATCCTCCTCGGTCCGGGTGGTGGCAAGGGCGACGGTGGTCAGGCCCGCGCGGGTGGCGGCCAGAAGGCCGGGGGGCGAATCCTCGAAGGCCAGCGCCTCCTCCGCCGCCACGCCCAGCCGTTGCAGCCCGGTCAGATAGGGCAGGGGGTCGGGCTTCGGGCGCGTCATCTCATCCCCGTAGACGATGGTGTCGAAGCGGCCTGCAAGCCCGATCGCGGCCAGCATGTGGTCCACGTTGTGGCGCGGGGCATTGGTGACCAGCGCGATCTTCAGGCCCGCCGCCTGCGCCTCGTCCATCAGGGCCACCGCACCGGGCAGGGGCAGAAGATCGGTGGCGAAGTCGCGGAACAGCGCCTCCTTCCGGTCCAGCAGGGTCACATGCTCGGCCGCGTCATGGTTCGGGAACAGCCGCGTGCCGATGTCCACGTTGGACCGGCCCGAGACGTGCAGGCGGAAGTCCTCGTCGCTCAGGCTCAGCCCGTGTTCGGCCATCAGGTGCCGGATCGCCCGCAGGTGAACGGGGTCGGTGTGGGTCAGCGTCCCGTCAAGGTCGAACAGCAGCGCTTTGATCCGTGGCATGGTCTTTCTCCTCGTGCAGGTGCACCACATAATCCCGTCCGGGGGGAAGGCGATGCGAAACGCCCAGGATCCGAAGGGGCAGATCGCCGCCATTGCCCGGTTCCGCGCGGACGCACAACCGCCCCGCGTCCAGTTCGATCGACGCCGCATCGGTCCGGAAGAGCACGTGCGCGCAGAGCCGCCCGTGATGCGGATGGGGCGAGGGGTCGATCACCAGCGCGTCCGCCGAAGGCCGCACGCCCAGATGCACGCGCTGAAGGATGTCCAGCGTGGCCGCCATGGCCCCCAGATGCACGCCCTTTTCCGTGCCGGAATGGCCTTCCTTCTCATCGGGGTGCAGGGCCTCGCCGAACATGTCCCACGACCGTTCCGGCGCAAGACGCGCCAGCGCGCCGGCATAGATCAGGTCCGACAGGCTTGAATCATGCGAGGTGCGGGCCAGGTCCGCTTCCACCGTGCGGCGCAGGTCGTCTTGGGTCGCGGGGTGGCCCATGTGGTCCAGAAGGGCCAGCAGTTCGTCCACCGGCAGAAGGTGGACCAGCATGGCGAAGCTGGCCTGTTTCTGCACCTGAAGGGCGTTGATGTCGCGGTGCTGCGCCTCGATGAACCAGTCCAGCCGTTCGCCGGGATGGTCGCGTTCATGCGCCTCCAGGTCGAACGGCTCCAGCGTCTCGTACCGGTCGAAGGGCAGGAAGCGGCCTTCGCTGTCGCGCGCAAGGTGCAGGCGGGCGGCGAGGCCGGGCCATTCGCCGATGTCGTCACCGGTCAGCTCCAGCCGCTCCATCAGCCCCTTGCGGCGCAAAGCGGGCAGGCGGTCCAGCGCCTGCCCGGCGTGGATCAGCGTCCAGGCGGCCATGATGTTGGTGTAGGTGTCGTCGTCCACGCCGGGCCGGTCCGCGCCCGGATAACGGATGTGGAACTCGTCCGGCCCCACCACCCCGCGCAGGGACAGGCGGCCCGGATGATCCGGATGCGGCTGCGCAAGGGACGCCCACATGCGCGCGATCTCCACCATCATCTCGGCCCCATAGCCGGCCATGAAGTCCACGTCCCGCGTGGCCAGGAAATAGCGCCACACGTTCAGCGCGATGGCGGAACCGACGTGGAACTGGAACCGCGTGTCGTCGCGGTGCCAGCGGCCGGATTTGGGGTTTTCCTGAAACTCGGGCGTTTCCTCGATCCCCGTGGTGGCGCTGCGCCATGGGTAAAGGGCGCCCGCCAGCCCCTGTTCGGCCGCGCGGCGGCGGGCCGTGCCCAGACGGCGGTGGCGGTGGATCAGAGCCGAGCGCACCACCTCGGGGATGTGGAGGCTGAGGAACGAGAGCGACAGCGTTTCGTCCCAGAAGATCTGGCCGTGATACGCCTCCTGCCACCCGCGCGACGGCAGGCCTGCATCCGACAGCGAGGCGTGGGGCGAGGCCGTCTGCAACAGGTGGAAGGCGTGCAGGGCGGCGGCGCGGGCAAGATTGGGATCCCCCACCTCCACCCGGCAACGGGCCCAAAGCTGGTGCCACGCCATGACGTGATCCTTGCGCAGGTCCACGTAGCCTTGGGCGTCCCGCACCGCGCCAAGAACCGCCTGCGGCAGATCCCCGACCGCGTGATCGCGCGCCGTGTGGACAACGCCGACCTTCTCCACCCGCAGAAGGCCGCCTTCGGCCACGGACACCGCGCCTTCCACCTTTCGCCCGTCCAGCACCACGCGGGTGCGCGCGGCGATGGCCACGTCCACCCCCGTGCCCCTGGTGCGGGTGCGCGTCAGGATGCATCCGTCGCCCGCGTCTTCGCTGTGAACCCGGTCCAGCGCTTGCGGATCGTATCCGCCTTCGGTCACCGCCAGTTCATTGTCCACCCTGTCATGCACGCCGCTGCGCCATTCAATCCGGCCGGACCAGTCCTTTGGTTGAAGGCAGACCGACAGCGCGCCCAGATGCGGATGGGCCATGGACAGGAACCGTTCCTCGGTGAAATGGGTGGTGCGGCCCTGCCCGTCACGGAACAGCACCTCGCGCGACAAAAGTGCCTTCGCCATGTCAAGGCGCTGGCGATAGCGCAGGATCTCCACCCGGTCGAAGGAGAGCCAACCGGCCTCCCCCTCGAGCCGGAACGCGAGGTGGAGCCAGTTCGGCAGGTTGGCGAGCGAGTCGACAGAGACCTCCGTTCCCTCCACTTGCCCGCCAAGCCGCGCGTAGCAGCCCGCGCGGTAAAGGCCGGGATAGTGGGCCTCGCCCCGCGCCTCCTCCGGCGCGCTGGCGCGGGCGTGCAGAACGCCGTTGCCCAGCGACAGGAGGGATTCCCGCCGCCGTTCGTCGGCCGGGTCGTAATGGTCGAAGACGATCTCATACGCGGTGCTGGGCGCGGTTTCGGCGGGGCGGGCAAAGGGACGCGTCAAGGATCACCATAAACTTCGGAATTACATGGGCCAACAGGGGGGTAGGCCGGCAGTTCCGCCCCCGCCGGCGCGACAAAAGGTCCGGACGGGCATTGACGGGCGCAGGACGCCCGGACCATGGTGGCGGACCTTGGGGAGGGGACGCCATGATCCAGAAGATACACACACTGTGCCGCGCCGCGGCCGCCATCGCGCTGCTGGGCGCCCTGCCCGCGCAGGCGCAGGACTGGCCGACCGAGCCGTTGCGCCTGTTCGTGGGCTTTCCGGCCGGATCGTCGCCCGACGCCATCGCGCGCCTTGTGGCGGAACCGTTGTCGCAGGCACTGGGCCAGCCCGTGGTGGTCGACAACCGCCCCGGCGCGGGCGGCGTGATCGGGGTGCAGCAGATGGTGGCGCGGGCCCGCACGGGCCACAGCTTCGGGATGACGATCAACGGGCCGCTCACCACCTCGCAGCGTTTGCTGCCGGACCTGGCCTATGATCCGGCCACCGATGTCGCGCCCGTGGCGCTGATCGCGACCAGCCCGCTGGTGCTGACCGTGGCCGCCGATTTCCCGGCCAACGACATCGCCGGCTTCGTGGCCGAGGCGAAGGCCCATCCGAACGACATCTCCTATGGCTCCGTCGGGCCGGGATCGGGGGCGCATCTGACGACGGAGCTGTTCGCCGCCGCCACGGGAACGGAGCTGTATCACATCCCGTTCCAGAGCTATGCGCAGGTCACGACCTCGCTTCTGGCGGGGGATGTGGATTCGGGGTTCATGGCGCCATCGGCCGCGCTGCCCTTCGTGAAGACGGGGGAGTTGAAGATGCTGGGTGTCACCTCGGCCGAGCCGTTTCCGCAGGCGCCAGACGTTCCGGTGATCGCGGGTCAAGGCGGCGCGCCCGGTGATTTCCGGGCCGAGCTGTGGAACGCCTTCATCGCGCCCGCCGGAACCGACCCCGCGGTGATCGCCCGCCTGAACGCCGAGATCAACCGGATCCTGTCCGACGAGGGCATCCGCAAGACGCTTCTGGATCTGGGTTGGGAAGCGACCCCCGGCACGCCTGAGGATCTGGCAGCGCGGATCAAGGCCGACACCGTCCTCTGGGGCCGCGCGCTGTACCTGATCGAGGCGAAGGCCCCCTGAGACGTCACGGCAGGGGGATGAGATCCGCGTCATCTCCCGGCGGCAGTTGGAACCGGCCATGCGCCGATGACATTCTTGTTCAGCACGCGCGGGCGGACGAAGCCGGGGCGTTTGGGATCATTGAAATCACCGAAGTGAAAGGTGTGGACCGCGTCGACCCATTGCGTCCGTGGCTCATGCTCTCGTGGATCAGGACCATGCCGGGCTTTTGGATGGCGTGACAGGGCGGATGCAGTCCTATCGGACGATCGTCCGTCGCCTTGTTCGGGGGTGGCACCGCCGCGCGGGGCGCAGCAGTGCGGGCGGTCAGCGGAACGTGTGGAAGCGTTCGGCGTCGTCCATGAAGGTCTTTTCGCCGAACGGCGCCTCGTTCGAGCCGAAGGGCATCTGCGCGCGCAGCTTCCAGCTGGCGGGAAGGCCCCATGTGGCCGCGACTTCGGCGTCGATCAGCGGGTTGTAGTGCTGAAGGCTGGCACCGATCCCGACCTCGGCCAGCGCGGTCCAGACGGCCAGCTGGGCCATGCCGCCCGACTGTTCGGACCAGATGGGGAAGTTCTCGGCATAGGCGGCATAGTCGTGCTGCAGCTTGGCGACCACGTCCTGATCCTCGAAGAACAGCACGGTGCCCGCGCCGGCGGCGAAGCTGTCGATCTTCGTGTCGGTGCTGGCGAAGTTGGCGGCCGGAACGATGGCGCGCAGGGTTTCCTTCACGATGCTCCACAGCTTCAGATGCGCGTCGCCGAACAGGATCACGGCGCGCGAGCTTTGGGAGTTGAAGGCCGAAGGCGTCAGCCGGATCGTTTCACGGATCAGGGCGTCGACCTCGTCCTGCGGCAGGGCAAGGTCGCGGCCCAGCACGTATTGCGAACGGCGCTGGCGGAGCAGCGGGATCAGGGTGGATGTCATGGTCTGTTCTCCGGGTTGTGGTGGGCGCGATCGGGACGAACGCCCCCCGCATGTGGGAAAGATCGCCCGGAAACCACCGCGGTCAATGGCAGGGCCGCGGCCGCGTCCGGGCGGCTGATCCTAGAATGCGCCCTTTCGGCGTTGATGATAATGGGGATAAATCGGCATTTTCCGTTGTCCTCAACGCAATGATGCGGGGAACAGCGGCAAGGCGCTGCGCATCTTCTTCTGGCGAAGAAAGGGAAGTTTGCGCGGGCCGCGCGTGAACTGGACATGGCCTGCACGCCAGTGATGCCCGCCATCGCCGGGCTGGAGGATCTGGGCGTCCAGCTGTTCGTGCGCGCCATGCGGCAGGTGTCGCTGACGGCTGCGCCTTCAGCGCCAAAGCGGCAGGGGTCTGGCCACCATGGCCATGCCGGGGCGTGGCGCTGCTGCCGGGGTTCAGCATCACCGAACATCTGCGATCCAAAGCGGCTGGTGCAGGTATCCGCAGGACGGGCGCCGGAGGACCTTTGGCTGACGCTGTATCATCCGCCCTGTCAGGCCCGGCCGGCCGCTACCTTTCCATCTTCTTTGAGAAGGAGCCCCGCGCCCACACAGCTCTCGACGCCTCAGAATCGGTTGCCGCTTCGACAGGCGACATTTCGGGTCAGTTCCGCCCCTTGACGCGAAATGCACATTTGATGAGCGGAAAGATTAACGTCTGTGGCCAGATGGCCGCTGCTCGCCCAAAAAGTGAGCGATGTGTTTCAAAGAAACCTCAGTTCAGGCCCGGATATCATGAAGATTACATTAAAGCTTTACGCTTCAAGGGCATCATGGGAGGCGACGTCTAACGGACGCACTTTGATTCACATCATGGGGACCTGAGGATGAGCACCAACTCTGACGCGAATGCCGCTATCGATCAAAACCAGACCCTGGCCGGCACCACGACCAACGACACGCTGACCGGGGGCGGCGGCAGCGACACGATCACCGGCGGCGCGGGCGACGACCGGCTGGTCGGCGACGCACCTCAGGCCGGGCAGTGGGCCTTCCGCCTCTACAACTACGACTTCAGTTCGGCCAACGGGCAGGCGGGGCAAATCGAATCCGGCACGCTGGCCGGGCAGGGCTATGTGAACGGCTTCAACGTCGACGCGCTGGCACGGCAGGTCCGCGGCAACTCCACCACCGATCCCGATGATTTCGGCGTCATCTACACCAGCACGCTGAACCCCACCGTGGGCGGCACCTACACCTTCTCCACCGCGTCCGATGACGGATCGCGCATGATCATCCGCGACGAGGCGGGCAACATCGTCCCCTTCACGAACTTCGGCAGCACCACGTCGTCGGATTACCTGAACAACGACTATCACCAGGGCCTGACCGAACGGTCCGCCACGATCAACCTGCAGGCCGGCGCGAAATACACGATCGAGATCCGGTACTGGGAAAACGCGGGCGGCGACAACCTTGACGCCACCGTGACCCTCCCGGGGTCCAGCACGAAGACCAGCCTGGCCAACAGCCCCCTGATCGGCGTCCCGCCGGTCACCACGGCCGTGGACGGCGCCGACAGCCTGACGGGCGGCGACGGCAACGACACGCTGATCGGCAATGGCGGCAACGACACCCTTGCGGGCGGGGCCGGGGCCGACAGCGTTCAGGGCGACGCCGGCAACGACACGATCATCTTCGGTCGCGGCGACACGGCCACGGGCGGCACCGGCCGGGACACGTTCACGCTGAACGACGCGCTGGACAACGCCGCCAACACGGCGGACGCGCCCGTCACGCTGGACGGCGGCACCTCCTCGGACGCGGCGGGTGTGGTGGACCGGGACGTGCTGGATATGGGCTCCGCCACCGGCTACACCACCACCATCACCTCGAAGGACGATGCGACGGGCACAAAGAACGGCTATGTCACGCTGGCCGACGGCACCCGGATCAACTTCACCAACATTGAACAGATCATCTGCTTCACCTCCGGCGCGATGATCCGCACGCTGGGCGGCCTGCGCGCGATCGAGACGCTGGCGCCGGGCGACATGGTCGTGACCCGCGACAACGGCCTTCAGCCCATCCGCTGGATCGGCCGGACGACCGTGGGCGGCACCGGGGCCTTTGCGCCCATCCGCATCCGTCCGGGCGCGCTGCCGGACCTGACGGCGGACCTCCTCGTCTCCCCCCAGCACCGGATGCTGATCGAAGGGCACCGCGCGGAACTCCTGTTCGGGGAACGCGAGGTCCTCGCCTCGGCCCGGCACATGGTGGACGGCAAGCATGTCACGGTGGAGGAGACGGGCCGCGTCACCTACATCCACATGCTGTTCGACCGGCACGAGGTCGTCTATGCCAACGGTGCGGCGACCGAAAGCTACCACCCGGCCAGCTATGGCCTGGGCGGCCTGTCCGAGGAAGCGCGCGCCGAGCTGTTCGCGATCTTCCCCGAACTGCGCGCCACGCCCGAAGCCTATGGCCGCACCGCCCGCCGCGCCCTGAAGGTGTTCGAGACGCGCGCGCTGGCCGGCTGACACCGCCCGCATCCCGGCAGACGCCGCGCCGATCCTTCGGCGCGGCGTTCCGCATTCGGGCTGGTGCCGGTCCCGCCCTGTGCTAGCCTGAGCCGTGCATCAGGGAAGGGGCGGGGATGAAGGTCATCGTGATCGGCGCGGGCATCGGCGGTCTGTGCGTGGGGCTGGCGTTGCGCCAGCGGGGCCACGAGGTGTCGGTGTTCGAAAAGGTGACGGCCATCCGTCCCGTGGGCGCGGGCCTGTCGCTGTGGCCGAACGGCATCCTGTGCCTGAACCATCTGGGGCTGGGGGCCGATGTGGCGGCCTTGGGCGGCCGGATGGACACCATGGCCTATGCCGACGGCCCGGGGGGCGAGGTTCTGACGCGCTTTTCCCTTCAGCCCCTGTATGACGCGTCGGGGGTGCGGGCCTTTCCGGTGGCGCGCGCGGCCTTGCAATCCCTGCTGATGGACCGCTTCGGCCATGACGGCATCCGCCTGGGGACCGCGTTGCAAGAGGTTACAGACACCCCGACCGGCATCCGCGCCCGGTTCAGCGACGGGACCGAGGTGGAGGGCGATCTGCTGATCGGCGCGGACGGGGCCCATTCGCGGGTGCGCGCGCACTTCCTTGGCCGGGCGCTGGACCGCCGGCCCGCCGGATACACGAACTGGAACGGGCTGATCCCCGCGGACCCGCACATCGCGCCGGTGGACGGCTGGACCACCTTCGTGGCCGAAGGCAAGCGCGCCTCGGTCATGCCGGTGGGAGGGGGGCGGTTCTACGTCTTCTTCGACGTGCCAACTGCGTTGCAGGGCGAACCGTCCGGGGATCCTCTGGCCGATCTGCACCGCCATTTCGGCCACTGGTGCGCCCCGGTGCGGCGGATGCTGGACGCGGTGACGGCGATCAACCGCGTGGACATCCACGACATCGAGCCCTTCGACACTTGGGTGAAGGGGCGCTGCGTTCTTCTGGGCGACGCCGCGCACAACACGACGCCCGATCTGGGACAGGGCGCCTGCATGGCGATGGAGGATGCGGTCGTCCTTCAACGGGCCCTGACCGATCACGCCGACCTGCCCACCGCCCTGCTCCGGTATCAGGAGGAGCGGGCCCCCCGCGCCCGCGACCTCGTGCTGCGCGCGCGCGAACGCAGCGACGTGACGCATGGCGTGGACCCGGCGGTGACCGCGGACTGGTACGCCTCGCTGCGCGGTGACACGGGGGAGGGCATCCTGCGCGGCATCCGGAAGACGGTGGAGGGCGGCCCGCTGGCTTCGCGTTCCGCCTGATTGCTGCGCACCTTGGACCGGAAGCGCCTGTTCGGCTGGCATCGGGGCCTGATGGCGTCGCAAATGGAGGTCGCGCGGTGGCCCCCGCCGCCCCGGCTGGTCATGAAGACCCTGATTGCAAAGTTTCCGTGACGGACGGGGACGCCGCAGGCTAGACTTCCGCAGGACCTGCCTTACGCCGCATCGGGCAGGCCCGCGGGCCGGACATGTCCGGCGCACCGAAAAAGACCGCGGCGGGTTGATCGAATGGAGATCGCGTTTCACCTGAACGGCACACCGGTGTCACTGGACGTTTCCCCCACCCGAACCCTTCTGGACTGGCTGCGCGAGGATCGCGGCCTGACTGGCACCAAGGAAGGCTGCAACGAAGGCGATTGCGGCGCCTGCACGGTGATGGTCACCGACGATTCCGGGCCCCGTGCCCTGAACGCCTGCCTTCTGTTCCTTCCGCAGCTGCACGGAAAGTCCGTCCGAACGGTTGAAGGTCTGGCCGCGCCCGACGGCCAGCCGCACCCGGTGCAGGCGGCAATGGTGGCCTGCCATGGCAGCCAGTGCGGCTTCTGCACGCCGGGCTTCGTGATGTCGATGGCCTGCGCCCACGCCACGGGGCGCACGGACCATGACGACGTTCTGGCGGGCAACCTGTGCCGCTGCACTGGATACGCGCCCATCGTGCGGGCCGCCGAACAGGCCGCGGGGGAGCCGAAGGCCGACTGGCTGGACGCGCCCCGCCCGCCCCCGCCGGCGCTGCCGATGCGCCCAGACAACGCCGACGCGCTGGCCAACCTTTATGCCGCACACCCCGACGCCACCCTCGTGGCCGGGGCCACGGATGTCGGCCTGTGGGTAACAAAGGCCCTGCGCGACGTGTCCCCCGTCATTTTCCTGAACGGCGTCACCGATCTTCAACAGATCGAACGGGCGGGCGACACCCTGCGCATCGGCGCCGGCGTCACGGTGGAGGCGTTGCGTCTGGCCACCCGCGACAGCCACCCCGCGCTGGCCGAACTCCTGCGCCGCTTCGCCTCGCCCCCCGTGCGCAACGCGGCGACGATCGGCGGCAACATCGCCAACGGATCGCCCATCGGCGACGGGCCGCCCGCGCTGATCGCGCTTGGCGCGGTGCTGCACCTGCGCCGGGGCGACGCCCGCCGGACCCTGCCGCTGGAGGCGTTCTTCCTCGACTACCGCAGGCAGGACCGGCGCGAGGGGGAGTTCGTGGAGGCCGTGACCCTTCCCGCCCAAGCGCCGGACCTGCGCTGCTACAAGGTCTCGAAGCGGTTCGATCAGGACATCTCGGCCGTGTGCGGCTGTTTCGACGTGACGGTGGCCGACGGGATCGTGACGCGGGCGCGGATCGCCTTCGGCGGCATGGCGGCGATCCCCAAGCGCGCCCGCGCGGTGGAGGCGCATCTGATCGGCCGCCCATTGGACGCGGACGCGGCCCTGTCCGCCCCCTTCGCGCAGGATTTCACGCCGCTGACCGACATGCGCGCCAGCGCCGGCTACCGCCTGACCATCGCGCGCAACCTGCTGCTGCGTCTGGTCCATGCCCGGGCCGGGGTTCCGGTGTCCGTGCGGGAGGTGCAGCCATGATTGGCCAGCCGCTGCCGCATGACGCGGCCCCCCTGCATGTGCGGGGGGAGGCGCGCTATGTCGACGACATCCCCCTGCCGCGCGACACGTTGCATCTCGCGTTCGGCCTGTCCCCCGTCGCGCATGGAGAGGTGGAGGATCTGGACCTGTCCGATGTCCGCGCGGCCCCCGGCGTGGTGGAAGTGATCGCCCATCTGGACCCGATGCCCGACTGCTCCCCTTCCGCCCATGACGAACCGCTGCTGGCGGGCGGGACGGTGCAGTATCTGGGCCAGCCCCTGTTTCTTGTGGCCGCGGCCAGCCACGGGGCGGCGCGCCGGGCCGCGCGGCTGGCCCGCGCGACCATTCGCGCCCTGCCCGCCCTCCTGACCATCGACGACGCGCTGGCCGCGAACAGCCGGTTCGAGGAGGGGCCTGTCATCTGGCAGAAAGGCGACCTTTCGGCCCTGGACACGGCGCCCCACGTGATCGAGGGGCGGATGGAGGTCGGCGGGCAGGAGCACTTTTATCTGGAAGGTCAGGTGGCGCTGGCCCTGCCGCAGGAAGGGGGCGGTATGGTGATCCACGCCTCCACCCAGCACCCGACGGAGATCCAGCACAAGGTCGCCCACGCCCTGCACCTGCCGATGAGCGCGGTGCGCGTGGAGGTGCGGCGCATGGGCGGCGGTTTCGGCGGCAAGGAAAGCCAGGGGAACGCCCTCGCCATCGCCTGCGCCGTGATGGCCCACCGCACGGGCCGGCCCTGCAAGATGCGCTATGACCGCGACGACGACATGATGATCACCGGCAAGCGCCACGACCTGCGGATCGAGTATCGCGCGGGTTTCGATGAGGGGGGCCGCATCAGGGCCGTGGACTTCCGGCACCTGTTCCGCTGCGGCTGGTCGCAGGACCTGTCGCTGGCAGTGGCGGACCGGGCGATGCTGCATGTGGACAACGCCTACTTCCTTCCCGCGGTCCGGGTGGAAAGCCACCGGCTGCGCACCCACACCCAATCCGCCACCGCCTATCGCGGCTTTGGCGGCCCGCAGGGCGTGCTGGGGATCGAGCGGGTGATCGACCACATCGCCCACACCCTGCGCATGGACCCGCTGGAGGTGCGGCGCCGGAACTTCTACCGCGGCATGGGCACGGCGCCCGATCCCGAACCCCAGCCGGTGGTGGGGGTGGACACGAAGGCCGATCTGACCACACGCGGCGCCGAGGGAATCGAGCGCCCCGCCCCGCGCCCAGACCCCGGCACGGCCCAGACCACCCCCTATCACATGCCGGTGGAGGATTTCATCGGGCACGAGCTGGTGGCCGAACTGGCGGTGCAGTCCGACTATCACGCCCGCCGGGCGCGGATCGCCGACTGGAACGCGGCCAGCCCTGTCCTGAAACGCGGGATCGCGCTGACGCCGGTGAAGTTCGGCATCGCCTTCACCCTGACCTGGCTGAATCAGGCGGGGGCGCTGGTGCACATCTATCAGGACGGCTCGGTCCAGCTGAACCATGGCGGGACCGAGATGGGGCAGGGCCTGTTCCAGAAGGTCGCGCAGGTGGCGGCCGGCGTCTTCGGGATCGACGTCGCGGATGTGCGGATCACCGCGACAGACACGGGCAAGGTGCCCAACACCTCGGCCACGGCCGCATCCTCGGGCACGGACCTGAACGGCATGGCGGTGAAGGCCGCGTGCGAAACGTTGCGCGGGCGGCTGGTCGCGTTTCTGGCCGAACGCCATCAGGCCCGCCCGGAAGATGTCCGCTTCGCCGCCGGCCGCGTGCGGGTGGGAGGCGAGGGCTACACCTTCGCCGAGGTGGCGGCGCTGGCCTATCAGGCCCGCGTGTCCCTGTCCGCCACCGGCTATTATGCGACGCCCAAGATCACGTGGGATCGGCTGCGGGGGCAGGGGCGGCCGTTCCTCTATTTCTCCTACGGGGCGGCGGTGACGGAGGTGGTGATCGACACCCTGACGGGCGAGAACCGCATCCTGCGCACCGACATCCTGCACGACACCGGCCACAGCCTGAACCCCGCGCTGGACATCGGCCAGATCGAGGGGGGATACGTGCAGGGCGCCGGCTGGCTGACGACCGAGGAGCTTGTCTGGGACAACAAGGGGCGGCTGATGACGCACGCGCCATCCACCTACAAGATCCCGGCCTGTTCCGACCGCCCGCGCGATTTCCGCGTGCAGCTTTGGGACCGCCCGAACCCCGAGGAGACGGTGGGCAAGTCCAAGGCCGTGGGGGAGCCGCCCTTCGTGCTGGGCATCTCGGCCTTCCTCGCCCTTTCTGACGCGGTGGCGGCCTGCGGGAACGGGTCACGTTATGTCGCGCTGGACGCGCCCGCGACGCCCGAACGCCTCCTTGCGGCGGTGGAGCGGCAGCGTGGCTGAGCGGGGGTTCGACATCGAGGCGCTGCGCCGCGCCGTCGCCTGCCATGGCCGCGTGGTCCGCGTGGTGGTGGCCGCGCATCAGGGATCCTCCCCGCGCGAGGTCGGGGCCGCGATGCTGGTCTGGGACGGCGGGACCGAAGGCACCATCGGCGGCGGCGCGCTGGAATGGGAGGCAATCCGGCTGGCGCGTCAGGTCACGGCGCCCCGGCTGGAGCGGATGCCGCTGGGGCCGAAGCTGGGCCAGTGCTGCGGCGGCACGGTGACCCTGTTGCTGGAGCCGTTCACCGAAGTCACCCTGACCGGCCCTGTTCTTGCGCGGGGCGAGGGGGAGATGCCCTTGCCCGTCCGCCGCATCTTGGCGCAGGCCCGCGACCGGGGTGTCCGCCCGCCGCCGCAACTGATCGGTGGCTGGATGGTGGAGCCTGTGGCCGAGGCGGACCGCCCCCTGTGGATCTGGGGGGCGGGGCATGTGGGGCGGGCGCTGGTGGGCGTGATGGCGCCCTTGCCGGGCTTTGACGTGACGTGGATCGACACGGACCGCGCGCGCTTCCCGGACGTGATCCCCGACGGGGTGGCGCCGCTGTGGGCCGCCGACCCCGTGCCCTTTGCCGCCCACGCCCCGGTGCAGGCGGAGCATCTGATCCTGACCTATTCCCACGCGCTGGATCTGGCGATCTGCCACGCCCTGCTGCGCCACGGCTTCGGCTGGGCGGGGCTGATCGGGTCGCAGTCGAAGAAGGCACGCTTTGCCCGCCGCCTGCGGGCGCTTGGGCAGGACCCGGACCGCATCGCCTGCCCCATCGGCGATCCGGCGCTTGGCAAGCATCCCCAGCAGATCGCGGTGGGGGTGGCGGCGCAGCTTCTGGGGCGCGCGGCCCCTTGCCAGCGGGCCGACCGCCCATCAAGGTTGCGGGAAGGGGAGAAAGGGAGGTGCCGATGACGACCCATACCACACGCGCGGGGCTTGAGGTCGCCGTTCCGCTGGCCGACTTCGTGGAGGCGCGCCTTCTGCCGGGCCTGCCCTTGACGCCCGACGCCTTCTGGTCCGGCCTTTCCCGTCTGCTGGCGGAGCTTGCGCTCGAGAACCGCGCTCTTCTGGCCATCCGCGACCGGATGCAGGCGCAGATCGATGACTGGCTGACCGCACGGCGTGGCCGCGACTGGGACGCCCCGGCGTGGAAGGCCTTCCTGTCCGACATCGGCTACCTTCGGCCCGAAGGGCCGGAGTTCCGGGTCGAAACCGGTCCCTGCGACCCGGAGATCGCGCAGCTGGCCGGTCCGCAGCTGGTCGTGCCGGTGATGAACGCGCGCTTTGCGCTGAACGCCGCGAACGCGCGGTGGGGCAGCCTTTACGATGCGTTCTATGGCACCGACGCGCTACCCGGCGCGCCGCAGGGCGGGGGCTATGACGCCGCGCGCGGGGCGCAGGCCGTGGCGGCGGCGGCGCGCTTTCTGGATCAGGCGGTGCCGCTGACGGCGGGATCGCACGCCGACGTGTCCTCTTACGCAGTGAAGGACAGGGCGCTGGTGATCGACGGCGGCGCGCGGGCGCTGGCGGATCCGGCGGCCTTTGCCGGCCACGCTCCGGGGTCGGTCCTGTTCTGCCATCACGGGCTGCACATCGAGCTGATCTTCGATCCGGCGCATCCCGTGGGGGCGGCCAGTCCCTCGGGCCTGCGGGACGTGGTGGTGGAGGCGGCGCTGACCGCCATTCAGGACTGCGAGGACTCCGTGGCCGCCGTGGACGCTGCCGACAAGGTTCTGGCCTATGACAACTGGCTGGGCCTGATGAAGGGCGACCTGGCGGACACCTTCCGCAAAGGCGGGCAGGAGGTGACGCGCCGCCTGAACCCCGACCGGACCTTCACCGCGCCGGATGGCGGCACCCTGACCCTGCCGGGCCGCGCCGTTCTTCTGGTGCGCAATGTCGGCCACCTGATGACGACCGACGCCGTGCGGTTGGACGGGCAGGAGGTGCCGGAAGGGCTTCTGGACGCGCTGATCACCGTTACCGCCGGGATGCACGATCTGGCGAAAATGGATGGCCTCCGGAACTCTCGCCACGCCAGCGTCTACGTGGTGAAGCCCAAGATGCACGGGCCGGCCGAGGCCGCCTTTGCCGACCGCACCTTCGCCATGGTGGAGGACATCCTGCACCTGCCGCGCGGCACCGTGAAGCTGGGCCTGATGGATGAGGAACGCCGCACCTCTGTCAACCTGCGCGAATGCATCCGCGCGCTGAAGGGCCGCATCGCCTTCATCAACACCGGCTTCCTGGACCGCACGGGGGATGAGATCCACACCCTGATGCAGGCGGGCCCCGTCCTGCCCAAGGCCGAGATGAAGGACGCGGTCTGGCTGGCGGCGTATGAGAACGGCAATGTCGATGCGGGGCTGGCCACGGGCCTGAACGGCAAGGGCCAGATCGGCAAGGGCATGTGGGCCAAGCCCGACGCGATGGCCGAGATGCTGGCCGCCAAGATCGCCCATCCGCAGGCGGGTGCCAGCACCGCCTGGGTGCCCTCGCCCACCGCGGCCGTGTTGCACGCGATGCATTATCATCAGGTGGACGTGGCGGCGCGGCAGGATGCGCTGCGGGGCCGTGCGCCCGATCTTGACGCGCTTCTGACCCCGCCGCTGATGGGCCCCCGCAACCTGTCGCCCGAGGCCATCGCGCGCGAGATCGACAACAACTGCCAGTCCATCCTCGGCTATGTCGTGCGGTGGGTGGATCAGGGGATCGGCTGTTCCAAGGTGCCCGACATCGACAACGTGGCGCTGATGGAGGATCGGGCGACGCTCCGCATCTCGGCCCAGTTCCTGGCGAACTGGCGGATGCACGGGCTGATCACCGACGCGCAGATCGAGGATGGGCTGCGCCGCATGGCCGCCACGGTGGACCGGCAGAACGCGGGCGATCCGGCCTACCGCCCCCTGACGCCGGACGGACCGGCCTTCCGCGCCGCCCGCGACCTGATCCTGCAGGGGGCCACCCAGCCCTCGGGGTATACCGAGCCGTTGCTGCACCATTGGCGCCGCATCGCGAAAGGAACCGCATGACCCGACTGACGACGCATGTTCTGGACACGGCCTTAGGCCGCCCCGCCACCGGCGTGCGGGTGGAGTTGTGGGGGGAGGCGCGGCTGGCCGGGGCGGTGACGAACGCCGACGGCCGCACCGACGCGCCCCTGGCGACCGACCTGCCGCCTGGGGCGTATGAACTCCGGTTCCATGCGGGTGACTATCTGCGCGCGACGGGGCAGCCGGACAGCTTCCTCGACCTGATCCCCATCCGCTTCAAAGTGGGGGAGGGGGCGCATCATCACGTGCCGCTGCTGCTGTCGCCCTTCGCCTTCAGCACCTATCGGGGCAGCTGAGATGAACCGCTATCCCCGCAACCTGTCCGGCCACGGCCCCAACCCGCCCGACGCGGCCTGGCCCGGCGGCGCGAAATTGGCCATCAGCCTTGTCCTGAACCACGAGGAGGGGGGCGAGAACTGCATCCTCCACGGCGACGCCGCGTCCGAGGCGTTTCTGTCCGACATTGCGGGCGCCACCATGTGGCCGGGCGAACGGCACTGGAACATGGAGTCGATCTACGACTACGGCGCGCGGGCGGGATTCTGGCGGCTGCACGACATCTTCACCGCGCGCGGCCTTCCGGTGACCATCTTCGGCGTGGCGACCGCGCTGGCCCGCAGCCCCGAACAGATGGCGGCCATGACCGCGGCGGGGTGGGAAATCGCGTCCCACGGCCTGAAATGGGTCGAACATCGGGGGATGGAGGAGGCGGAGGAGCGTCGCCAGATCGCCGAGGCCATCCGGCTGCACACCGAGGTGGTGGGCGCGCCGCCGCGCGGCTGGTACACGGGCCGCTGTTCGGCCAATACCGTGCGGCTGGTGGCGGAAACGGGCGCGTTCGACTGGATCTCTGACACCTATGACGACGATCTGCCCCATTGGCTGGAGGTGGGCGCGCGCGACCAGCTGGTCCTGCCCTATACGCTGGAGGCGAACGATATGCGCTTCGCCACGGCCCCCGGCTACATCACCGGAGAGCAGTTCTTCCAGTACCTGAAGGACGCCTTCGACACGCTGTGGGACGAAGGCGACCGCGGACGGCCGAAGATGATGTCGATCGGCCTGCATTCGCGCCTGATCGGGCGTCCGGGCAAGGCGGCGGGGCTGATCCGGTTTCTGGACTACGCGCTGCAGACGGGCGGCGCATGGTTCGCCACGCGGGGGGAGATCGCGGCCCACTGGGCGGCCCATCATCCGCATGTGCGGCGCGAACGCCCGTCGCAGATGGACCGCGAGACGTTCGTGGGCCGCTTCGGCGGCATCTTCGAACATTCCCCGTGGATCGCCGACCGCGCCTTCGATCTGGAGCTTGGGCCCGCCCATGACAGCGCGGTGGGATTGCACAACGCACTGTGCCGCATCTTCCGCAGCGCAGGCGACGCCGAACGGCTGGGGGTGCTGAACGCCCATCCGGACCTTGCGGGCAAGCTGGCGGCGGCGCGGCGGCTGACGGCGGACAGCACCGCCGAACAGGCCAGCGCCGGGCTGGATGCCCTGACGGATGCCGAGCGGGCGGAGTTCCAGCGCCTGAACGCCGACTATGTTGCCCGCCACGGCTTTCCGTTCATCATCGCAGTGCGCGACAACACGAAGGCGCAGATCCTGGAAGCCTTCCGCGCCCGTGTCGCCCAGGACCGCGACACCGAATTCGCCACCGCCTGCCGTCAGGTGGAACGCATCGCCCTTCTTCGCCTGAAAGCCCTGCTGTGACGCAATACCATTTTCCCACGGGCGGCCTGCCGCCGCAGACGCAACTGATGACCGGCCGCGCCGTCTTCACCGACGCCTATGCCTTCATCCCGAAAGGCGTTTTTTCCGACATCGTGACCAGCTTCCTGCCGGGGTGGGAAGACACGCGCCTGTGGCTGATCGCCCGCCCCATGACCGGCTTTTCCGAAACCTTCAGCCAATACGTGATGGAGGTGGCCCCCGGCGGCGGTTCCGACGCGCCGGAGCCGGAGGCGGGCGCGCAGGGCGTGCTGTTCGTGACCGACGGCACCCCGACCCTGACGGTCGACGGGCAGGCGCATCCCCTACGGGCTGGCCACTACGCCTACCTTCCCGCCGGATGCGCGTGGACCTTGCGCAACCATGCCGACACGCCAGCGCGCTTCCACTGGATCCGCAAGCTGTGGGACGGCGCGGGGCAGGACCGCCCCGAACCGCTGATCCTGCATGAAGGCGACATCGCCCCCACCCCCATGCCCGACACGAACGGGGCCTGGGCCACCACCCGCTTCGTCGATCCGGCCGATCTGCGCCACGACATGCACGTGACCATCGTCACCTTCCAGCCCGGCGGCGTCATCCCGTTCGAGGAAACGCATGTGATGGAGCATGGCCTTTACGTGCTGGAGGGCAAGGCCGTCTACAAGCTGAACCAGGACTGGGTGGAGGTGGAGGCGGGCGACTTCATGTGGCTGCGCGCCTTCTGCCCGCAGGCCTGCTATGCCGCCGGGCCGGGGCCGTTCCGCTATCTTCTTTACAAGGACGTGAACCGGCATGCGGGGTTGCGCCTGCGATGATCCGGACCGAACGCCTGACCCCCGCCGCCTTTGCCCCGTTCGGCGATGTGCTGGACGCCGCGGGCGATCCCGACAAGATCATCAACGCGGGCCTTTGCGCCCGTTTCCACGACCGCGCGCGGATGGAGGCGGAGGGTGGCCGCCTTGGCCTGTCGATCTTCCGGGGCGAGCCGCGCAGCCTTCCCTACCGGCTGGAGATGCTGGAGCGGCACACCCATGGCAGCCAGGCCTTTCTTCCCATGACGGAACACCCGTTCCTCGTGATCGTGGCGCCGGATGCGGGCGGGGTGCCGGGCGCGCCCCGCGCCTTCCTGACGGCACCGCATCAGGGGGTGAACCTGCATCGCGGCACGTGGCACGGCGTGCTGACGCCGCTGCACGCACCGGGGCTGTTCGCGGTCGTGGACCGCATCGGCGACAGCCCCAACCTTCAGGAACACTGGCTGGACCGGCCCGTGATCATCGACCAAGGACCGAGTGAATGATCGACCATCCCCCCGCCACCGCCCTGCGCCGCAAGGGCGACTGGACCGATCCCGCCGACAAAGTGGTTCTGGATTACGAGGCGCGCTTCCTGCGGCGCAAGCGCTTGGTCTGCGCCTCGGGGCGCGGGGTCCTAGTGGACCTGCCGGAGACGGTCAGCCTGGACCATGGCGACGCGCTGATCGCCGGCGACACGGTGATCGAGGTGGCGGCCGCGCTGGAACCCGTGCTGGTGGTGACGGGCGATCTGCCGCGCCTCGCTTGGCACATCGGCAACCGCCACACCCCCTGCCAGATCGAGCATGACCGGCTGGTGATCCGCCGCGACCACGTGCTGGAAGGGATGCTTCAGGGCCTTGGCGCCACCGTCCGCCCATCGATGGAGCGGTTCACGCCCGAAGGCGGCGCCTATGGTCACGGGCGGACGATGGGCCATGCCCACTGACCTTCTGCGGCTGGTGCAATGGCTGTCGCCCGCCTTTCCCACCGGCGGCTTCGCCTATTCCCACGGGATGGAGCAGGCGATCGCCGACGGCGCCGTCCATGACGCGGCCAGCGCGCAGGCGTGGATTGCGGATGTGCTGCGGATCGGCGCGGGCTGGTCCGACGCGGTGCTGCTGGCCCGCGCGCGGGAGGGGGAGGATCTGCGCGACATCGCCCGCGCCCTCGCCCCCTCGGCCGAGCGGTTGCGGGAAACGGAGGAGCAGGGCGCGGCCTTTGCCGCCACCGTGACGGCGCTTGGCGTGCCGGTGGACCCGCAGCCCCTGCCGCTGGCGGTGGCCGCCGCCTCGCGCGCGCTGGACCTGTCCACGCGGCAGGTGGCGGCGCTGTTTTTGCACGGATTTGCCGGCAACCTCGTGGCCTGCGCCACGCGCTTCGTGCCCTTGGGCCAGACGCAGGGGCAGCGGGTGTTGCAGGCGCTGCACCCCCTGATCGACGATCTGGCGGAACGGGCGGCCACGGCGCCGCTGTCGGCCATCGCTTCGGCCACCATCGCGGGCGATCTGTCCGCGATGCGCCATGAAACCCTGGATGTGAGGATCTTCAAGACATGAGCACCGGACCCCTGCGCGTCGGCATCGGCGGCCCCGTCGGCGTCGGCAAGACGACCCTGACCGAAAAGCTGTGCGCGGCGCTGGCGGACCGCTGTTCCATGGCCGTGATCACCAACGACATTTACACGCGCGAGGATGCCGACTACCTGATGCGCGCGCAGGTTCTGCCGTCGGAACGCATCCGCGGTGTGGAAACCGGCGGCTGCCCCCACACCGCCATCCGCGAGGATGCGTCGATCAACCTGGCCGCCATCGCCGAGCTGCGGGGCGCGTTTCCCGATCTGGATCTGGTGCTGATCGAATCCGGCGGGGACAATCTGGCCGCCACCTTTTCGCCCGAACTCGCGGACCTCACGATCTATGTCATCGACACGGCGGCGGGGCAGGACATTCCAAGGAAGCGCGGACCGGGCGTCACGCGGTCGGACCTGCTGGTCGTGAACAAGACCGACCTTGCCCCCCATGTGGGCGTGGATCTTGAGCTGCTGGAGCGGGACACGCAGACCGCGCGTGGGGCGCGGCCTTACGTGATGGCCAAGCTGCGGCAGGCCGAGGGGATGGAGGCGATCATCGCCTTCCTGCAGCACGAAGGCGGCTTGTCCCTGCGCTAATACAGGAAGTAGCGCTGCGCGAGGGGCAGTTCGGTCAAGGGCTCGCAGGTCAGGATCTGGCCATCGGCCCGCACCTCGTAGGTTTCAGGGTTCACTGTGATCTCGGGGCGGGCGTGGTTCAGGATCATGTCAGCCTTGCCGATGTCGCGTGTTCCCCGCACCGCCACCGTCTGCTTCAACAGGCCAAGCTGGCCGCGCACGTCCTCCTCCATCGCGGCCTGCGACACGAAGGTGACGCTGCTGGCCGTTCGCGCGCCGCCAAAGGCGCCGAACATGGGCCGGGAATAGAAGGGCATCGCGGGGATTGACCCGTTCGGATCGCCCATCTGCGCCATGGCGATGGTGCCGCCCAGCAGCACCATTTCCGGCTTCGTGCCGAAGAAGGCGGGCGACCACAGCACCAGATCGGCGCGCTTTCCTTCCTCCACACTACCGATATGGGCGGACAGGCCGTGGCAGATGGCGGGGTTGATCGTGTATTTCGCCACGAAGCGGCGGACGCGCAGGTTATCGTTGTCGCCCGTCTCCTCGGCCAGCCGGCCGCGCTGGACCTTCATCTTGTGGGCCGTCTGCCAGGTGCGGGTGATGACCTCGCCCACCCGCCCCATCGCCTGACTGTCCGAGGACAGGATCGACAGCGCGCCCATGTCGTGCAGAATATCCTCAGCCGCGATGGTCTCGCGGCGGATGCGGGACTCGGCGAAGGCCACATCCTCGGGGATCGAGCGGTCGAGGTGGTGGCACACCATCAGCATGTCCAGATGCTCCTCCACCGTGTTGGCCGTGTAGGGCATGGTGGGGTTGGTGGAGGACGGGATCACGTTGGCCGATCCCACCACCTTCAGGATGTCGGGCGCATGGCCGCCCCCGGCGCCTTCGGTGTGGAAGGCGTGGATCGTGCGCCCGCCGATGGCGGCAAGGGTGTTTTCGACAAAGCCGCTTTCGTTCAGCGTGTCGGTGTGGATCATCACCTGCACGTCCATCCGGTCGGCCACCGTCAGGCAGCAGTCGATGGCGGCGGGGGTGGTGCCCCAATCCTCGTGCAGCTTCAGGCCGACGACGCCAGCGCGGACCATCTCCTCCAGCGCCTCGGGACGGGAGGCGTTGCCCTTGCCCGTGAAGGCGAGGTTCATGGGAAACGCGTCCGCCGCCATCAGCATCCGCCCGATGTGCCACGGGCCGGGGGTGCAGGTGGTGGCGAGCGTGCCATGCGCGGGGCCGGTGCCGCCGCCCAGCATCGTGGTCATGCCGGAATGCAGCGCGTGCTCGATCTGGTCAGAGCAGATGAAGTGGATGTGGCTGTCCATCCCGCCCGCGGTCAGGATGCGGCCTTCGCCCGCGATCACCTCGGTCCCCGGACCGATGACGATGGTCACGGCCGGTTGCGTGTCGGGATTGCCGGCCTTGCCGATCTTGTGGATCCGCCCGTCGCGCAGGCCCACATCGGCCTTGTAGATGCCCGTGTGATCCAAGATCAGCGCGTTGGTGATGACGGTGTCGACCGCCCCTTCGGCGCGGGTCCGCTGCGACTGGCCCATGCCGTCGCGGATGACCTTGCCACCGCCGAACTTCACCTCCTCGCCATAGGTGGTCAGGTCGCGCTCCACCTCGATGATTAGGTCGGTGTCGCCCAGGCGGACGCGGTCGCCGGTGGTGGGGCCGAACATGGCGGCGTAGGTGCCGCGAGAGATTTCAACCGGCATCGAGCGCCCCCATGACTTGTCCGTTGAAGCCCCAGACCTGCCGGTCGCCGCCAAAGGGCACCAGCCGCACCTCGCGCCGTTGCCCCGGTTCGAAGCGGACGGCGGTGCCGGCGGGAATGTCCAGCCGGTAACCGCGGGCGGCGGCGCGGTCGAAGTCCAGCCCCGGATTGGTTTCCGCGAAGTGATAGTGGGAGCCGACCTGCACCGGCCGGTCGCCGGTGTTGGCCACCATCAGCGTGATCGCCATCGCGCTCGCGTTCAGGGTCAGGGTGCCCGCCGCCGGGAAGATCTCTCCGGGGATCATGTCAGCCCCCGAAGGCAAGAAGAAAGCCGCCCGCCGCGACCGCCGCGCCAAGGATACGGGCGAACCGCGTCATCGCAAGGCCCGCGCCGATCCCGGCCAGATGCAGGCCGGCCGTCGCGATCACGAAGCCCGCGGCGTAGGCGGTCATCTGCCCCTGCGGCCCTTCGGCCCCGTGCGCGAAGCCGTGCGCCGCCCCGAACACGGCCAGCGCCCCCAGCGACAGGGCCAGCGGCGGACGCAGCGCCAGCGCGGCCGCCACCCCCAGAAGGATGACGGAGGCGAGGATCATCGGCTCCACCGCCGGAAGCCCCGCGCCCGCCATGCCCATCGCGCCGCCCAGCACCATGGCCGCCACGAAGGCCAGCGGCATCGCCGACAAGGCCCGCCCGCCCGTCACCGCCGCCCAAAGGCCGACGGCGAGCATCGCCAGAACGTGGTCCGTCCCGCCGATGGGGTGCAGCAGGCCCGCCTGGAAGGGCGATCCGTGGTCATGCCCCGCATGGGCCAGCGCCAAGGAGGGCGAGAGGATCAGGGCGAGTGTCAGGAGATGTGTCATGGAACCCTCAGCGGATGGGATGATGAACGGTGACGAGCTTTGTGCCGTCGGGGAAGGTCGCTTCGACCTGAATGGCGTGGATCATCTCGGGGATGCCGGGCATGCACTGGTCGGCGGTCAGGACTTGGCCGCCCGCTTCCATCAGGTCGGCGACGGAGCGGCCGTCGCGCGCGCCTTCCACCACGAAGTCGGTGATCAGGGCCATCGCCTCAGGGTGGTTCAGCTTCACGCCCCGTTCCAGCCGGCCCCGCGCCACCATGGCGGCCAGGCTGACCATCAGCTTGTCACGTTCCCTTGGCGTCAGATTCATTGTCGTTCCCTCATATCTGCCACACGCGCGGCAACGGTTCCCGGCGCAGGGCCAGCAGCAGCCGCGCCACCTGCCGGCGCAGGAGCCAGCCGTCGCCCGCCCGCATCCGCACCACCATCTTGCCGCCAAAGGCGGAGGCGGCGGCCTCCACCCCCCCGACCCCAAGCGCGGCGCGGGCGGGGTCCAGCGCATCTTCCGCGCCCGGGCCCACCATGGCAAGCGTCGCGATGGCCCGCGAACCCGCAAGCCCGGCGGGACCCGCGCACAGCGCCGCCTTGTCCAGCCGCAGCCATTCCAGCAGGACGGGCTTTTCCCCGCGCCACACCTCGCGCCGGTCGGACAGGTGCAGGTCGCGGACCGTTTCGCCCATGGCGGCGCGGCCCAGCACCAGCATCTCCAGCATCAGGCAACCGGCGTCGGGGGCAAGGTCGATCCGGGTGATGCGGTCCACCCGCGCGCGGTCATACAGGATCGTTTCCTGCGGCAACCAGTCGAGCCAGCCGTCCACGCGGTGGGACACGCGCACCGTCGCCACGCCGCCGCCCGCGTCATAGGCGCGTTCCGCCGTCTGGGTGGTGGCGATGGCACGCCCGGTCACGTCCAGCGACATCTCCAACCGATCCCCGCCCGTCAGCCCGCCCGAGGTGTTGAGAAACACCACTTCGGGCGGCCCCTCCACCCGCGGCAGGATCGCTTTGGCCGATCCCTGCTGGCGCAGCGCGGTCAGGCGCATCCGCCCGTCGCGCAGCGTCAGCGCCGCATGGGCCTTGCCTGCGCTGCGTTCCATCCGCACGGGTGCGTTCACACCGACACCGCCGCCTTCATCCGCTCGCGCCCCAGCTCCTCGCGCGTGCCGGAGATGTCGACGGTGCCGCGCTTGAGGATGTAGACGCGGTCGGCCAAGTCGTAGGCGAAGTCGAAATACTGTTCGACCAGCACGATGGCGATGTCGCCCTTGTCGCGCAGATAGCGGATCACGCGGCCGATCTGCTGGATGATGTTGGGCTGGATGCCTTCGGTCGGTTCATCCAGCAGCAAAAGCTTCGGGTTCATCATCATGGCGCGGGCGATGGCCAGCTGCTGTTGCTGCCCGCCCGACAGGTCGCCCCCGCGCCGCGCGCCCATGTCGCGCAGCACGGGGAACAGGTCGTAGACCTCTTCGGGGATCCGGTGGGGCTTCGGTTGCGTCGCGAAGGCGGTCTGCAGGTTCTCGGTCACCGTCAGCAGGGGGAAGATCATCCGCCCCTGCGGCACCACCGCCACGCCGCGTCGTGCCAGCGCCTCGGGGCGCAGGGGGGGCAGCGCCTCGCCGTCCAGCCAGACGCGGCCGCCCGACCGCGGATGCGTGCCCGCGATGGCCTTCAGGAGGGAGGTCTTGCCCATGCCGTTGTTGCCCATGACGCAGGTGACCTCTCCGGCCCGTGCCTCCATGTCGATGCCGTGCAGGATCTGGCTGCCGCCATAATGCAGGGTCAGGCCTTCGGTCTTCAGCATCATCCGCGCCCCAGATAAACGTCGATCACCTGAGGGTCGGCGGTCACGTGATCCAGCGACCCTTCGGCCAGCACCGACCCTTCATGCAGCACCGTCACGCGGCAATCCAGCCGGCGCACGAACTCCATGTCGTGTTCGACCACCACCACGGCGCGGGTCGTGGCCAGACGGCGCAGCAGGGTCGTGGTGTGTTCGCGTTCGGCCAGCGTCATGCCGGCGGCAGGTTCGTCCACCAGCAGCAGAAGCGGGTCCTGCGCCAGAAGCATCCCGATCTCCAGCCACTGCTTTTGCCCGTGCGACAGCTCGCCCGCGACACGCGTCAGGTGGGGGGCAAGACCCACCTCCTCGGCCAGATCCTGCACCTGGTCGCGGTGGCGGGAGGTGGGGCGGAAGCGCAGCACGGCGAAGGGGTTGCGGGGGGCGTTCAGGGCCATCATCAGGTTGGCGAAGACGCTCTGATCCTCGAACACCGTCGGGCGCTGGAACTTGCGGCCCACGCCCGCGCGGGCGATCTGCGCCTCGGTCATCCGCAGAAGGGACCGGGGCGGATCGCCGAAGATTACGTCGCCCGCGTCGGGGCGGGTCTTGCCCGTCACGATGTCCATGAAGGTGGTCTTGCCCGCGCCGTTCGGGCCGATCACGGCGCGCAGTTCGGCCCGGTCGATGGCGAAGGACAGGTTGTTGATCGCGCGGAAGCCGTCAAAGCTAACGGAGACGCCCCGCACCTCCAGAAGTGCGCTCATCGGAAGAGCCCCCCGATGCCCTTGGGCGCCAGCAGCGTGACCAGCACGAAGGCCAGCCCCAGCAGCACCTGCCACCAGTCCACCCAGTCGATGGTGTAGAAGCCCAGCGGGATGGACGGCGCCCGCCCGCCCGTGAACCAGCTGGACAGCAAGGACACGACCGCCGCCCCGATCACCGCGCCATAAAGCCGCCCGCGCCCGCCGATCGCCACCCAGACCGCAAGGTAGATGGAGGCGATGGGCATCATCTCGGCCGGGTTGATGATGCCGGCCTGCGGGTAGTAGAGGGCCCCCGCGATGGCGGCGATCACGGCCGTCAGGGTGAAGACGAAGAGCTTGAACCCTTCGACCGGATAGCCGAGGAAGCGGACCCGCTGTTCGTCGTCGCGGATCGCGCGGATCACGGATCCGAACTTGCCGCCCACGACCCAAGCCGCCAGCAGGTAGCCCCCCGCCAGCGCCAGCGCGGAGGCCCAGAAGAGCCACAGGGCCGTCACCTCTTGCGGGGCGGACACGCCGGGCAGGTTCTGCAACCCCGACAGCCCGTTGTTGCCGCGAAGGCCGCTGTCGTTCTGGAAGAGGTAGAGCGCCAGGGCCAACGTCATCGCCTGCGTCAGGATGGACAGATAGACGCCCGTGACGCGGCTGCGGAACGCCAGCCAGCCGAAGACGGCCGCCAGAAGCCCCGGCACCAGCACGACCAGCAGCAGTTGCAGGGGAAGGGAATGCGCGAAGCTCCAGATCCACGGGATGTCGGAGGTGCCGACCACGCCGAAGATCTGCCCGCCGATGCCCTGCCGGATCTCCTCGGCCGTGGGGGGCAAAGGCTGGCCGGACAGGGCCTGCACCACGATGGCTTCCGTCCGGGCCCACATCAGCCACATCCCGATCATGTAGCCGCCAAGCGCGAAGAACGCCATGTGGCCAAGGGACAGGATGCCGGCATAGCCCCAGACCAGATCCATCGCCACCGCGGCCAGGCACAGGCACAGCGTCATCCCCAGCGTCTTCACGAAGGAGGTGGAGATCAGGCCGCCCCCCGCCATGACCGTGACGGCGGCGGTGGACAGGGCCAGAAGGGCCAGGAAGATCAGTGTCGAACGGCGCATGTCAGTCCCCCGCGGCCCGGCCCTTCAGGGCGATGATGCCCCGCGGGCGGAACTGGATGAAGACGATGATGAACAGGATCATGTAGGTCTGGGCGGCCAGCGTGTTCGAGGGGTTCAGCCACTCGATCCCCTTTTGCAGGAAACCGATCAGCGCCGCCCCCGCCAGCGTGCCGAAGATGGACCCGACGCCGCCCACGACCACCGTCATGAAGCTTTGCACGATGTACTGCTGCCCGATTTCGGACGTGACCTGCGCGAAGAGACCGATGGCCACGCCCGCGATCCCGGCGATGCCGGACCCGAGTCCGAAGGCCAGCATGTTGATCCGGCCCGGAGAGATGCCCATCGAGGCGGCCATGGTCGGGTTCTGCTGCACGGCCCGCACCTCCAGCCCCAGACGGGTGCGGCGCATGATGAAAAGGTAGAGGCCGAGGAACAGAAGCGCGAGGACGAGGATTGCGATGCGGATCCAGCTGATCGCCACCACGTCGTTGATCACGAGCGATCCCGACAGCCAGTCCGGCGCGGTCAGGGGGCGGGCCTGCGTGCCGAAGATGTTCTTGGCCAGCTGCTGCAGCAGGATCGACACGCCGAAGGTGGCCAGCAGCGTTTCCAGCGGGCGCTTGTAAAGGTGGCGGATCACCAGCCGCTCCAGCACCACCCCGGCGGCGAAGGTGACAAGGAAGGCCAGCGGCAGCGCCACCACCAGCGACAGGGTGTAGTTCGGCACGACCTGCTGCACGACATAGCCGGTATAGGCGCCCATCATGATGAACTCCCCATGCGCCATGTTGATGACGCGCATCACGCCGAAGGTGATGGCAAGGCCGATGGCCGCAAGAAAGTAGATCGAGGCCAGCGACACCGCGTCCATGGCAAGGTCTGCGGCCTGCATGGCGCCCACCTTCGCGTCGATCCCGCGCAGGGCGGCACGGGCGGCGTCGGTCACCTGCGCCTCCGGCTCGGCATAGATCTCGGCGAAGGTGGCGGAGGCGAGGGCGGCGTCCACCTCATCCTCGGTCGCGGCCGGGGGCACGGCGCCGGAGGCTTCGAGCGCGGAATAGGCGGCGTCGCGGGCGTCTTGCGTGTTCAGGCTGGCCACGGGGATGCCGGCCACCTGACCGTTCTGGATATGGGCCACCAGCGCCTGCTGCGCGGCCTCGCGCGTCAGGCGTGCGGGAGCGAGGCCGGCCTGCACCAGAAGGTCGTAGGCGGCTACGCGGCCGAGTTCGGACACGGGGATTTCACGCGCGATGTTGCCCTGCGGTTCGTCCACCGTGGCGACGCGGGCTGTGGCCAGCAGCGGGTTCAGCGCCGCCCGCACGTCCAGCGACAGGGACGAGCCGAAGCTCTCGATCGCCGCCACCCGCGCCGCGGGGTCGGGATCGAAGCGCAGGGTCAGCAGGCGTTCCAGCCGTTCCAGCGCCGGGTCGGGGGATTTCTCCAGCGCCGCGCGGACCAGCGGCAGATGGTCGGCCGACGGGTTGCGGGCGATGGCGTCGATGGCCGCCACCCGCGCCGCCGGATCGGGATCGGTCAGCTGGAACTGCACCAGCGCGCCCGCGATCAGGCCCCGCACGCCCGCATTGGGGCGCAGCACGGTGGCCTTGCCCGCCACGGGCTGGCCTTCAAGGCTTGTCGCGGCGTCGCCGTCGGTCAGCACGAAGGTGCCATCCTCCAGCACTCCCAACCGGCGATCCTCCCACGCGGCCAGAACGGTGGCAGCCAAGGGATCGCCGCTGGCGGCAAGGGCGTCGATCACCGGGCCGATGCTAGTGCGCGAGGGCTTCTCGATCTGGTCGCGATGCACGTCCAGCACGGCCGCTACGTTTTGCGCATGGGCGGGCAGGGCCAGCACCAGCGCCAGCAGAAGGGGCAGCAATCCGCGCATCATCGGTCCGTTCGGGAAGGGTCAGTAGTTCGACTTCTGCTGCACGCAGGTCTTGGTTTCGGTGTTGTACATGCCGCAATCCAGTTCCTGCCAATCGGCCTCCAGCACCGCTGATTCCGGCAGGAAGTCGGTCCAGGCGTCGCCGGCCACGGGTTCCGTCTGGCTGATGATGTCGAACTGGCCGTCGTCGCGGATCTCTCCGATCAGCACCGGCTTGGTCAGGTGGTGGTTCGGCAGCATCCTGGCCGTGCCGCCCGTCAGGTTCGGAACCTCCTGCCCGTACATCGCGTCGCGCACGGCGTCGACATCGGTGGTGCCCGCCTTTTCGGCCGCCTGCACCCACATCTTGAAGCCGATCATCGTGGCTTCCATCGGGTCGTTCGTCACGCGGCTGTTGTCGCCCGTGAAGGCGTGCCATGCGTCGATGAACGCCTCGTTTTCCGGCGTGTCGGCGGATTCGAAGTAGTTCCAGGCCGCGAGGTGGCCGACGAGGTCGGTCGTGTCCAGACCCGACAGCTCCTCCTCTCCGACCGAGAAGGCGATGACCGGAAGATCCTCGGCCGAGACGCCGGCGGCGGCCAGTTCCTTGTAGAAGCCGATATTGGCGTCGCCGTTGATGGTGGAGATGACGCCCACCTGCTTGCCATCCGCGCCAAGCGCCACGACGTCCGCCACGATCTTGGACCAGTCCGACTGCCCGAAGGGGGTGTAGTTGGTGAAGATGTCGCCCGTCGCCACGCCCTTGTCGCCCAGATACGCCGACAGGATGTTGTTGGTGGTGCGCGGATAGACGTAGTCGGTGCCCAGAAGGGCGAACTTCTCGACGCCCAGCTCCTCCATCATATAGTCCACGGCGGGGATGGCCTGCTGGTTGGGCGCGGCCCCGGTGTAGAACACGTTCTTCGAGGATTCCTCGCCCTCGTACTGGACGGGATAGAACATCAGGCCGTTCAGCTCCTCCAGCACCGGCAGGACGGACTTGCGGCTGACCGAGGTCCACGCCCCGAAGATCACGTCCACGTCGGACACGGTCAGCAGCTCGCGCGCCTTTTCGGCGAACAGGGGCCAGTCGGAGGCGGGATCGACGACCACCGCCTCCAGCGGGCGGCCAAGGACGCCGCCGGCCTTGTTCTGCTGATCGACCAGCATCAGGACGGTGTCCTTCAGCGTGGTTTCAGAAATGGCCATCGTGCCCGACAGCGAATGGAGGACGCCGATCTTGATCGGCTCTCCGCTGGGGGCGATTTGCGCATCCGCCGCCCCGGAAACCGCCAGCGCCAATCCCGCGCCGGCCACAATGCGCTTCACATCGAACATGTCCCCACCCCTGCTGTTCCGGCGATCATTCATGCCGCCCGTTTCCCGGTGATAGGATCATCTTCCCCAACCCACCAAGCGAAGCCGGGGCGGCCGGTGGAGCCCGGCCGTTTCTGCCTGCAACTTCCTCATCGGCGGGGATCGGCGCCTTGTTTTCGGGCAGGGCGCGAAGTTCCGGGGCGGAATTTCCGGTTGCTGTCCGCAGATCCGCCACGTAGTGATAACGTAACGTGATACCATAACATAGAGAGTGGGATGCGCCGCAACCTGTGCACCAGCCTGAAACGGCGAACCTCGGCCAGTCCGATGGCGCGCTTCGACCGCCTTCCGCAGGATCTGCGCGACTGGCTGCGCGACGCCGCCCTTCCATGGAGCGCCACGTCCGCCCTGCGCCTGTGGCAGCGCGCGATGAAGGAAAGCGGCTGCCCCCACCACGCCCGCGCCTGCCTTTGCCAGGCCGAGGCGCGGCTTCTGGCCCGCGACGCGCCCCGCATCTGGGGCACGCAATACCCAACGAACGGAGGACACCCATGATCCACACCCGCCTTCTGACGGCCGCCTCGGCGCTGGCCGCCGCCCTGGCCGGCCCCGCCTGTGCCGAAGACACGCAGTCTGTCTGGCGCGTGTTCGTGGGCGATCACGCCGCGCCCCGGATCACCGCCTTCGATCTGGCCGATCCCGACACGCGCTGGACCTTTGACACCAAGGGTCAGGCAAAGCTCTATTCTGCCGCTAATGGCGCCGCGGTGGTGGCCGTGCAGTCAGACGACGATCAGGTGAACCTGATCCGCAGCGGCGTGCGCCTTGTGTCGCATGGCGATCATTCGGACCTGTCGGTGTCGGACCCTTCGGCGATGGACGCGGTCCTGACGGGGCCGCGCCCGTTCCATGTCGTCACCCATGGGGGCACCACCTCCATCCAGTATGACAAGGGCGGCTATGCCGAGTTCCTGTCGGACGCCGCGCTGGCCGAGGGCACGGTGACGCCCACCCGTTTCCCGCAGGCCCGCGCCCATCACGGCTTTGCACTGCCCTTCGGCGACCTGTTCCTGTCCTCCGTCGCGTCGGACGCGCCGGTGGAGGGGGACGCCGCCCCGCCGCGCCTTGGCCTTCAGGCCTTTGCGGCGGACGGCACGGCGGCCGGGGATCTGGCCACCTGCACCGGCATCCATGGTGAGGCGCTGTCGGGCGCCTATCTGGCCGCCGGCTGCAAGGAAGGCGTGCTGACCGTGCGCGAGGGGGAGGCGCCGGAGTTCAACCTGCTGCCCTATCCCGCCGACTGGCCCGAAGGGACGACCGGCACGCTTTTGGGGGCACGGGCGATGCAGGTCTTCGTGGGCAATTACGGCGCCGATGGCGTGGTCGTGGTGGACCCCGAGGACGAACCGCACTTCAAGTTCGTGAAGCTGCCGTTCCGGCGGGTGGACTTCGTGCTGGATCCGGCCGCGCCCCAGTTCGCCTATGTTCTGACCGAGGACGGGACCCTGCACCGCCTGAACGTCCTGAAGGCCGCGCTCGAGGACGGCGGGCGCGTGACCGGCCCTTATCCGATGGACGGCCACTGGAACGACCCGCGCCCGCGCCTTGCCGTGGCCGACGGGCAGATCCTTGTCACCGACCCGGCCGCCGGGATGGTCCATGTGGTGGCCGGCGACACGCTGAAGGTCACGCAGGACATCGCGGTGGGGGGCACGCCCTACAACCTCGTCGCCGTCGGCGGGTCGGGGATGCAGCACTAGAGGTCAGAGGGGGAGGGCGGGGGAGGTCCCGCTTTCCTCCAGCTGCCATTGCGCCTGCCACGCGCCATGCTCGCGCCGCAGGGTCAGGTAGTTGCGTTGCGCGACATAGCGGCCGAACTGGCCCGGGATGCGCCTGATGCGGATCGGGTGGCCGGGCAGGGGCGCGTCGCCCAGGCTGGACAGCGCGCCCAGAAACCGCGCCCAGCCCTTCGGCGGCGGGCGGTGCGAGATGCCGGAGGCCACGAGCTGGTTCAGCGTGACCCCATCCCCAAGGGGCATGGTGCCGCGGCCGGCCAGATGGATCTCTCCGGACAAAACGGCGATGTCGCCGCCACCTGGCCCCAGCGTCACCATCCGCCGCAGCATCCTTTGCCATTCGGCGCGGTGGGCGTGGCTTTGCCACTGGTCGCGCAGGTCATCCTCGAACCGCTGCATCCGGGGGACCAGCATCATCACGCTTTCCAGCAGCGACAGGCGCGGCCCCAGCAACGGCACGCTGGACATCAGGAGGCACTTTTCGCCGTCCAGCGGCGCCTGCCCGTCCATGAAGGCCCAACCGCCGTCGCCCATGATGCGGTGGCGCGTGCGCTCGGACCGCAGGTCCGGGGCCAAAAGGCGCAGGCCCGGCGCGCGCACCTCCCATCCCAGATGGGCGCCGGACGGGTCGGCGAAGCGGGCGGGAAGGTCGCCCTCGGGGGCGGCGGCCTGAAAGATCAGGAAGGCCTCGCGCGCGGCGTCGAACAGGGTCCGGCCGATGGCGGATTCGGTCGCCTTGCGGCGCAGGGACCCCCAGCCGTCGCAGATGTCATGGTCATCCCATTGCATCAGCGACGGGATCCGCGCCACGGCCCATGCAAATTCGGGGGCGGCGTACAGCGCCGCATAGCGCTCCATGAAGCGTTCGCGCAGGTGGTGGCGCAGGTCGGCCAGCGCGACGGCCGAGGGAGTGTCCGGCAGGTGGTCCGGCCAGCCTTCGGTCAGGGGATGGCCATCCGTCGCCTCGTCGGCATAGACCTGATCGCCGCCGTGCAGCAGCAGGGCGAAGGGCTCGGCCTGATGGTCGCGCCCCAGCGTTGCCCACATGGCGTTGCGCTCGGACCCTTCGCGGCCCAGATCGCCGATCTCCTCTCCGTTGCACGACACGTAGGCAAGGCGCAGGGGGCCGGACAGATCGCCCTGCACGGGAAAGGTCGTGCCGTTCCACCGGTATCCCGACGGGCGCGGCGGCAGGTGGAAGCGCGCGCGCCAGACGGTCACGTGGTCGTAGTCGGCGATGGGCAGCGCGGGGCTGGTCCCATCCTCCGTCACCACCGGCGGGGGCTGCTGCCCCTTCGGCCCCAGGAACAGCGCCGCAAGGTGAAGCCCGTCGGGCGTGGCGGCGTCCAGGAACAGGACCGGGCCGAGTGTCTGCATGTCGTGTGTCCGCCTTGCGTTGCTCCCCCTGCGTTGTGAGGGTTTCGCGGCGGGATGCAACCTGCCCATTGGTCGCGGGCCCTTCGCGGGGCGCCCATCATGCGAACTTGCCCCCGGCCCCGGTAGGTGAGAGAAAGGGCCGAGATGCAGAACAGAGATACCGATGCCGTCCGACGCCGTTGATGTGCCCGCATTTTCCTTCGACGAACGGGCCCGGTCGGCGGCCCTGCATCGCTATGGCATCCTCGACACCCCGCGCGAGGAGGATTTCGACGACATCGCCGCCATCGCGTCCGAGGTGTGCCAGACCCCCATCGCCGTGGTGAACTTCATCGACACCGGCCGGCAGTTCTTCAAGGCCGAGGTGGGCTTGGGCGTGCGCGAAACGCCGCTGGACACGGCCTTCTGCGCCCGTGCCATCCTGTGCGAGGACATGATGATCGTCCCCGACGCCCTGCAGGACCCGCGGTTCGAAGGCAATCCACTGGTGCATCAGGCGGGGGGCTTGCGGTTCTATGCCGGGGCGCTTCTAAAAACGCCCGAAGGGTTGCCGATCGGCACCGTCTGCGTCCTGGACAGGAAACCGCGCAACCTGGACGCCCATCAGGTGCGGACGCTGCGTCTTCTGGCCCGGCAGGCGATGACGCAGGTGGAACTGCGCGCCTCTCTGGCGGCGACGCAGCGGCTGTCGGCGCATCACCGGCAGGTCATCGACAGTTCGGTCGATTACGCGATCCTGTCGCTGGATCTGGACGGCAACGTCACGGCTTGGAACCAGGGCGCGCGGAACATCTTCGGGTGGAGCGAGGCGGAGATGCTCGGCCGGCCCGGCGACATCATCTTCAATCCGGCCGACCGCAGCGTCGGCATCCCGGATCTTGAGATGGAGGTCGCGAAGGCCACGGGCCGCGGGGCCGATGAACGCTGGCACGTGCGCAAGGACGGTTCGCGCTTCTTCGCTTTGGGCGAGATGATGCTGCTGAAGGACGATGCGGGCCAGCATGTCGGATACGTCAAGATCCTGCGCGACCGGACGCATGCCCGCCGGCAGGCGCAGCGTCTGGCGCTGTTGTCCGAAGCCTCCGCCGCCCTTCTGAACACCGACGATCCGGGATCGACCCTGCGGCCCATTCTGGAAGGCGGCACGGACACGATCGGCTTCGAACAGTGCTATGTCTACGACATCGCCGCCGAGGACGAGCAGTTGTTGCTGCGCCATTCAGTGGGCGTGACGGAGGAGACGCGCATGGCGCTGAGCCATGTCAGCTTCGACGTGCCCCTGTGCGGGATCGTGGCGCAGACCGCCGAACCCGTGGTCCTGTCCGATCTGGCCAAAACGGAGGAGCCGCGCCACCAGATCGCCCGCATCACCGGCATGCAGGCCTACGCGGGCTTTCCGATCTGCGTGCGCGACCGGGCCGTGGGCGTCATCTCGTTCGGAAGCGTGGAACTGCCGGCCTTCGACGACGAAACGTTGGCCTTCTTCCAGACCATCGCGCGCTTTCTGTCCGTCGCGCGCGAACGCGCGGACGACGCGCAGGCCCTGCGCGACGCCGAACAGCGGTCGCGGCTGGCCCAAGAGGCGGGTGGCATCGGCACCTTCGAGATCGAGGTTGCGACCGGCACGGTGGTCGGATCGTCGGAATTCTTCCGCATCTTCGGCGTGACGCCGCTGGACAAGACCACGACCCGCCTGTTCCAGGACATCGTGGTGCCCGAGGATCGCGAGGCCGCATCCCGCGACGCGCGCCACCCGCAGGGGATGGCCCCCGCCGATCTGGAATACCGCATCCGCCGCGCCGACGACGGCAAACTGCGCTGGATCGCCCGGCGCGCGGAATACATCCGGGACGACACGGGCCATATCCGGTCCATGTGCGGCACGGTGCAGGACATCACCGACAAGAAGATCGCGGCCCTTCGGCAGGAAGCGCTTCTGGAACTGGGCAACAGCGTGCGCCACGCCGCCCGCCCCGAGGAGATGATCGAAACGGCCTGCCACCTCGTGCTGCGGACGCTGGACGCCTCGCGCGCGGGGTATGCGGTCGTGGACCGCCGGGCGGGCCTTTACGTCGTGACGGGGGAATGCCTGGCCCCCGGCGTTCCAAGCGCGAACGGCCGCTACGAGTTGTCGCTGTTCGAGAAGACCACGGCCCAGCTGGAAACCGGCCAGCCGCTGGTCCTGTGCGACGCCGAGGCGGAGGCCCGGCTGGCCGCGGACGCCGGAAGCTATCATTCCGCGGCGGTGGCCGCCCAGATCAGCGTGCCGCAGATGCGCAAGGACGAACTGGTGGGCGCGCTCTTCGTGCACCAGACCGAGCCGCGCGACTGGACGGCCGGAGAGGTCGATTTCATGCGCCGCGTCGCCGACCGCCTGTATGCCGCGCTGGCCACGGCGCGGGCGGAAAAGGAACAGGCCGTCCTGAACCACGAACTGTCGCACCGGCTGAAGAACAGCCTGTCCATGGTGCAGGCCGTCGCCAGCCAGACCCTGCGCGGGGCCACCGACCAGACCGCGCTGCAGGATTTCCTGCGCCGGATGCAGGCTTTGTCGGCGGCGCATGACGTGCTGCTGCACCGCAACTGGGAGGCGGGATCGATCCGCCAGACCATCCAGTCCACCCTCGCCACGCTGGCGGGGCCCGAACGGCTGCGCCTTGGCGGACCGGACATCGAACTGGGGGCGCGCAGCACCCTCAGCCTGTCGATGCTTTTGCACGAACTGGCCACCAACGCCGTGAAATACGGCTGCCTGTCGGCCGATGCCGGCACCCTGCTTCTGGCGTGGGAGATCGAGGACGTTGCCGAAGGGGAGCGTGACCTCGTCCTCGTCTGGCAGGAGGCGGGCGGTCCCGAGGTGCGGCCCCCCACCCGCAAGGGCTTCGGCTCGCGCCTGATCCAGATGGGTCTGACGGGAACCGGCGGGGTGGAACTCAGTTATGAGCCGTCGGGGTTCATTGCAACGATCCGGGCCCCCCTGTCCGAGTTGCAGAGCGCCTGACAAGGAAGATGCCCATGCCCGCCCCCACCATCCTCGTGGTCGAGGACGAACCGATTTTGCGAATGGCCGCCCTGGCCATGATGGACGACGCCGGGTTTGAGGCAGTCGGCGCCCGATCCACCGAAATGGCAATCCGCATCCTGGAAACCTGCCCCTCGATCCGCGTGGTGTTCACCGACGTGGATCTGGGGCCGGGGCCGGACGGGCTGTGGCTGGCGTCGCGGGTGCGCGACGGCTGGCCACCGGTCGGGGTCATCGTCACCTCCGGTCACCGGCACGTCACGCAGGCGGCGGTGCCCGAAGGCGCGGTGTTCCTGGGCAAGCCTTACCTTGAGGAGCAGGTTCTGGATCAGGTGCGCCGCTTCGCCTGACGTCCGTCAGGCACCGGGCCGCCGGATCCGGGCCGTCAACGCGTCGAGTTCCGCCAGAAGCCGGTCTATCCGCGCTGCGCCGAGCGCCGTTTCCAGCGCGGCATGGATGGCCGCGCTTTGCGACGTCATCTTGGCCGTCAGGGCACGGCCCTGATCGGTCAGGCGGATCTGCTGGCGGCGCGCGTCGCCCGGATCCCGCGCCAGCGCCACCACGCCGCGCCGTTCCAGCGTCCGCAGGATGCGCGTCAACGAGGGCGCGAGGATCGCCGTCCCGCGGGCGAGGGCCGAGGCGTCGACGGTGCCCGCTTCCTCCAGCAGCCGCATCACGCGCCATTGCTGTTCGGTCAGGTCATGGGCGTTCAGCAGGGGGCGGAAGCCGTCCAGAACCGCCTCCCGCGCGCGCAACAGCGCCATGGGCAGGCCCATCCCGGGGTCGGTCCATCGGATCTCGTTTTCGTTCACGCACATGCTCCCTCTGCCGGAGCATCTTCCGCCTTCCGCCCGCCGGTGGCAAGCGGGCCGTCGCCCCCCCCGGCTTACCCGCTCCCCTCCGGCGCGCGGGTCAGATCGCGGAAGCGGTAGGGGCGTTCGTTGGCCAGGGAGGGAATCGCGGCGCACGTCGCCTCCACAAGGCCAAGGTCCAGATCAAGGACGACCATCTTTTCCCCCGTGCCCAGATCGGCCAGCGTGCGGCCCCATGGATCGACCGCCAGCGACCGGCCCCAGGTCTTGCGGCCGTCGTCGTGCCGGCCTTCCTGTGCGGCGGCGATCACGAAGCAGCCGTTCTCCACCGCGCGGGCGCGGCACAGAAGCTCCCAATGCGCCTCTCCGGTGGCCATGGCGAAGGCCGAAGGGATCAGCATCACCCGCGCGCCGGCTTTGGCGTGCTGGCGGTAAAGATGGGGAAAGCGCAGGTCGTAGCAGATGGTCAGCGCCATCGGCCCCCATGGTGTGGGCGCCAACACCGCCTCGGATCCCGGAGAGTAGCGGTCGGATTCGCGGCTGGCCGTCTGGCCCGGCAGCGCGACGTCGAACAGGTGGATCTTGTCATAGCGCGCGACGATCCCGCCTTCGGCGTCGATCAGGTGGGCGCGGTTGACAAAGCGAGGATCGTCCCCCCGGCCCGCATCGGGGTCGATCCGGTCTGGATCCACATCCGGTGCCGGCGGGCCGCCGCGCGAAGGGCGGCAAGAAAGGGATCCTCCGCTGAATAGCCCCGAGTTTCTTAGACGCCTTCACGTCTCATCATTTGCTGCCGCTCGAACTCGGCGGGCGACAGCATCCCGTTTCTCACGTGCTTTCGCTTCGGGTTGTAGAACATCTCGATGTAATCGAACACGTCCTGCCTCGCGTCGTGGCGTGTCTGGTAGGTTCTGCGCCTGATCCGTTCGCGCTTGAGCAGGTTGAAGAAGCTTTCGGCGACGGCGTTGTCATGGCAGTTGCC
>NZ_JAQMHV010000011.1 GCF_028307215.1 Falsirhodobacter sp. 20TX0035 | reverse complement strand
TCAGGCCCCGCGCAAACCGCATCAGGGGGGTCAATATTGGGCGCCGATAAGGGGTCAGTTTTGCGCGCCGATTGACACCTCGGTCGAAGGGTTCGGGCGCTTGGCGCGGGCGTTGGTCGAGGTCAGGACATAGTTCTGATCGCCCCGCATGTCGGGCTGGACCGGGGCCGAAGCCATGACGGCCACGCCGATCGATCCGACGACGCTGCCCGGCGTCATGGTGATGTCCCGGCATTGGCTGGCCAGCCAGTAGCCGCCCGAGGCGGCCAGCGGATTGACCAAGGCATGCACCGGCTTCACGGCCGCGCAGGCGGCGATGGCCTGCGCGGCCCCCGCGATGCCCGTGACGTAACCGCCGGGGCTGTCGCCCTCGATCACGACCGCCGTCACGTCCGCGTTGGCGGCCAGTTCGTTCATGGTCTGGATCAGCCCGAAGTAGGTGGCCCAGCCCAGATACCGCTCCAGGATAAAGCTGTTCGCGGTCAGCAGTCCACGAACGGGAACCACCGCCACCCCGCGATGGATGGTGAAGCGTTCGGCGTCGGACCGGGCCACCGCCCCGCCGGCCGCCACCTCGGCCTGCGCCTCGGTCGGAAGTTCGGCCGTCAACATGGTCTGGGCGTAGTCCAGCGCCATGGCGATGGGGGTGGAGCCAAAGAGGCTGGCAATGATCGGGCGCGTCATGCGTCGTCGCCTTTCGGTTCTGCGCCGCTGCCCTCTTTCCGGGTCATGTTCGGCGCGGGGTTCAGGATGTCGCCTCCTGCGGTGGGCGGCAGGCCCTCGCGGAAGCGCGCCTCGTTCGGGGTGATGAAGGGGCCGCCCGTGCCCTTGGCCAGCGCCTCGTAGCGTTCCTTGGTCGTGGCGCGCAGCAGGCTGTCGAAGTCGTGGCGCAGGAACAGCCCCGCCCGCCGTTCCTCTTCGGTCAGGATCGACAGGGACAGCTGATCCTCGACCTGGCTGCCCCAATGGTAGAGACAGTCGGTCAGGTAATCGATCGCGGCCTGTTCCGAGTTGGCCTTCACCCCGTATTCGAGGATCTGCAGCTTCGTGGGCGGCACCCGCCACATGCTGGCGATCTGCTCCCGATCGAGGCGGCGGCTGGCCAGCAGTTCGATGTCCGACGCCTTCAGGTCCAGGGTGGAGATGTCATCATCCTTGCCGAGGATCGGGAACCCTTCGATGTCGGGGTTCATCAAGGCTTCCTTGATGCGGCGCTGGTTGCGCCGGTAATCCTCATCGTTCTCGTAGCGGTCTTCCATCTTCACGACCGCCTTCATCGTGACGCCCGAGGCCGCCCGCGCCGCGGCTTCCTGCCCGGCCATGGCAAGGCCCATGCTCTCGAAGGCCACCTCGATCGGGGATCGGCCCGTCCAGCCATCCTCTGCCATGTAGCGCATGTGGACCATGGACCGGCCCGGCACCCGCCGGTTGATCTCCGCCCCGTCCGTGAAGTCGTAGAACCGGGCGCGGCCGTTGCGCAGGATCGACACCCCGTGCTGCGGGATCGTCTCGATCAGTTCCAACTCCCCCGCCCCGTCGCGCGGCGCGTAGGCGTAGGACACGCCCCGCAGCGCGAAGGCATAGGCCAGCATGTAGCGGGCGACGATCGAGGGGACGCCCGGCGAACTCTCAAAATTCAGCAGGTAGCTGGCCGGGTGCTGACGCACCTCGGATTCGCGGCCGTCGCTGTGCGTCTGGTAGACGTTCAATGGCACCTTCGACAGGTCGCCCGCGATGACGTTGCAACAGGAAAACACTGTGGCATGTCGCTGGGCGCTGGTCGGGGTGACGTGCGGCAGGGTCTTCACCCGGCTGCGGCCACCCCATCCCACGTCATGGACCCATCCGGCGGAGTGGGCCGTGCCCGTTTCCGGCACATCCACCTCCGTCGCGCTGGCCGAGATCACCGGCTCGGCGCGTTCGACAACAGGCACGGATGCCCCGCGCCCCATGATCCGACTGAGCAGGCTCATAGCACCTCGATTTCCCGCGCACGGCGTTTGCGATCCCCGGCGATCGCGCGGCCCACCGCCATGATGGCCGCGACCGCCGGATCAATCCGACCCTTGGATTTCTTCTTGTTCGGGCTGATGTTCTCGGCCTTGTCCATGTCCACCAGGACGTTGCCCAAGGCCCATCCTAGCACCGGGTTGCCCGCGTGGCGGATCCGGTTCTCGATCACCAGCTGCTCAAAGATCTTCATCGGGCTGGACATGCCCACGGCCCCCTGCCCGTGATCGACCAGCGGGAAGCGCCGGTTCTCCAACTCGCGGCGCATGTCGCGCATCCCCCAACGGTCGAAGGCCAGTTCCTGAAGGTCGAACCGCTTGCGGATCATCTCCAACCGATCGAGCAGCTTGTGCATCTCCATCGAACCGCCGGGGCCGTTGTGGACTTCCAGCCAGCGCTCATCGCGCCACGCCACGTAGTTACGGTTCTCGCTCTGCGCCCGTGCGATGAAGCCCTTCTCCCCAGCCGGCAGGAAGGAATAGCAGATCAGGTAGACAAGGCCGTTGTGCGGCACCGCCACCACGATCGCGGTCATGTCCGTGGTGCGCGACAGATCGAGGCCGACCCACGCCTTCTTGCCGTAAAGCATCCGGACATCGAACTCTTCCGATCCCCGGTCCCAGCTGTCGCGCCCGATCCACGTCTGTTCGCCCTCGGTCCAGAGGTTGAGGTGTAGGCGGCGGAAGTTCGGCATCCGCCCCTGGATGGCCTGCGCCCCGGCCAGGATCTCGCGGAAGTTCTCTTCCTTGAAGGCCACGCCGAGGTTCGGGTTGCCCATCTTCCACGCGATCGGGTCCGCCGGGTCCGCGTCCTGAGGCGGCTCGGCCACGTAGCCGAAGAAGCTGTCGTCGGTGACTTTGCCCGACACCACCTTCTCGGTGTATTCGCGCAACTCCCCGCAGATGGTGTTCCGATCGGCCCCGGCCGTGGTGATGGCCCAATCGATCGGCTGCGACCGCGCGATCATGGAGTTGGTGACGACCTCGGCCAGTTCCCGGTCGGTCCAGCGGTGAACCTCGTCGCGCGCGGCGAAGTGCGGGTTGATGCCGTCCGAGGTGTTGCCGTCCCGAGACAGCGCCTTGATGTAGCCCTCGGTCGGTGGCGTATCGATCTGCGACCGCCACGGCCGCATCAGCGCCGACAAGGCGGGCGAGGCGCGGATCATGCGCTTGATCTCGTTGAACAGCAGGCCCGCCTGGTCGCGGGTGGTGGCCGCGCAGTAACCTTGCGGGGCCGCCTCCCCGTCGAACAACTGCGTGAACAGCATCGGCACGGCCGTGTCGGTCGTCTTGCCGTTCTTCTTGGCCACCTGGTGGTAGGTGGACCGGAACCGGCGCAGCCGCGTGTCCTCGCGCTTCCACCCGAACACCGCCCCGTGCCGGAACACCTGCCACGGCTGGAGCGTCAGCGGCTTGCCCGCCATCGGCCCCGTGGTGTGCTGGATCATCTCGGCAAAGCGCGTGATCCGCGTGGCGGCCTTGGTGTCGAAGAACAGGCCCCGGTCCTGCGCCGTCTCAAGGTCGAGCAGATGGCGCAGACACGCCTTGTGAACCAGATCACCCGCAATCTCCCGCCCCTCGACCACGTCCAGGGCATAGCGGGAGACAGGGTGATCAATCGGGTCCATTCAGCATTTCCTTGAGATCCTTGAACAGGTCGCCCTGCCCGCCCACGGCCAGCCGCGCCTCATCGACGGGCGTCATCCCGAAGCGGGCGGCCAGCTGGTTCATGGTGGCGATCGCGTCCTGCCGCAGGCCCCACGTGGCCCGCTTCTTCTGCTGCAACCCGTTGCGGGTCTTCACTTCGTAGTAGTGGCCATAGGCGGCCAGATCGCCCGTGAACCGGATCAGGTCCGACACCGCCTCGCAATAGACGGCGAAGGGGTGGTGGTGATGCGGCTCAAGGCGCTTCTTCTGAACCATGATCGGGGCCAGTTCGCGCCAGGTCGTGCGGCCGTCCTCGCTCATCCAGTCGGGCGCATCGGGGACGCGGCCTTCGAAGTCGCCCTTCATCGGGACGATATTTGTCAGATGCGGCTTGGCACCCTTCATGCTCATCTCCTTCAAAAGTGGGCTTTTTTTCCCAAATCGCCGCGCGTGTGAAAAGAGGTACAGGCGTCGGTTAACGTGAGGGTGCCCCAATTCTCGAACACCCCCCGGTGGGGTCAGCCGATCCGATCGCCACGGCCGCCGTGCCAGACCTCGCGGGCTGTCTTGCGGGAATGGCAGGGCTTGCACAGCGCCTGCCAGTTCGATCGGTCCCACATCAGGCGCGTGTCTCCACGGTGCGGCGTGATGTGGTCGACCTCGGAGGCCGGGACCACCTGCCCCAACTCCCCGCAGTCCGCGCAGAGCGGATGCCGATCGAGGAACGCCTTGCTGCCCTCGCGCCACCGCCGCGTCTGATAGAACTCAATCCCCGCGCGCGCCGCCTTGCCCTGCTTCGCCGCCTGCTTCCGCGCTGCCTCGGACTGGAGCCACGGTCCGAGGTGATCGGCGCAGCGGTTGTGGCCCGGTTCGGCCAGATCATCGCAGCCCGGTTCGCAGCACAGCTTGCGCATGGCGACCTCCGGATACGAAAAAGCCCGCAAGGCGCGAACCTGCGGGCACAGTGGTGGATGATGACAAGAGATATGGATCGGACAGGACTAAGCGTCAATCCACTTTCTGATCTGTCAATCTACGAGCCGAAAGAAATCAGCGGAACGGAGCAAGATCGGCCACCGTTGTTGGACGCCACGCATCGCGCAGCAGGAGGCCATGATGCAATCCCCGATCCTCTACCACTCCAACGTCGAACAAATACAGGACGACGAAAAGCAGACCCATCACGATCTTGAGCAAGCACTTTTGCAAATCATGATGACCACATCCCAGAACTATGGTCACGCTGTCCGATCCGTTCATGCCAAAAGCCATGGGGTGATAGAAGCGGAGCTCGAGATCCTGCAGAACCTGCCGCCAGAACTGGCTCAAGGGATTTTTGCCACGGCCGGCCGACACCAAGCGATCATTCGCATCTCCACTAATCCTGGCGACCTTCTGGCTGACAGCATCTCGGTCCCACGCGGCCTCGCGTTGAAGGTCCTTGATGTGGAAGGCACGCGCCTGTCAGGCGCGCAAGGATCGACGCAAGACTTCATCTTCGTCAACGGCCCTGTATTTAGCGCCCCGAATGCAGCCGCGTTTGCGAAGAACCTCCAGCTTCTCGCGAAAACTACCGACAAGGCAGAGTGGGCGAAGAAAGCGCTTTCGGCTGTGCTTCAGGGCGCTGAGAAAACGCTGGAGGCGGTCGGCGGCGAAAGCAGCACCCTTCAGACGTTGGGCGGTGCGCCAAATGTCCATCCCTTGGGCGAGACGTATTACACGCAAACGGCCTACCGTTACGGCGACTACGTTGCCAAACTGTCCTTGGTGCCAGTGACTGAAACGCTCGAGAAGCACACCGGGGAAAAGATCAATACAAGAGGCCGCCGTGATGCGCTGCGCGAGGAAGTGGCGGAGGATATGCAGTCGGGCCCTGCCACATGGGACCTGCGTGTCCAGCTGTGCCGCGATCTCGAGAAGATGCCTGTGGAAGACCCGAGTGTTCTCTGGGATGAGGAACTGAGTCCGTTCGTTACCGTGGCGCGGCTGCATGCAGATCCGCAGGTGGGCTGGAGCGCAGAGCGCGCGAAGATCGCGGACGACCACATGCGCTTCTCGGTATGGACAGGTCTGGAGGCCCATCGCCCTCTCGGGTCGGTCAATCGGGCAAGACGCAGCACCTATGCCCTCTCCAGCGCATATCGTGCTGATTTCAACCGATGCCCCATTCACGAACCCGCAAAGATCGATCTTCCCTGAGCGATTGCGAAAGCCTGATTATGCCCGCTTCTCAGCGGGCGTAACCCTGCATCCGGTCGAGGGCAGCGGCCAGAGACTCCCGAAGCGAGGTCCGGTGCTTACTTTCGCTCAGCCATCCATGCGCCCGCAGCACCGCCGTCAGGTCCATTCCGCCAAGCACCACCATATCGACCAGCCGCCGATCGGTGATCCCCGACTTCGTGCCGCGCGCAGACGGCCGCACCCGCCGCACCGCCATCGCCTGACCCGTGCCGATGCGCCTATGGATCAGGTCCAGTTCCCGGCCCTCCGCCACGAACACGTCGATGAAGCCGCCGCCCTGCCCGCCACCGCCGTCCATGCGCGCCTCGAACGATGATCCCTTCATGCCGCCCGCGTTGTGCCGCTCCACCAGCGTGGCGTAGCGCTGGCCCATCTGGATCTGGCCCGGCGTGAACGGCGCGACGAACCCGTCCAGCGATCCCACCTTCTTGCGCCAAGCACGCTTGGCTACCATCACCATGGCGGTCAGCTGGCATACGCCTTCCCACCACTGGCCATCGACCCGCGACAGCACCTGCCATTCGCCAAGGTCGGACAGCCTCAGATCCTCCGCCACCTCGACGCTGTCCACCAGCCGCATCGGCCCGCGCGCCGGGGCCACGGCGGCCGCCGCCATCTCCTCGGGCGGCCGTGCCAGGATCAGCCGGCCGCGCACTCGCAAGGCTTCCTCGGCCATCCGATCCCGACCAGCCCGCCGCTGATCTTCCTCGTCTCGCGCGAACCGCACCCGATCGGCGTGGACGCCCAAGGTGTTCAACGCGCCCTGCCACGCCGCCTGCACCACGCGCTGGCTGATGGCGCGCAGCCCGTATTCCTCACCCAGATCGATAAGGCCCGCCATCGCGCCGTCCATCGTCATCGTCGTCATTCCGTCATTCCTTCACTGTCATCCGTCTTCGACGCGATCAGCGCCGTGCAAAGCTGGTGATCCCGGTGCCAGGCATCGAGCCATGCCGCGTCCGCCGGATTGGCCCGGTTCACCGCGTTCCATTCCCGCACCCGTTCCCGTCGCCGCCGGTTGTCTTCCGCCTCGGACCGCAGCTGACTGATCACATATCGGCCGGGCGGCGGGCCGAACTTCAGGGCGCAGTGGAACAACTCCACCACCCATCCCTCATCCAGCGCCTGCCGCCCCATGGCCGACTGGATCAGCGACATGGCATAGGTGTGTTCACGCGGCGGCGGCGGCTGGATTGCGTAGGCCCACTTCTGGATCATCACGAAGTCCGGCCACGTCGCCCCCGTCTTGCCCACCACCGCATGGCGCACGATTAGATCCCGCAGCCCGACCAGCTGGTCGCGCGGCAGGTAGGCCAGACGCTCGGCCAGCTTCCCCAGCCACTTCTCGTAATCGTCCGCGTTCGTGCCCTTGGGGCGCTTCATCCCGTCCTGCACCAGCGGTTCGATCAGAACCGCCTTCACCAGTGCCCGCCCGGTCGGTTCAACGTGATCCGTCATCGTCATCCCCTATTCCCCAGCATTCCAAGTTATCCACAGGCAAGGCGGCCAGAACTGTAGGCGGAGCGGAAAGTCTTCTTTCATTTCGTTTCCTCTCCTATGGCCCGGAACTGTTCCAAACTGTCGAAAACTGTTCCGGAACAGTTCCATTCTGTTCCACCCACAGAAATTATCTAACGGTGCCGGCTGTTTAACCCGCTGTCGAACCACTGTTCCCGCGCCCCGTGCATCATCGCGCGTTCATAGTCGGACTTGCGGCGGTTGCCCGTGCAGTTGGCCGTCAGCCAATCGTCCAGGCGGCGGACCAGCACGTCATCGGCCACGACCGCCTTGTCGCACCCGAAGGCCACCAGAGCCTCCCGGATGCGCTTCAGCCGCGCATAGACGGCCTTTTCCTCATTGCTCTGCTGGTGACGGATGCGCCCGTCCAGCGCCTCCAGCGCGAACTCGGTCACGACGCGATGCGCCAGCCGCCGTTCGCCCTCGCAATTCACCAGATACCACCCGTGCAGGGGCGACATGGCGCGGTTGCGCAGATCCTTCCAGCGGGCAAGGTCGAGGTGCAGCAGCTTGGCCAGCAGTTCGTCATCGTCCGGAAGGGTGCCCACCGGCCGCTGCTTCTGCGACAGCATGATCAGGTTCAGAAAGAACCAACCCGTTTCCGGCTGCATCTTCAGATAGGTGTCGCTGTTCAGCCAGCGATCGTGATTGAACATGACGAACCGATGCCCGTTCATGTTCGCGTCTTTGGTGATGGGGTATTCTTCCAGCGCGCCGACATCGACAAGCTGAACCCCGCTGCTGCGGGCTACGGCGTTCATGCCTTCACCCCTTCCACGGCCGCGCGAAGATCCGCAAGGAACGCCTCGGCCTTCGGCCCCGGCGCGGTGCGCAGGACCACCACGTCGCCCTCGATCGCTTCCGACCGGGCAAGGTAGTCGTCAGGCTGCGCGGACAGGCGCATGTCGCGGTGGAAGGCGGTGATCCGCTGCGGTCCATCCGGCAGGCGGCGGGCCAGCTGCTCCATCTCGTTCGCGGCCGACAGCCACGCGCTTTGGTCACATTGAAAAGTGGCACGGGACATCAGCGCACCGCCTGCCGCTTGGCGCTCACCGCCGCATCCGCTGCCAACAAGGAATACATGGCCAAGGTCAAGCGAATGCCCTCCTATCTTCGAAGTTGCGGGAATCATCGTGCAAGGCCACGGTCTTTGAAGAAGAAAGGGACTTGTGATGGTTAAACTGCTGGACTGGATATTCGCCCGCGCGGCCCACCCGGACATCGACTTCCGGAAGCTCGACACCAATGGATCGGTGACGCTGACGGTGACCTTGACGGCCGAGGATCTTAAAGACCTTGATGAAGAGGATCTGGATTTCGAAGATCATGACGACTTTGCGCCAGAGATGCCCCTCCCGCAGAAGGTTCCAGCGGGCCGCCAATTGGAGAACCTCTTCTGCTACATCGAATACCGCGATGCGAAGCGCAATCTTACCCGCCGCCCCATCACGATGCTGACCCTGAAGGGAGAAGGGGCTGATGTCGGCATCTTCGCCGTCTGCCACCTGCGCAAAAGCACGCGCTTGTTCCGTTGCGACCGGATCGAGAACGTCATCACGTCTGATGGAGAGATCACTGAAGGCCGTGCCTTTCTGCGCGACATACTGAATGTAGATATTGCCCCCGCACCCATTTTGGACGCTGCAGTTGCACTTCCGACCTTCCGCAGTCAGATCATGTCGCCGTTGACCGTTCTGGTTGCCGCAGCCAAGGCCGATGGCGACTACGACATCCACGAGATCGACAGCATTGTCTCTTATGCTGAGCGCGAGGCAATGCGCCTTCACATGGCGGGCTTGGTGTCCGACGACATGACGATCGAGGCGTCGGACGCACTTTGCACTGCGGTCCGAAACATGCGGCCCCAAGCGCGATCGCTTGAACGCCACATCATGAACGTGCTCACGCTGCCAGAGGATGCAAGACGACGCTTCAAAAAGGCGCTCGAAGCCGTCATCGTGGCCGATGGGCATATTCATGACCGCGAGACGGAGTTCTGGGTGGACTTTGATGCCTTGGCGCAGAAAGCGGGACATGACCCGATGGAAGCATGGGACGTCATCCAAAGCGCCGCCCGGCGCGCCGCAGAAAGCAGGGCTTAAGGCAGTCACCGCTGCCCCTCCAGTGCGTCTTCGGCATCCTCAATAGCCTCACGAACGTCAGCAAGCTCCTTCAACGCCTTTGCGCGTTTCTCGGGGCTGCTAGCATCGATAAGAGCCGCGACCAGTTCGCCGCTCTCGACAGCAATTCGCATGGCGGCTGCCTCGCGCGTGATCGCGCGCTGTGGGTCATCATCCAAAGACACAAGCCAGTCCGTGACCGGCGCCCGTCCTGCGGCCTCCTGCAACACGATCATGTCCATGATCGTCCAGTCCGCGTGTCCGTTCTTCTTCTGCGACAGCGTTCCGGCGGAATAAGGACGGTTTAGCCGTGCCTCCATCAGAGCCGCGACGGCAACGGGACCGCCAAGCTGGGCCATCAGTCCGTTCATGTGCGCTTTGACGGTAAGACGTTCATCGGTCACGACAAAACCTCATTTTCTGGCGGAAACGTTCGCGATGCTGCACATCGTGCATCGTAACGAGTGAAAGGGTTTACGAGTGGGCGGGAGGAGGTTATGGCGAGGCAGCCTCCCGCGTTCGTAAGAAATGCAGAAGGACCAGACGGCCGTGATGACGCAGACGCAGGACCACAGCTCATGCGGCGTCCCCCTGAGTGATCATGTTGCGGTGGCTTTCCGGCACCCACATTTCCACGGTGATGAGGCGGGCCGTCTCGCGCTGGATTGCTACTGCGAGTTCAAGGCCGGGTCTTTTGGACCCCTTCAGGATCTCGGAGAGGTAGCTCGGCGAACAGCCGATCAGGGCAGCGAACGCGCGCTGCGAGAGGCCGTTTTCGTCAAGGTAACGAGAAAGCTCGATCATGCGGCATTGATCGCAAATAGCGAACTACGCGTCAAGGACGATGTTCGCCATTTGCGACGTGCCTTCACAATGAGCGGACAGTATTAAGATTGCATGCGCTTGAAACTCAAAGAGCTACGCGAACGGAACGGCTGGACGCAGGACCAGGTCGCCAGTCGCGCCGGCATGAGCAAGAGCTTCTACAGTGAGATTGAAAGCGGAAAGAAAGCGGCCAACAGTAGACGGCTCCAAAAGTTCGCTGAGGTATTCCAAGTCTCGACCTTTGAACTCATCGACGACGCCTCGGTAGATGCTGAATTGTTCGATCATCTTCAAGTTTTACAGGGCTTGACGGATCAGGATCGGGCGGCAGTAATCCGTCACGCCCTCGGTCTCGCAGCAGACAAAGACTGATTTCCACCCTCACAACGACCTGCTTGCGCTGCTTAGGCGTGCTGCGGAGCAGCAACGCCAACAGCTTGGCACTCTCATCGTCGTCGATTCGCATAGGGTCTCCAGTGTTCCCTTTTGGTTCTAACACTGCTCCGCCGTATCGATCCACACCTTAGACGCGTAATCGCTGTTATTCGCAAATAGCGATTTGTCTTGTTGACACACAGTTCGCCATTTGCGAATTGTCCTCCATCGTATCCCCGATGGAGGCACCCATGCACTACATCCCCGACCAGCCTATCTCCGCCGTCACGACCCTGCGCGCGCCGCAGGTCCGCCGCCAGGTGGAAGGCGCGGCCCGCAACGCCATGATCGCCGTGCTGCTGATCTGCTGCGCCATCCTCCTCTACTTCATCCTGCACATTGGCGCGGGCATCCTGACCGACAAGACCGCGGCCACCGTGCAGCAGTCGATCGAGCGGGCGGCGATGTAATGGACGGCAGCACCATGTTTCCCGACGATGAACCGCCCCGCCCCGCCGGCCGCATCCCGATGCGCGAGACGGAGGCCGACAAGAAGGTCGCGCAGGACGTCTACAACGTCACAGCCGACGAACTGCGCCAGTTCATCGAACGCTTCGAGCAGCTGGAAAGCGAAAAGAAGGACGTGAACGAACAGCAGAAGGAATTGATGGCCGAGGCCAAGGGCCGTGGCTACGACACCAAGGTGATGAAGAAGGTCATCGCCCTGCGCCGCCGCAAGCCCGACGACATCGCCGAAGAGGAGGCGATTATGGACCTGTATAAAGCCGCATTGGGGATGCAGTGATGGCACCGGTCTACGTCAAACACGCCCGCCAACTGGTCGCCGTGGCTCAAGGCTTCGAACCGAACCCGGCCGACACCGTGAAGCTGCTGACCGACGCACTGGCCCACGCCATGCATCAGGCATCCACCTCACCCGATGACGCCATCGCCCACCTGCGCGACAGCTTCGAGACGATCGAGGCGGCCAAGGCACAAGCCCGCCACGCAAGCAGCGACCCCTACACCTTCAGCAGCACCGCCAGCACAGGAGGGTCATTCTGATGCCTCGTAATCTGATATCGCACATCCCTCAGTTTCCCTCCGGCTTTTGGATCGTGGGCGGCATGGCCATCAGTCCCATCTTCTACGTAGCTGCTGGCCTCTGCTGGTGGGTGTTCGCATGACGCCAATGCGCATCCTGATCGGCTGCGAAACGAGCGGCACCATGCGCCGCGCTTTCGCTGCGCGCGGGCACGACGTGTGGTCCTGCGACCTCCTGCCGGCCGACGACGGCAGCAACCGCCACATCATGGGCGACGTGCGCGATCATCTGGACCGGGACTGGGACATGATCGTCGTGGCGCATCCGCCCTGCACCCGCCTGTGCAACAGCGGGGTGCGGTGGCTGTCCGCTGCGCCCCGTGGCCGAACGCTGGAGGAGATGTGGGCCGAGCTGGAGGCGGGCGCGGATCTGTTCGCCGCCTGCTGGCGCGCCAAGGCCCCGCGTGTGGCAATCGAGAACCCGATCATGCACAAGCACGCAAAGGCCCTCATGCCGGCCGACCTACCCCGCCCGCAGATCGTCCAGCCCTGGTGGTTCGGGGAGCCCTACTTCAAGGCCACCGGCTTCTACCTGCGCGGCCTGCCGCAGCTGGTCGCGGCCAACCGCCTGACCCCGCCCCGCAAGGCCGAGGATCCGGCCCGCCACGCCGCCTGGTCGAAGATCCACCGCGCCAGTCCTGGCCCCGACCGCTGGAAGCTGCGCAGCGCCACCTTCCCCGGCGTGGCCGCCGCCTGCGCCGAACAGTGGTCACCTATGGTTGAGGAGATGGCCGCATGACCGCAGAACCACGGATCAGCACGATCTGGCTGTTGATGGCACAGTACGCCGGCAGACCGATTATTCCGATCGAGCAGGTGGCCGGCGACCACTTCCGGATGACCGTGCCCAAGCTTCTGGAGAAGATCAGCCGGGGTGAAATCGTGCTACCTGTTGTCCGCATGTCCGACTCGCAGAAGGCAGCGAAGGGTGTGCACCTCTCAGACATGGCCGACTACATCGATCTTCAAGCTGAGAAAGCACGGAAAGAAGCACGTCAGCTTAGCCGTTGACGCCGGTTGAACATCCGATGGGAGCGGCTGGATGTGGGATGAAGCGGCCATACGGACGAGCTTAACATATCTGCCCCAATGTAAGAAAGCTATACTCCTGAGCTTGCTTTGCGCTCGGTTTTCCAAGAAACATAAGGCATCCGTTTCAAAAGGCCGATGTCATGAACCACCTGTTCGATACTCGCACTGAGTGCTACTCACTCATGAGCACAATGACTATCGGAGATTACATCAGCCTGATCAAGGATGCACATGCTTCCAAAGGCGGCATCAAAGGCCAGCGCGACGCCTTGAAAACGACCAGCGCGAAGCGAATACGGGACCGTATGGTGTCCGATATTCGGCGTGGGGCAGTTCTCCCACCGGTGGTTCTGGGTGCGGTTGTTACTCAGGAAAGATTCCATGACCTTAGCGCGCGTATCGACAGCGCAAAAATATCAGAGGTGATGAGCGAAGATGAATTAGAGCAAGCGTCGATAATTGACGGCATGCAGAGAACAACCGCTCTTATGGAGGCGGTTGATATTGATATTGAAGTTGCGCGCCGTTCGATGCGAGTCGAGTTTTGGATAGCACAAAAGGTCGACAACCTCATCTATCGAATGCTTGTGCTAAACACTGGGCAGGTTCCGTGGACGTTATCAAGGCAGCTATCTGTAGTTTACTCCCCCCTACTAGCCGATATCCAAAAGAATGTTCATGGGCTGGGTCGGATATTCACACCAGATGACCCTGGCCGCAGGATTCAATCAGGTGAGTTTGGCGCTGAGGCCATAGTTGAGCTCTATATTGCGTTTTCACTTCGGAAAACTTCCGTTGATACCAAAGAGGCGCTTTCAGACGAGTTTTCGAGGCTCGACTTCGTCGACAACTTGTCCGATGCACATTTTCAAGAGCTGTTCTATGAAACGTTGTCCGCAATGGTAGCACTGGATAAATCGTTCTCGCGCTTTGATTCCGGAAAGAAGAGTAAGTTCAGCAAGGGCAGGAACATTTTTGACAGTCAGCCCGCCCGGATTGGCCTTATTGTAGCACTCGGGCAATACATCATTGGTCGTCCCGCAATGGAGCGAGAACATGATGTAAAGCTACAGCGCATCAAAGAAATGACACGTCAAGTGAGGGAACTTTGCCACAAACTTGATTCTCTGCAGGTCGAAGAAGTGGGGCACTTTCTTAAGCTTGACGTTCTATCCGAAGTGCTCGACAAGCGCGTTGGGCAAGTCGGCCGGTATGAACGCTCCGTATTTTTCGAGGCCTTTTCAGTTCTGATTCAAGAAGATTTCTCCGTGCCGTCTATGGAGCCGTGCTGGCGGGCCAACTGATGCCGAGGAATATGATTGCTGCGAACGTCGTCATCTTTGAACTGTTAGATGTGGCAGTATCCAGCGGTGGTTCCAAGATTCCGAATAGCGGATCGAAGCGTTGGATCAGCACCACACCGTCAGAAAGAGGATTTTTGCGAGATGCGCGCCTCGTGCATCTGATGAAGATTGGTGCGAAGCGATTGATATTGAACTTTGAGTATCAACAGCATTCGTATTTTGCCACTATCGGTTTTTCAGGTATTTTTGAAACAAAATACTTCGAAGAATTGCAAGTTAACTCATCCCACCTAACTGCTATCCTCTCGGAGGCAAACATTCCTCCATCAGCAAGTCCGCTAGAGATTATAGAAAATATTGGTGGACACGACAAAGACAGTGACCCTGATTACAACGGTCATGACGCTAAACTTTTATTTGATCTATATCCTAAAATTAAAGTGTTTAGAAGTGCGAATGGCATTGTTGCTGATTTCTGGCAGGCTTATTTTATAATATGCCTAGAAGAAACTATAGCCACAGGATCATGGATAAGTCAAAATCTGTTCGAATCTCTCACAACAATGTCCGAGTTAGACTCGACGAGAATTCCTTACTCAGTTCTTTGCAGGTCGATTTTCGATCATGATCAGAGCAGTCTATTTCTGGCGATGTATAGGTGCATCGAAGCTCTTTACTCCTATACGGCAACAATATCTCTGATGGCAAGTCTTGGCATCAAATCAAATTGGAAAACGGTTTCGAAACAACTGGAATTGGACCTCAAGTGGCATCCGCGGGAGGATGCTGCACTCCAAGGTTTATTCAAGAAGGTTGGACGCAAGGAGATCGACGATATCAGTTCTGCGATTTTTGTAGAGGCAGAGCCCAAAGACACATATGTGGCAAGAGTTGCGCGGGCAGTATACGACCTGCGAAATAAGACCGTCCATTATCGTCCAGTCCACCAAGAAGCAGATATCCAAGATATTGACTGGGGTAAACTTTGCTCCGCTATGAGTTGTGTCATTCTGGACGTATATAATGAATCCCTTTGAATTCCTTTCTCACATAAAATATCGAATATGATCTTCTTAAAGAGATATTTATCTTCACTTTGCGGGTGAACCGCTGAACGACTGCTATGGGGCTTTCGCGTGTCTGCCGGGCTGCTGGCCTGAAGACGGTAGCCAAGGGTCAAGCTTGGGGATCTAGGGCTGCGGGCTCCTTAAGTGCAGCATGGAACCATAGCTAAAACAGCGTGTTGTCTCTGCGACCGGCTTACGTCGGCTTAAGCTTTAGGAGACACCAATGATCAAACTGCTCGCATCCACCGCCGTTGTCGCCATGCTCGCGTCCCCCGTTGTTGCCCAAACTGCAACGCAACCGGCCGCAACAACGACCGCGACGTCCGACGCATCGGCGATGGGCTACAACTACACGTCCATGACCGGTGACAAGTCGGCTGAAACGTTCATCGGCAAGCGCCTGTATGTGTCAGAAACCGATGTCGACGCCAACGCCGAGATGACCGAGGTCGATCAGGAATGGGATGATGTCGGTGAGATCAGCGATCTGGTCATCGGCGAAGATGGGCAGGTGAAGGCTGTGCTGACGGACATCGGCGGCTTCCTAGGCATGGGAGAAAAGACGGTCGCAGTGTCGATGGATGATCTGGCGGTCATCAAGGACGGGGACTCCCCGAATGATTACTTCACCGTTCTGAAGTCCGACCGCGCGTCGCTCGAAAACGCACCCGAGTTCGAATGGCCTGAAGCTCAGTAATCCGTTATCACGCTCTTGATGAGGCGCGGCACCCGCCGCGCCTTTTTCATATGATCAGGCAGAGGCTGGCATCTTCGGTGGCAGAAGTCACTGAAATAGGGCCTGACAGGGCGGCCCGTACCACAAAAATCATACAAGCCCGAGCCGACCAGCAATAAGATCATGATTTTTTTAGACTAAGAGTCTTTGGCTGGGCCAATCGATCATCGGTGCAACGGCCAGCTTCGGCATCGGGTGGGAGAGGGTGTCTTCAACGCGCATTGGCGGATGGCCTTCCATGACAGCGCTAACTGCTTTGGCTTCTTCGGGCAGATCGTCATAAAGCAGAGGAGCGTCAAGGTCCACCGGGACCGAAGCGCCTTCGGGTGTGGCGCAGGCTGCGCAGGAAGGCGCTGACAGGCGGGCCCTGCTGTCCGCGTCGCGATATACGGGTGGTGAGGGGCCCTGTTCTTCGATATCGTGCCGCAAGTCATGGAACTGGAAGGCCGATGTTTCGAAAGTTGAAGGCGCGCGTCCGTTTTGCACGCGCGAATCTCGAGCTCTCCCTCCGGCGTCCAAGGCCCCGCGCTCACCGGCTGAACACCCCGCTGGTGGTGTCGGTGGCGAGCTATCCGCCCCGCTATGCCAATCTGGCACGCACGCTGAAAAGCCTGCTTCGCCAGACCGTTCGTCCCGACGCCACCATCCTGTGCGTGGATGAGGGGGACCGTGCCCAGCTCCCTTCCGATGTGCTGGCCCTGCAGGCAGAGGGGCTGACGATCCGGTCGGGCGAAGGGATACGCTCCTACAACAAGATCATCCCCGCGTTGCGTGCCTTTCCTGACAGTACGATCGTGACGGCGGATGACGATGTCCATTATCCGGCGGACTGGCTGGAAGGCCTTGTAGGGGTGAAGGAGGCCGAAGCGGAGGCGCGCGTCGTGTGCCATCGCGCCCACCGGGTGACGCTGGGCCCGGACGGAACACCTCTGCCCTATCGCCAGTGGCACTGGAACATCGACGGCCCCGACGCTGGCCCCCTGATTGTCCCCACCGGCGTCATGGGCGTGCTCTATGCACCCGGAGCCTTTCATCCCGACGTGACACGATCCGACCTGTTCATGAAGCTGTGCCCGAACACCGACGACATCTGGCTTTACTGGATGTTCCGGATGGGCGGCGAGCAAGCCCGCAAGACGCCCTCAATGATCCCGATCTACACCTGGCCCGGGTCGCAAGTCACCAACCTGCGTCGCAACAACGTTCGGGGCAACGGGAATGACCACGCGATTGCCGCTTTGGTGTCCCATTACGGATTTCCTTGACCGTCACGAACATGTCATGACGGATGCCGAGGGTCGGAGAAATCGAATCCATGCGTGAGCAGAATATCCGGATCGCCTACGGCACCGACATGGGACTGATCGGGCCGACCGCGCTGTCGCTCGACTCGGCGATCCGCTGCACGCCCGGGCTGTCGGATGTCGACATCCTGAGCGTGTCGCTCGACCACAAGGCGACCGACCTGCTTCGCCGCATCGCGGCCAACGGGAACGTCTCGCTGCACATCCACCCGATGAGGGACGAGCATTTCGAGAGTGCGCGTCATAAAGGCAAGCATGTTCCGAAGGCGGCGCTGGCCCGGATGTTCTTGCCGAGACTCGTCGACGGACGCGTGCTCTACATCGACGGGGACACCTTGGTGCGCCGCGATCTGGCGCCGGTCTTCGGCACGCCTCTAAACGGAAACCTTATCGGTGCGGTCCGGGATTTCGGTTGTTCCGAAGCGTTGAGCCGCATCAGGCGAGGCAAGTCCTGGTCCTACAAAGGGGCCACCAAGGACGCCATCGAGACGGTTGTCGCGCCATATGACGCGGATAGCTACATAAATTCCGGCGTGATCCTCATGGATTGCGCCGCCATCCGCGATGAGGATGGTCTGGCCGAGACCATGGTGCAGTTCGAGCGCGCGGCGGCCTTCCGGACCGTGGATCAGGACTTTTCCAACGCGCTGTTCAAGGGGCGCATCCAGCACCTGAACCCCGCTTGGAACGCATCCTGGGGGCGTAGTGAACGGCACCGATCGTGGATCCGGCAGATGGGCCACGAAGGTCCGGAAACCTTCCGGGAAAAGGACGGCATCCTGCACTTCCACGGCCCGTTCAAACCGTGGAAGGCGCTGCCCCGCAACCGCTGGAAGCGCAATCCGCTGGCCGTGGGGGCCTACAAGCTCGCCCTCTGGTCGTTCCGGCGGCGATACCCCGACGTCGCCTTCGACTGACGGTCGGGGGCACGCCCCTTCAGGGCATCAGGAACGACGGCAGCACATGCGCGGCGTGCAGCCAGTTCGTCATCTCGGCCAGCGGGATCAGACCCAGAAACACCAGCGCGTCGGCCGTGTTACGCGCCAGGGTGCCGGTGTCGAAAGTGACAGCGACGGGCGTGCGGAACTGGCCAAGGGCGGGCAGCATCCGCGGAACGCGGCGGGCGTAATTGTCGTATTGTGCGCCGAAGCTGTGGCGCAGAAAGCCTTCTTCCCGCGCGGCGGTCAGGGACAGGATCGTGAATACGATGCCGCCGAACAGTGCCGTCAGGATCAGGCTGCCCAGCATCAGCCCGAACCCGACCGCCCCGGCGGTCGAAAAAAGATAAAGCGGATGCCGACACAGCGAATAGGGTCCGTCCTGCATCACCGTCCGGTTCTTGCGCCCCCCGATGTAGAGGATGGACCAGAAGCGGCCCAGAACGGCAGCGACGACGCACAGGATGCCGGCTGTGTGCAGCAAAGTCTCGCCCAGCGCGTCCCAGGATGACGCGCTCAGCGCCAGCACGGGCAGCAGCGCCAAGGCGGACAGGCGCAACCCGGCGATGCGGATCTTCTGGTTGAAGGGTCGTTCAAAGGTGACGGTCATGCTGCCCTCATGATGAAAAGCCAAGCCAGCCTTCCAAAGCTTCCCAGCTTTGGTCCATCGGCCAGGCGGCGGTGTAGGGGATGGAGATGTGGCCGTAGCGGAACGAGATCTGGCGTTCGGCCGCGTCCTCATCATGGTTCAGGTTGGCCAGCAGCAGGGCTGAGGCGAGGCCGGTGCGGTCCGCGCCAGACATGCAGTGAATCAGCACGGGCTTGGGCGCCGCGCGCAGCAGGGCCATCAGCGGTGCCGCTTTCTCCGGCCCCAGCCGCTTGCCCGCCGACATGGTGAAGTCGTAATGCGCAAGGCCAAGATCGTGCGAGGCGGCGATCTCTTCGTCGTACCACGGCGTGCCTTCATGCGCGCCGCGCGCAGGTTGATCACGCTGCGCAGGCCCGCCCGATGGGTCCAGCGGGCCGAATCCTCGGCCGAGGGCTGGGCGGAGCGATAGGCCACCCCCTGTTCGACCGGGTGGAAGTTGCCCCGGATCTGCAGGTCGGCCAGATAGCCGCCCGGAAGGGCGAGGCATAGGAAGGCTATGGCGGAGAGGCGAAAAAGCAGGGTCTTCATGGCATCCACGAACAGGTGTTCCGCCTTGTCGTGCCCCAACCTGACACAAGCCTGAACGCTGGCGAATTTTCCCCGATCCCCTATGCTGCAGGGCGGAGGCGGCACATGCGGATCTTGCTGATTGAGGATGACAGGGGGCTCGGTTCGGCCGTGCGGGACCGGATCGGGGCGGACGGGCATGTGCCCGACTGGGCGCAGACGCTGGCCGAGGCGCGGGACTTTCTGTCCACGGTTCCTTATGACCTGCTGCTGCTGGACATGATGCTGCCGGACGGGCGGGGGCTGGATCTGCTGCGCGACATGCGGCGGGACCGGCTGGGCGTGCCCGTCATCATCCTGACGGCGCTGGACCGCATCACGGACCGGATCGACGGTCTGAACGCCGGGGCGGACGATTACCTTGTCAAACCGTTTGATCTGTCCGAACTGACGGCGCGCATCGGGGCCGTGGCGCGGCGCTATGCCGGCAACCCGAACCCCCATGTGCCCGTGGGCGGGTATCAGGTCAATCTGGCCGCCCGCCGGGTGGAGGGCCCCGAGGGCCCGGTGGATCTGGGCCAGCGCGAATGGGTCATCCTGGAAACCCTGCTTCAGGCGCGCGGCAGCGTCGTGTCGAAGTCGCGGCTGGAGGATCGCCTTTATTCCTTCGACGCCGAGGTGGAGAGCAATACGATCGAGGTCTATGTCAGCCGCCTGCGCAAGAAGCTGGGGCGCGACAGCGTGGAAACGCTGCGCGGCCTTGGCTACCGGATCGCGAAGTGACGGGGGCGCGCAGCCTGCGCCGCGATCTTGCGCTCGGCCTCGGAGCCGGGCTGACCGTGCTCTGGATCCTCGCGATGCTGGGCGCGTCCCTGATCATGCATGAAGAACTGGACGAGGTTTATGACAGCCTGATGGAGGAAACGGCCGACCGGCTGCTGCCCCTCGCCCTTGGCCGCGGCACGGAAAACCTGCCCCCGCAGGCCGAAGCGCTGCTGACCTGGGTGCTGCGCGACACCACCGGCGCCGTTCTTCTGCGGTCCGGAGAGGCGGAGGACGCGACCTTCGCCACCCCGGCCCCCGACGGGTTCAGCACGCTGGGCGATCACCGCCACTTCGTCCGCAGCCTGAACGGGCGCAGTCTGGACATCGCGAGCCCGCTGCAGGAACGGCGCGAAGCGATGCGCGGCGTGATGACGGCCCTGCTGCTGCCCGCGCTGATCCTGCTGCCACTGTGCCTTCTGGGGATCGTCTGGTTCACGAACACCCGCCTGTGCCCCGTGGCCGCCCTGTCGGCCGAGGTGGCGGGCCGTCATCCCGACGATCTGCGTCCCTTGGCCACCTCCGGCCTCCAGTCCGAGATCGTGCCCGTGCGGGACGAGATGAACCGCCTGATGGCCAGCCTGTCGCGGACGCTGGACGCCGAGCGTGCCTTTTCCGCCAACGCCGCGCACGAGTTGCGCACGCCCATCGCCGCCACGCTGGCCCATGTTCAGATGCTGCTGGCGGAAGCGCCCGACGGCCCGTTGCACGACCGCGCCCGGGTGGTGGAGGATGAGTTGAAGCGCGTGACGCGGCTGGTGGAAAAGATCCTGCAACTGGCCCGCGCCGAACACGCCGCGGTCGGCGGCGCCACGGCGGACGCGCGGGCGGTCCTGCGGCTGGTCGCGGGCGATTTCGGCCTGTATCCGGACCTGCCCGACGATCCGGTGCCCCTGCCCATCGACACCGACGCCTTCGCGATCATGGCCCGCAACCTGATCGAGAACGCGGTGACTCACGGGCAAGAGGTGGAGGTCGCCCTGTCGCCCGACAGCGTGCTGCGCGTGGCGAACGGCGGCCAGGTCGTGCCCGCCGCCGACCTTGCCCGCCTGACGCAGCGGTTCGAGCGCATGGGCACGCGCAACGCGGGCTCCGGCCTTGGCCTCGCCATCGTGGCGGCCATCGCCCGCAACGCGGGCTTCGGGCTGGAGCTTCTGTCCCCTCGCCCCGGCCGCCCTGACGGGTTCATGGCCGTCCTGCGACCGCCACAACCGGCAGCCAGTGTTCAGGCCGACTGATCGTCCTTCGGCAGCGCGGGCCGCGCGTCCGTATCGCCTTCACGGATGCCCGCCTTGAAGGCGCTCATCCCGCGGCCGACCTCGCCCATCATGCTGGCCACCTTGCCGCGACCGAACAGCAGCAGAACAACCACGCCGACGACCAGCAGATGGCTCATACTCATTGCACCGGACATCTCGAATCCCTTTCCCATGTCGCGCCAGATTACGCCCCGGGCGCTCCTTCCTCCAGAGAGGATGGCACCCTTGCGAGGTGACGCCGGGAAATGTGAATAGCCTGCAGATTGTGCATCTCTTCCCCCTCGGGTGGCCTTTTTTGTGCGTCCGACCTATAACCGCGGCAACAACAGAAGAAGGATCACGTTTTGCAAAGACTCCTGAGGGACGTCGCTCCTCTGCCGTTTTTCGGCTCCGCCATCGTGTCGCTGGGCCTGATCATCCTCGCCTGCGCCGCCCCCGAGACCGCCGCCGCCTGGTTCCAGGGCGCGAATGACTGGATCGTCCGCGAGGTGGGCTGGTACTACATGCTGGCCGTCGGCGGCTTCGTGGTGTTCCTTTTGATCCTTGCGATCAGCCCCTTGGGCAAGGTGAAGCTGGGGCCGGACGAATCCGTGCCGGATTACAGCCTCGGCACCTGGATCGCGATGCTGTTTTCCGGCGGGATGGGCATCGGCATCGTCTTCTATGGCGTGGCCGAACCCATCATGCACTTCTCTGCCCCGCCCGACGCGGCGGCGGGAACGCCGGCGGCGGCGCGGGATGCGATGGCGATCACCTTCTTCCACTGGGGCGTGCATGCCTGGGCGATCTATGCGGTCGTGGGTCTGGCGCTGGCCTATTTCGGCTTCCGCCGAAACCAGCCGCTGGTCATCCGCTCGGCCTTCCGTCCGTTGCTGGGCGACCGGGTGAACGGCTGGATGGGCGACATGATCGACATCTTCGCCGTGGTCGGCACGCTGGCGGGCCTTGCGACGTCGCTGGGTCTGGGCGTGGCGCAGCTGAACGCGACGGGCACCTACCTTCTGGGCCTGCCGCAATCGGTGAACGTGCAGCTGGTCCTGATCGTGATCGTCACGATCCTGGCCACGCTGACGGTGGCCACTGGCCTCGACAACGGCATCCGCCGGTTGTCGGAGTTCATCCTGATCCTGTCCTTCGTCCTGATGGGCCTGATCCTGATCCTGGGGCCGACGCAGTTCCTGCTGCGCGCCTTCGTGGAAAACATCGGACTCTACATCAACAGCTTCGTGTCGCGGACCTTCCACATCTACGCGTACGAGCCGACGGACTGGGTCGCCTCGTGGACGCTGTTCTACTGGGGCTGGTGGATTTCCTGGTCGCCCTTCGTGGGCCTGTTCATCGCCCGCATCTCGCGCGGGCGGACGATCCGGCAGTTCCTGCTGGGTGTGCTGTTCGCGCCGGCCGGCTTCACGGCGATCTGGTTCACCATCTTCGGCGATCTGGCCATCTGGCTGGACATGAACGTGGCCGGGGGCGACATCGCGCGCACCGTGTCCGAAAACATGCCCATCGCGCTGTTCACCGTGTTCGAATACCTGCCCGCCTCGAACGTGCTGGCCTGGCTGGCCGGGATGCTGGTGGCCATCTACTTCGTCACGGCGTCGGATGCGGGGGCGCTGGTCATCGCCATGATCACCTCGCGCCGCGACGTGGAGGAACCGGCCCTGTGGCTGCGTGTCTTCTGGGCCATCGTTTGCGGCGCCGTCGCAGGGTGCCTGCTTCTGGCCGGCGGGCTGGCCGCCGTGCAGATGGCGGCGGTCATCGCGGCCGCACCCTTGTCCGTGGTGATGCTGTTCATGTGCGTGGGCATCTGGAAGGGCCTTTCCGATGAGGTGGCGCTGACCGCCAGCGCCGCCCTGCCCAGCGCGCCCCTTGTCGTGAACGAAGGGGCGATGTGGCGCCGCCGCCTTGCGGCCATCGTCAGCCACCCGCGGCGCCAGCAGGTCGAAACCTTCCTGAACGGCCCTGTGGCGCAGGCGCTGGAAGCCGTGCAGACGGAGCTGAGCGCACGTGGCCACGCGGCCGAGGTGACGCGCGACGAAAGCGGCATCGCCCTGCGGGTGGATCTGGGCGAAACGGGCAGCGGCTTCACCTATGGCGTGCAGCCGATCAGCCAGCCGATCCCGGCCTTCGCCCTGTCCGACACGGGCGGGACCGCGCAGCCGCGCAACCGCTACTACCGCGCCGAAGTGTTCCTGGCGCAGGGAAGCCGCGGCTACGACATCTTCGGCTACTCCAAGGAGGAGATCATCGCCGACGTCGTGGCCCATTACGACCGCTTCCTGCACTTCGTGGCCCTGAAAGCCTGACGTATCGGCCCCGCGGTGGACATCCGCGGGGCCCTCCGGTATCCAACCCGGGCGAGGACGACCTCCCCCATCGGGCAGCATTCCGGGACGGCCCGGCCATCAGATGGGAAAGATCATGCGCACAACCTCCGACCGAATCCGCCACGCCCTCAGCTTCGAGGTCATCGGCCTTCTTCTTGTTATCCCGCTGGGTGCCGCCGGCTTTGGCCTGCATGCCGAGGACATGGGCGTCGTCGCCGTCGTCGCCGCCACCGTCGCAACGCTGTGGAACTTCGTCTACAACATGATCTTCGACCGGCTGATGAAGCGGTGGACGGGCAGCGTGCACAAGACCCTGCCCCTACGCGTCCTGCACACCCTGCTGTTCGAGGCGGGGCTTCTGCTTTTCACCCTGCCCTTCATCGCCCTCTACCTAGGGATCGGGTTGTGGCAGGCGCTGGTGATGGACGTGGCTTTCGTCCTGTTCTACCTTGTCTACGCCTTTGTCTTCAACTGGCTGTATGACAAGGTCTTCCCCCTGCCAAAGAACGCCTGAAAGGTCCGTGCGGCCACAGGTGAGCGGGCCCGTTCGGCAAGACCATGGACGCGCACAGCCGGTTCCTCACCCTCGCACGGATCGAGCTACGGGGCGTTAACCCTTCCGCCCTATCCTGCACGTGTTACGAGTTTTACAGACGTCAGTATCAAGGCCCGTACCTGTGGTGCGGGCCTTGCCTTGTCGAAGGCACCATGATCCGCCGGATCAGCCCATGCGCGGCGGGCGCTCTCTTCTCGGGCGTTCTGCCCTTGGACGCAGGGTGGTCCCCTTCTGCCCTGCGGCGCCCTGATCGTCGCCCCCATCCCCTGCGGGAACAAGCCCAGCGCTGATCAGGGCCGCCAGCATCGCATCCCGCGCATCCTCATGCCCCCGATCGCTTTCGAACGCCGAAAGGCAAATGCGGACCGCGTCATGATAAGCGCCCGCCCTGCGCCAGCGCCAGTGGTCCGTCAGGAAGATCAGCGCATGTCCACTCGCCCGAATGACATGGTGCACTCCGAGGACCGGGTTCTCGAACACAAGGGGAACAACCCAAAGATGCGACACATCCGCCTCCTGAGACTTTCATGCAAGTTTTATGAAATCGGTTGCACGACGATGTCCATCGTTAAACTTTGATGTCTCGGGTAACCTGTCCAAAAGCATATGAGCGTTTGTAGGAGGATGAGAGACGGGTAATACGACAAGTTACCCAGTAATCCTCCCCTTGATTAAGAGGATGCGGCAGTAGAATTTTCTCGTCGCTTGAGCCGCGGAGATTCAAACGCGGAAGACCCGATTCATCGAGCAGCAGATCATGGCGGTGCTGCGCCAGGCCGAAGGCAGCGTTGCGGTGCCGGACCTGTGCCGCAAGCATGGGATCAGCAGCGCAAGCTGTTACAAGTGGCGGCGAAGTATGCGGCATGGACGCGTCCATGATCACGGCGAAGGATCAAACGCGACAAGCCGGACATGCTCGCCGTTCCGGAAGCCCCGAACTTCGTCTGGTCGATGGGCGCCATGGAAGATCGCCTGACCGTGGTCGCCGGTTTCGGCTGCTGAACGTGCTGGACGACTTCAACCGCGAGGGCGTGGGCATCGAGGTCGATTTCTTGCTGTCCGCCGAGCGGGTTGTCCGGGCTGCTCCACAGATCATCGAATGGAGGGGCAAGCTTATAGCCATAAGGGTCAACGACCCGGAATACATCAGCGCGACGCTGACGATCTGGGCGGCAACGCAGGGGATCGCCTTGAACCATATTCAGCCCGGCAAGCCGCAGCAGAATGCCTATGTCGAGTGCTACAACAGCATCGCCCGATACGGATGACTTGACCTTTACATCTTCGAAACCATCGCGAAAGCCCAAACATCGCAACCGACTGGCTGTGGACTTACAACAACGAGCGCCCCAACATCGGCATCGGCGGGATAAACCGCCCAGAAACTGAAGATGGCTGCCTGATGTTTACTTCTGCGCTCCGTTGAAACGGGGAGGAGTACCATCGGACATCTATCAACCTGCACAACTTAAAGTAGATCATGAAGACGTTTCGTGTATCAGGTCGGCTGATCAGGGAGCGGTTTATCATGTTCAAGTTTCTTCTGCGCCTGCTCGGGCTGTCCAGCAAACCGAAGCGGCAACCTTCCTACCCTTCCGAGGAAGGCCCGTCCAATCGACCACCTCCGGGACACAAACCGCCAGGGGCTCCATCGTATCGTCTTCCGGTCCCCGCACCAGCGCCCGTGCCGTCTCACCTTCAGCCGGGACAAATCCTGAAGGGCAAGTGCCACGTCATCGATGGTGATACCATCGTCATCAAAGGCGCGCATATCCGCTTGGCGGGCATTGATGCGCCCGAGCTGAACGATCCATATGGGAAGGTCGCCAAGTTCGCGATGATCAAGCTCTGCAAAGATCAGGTTATAACGGCAACGATCAGCGAGGGCTTGACCTATGACCGCATCGTGGCGAAGTGCAGCCTTTCGGACGGCACCGATCTCTCTGCGGCACTGGTTAAACAAGGCTTGGCATTGGACTGGGCCAAATTCTCGCGAGGTGACTATCGGCATCTGGAGCCTGCCGATGTTCGAAAGAAACTCTGGCGGGTTGATGCGAAGCACAAGGGGCGCCTCAAGATGGCGGCGAAGTAAGAGTCTCCCCCTTGGATAAGAACCGGTAGACCACCGTCTCCGTCCGGTCATAGACCCGCTTGTCATCGCACTCGTGTTTGAGCGCCACATACCACTAGATCCGGCCGGGCCGCAGGTTCCGTGAGTATCACCACGCATGGCGCGGCAAGGGGCCCCATGCTTCTCGTCGTTGAAAAGCGACGTCCGCATCGGGTCCGCAGAGTATGTGGCCGCTCTGGCGGCCGCCGCGCCAGAGGGCGAGGTCTCAAAGGGCAAGTTCCGGGAGATCATCTTGGCCTACCTCGACAGCGCAGACGTCACGCTCCTCGCGCTGCACACCCAAGCCGACATCCGAAAATCGCTCCACCATCCGGCACATGCGATCGACGTGAGGTTTGGCGATGCCCCGCCCGCGCTTTCGATGAGGATCCGCGCCCAAGCGCTGGCATGCGCGACAAGATAGGGGGCAGGGTTGAGGACGACCGCGTCCGCCACCTGCAGCGGATTGTCGACTTCGCGCTCGATCGGTCGATGCTTCTGCATAACCGCCTGCAACGCATCAGGTCCGTCTACAAGTCGAATCGCGCCGAAATCTTCTGGATGTCAGCCGGGATCAAGGCGTTCGTGGCCGGCGCTCCCAAGGCTGTCGCGCGCATCCTTATTGCAGGGACAGAAACAGGCCCAAGACCCGGCGACCTTCAGGAGCTATGCCGCCAGCATATTTACAGGACGCCGCGGGGCCAATGCATCGTCATCTTCACGAAGAAGCGCCGGCGGGTGGCTTCCATCCCGGTCACGCCCCCCATGGCGGCGCTTCTGGCCGAGCTTCCAGAGACGCAGGACCGCATACTTCGTGAATCACGAAGGCGAGCCCTACCAGCACAAGAACTATCTGGGTGACGCCGTCACCACCTGGAGGGACAAGCTGAAGCTGCGGAAGGAACTGCGGCTGGACAACACCTGCGGCACGGCGGCCACGCGGCTGCTGGAACCCGGTGCCGAACTGAAGGAGATTGCGACCCACATGGCTGGTCCATCAAGCACGCGTCCGAGGTTCATCGAGCGCTACGTTGCCTTGTCGCAGGGTATGACTGACGGCCTCGCGGAGAAGCTGGAAGAGGCCGAACGGCGAACGAAGCTGTAAAATGAGGTGTAAACGCGCACCGCTCAAGGATGCCAACACTGGTCGGGGCGATAGGATTCGAACCTACGACCTACGGTACCCAAAACCGTCGCGCTACCAGGCTGCGCTACGCCCCGAACCAAGGCCGTTCCTATAACGCGCCTTCAGGAAAGGGAAGCCATCATTCGCAGGGCCAAGCCGCCAGATCCGCGTTCAGATAGGGAGAGCGCATGACGCTGCCCTCGCCGATGCCCAGCCGCCCGGCCAGACCACCATTGATCTCCAGCACGACGAGGACATCATTGCCGCCGTCGATGGGCGTGTCGTCCTTCGGGCGGGCGTTGGCGTGGACGTGGCGCACGGTGCCCGTCTGGTCCATGAAGATCATGTCCAGCGGGATCAGGGTGTTGCGCATCCAGAAGCTGGCCGGCTGCGGACGCTCATAGACGAACAGCATTCCCGCCGACGCGGCCATGTGCTCGCGGTTCATCAGGCCTTGGGCGCGTTCTGCCGCGTCATCCGCCACTTCGACGGAAAAGCGCGCGACGCCGCCGGCGTTGCGGAACTCCACCTGATCGGCGCGGCAGGCGGCCATGGCCCCTGCGGGCGCCGCCATCAGGCACAGCGCCAGCAGCCACTTCATGCGGAGGTCCGGGCGGCCGCGTCCCAGGCCAGGATCTGGACCGCCATAGGACCGCGCTTGCCGGTCACGGTCTTCAACGCCACGGCCTCCCCCGGGGCAACGCCGGCAAGGCCGGCCGCACGCAGCACGTCCACGTGCAGGAAGATGTCATCCAGACTTCCGAAGATGTTCGCGAAACCAAAACCCTTGGCGCGGTCGAACCACTTGATTCGCGCAGGCTCCATCGGCAGGGCCTCCAGCGCCTCGGCGTCCAGCGCGGGCTCGCCCTCGGCGCGGGCCACGACCGGAAGGGCCGCCTCCACCGAAAGCACCTCGATCGCCTGCACGCCGCGGTCGGTCTTCTGGATGCACACCTCGATCAGGGCACCGTCGGCAACGGTGCTTTGTCCGAAATTGCGAAGCACGTTCGCATGCAGAAGAATGTCCCGGGGAAGCGACTCTACAACAACGAAACCGAAACCACGCACAGGGTCAAACCACTTGACCCGCCCAGCCGCCACCACCGTACCGCCATTTTCCAGATCATCCAGTGTATGAGGCACAGTCGCTAAGCTCCGTCCTTTTGTTATTCTAGGTCTTTTGAAAGCATCGGCGGTCCGTTGCAAGGCATAATGACACTCGCAGTGTGCTTTTGTCGCTCAGGGATTCAACCTCCGGGTCGACCAGCCGCCGGACCCGGACGCATCGGGCGTCCACTGGAAACGGTCATGCAGGCGGAACGCACCGTCCGCCCAGAATTCTATCTGCGTCGGCACGATTCGGAATCCACCCCAAAATGGCGGCCGCGGAGGGTTTCCGACAAAGCGCGCCGTGACCTTGGCCACCTCGGCCACCAGCGCGCCCCGGCTCTCCAACGGGCGGCTCTGCTGCGAGGCCCAGGCCCCCAGCCGGCTTTGGAGCGAGCGGGAGTTGTAATAGGCGTCGGCCTGCGGCCCCTCCTCGCGCGTGACGGTGCCGCGGACGCGGATCTGGCGGCGCAGGGATTTCCAGTGCAGCACGAAGGCGGCCTTCCCCGACTGCGCGATCTGGACCCCCTTGGCGCTGTCATAGTTCGTGTAGAAGACAAAGGCACCGTCCTCGATCTCCTTCAGCAGCACCATGCGGACGTCGGGCATCCCGTCCGCATCCACCGTCGCCAAGGCGATGGCGTTGGGATCGTTGGGTTCGGTCGCCTCGGCCTCGGCCAGCCAGCGGCGGGCGATGGTGAAGGGGTCGGGGCCCGCGAAATGGCCCGCCGGGATGTCCATGGAAAGGTCCTGCCGTATCGTTCCCGTCAAAGCCTAGGGGATGCGCGCCAAAACGCAAGAGCGGCGGCTTGAAGCAGCCTTTCACATGTCCTAAACCCGCCAGATAACGCATAACGTGGCGAGGGAAGCCGGATGAACGGATTGCTGGCGGGAAAACGGGGCCTGATCATGGGCCTGGCGAACGACAAATCCATCGCCTGGGGCATTGCGAAGGCATGCGCCGATCAGGGGGCGGAACTCGCGTTCTCCTACCAGGGCGAGGCGCTGAAGAAACGGGTCGAGCCGCTTCTGGCCACCATCGGCAGCACCATCATGGTCGAATGCGACGTCGCCAGCGAGGAGTCGATGGACGCGCTGTTCGACACGTTGAAAGACCAGTGGGGCACGATCGACTTCGTCGTGCACGCCATCGGTTTTTCCGACAAGAACGAACTGCGCGGCCGCTATGTGGACACGTCGCCCGCGAACTTCGCGATGACGATGAACATCTCGGTCTACAGCTTCACCGCGATCGCGCGGCGCGCGGCGGCCATGATGCCCAACGGTGGCAGCCTGCTGACGCTGACCTATTACGGCGCCGAAAAGGTGATGCCGCATTACAACGTGATGGGCGTCGCGAAATCCGCGCTGGAAACGTCGGTGAAATATATGGCCGAGGATCTGGGCAAGGACGGCATCCGCGTCAACGCCATCTCGGCCGGGCCGATCAAGACGCTGGCCGCCTCGGGCATCGGCGATTTCCGCTACATCATGAAGTGGAACGAACTGAACTCCCCTCTCCGCCGCAACGTCACGCAGGAGGAGGTGGGCAAATCCGCGCTCTACCTGCTGTCGGACCTCGCCTCGGGCGTGACGGGCGAATGCCTGCACGTGGATGCGGGCTATCACGTGGTCGGCATGAAGGCCGTCGACGCGCCCGACATCGACGCCGCGAAGAAAGACTGACCCGATGAACGCGCGGGGGCAATCATGACGCTGGCCGCCTTTCTTGCGGTCTGGGCGGTCCATCTGGCGGCCGCCGCCAGCCCCGGCCCGGCCGTGCTGATGGCCGCGCGCACGGGCGCGGTCGAAGGGTTGCGCACCGGCCTGCTGCTGTCGGTCGGCCTGGGTCTGGGCGCGGTGGTCTGGGCGGCGGCGGCGCTGTTCGGTCTGTCCTTGCTGTTCACGGCCGCCCCGGCCCTCTTCGGCGCGTTCAAGCTGGTGGGCGCGGCGTTTCTTCTGTGGACGGCGTGGAAGATGTGGCGCCACGCCAGCGACCCGCTGATCCTTGACGCGCGCCCGCCCCGTGGCCTCTTCTCTGCCCTGCGTCTGGGCGTCACGACGCAGCTGGCCAATCCCAAGCCCGCGATCTTCTTCGGCGCGGTGTTCGTGGGCCTCGTGCCGCCGCACGCCCCCGCCCCCGTCATTGCCGCCCTTCTGGCCGTCGTCTTCGTGAACGAGGCGGGGTGGAACATGCTCGTCGCGCGCCTTTTCTCGATCGAACGGATCCGCCGCGGCTACATCCGTCTCAAATCCATCCTTGACCGCATCTTCGGTGGGCTGTTCGCCCTGCTGGGGATCCGGATCGCCTTGTAAGGAGGCATCATGTCCCCCGAACGTCTTCCCCATGAAAAGGGCTTCCACATCAGCTGGGACCAGATCCACCGCGACAGCCGGGCGCTGGCCTGGCGGCTGGACGGGCGCGGCCCGGACGACGGCCAGTGGCGCGCGGTCGTCGGCATCACGCGCGGCGGCCTTGTTCCCGCGATGATCGTCAGCCGCGAACTGGACGTGCGCATCGTCGACACGATCAGCGTGCGCAGCTACAACCACCAGTCGCGCGGCGAGGCGGTGGTGACCAAGGCCCCGCAGGCCGACCTGATGGGCGACGGCACCGGCATCCTGATCGTGGACGACCTCGTGGACAGCGGCAAGACGCTGGAACTGGTCCGCAGCCTGTATCCCAAGGCGCATTTCGCAACCGTCTACGCCAAGCCCTCCGGCCGGCCGCAGGTCGACACCTACATCACCGAGGTGAGCCAGGACACCTGGATCTTCTTCCCGTGGGACATGGCGCTGCAATACGTCCAGCCCTATCGCGGCACCGACTGATGGCGCCCCGGAACCCCGCCCTTGCCGCAACCTTTGCGCCCCCCGTCATGGAAGCGCGTCGCTGGCTGGACGGGGTTCGGTTTCCATCCGACCGGCCGCTGATCAATGTCAGCCAGGCCGCCCCCGTCGATCCCCCGCCCCTTGCCCTGCGGCAGGCGATGGCCGAGGCGGCGCTGCACCAGCCGCAGGCGCATCTCTACGGCCCCGTCCTCGGCAATCCCGACCTGCGGGCCGAACTCGCCTCCACGATGACGCGGCACTACGGCGGAACGATCCGCGCCGAACAGGTGGCGATCACGCAAGGCTGCAACCAGGCGTTCACCGCCGCCATCGCGACCCTCGCGGCGGCGGGGGACGAGGTGATCCTGCCCACCCCATGGTATTTCAACCACGCCATGTGGCTGCGCATGAACGACATCCGCGCCGTGCCCCTGCCCTGCGGCGCGGGCCTTCTGCCCGATCCCGAGGAGGCAGAGACGCAGATCACCCCGCGCACGAAGGCCATCGTGCTGGTCACGCCCAACAACCCTTCGGGCGCCGAATACCCGTCCGGGCTGGTGGCGGCGTTCCACGCCGTGGCGCGGCGGCACGGGCTGGCCCTGATCCTGGACGAAACCTATCGCGACTTCGATTCCCGCGACGGCGCACCTCATGACCTGTTCCTCGACCCCGACTGGCACCGCGACGTGATCCACCTCTACTCCTTCTCGAAGGCGTTCCGGCTGACGGGGCACCGCGTGGGGGCGCTGGTCACCGGCACCCCCCGCATGGCCGAGGTGGAGAAGTTCCTCGATTGCGTGTCGATCTCCGCCTCGCAGATGGGCCAGATCGGGGCGCTGTGGGGGTTGCGGAACCTGATGCCCTGGGTGGCCGGGGAACGCACGGACATCCTGTCGCGCCGCGCCGCGATGACCGCGGGCTTCGCGACCGCCGAAGGATGGGACCTGCTGGGCTGCGGCGCTTACTTCGCCTATGTGCGCCACCCGTTCGACCTCCCCTCCCCGGCGCTGTGCCAGAGGCTGGTGCGCGAGGCAGGTGTCCTGATGCTGCCCGGCACAATGTTCCGGCCCGAAGGCGGCGAGGACGAGGTGCGCATCGCCTTCGCCAACATCGACGCGGACGGCATCGCGCAACTCTTCACGCGCCTGAAGGCCGTCGCCCTCTGATCTTGCCCCGTTCGCCGCAACCCCGTAGGAAGGCGCGGACCAGATCCTGAGGGGGACCACGCATGGCGGAAGGCAAGAAACGCGGCAACAAGGCGATGTCCGTCGTGCTGTGGCTGCTGATGGCAATGCTGATCCTGGGCCTTGGCGGCTTCGGCGTCACCAATTTCGGCACCACAGGCCAGAACATCGCCACCGTGGGCGACCAGAAGATCGACGCGAACGCCTATTCGAACGCCTTGCAGCAGCAGCTTCAGGGCATCTCGCAGCAGACGGGGCAGGCCTTCACGCTGGCGCAGGCGCGGCAGTTTGGCCTCGACGCGCAGGTGCGCCAGTCGCTGATCGCCTCCGCCGCCCTGAAGGACGAGGCCGACCGCATCGGCCTTTCCGTGGGCGATCAGGTGGTCGCGGACGAGCTGCGCCGCAACCCGTCGTTCCAAGGCGCCGGCGGAACCTTCAACCGCGAAACGTACGAGCTGGTGCTGAAGCAGAACGGCCTCACCCCCGCCGATTACGAAGCGAACGTGCGCGAAAGCGTCGCACGCTCGCTTCTGGTCGGCGCGGTGGCGGGCGGCTTCGCGGCCCCGCAGGCGGTGACGGACACGCTCTACAACTACATCGCCGAACGCCGCGGTCTGTCGCTTCTGCCCGTGGCGGAGGGCGATCTGCCCCAGCCCCTGCCCCAACCGACCGAGGCCGACCTGCGCGCCTTTTATGATGCGCACAGCGACCGCTTCATGGCGCCGGAAACGCGCCAGATCACCTATGCCGCGCTGCTGCCCGAAACGGTCGCGCCGAACCTGCCGGTGGACGACGCCGCCCTGCGCGACCTTTACAACCAGCGGATCGACGAGTTTGTCCAGCCCGAACGCCGGCTGGTCGAACGGCTCGTCTTCCCCGACACCGCCGCGGCCGAGGCCGCCAAGGCCCGCATTGACGGCGGCGCGGCGTTCGAGGACATCGTGGCCGAACGCGGTCTGGAACTGACCGACACCGATCTGGGCGACGTTGCCAAAGAGGATCTGGGCGCCGCCGGCGACGCGGTCTTTGCCCTGGCCGAACCCGGGGTCGTCGGCTCGTTCGACAGCGACCTCGGCCCCGCCCTGTTCCGCATGAACGGCATCCTGTCCGCCCATGACGTCCCGTTCGAGGAGGCGCGCGACGACCTCGCGACCGAGTTCCAGGCCGACGCCGCCAAACGCGCCATCGCCGACCGCCGCAATGCCCTGGAGGATGTGCTGGCCGGTGGCGGCACGGTGGAGGATCTGGCCAAGCAGCCAGACTTCACCCTTGGCACCATCGACTACAACGCGGAGTCCGAAGACCCCATCGCCGGTTACCCCGCCTTCCGGCAGGCGGCCGAGGCCGCGCAGCCGGGCGATTTTCCCGAACTGGTGCAGCTGGACGATGGCGGCCTGATCGCCCTGCGTCTGGACGGCGTCACCCCCGCCGCCGCCCGCCCGTTCGAGGAGGTGCGCGATCAGGTGACCGAAGCCTGGCAAGACGACGCGCTGCACAAGGCGCTGATCGCCCGTGCCGAGGAGATCCGCACCGCGGTCCAGAACGGCACGAACCTGTCCGATTTCGGCACGGTGAACGTCACCGGCGACATCACCCGCGAAGGCAACGCGACGGCGGCCCCCTCCTCGGTCGTGGAAACGGCGTTCGGGCTGGACGAGGGCGCGGCGCAGGTAATCGACACCCCCGAATGGGTGGGCGTTCTGCGGGTGGACAGCGTGAAGCCCCCGGCGCAGGATGACGAAGGTGCCGTGGCCCTGAAGACGCAGCTGTCGGCGCAGATCGAAGGCGCGCTGGCGCAGGACGCGCAGCAGATGTTCACCCAGACCATCGCCGACACGGCGGGAGTCCAGATCAACCAGGCCGTCATCGACGCCGTCCACGCCCAGATCCCGTGATGCAGATCATCCCCACCTTTGCCGAATTCGAGGCCGGATGGGCCCAAGGCCGCAACCAGCTGGTCTATGCCCGTCTTGCCGCCGATCTCGACACGCCCGTCTCGCTCATGCTCAAGCTGACCGAGGCGCGGGCCGACACGTTCATGCTGGAATCCGTCACGGGCGGAGAGATTCGGGGACGGTATTCCGTGGTCGGCATGAAGCCGGACCTGATCTGGCGGTGCGAAGGGCAGCGCGTCTCCCTCAACCGCGAGGCGCGGATCGACCGCGACGCCTTCCGGGCCGAGGACGGCCACCCGCTGGACAGCCTGCGCGCGCTGATCGCCGAAAGCCGCATTGACATGCCGGCGGACCTGCCCCCTATTGCGGCGGGCCTGTTCGGCTATCTCGGCTACGACATGATCCGGCTGGTGGAGCATCTGCCGAACGTGAACCCCGACACGATCGGCGTGCCGGACGCGATCCTGCTGCGCCCCTCGGTCATGGCCGTCCTTGACGGCGTGAAGGGGGAGGTGACGGTGGTCGCCCCGGCCTGGGTCGCCTCGGGCCTGTCGGCGCGGGCGGCCTATGCGCAGGCCGCCGAACGCGTGATGGACGTGCTGCGCGATCTGGACCGCACCCCGCCCGCCACGCACACGCTGGGCGATCCGCAGCCCCTGGCCCCCGTCACGTCGAACTTCACGCAAGGCGGGTTCAAGGCCGCGGTGGACAAGGCCAAGGACTACATCCGCGCGGGCGACATCTTCCAGGTCGTCCCGTCGCAGCGGTTCAGCCAGCCCTTCCCGCTGCCGCCCTTCGCGCTGTATCGCAGCCTGCGGCGGACCAACCCGTCGCCGTTCATGTTCTTCTTCAACCACGGCGATTTCCAGATCATCGGCGCCAGCCCTGAAATTCTGGTCCGTCTGCGGGATGGGGAGGTGACGATCCGTCCCGTCGCCGGCACCCGCAAGCGAGGGCAGACCCTGGCCGAGGATCAGGCTCTGGCCGACGACCTTCTGGCCGACCCGAAGGAACTGGCCGAACACCTGATGCTGCTGGATCTGGGCCGCAACGACGTGGGCCGCGTGTCAAGGATCGGCACCGTCAGGCCGACCGAGAAGTTCATCATCGAACGCTACAGCCACGTCATGCACATCGTGTCCAACGTGGTGGGCGAATTGGCCGAAGGCGAGGACGCGCTGTCGGCCCTGCTGGCCGGTCTGCCCGCGGGCACCGTTTCGGGCGCCCCCAAGGTCCGCGCGATGGAGATCATCGACGAGCTGGAGCCATCGAAGCGCGGCGTCTATGGCGGCGGCGTCGGCTATTTCGCGGCCAATGGCGAGATGGACTTCTGCATCGCCCTGCGCACGGCCGTGCTGAAGGACCAGATGCTGCACATCCAGTCGGGCGCCGGCATCGTCTTCGACAGCGATCCGGAAAGCGAGTTTCAGGAAACGGTCAACAAGGCGCAAGCCTTGCGCCGCGCGGCCGAGGATGCGGGACGCTTCTCGGGCGGCCGGAACTAGGGCGCGGGTTGCGGCACCGGCAGGGCGGGCGCGGTCCCGCCTTCCGGCGTCGCGCCGATCGCGGGCGTGTCCGTCGGCACGGCAGGTCCGGGGCCGAAGGGCAGCGGCGTCAACTCCGACACGGCGACCAGCCCGATGCCGCTCAGCACGGCCCCGCAGATGAAGCCCGAAAAGATCCCGCCGGCCATGACGCCCCCTGTTGCCCTTGACGCCCACCGGTCGCCGGGGCCATCTATAGCCCGACCGTGGATGCGGTTCACCCCAAATCATGACGGCCTGCCACATGCTCCTGCTCATCGACAACTATGACAGCTTCACCTACAACCTCGTCCACTATCTGGGCGAGCTGGGGGCAGAGGTCGTCGTCAAACGCAACGACGCGCTGGACGTGCAGGCGGCCATGGCGCTGAATCCGCAGGCCATCGTGCTGTCGCCCGGCCCCTGCGATCCGGCGCAGGCGGGCATCTGCCTGGCCCTGACCGAGGCCGCGGCCGAAACGCGCATTCCGCTTCTGGGCGTCTGCCTTGGCCACCAGACCATCGGTCAGGCCTTTGGCGGCACCGTCGTGCGCTGCCACGAGATCGTCCATGGCAAGATGGGCACCATGCACCACGCCGACACCGGGATGTTCACGGGCCTGCCGAACCCCTTCCAGGCCACGCGCTACCATTCGCTGGTCGTGGACCGCGCCACCCTTCCCGACTGTCTGGAGGTGACGGCCTGGCTGGAGGATGGCACGATCATGGGCCTGAAGCACCGCGACCTGCCGATCGAGGGGGTGCAGTTCCACCCTGAAAGCATTGCCTCGGAACACGGGCACCGGATGATGCGCAACTTCCTGGAAGGCGCAAGGGTGCCGCTGACGGCATGAGCGTGCTGAAACCGCTGATCGGCACCGCCGCCACCCGCCCCCTTTCGCGCGACGAGGCGGACACCGCCTTTGCCGCCCTGTTCGACGGGCAGGCCACGCCCGCGCAGATGGGCGGCTTCCTGATGGCCCTGCGCACGCGCGGCGAGACGGTGGAGGAATACGCCGCCGCCGCCGCCGCGATGCGCGCCAAATGCGTGCCGGTCCGTGCGCCCGAAGGGGCGATGGACATCGTGGGCACCGGGGGGGACGGCAAGGGCACGCTCAACATCTCCACCGCAACGGCCTTCGTGGTGGCGGGCGCGGGCGTGCCGGTGGCCAAGCACGGCAACCGCAACCTGTCGTCGAAATCCGGCGCCTCGGACGCGCTGACCGCGCTGGGCCTGAACGTGATGGTCGGGGCCGAGGTGGTGGAGGACTGCCTGAACGAGGCCGGGATCGGCTTCATGATGGCCCCCATGCACCACCCCGCCACCCGCCACGTCATGCCCGTCCGGATCGAACTGGGCACGCGGACGCTGTTCAACATCCTTGGCCCCCTGACCAACCCGGCCGGCGTCACGCGGCAACTGACGGGGGCCTACAGCGCCGACCTGATCCGCCCGATGGCCGAGGTGCTGCAGCTTCTGGGCTCCGAAAAGGCGTGGCTGGTCCACGGCGGTGACGGGACGGACGAACTCGCGATCTCGGCCCCGTCGAAGGTGGCGGCGCTGGAAAACGGCGCGATCCGCGAATTCGAGGTGGCGGCCGAGGATGCGGGCCTTCCCGCCCATCCGTTCGAAGCGATCGTCGGCGGCACGCCTGAGGAGAACGCGCAGGCCCTGCGCCGCCTTCTGGACGGGGAAACCGGCGCCTATCGCGACGCGGTGCTCCTGAACTCCGCCGCGGCGCTGATCGTCGCGGATCGGGTGAGGACCCTGCCGGAAGGCGTTGAGCTTGCACGTGAAAGCCTTGATAGCGGGGCGGCGAAATCCAAAGTGGCGGCGCTGGTCCGCCTGACGAACAAGGGCACCGCATGAACGTTCTGGACCGCATCAAGGCCTACAAGCTGGACCACATCGCCGCCTGCAAGGCCGCGCGCCCGCTGGCCGAGGTCGAGGCCGCCGCCAAGGAGGCCCCCGCGCCCCGCGGCTTCCACCGCGCGCTGGCCAATGCCCCGCGCCACGCCCTGATCGCGGAGATCAAGAAGGCCAGCCCCTCCAAGGGCCTGATCCGCCCGGACTTCGACCCACCCGCCCTCGCCCGCGCGTATGAGGCCGGGGGCGCCCATTGTCTGTCCGTCCTCACCGACGGACCCAGCTTCCAGGGCGACGACACCTTCCTGACGGCCGCGCATGACGCGGTCGGCCTGCCCTGCCTGCGCAAGGATTTCCTCTATGACACCTATCAGGTGGCCGAGGCGCGGGCGCTGAAGGCCGACTGCATCCTGATCATCATGGCCTCCGTCTCGGACGCGCAGGCGCAGGAGCTGGAGGCCGCCGCCACCCATTGGGGCATGGACGCCCTGATCGAGGTGCACGACGCCGCCGAACTGGACCGCGCGCTGCGTCTGAAATCCTCCATGATTGGGATCAACAACCGCAACCTCAAGACCTTCGACGTGACGCTGGACACCACGCGTCAGCTGGCCCCGCACATCCCCGAGGATCGCATGATCGTCTGTGAAAGCGGCATCTTCACCCCTGCCGACATGGCCGCCATGGCGGACGTTGGCGCGAAGGCCTTCCTGATCGGCGAAAGCCTGATGCGGCAGGCGGACGTGGCCACCGCCACCCGCGCGCTGATGGAGGCGTGATGCTGACGCATTTCGACAACAAGGGCGACGCCCACATGGTCGACGTCTCGGACAAGGCGGTGACGTCGCGCATTGCGACGGCCGAAGGCTTCGTCCGCATGGAACCCGCCACGCTGGCGCTGGTGGAACAGGGCACGGCCAAGAAGGGCGACGTTCTGGCCGTCGCGCGCCTTGCCGGCATCATGGGCGCGAAGAAGACGGCGGAGCTGATCCCCCTCTGCCATCCCCTGCCCATCACCAAGGTGGCGCTGGACCTGCTGACGGATCCGTCCCTGCCCGGCGTGCGCATCACCGCCACGGTCAAGACCACCGGCCAGACGGGGGTGGAGATGGAGGCGCTGACCGCCGTGTCCACCGCCGCGCTGACCGTCTACGACATGTTGAAGGCAGCCGAGAAGTCGATGGAGATCGGCGGCCTTCGCGTGACCCTGAAGGACGGCGGCAAGAGCGGGCGGTACGAAGCATGATCTCAGTCGACGAGGCGCTGAAGCTGGTCTTGGATCTGGCCGCCCCTCTGCCCACCGAACGCGTGCCGCTGGCGCAGGCCGCAGGGCGCAGCATGGCGACGGGGGCACAGGCGCGGCGCGACCAGCCGCCCTTTGACGCCTCCGCGATGGACGGCTACGCTGTGGCCGTTCTTCCGCAGGTGGGCGACGTGCTGCGCCTTGTGGGGAAATCGCAGGCCGGCCGCCGCTTTGCCGGCCATTTGCAGGCGGGCGAGGCGATCCGCATCTCCACCGGTGCGCCGGTGCCGGAGAGTGCGAGCCACGTGATCATCCAGGAACACACCGTGCGCAACGGCGATCGGATCACGATCACCGAAGCCTCGGCCAAGGACAACATCCGCCGGCGCGGGCAGGATTTCCGCGCGGGGCAGGCCTTCGGACCCCGCCGGCTGCGCCCCGCCGATCTGGGCCTTCTGGCCGCGATGGACGTGGCGGAGGTGGAGGTCTTCCGCCGCCCCGTCGTCGCGATCCTGTCCACCGGGGACGAACTCGCCATGCCCGGCACGCCGATGCGGGACGACCAGATCCCCTCGGCCAACGCGTTCTCGCTGATGGCGCTGGTCGAGGCGGAGGGCGGCGTCGGCCGCATCCTGCCCATCGCGCGAGACGACCGCGACAGCCTGCGCGCCACCTTCGCTCTGGCGGAAGGGGCGGATCTGGTGGTGACCATTGGCGGCGCGTCGGTGGGCGATCACGATCTGGTGGGCGCGGTGGCGGCGGAGCTGGGTCTGGACCTGTCCTTCCACAAGATCGCCATGCGTCCGGGCAAGCCGCTGATGGCCGGCCGCCTGCGCGACATGCCGATGCTGGGCCTGCCCGGAAACCCGGTGTCGGCCTATGTCTGCGCGCATCTGTTCCTGCTGCCGATGCTGCGCGCCATGACCGGCCAGACGCCCGAGGCCGCCTCCCGGACGGCCGTGCTGGATGGCCCCGTGCCAGCCAACGGGCCGCGCGCCCATTACATGCGCGCGCGGGTGCGGGACGGGGTGCTGACGCCCTTTGCGGAACAGGACTCCTCCCTCCTCCTGCGGCTGACCGAGGCGAACGCCCTGCTGATCCGTCCGGTGGATGATCCGGCACGGGACAAGGGGGCGGTGGTGGACTATCTTCCCCTCTGACCGTCACACCCCTGTCACCCAACCGACGTAAAGGCCGCGCATGGCCCAGATCGACCTGCACGACGTTTCCCTACGCTTCGGAGTGACCACGGCGGTGGATGCCGTGTCCTTCAGCATCCCTTCGGGCGCGTTCTTCGCGCTGTTGGGGCCGTCGGGCTGCGGCAAGACCTCGCTTCTTCGGCTGCTGGCGGGGCTGGAACGGCCCAGCGCCGGGCGCATCGTGCTGGGTGGGCGCACTGTGGCGGGCGGTGGCACCTTTGTCGATCCGGGCGCGCGGGGGCTGGGGATGGTGTTCCAGTCCTATGCCCTGTGGCCGCACATGACCGTGGCCGGCAACGTCGCCTTCGGCCTGAAGATGCAGCGCATCCCCGCCGCCGAACGCGACCGCCGCGTGCAGGACGCGCTGGAGGTGGTGGGCCTTGGTCCTCTGGCCAGCCGCAAGCCGCATGAATTGTCGGGAGGACAGCGGCAGCGGGTGGCCTTGGCGCGGTCGCTTGCCGTGCGTCCGACGCTGATCCTGCTGGACGAACCTTTGGCCAACCTTGACGCGCATCTGCGCCAGTCCATGCTGACCGAATTCCGCCGCATCCATGCCGAAACCGGCGCTACCTTCGTTTTTGTCACCCATGACCAGAACGAGGCGATGGCCGTGGCCACCCATGTCGGCGTGATGAACGCCGGCCGGATGGAGCAGCTGGACACCCCCGACGCCCTGTTTGACCGCCCGGCCACGCCGATGGTGGCCCGCTTCGTCGGCCATGGCCGCACGCTGGCGGTGGAGGTGCGCGACGGGCTGACCCACCTGCCCCGCACCCGCCTGCGCCTGCCCGGCGCCGTGGATCAAGGCCCCGCCTGGTTGTGCCTGCGCCCCCGCGATCTGGCCGTGGCCGAGGATGGCCCGCTGGCTGGCCGCGTCGTGGGGCGGCGGATGGAAAACGGGATGCACATGCTGTCGGTGCTGCCGGACGACCTGGGGGACATCCCGCTGGACGTGGCGCATGACCGCGCGGTGCCCGTGGGCACGCCGGTCACCCTTCAAATCCGGTCCGCCTGGCTTTTGCCGCGCGACGGCGATCCCATGCCCCGCACGGCCGAGGCGCTGCCCGCATGATGCCCCTTCTGGCGCAGCCCTTTCTGTTCCTGCGGCACGGCCAGACGGCCTCGAACGAGGCCGGGACCATAGGTGGGGCCACCGATCTGCCACTGACCGCGCAGGGCCACGCCCAAGCGCAGGCCGCGGCCGAGGTGCTGCAAGAAGTGGAGATCGCATCCATCTGGTGTTCCCCCCTGCGGCGCGCACAGGACACGGCGGCTCCGGTGGCCCGGAGGAAGAACCTGCCCGTCCGGATTCTGCCCGACCTTCAGGAACGCAACTGGGGCGTCTGGGAAGGCCACCCGCGCAGCGTGCTGGTCCGCGACGCCACGCCCGAGCGCGGCGAAGGCCCCGACGCGTTCCGCGACCGCATCCGCCGCGCGCTGAACGCGATCACCGGCCCCTTTCCGGCGCTGATCGTCGCCCATTCCGGCACCGCGCGCGAACTCCACGCCCTCCTTTCCCCCGCGCCCTTCCGTCGCCCCACGAATGGCGAGGTGTCGCGCTGGGAATGCGACAACGGCGTCTGGGTGAACCGCCTTCTGTCACCAAATGGTCGCACAGCGGGCGTAGAAGCACGCGAACCTTCTTTGTAACAGGATTTGTCGATGTTCCGCACGCTCACCCTCGGTCTTCTTGGCGCAACGGCGCTGGCCGGCGCCGCCCTTGCCCAAGGCACGGGTACGATCACGGTCTACACCTCGCAGCCGACCGACCAGATGGACGCCGTGGTCAAGGCCTTCAACGCGGATCACCCCGAAATCACGGTCGAGGTTTTCCGTTCCGGCACGACGGAACTGATGTCGAAGCTGCAGGCCGAATTCGCCGCGGGCCAGACCCCGGCCGACGTGATGCTGATCGCCGACGCCGTGGCGATGACGCAGATGAAGAACGACGATCGCCTGTTCGCCTATGACGACGCCGCCACCGACGGCGTTCCGGCGGCCCTGATCGATCCCGACCACACCTTCTTCGGCACCAAGCTGCTGACCACCGGCATCATCTACAACACCGACAAGGTGACGACGCCCCCGACCAGCTGGAAGGATCTGGAGGCGCCCGAGGCGGCGGCCCAGACGATCATGCCCTCGCCCCTGTACTCCGGCGCCGCCGTGATCCACGTGGGCACCATGGTCCAGCAGCCCGGCCTGGGGTGGGAGTATTACGAGACGCTGGCCGACAACGGCGCCGTCGCCGGTCAGGGCAACGGCACGGTTCTGGAAGCCGTCGCGCGGGGCGAGAAGTCCTATGGCATGATCGTCGACTACATGGCGATGAACGCGAAGAAGGACGGCTCCCCCGTCGATTTCGTATTCCCCGAGGAGGGCGTGTCCACCATCACCCAGCCCGTCGCGATCCTGAAGGACAGCGACAACATCGAGGCGGCGAAGGTCTTCGTCGACTGGCAGCTGGGCCGCGCGGCGCAGGAACAGTCGGTCGCGCAGGGCTACTTCCCCATCCTGGAAGGCGTGGCCCAGCCCGAAGGCTATCCCGACCCCAAGACGCTGACGATCATGGAAGCCGATCCGGCCGTCATGCTGAAGGAAGACCAGAGCATGAAAGAGGAGTTCTCCGATCTCTTCGGCGGCTAACACCGGGCGACGCTCGACCTTTGGGGGTGGCCAGCACATGCTGGCCGCCCTTGTTGTTGTCTATGTCACGGTGATCGGCCTGTGGCCGCTGGCCCGCCTGTTCCTGACCGCCTTCGCGCCGGGGGATGAAGGGCAGGTTCTGGGCCTGATGCGCGACACGCTGGACAGCCGCGCGACCGGCCGTGCCCTGTGGAACACGCTGGAGGCGGGGGGCGGCTCCGTCCTCATCTCCGTCCTGCTGGGCGTGGCGCTGGCCCTGCTGATCGGCGCGCTGAACCTGCGCGCGCGCGTGGCCATGACCTTCCTGATCCTGTCCCCGCTGCTCGTCCCCTCGCAGATCATGGCCTTGGCGTGGATCGAGCTTCTGGGCAGTTCGTCCCCCATCCTTGGCCCGCTGGGGCTGGCGCCCGAGGGGACCAATCCCCTCTATTCCGGCGGCGGCATCGCCTTCCTGATGGGGATAGAGCATATGCCGCTGGTCTTCATCGCCACCCGTGCCGCACTCACCTCCATCCCCAACGATCTGGTGGAGGCGGCGCGGATCGCCGGGGCGCGCAACGCGGCCATCCTGATGCGGGTGATCCTGCCTTTGTGCCTGCCCGCCATCGCCGCCGGCGGCACGCTCGCCTTTGCCGCGGCCATCGGCAATTTCGGGGTGCCGGCGCTGCTGGGCATCCCCGGCCGCTATTCCATGCTGACCACGCTGATCTATCAGCGGCTGAACGGGTTCGGCCCGTCGGTCATGGGGCAGGTCGCGGTTCTGGCGCTGATCCTTGTCGCGATGGCGGGCGTCGCGCTGGCCCTGCGCGCGGTGGTCATGCGGCTGGCCGTTCCCGTGCCCGGCGGGCGCAGCTTTGCCCGCTTCGACGCCGGTCGCGCCCGCGGCCCGATCGAGGCGGGGCTGTGGATCTTCCTCGCGGTGACCATGGTGCTGCCGATCCTCGCCCTTCTGGGAACGGCCCTGTCGCCGGCGCTGGGGGTGGATCTGTCCTTCTCCACCGTCACCCTCGGGAACTTCGCGGAAACGCTGGGCAACGGCACCATCCGCCGGGCGCTGATGAACTCGCTGTGGCTGTCCTTCGCGGCGGCCGCGATCTCCATGATCGTGGCGGTGCCGTTCGTGTGGCTGTCGCATGTGGCCCGGCTGCGGTCGATGCGGGTGATGGACGTGCTGGCCGACCTGCCTTTCATCGTGCCGGGCACGGTGTTGGCGCTGGCGATGATCCTTGTCTTCCTGCCGCCGCTGCCGGGGATCGGGTCGATCTACGGCACGCCGATGATCCTGCTCGTGGCCTATCTGGCGCGCTTCCTGCCCTTGGTACTGCGCCCGGTCGCGGCCACCGCGACTCAGGCCGAACCCGCGCTGGACGAGGCTGCGCGCATCTTCAACGCCCCCACCTGGGCGCGGATCACGCTGATCTTCGCCCCGATGGTGACGCCCGCCGCGCTGGCCGGCGCGGTGCTGGTGGTGATGACGGCGATCAACGAACTGACGCTCTCCTCCCTCCTGTGGTCCTCCGGTTCGGAAACGGTGGGCGTGATGATCTTCTCGCTGCAATACGAGGGGAACTCCACCTCCGCCGCAGCCCTGTCGACGGTGTCGCTGCTTCTGGTCTTCGCGCTGGTGGTCGTGGCGGACCGTTTCGGCCGCCACGCCCCCGACGCCCTGCCCTGGCGCTAGTAGCGGTATCCCATCCGGGCGGCCGTGCGCTGCACCACGGCGATGCGGTCGCCATTCGCCGGGTGGGTGCCAAGGAACCGGTCGCCCGGATCGGGCAGGCGCTGGAAGAAGCCGATGCCGCGCACGGGGTCGTAGCCCGCGTTGATCGCGATCTCCGCCCCAAGCGAGTCCGCCTGCAATTCATGATCCTTTGAATAGATGCGGCTGCCAAGGCCCGCCCCGATGTCGGTGAAGGCGTCCGGGTTGAAGCCGCCCAGGGACGCCGCGATCCCGCCCAGAAGCGCTCCGGCCGTCGCCGTCTGCGACTGCTGGTCAATATGGCCCAGAATGTGGTGCGCCGTCTCGTGGCCCATCACAAAGGCCAGCTCGTCCACGTTGCGCGCGTCGTTCACCAGCGCCGTGGTGAAGCGGATGATGGGGCGCCCCTGCGCGTCGCGCGACTGGTAGGCGTTCGCCACCTCCCCCTGCCGCGTGTCGATGGAGATCTGGAAGTCGCAATCCACGCCCCGGGTGCGTTCGCGGCAGATGCGCTCGGCCACCGGCTCCACCCGGGACTGGGCCTGGGCGAAGGCCGCGCGGGCGGCGGCGGGCGACATCTTGGGCCCGGCGATGATGGGGGCCTGCAGCACGGGGGGCGCTCCCTCCGGCATGGGCATCGGCACCGGCTCGCACGCGGCCACCGTCAGGGCGGCGATCAGGCCTGCCACTCGCTTCATGAATGTCTCCTCCGTTGTCGCGAGGGGCAATATAAGCGACCCCTTGGCCAAGAAAATCCGTCTTGCGGGATATTTCTGTGGCGCGGTGGCAAAGCGCCGCCTAACCTTGATCCATGTTTACCATCGAGCACGACTTCGACGCCACGATCGTCACCCTCATCGACGAGGGGCGGCCGGACCTGCAGGAGGATGTGGTCCTTCACGCCTTTGACGATCAGATCACCGTCGAACAGGTGGACCGCAACACGCATGAACTGTGCCGCATCACCCTGTCGATGACGCAGATCCGCGATCTGGCCGCAGCGCTGAACCTGCCCGAGGGCAGCTACCGGCTGACGCCCAAGACGTGATTTGCCCGGCCGGGCCGCTTGCGATAGAATGCGGGGCATGATCCGGATCCTCGCCTTTTTCCTGTTCCTGTTCCCCGTTTCGGCCTTTGCCGAGGCGCAAAGCTGCACGACCTCGGTTGAAGGTCAGCAGATCAACCTGTTCTACGAACCCGACGACGAACAGGTGGGCGCGAACCAGTCGCGGCGCGAAGCGTGGCTGGGCGGTTGGGGCAAGCTGGACTGCCCGTCCTATGTCACGCTGCGCTATCTGACGCCGGACCTGACGGACGACCAGCGGCAGACCTTCTGTCTGCAATGGGACAACGCCGCCAACACCTATGCCGGTTATGCCGAAGGGGCGCGGGACGCCTATCTCCGCTGCCGCGCGCCGCGGCGGACGTTCTGCGAACGGGTGAACACCTCGGTCCAGACCTCCATGGCGGTGGCGGGGCTGGCGGATGCGCCCGAAGGCAGCGAGGGTGTCGTGAACGGGGTGCAGACCGTGACCCGCCCGGGCGGCGCCGTGGTCCTGTCGGGCGCGGGCGCGGCGGTGCAGCAGACGATCGCGGGCGCGTCGACCACCGCCGGGGCGGCGCTGGCCACGCCCATCGGTCTTGCCGCGGCGGCGGTCAGCGTGGTGGCCGTGGGCGGCGCCGTCTATCTGTGCAGCGAGTGACTTGACCCCGGCCGTCCCGCGTCCCAATCCTTCGGGCGACCGAAGGAGAGTGCCATGCCCATCCCAAACACCGTCGCGTTCGAGTTTCTGCGGACCCGCCGATCCCGCCCGCCGAAATCCCTGACGGGACCCGTTCCCACGCGCGACGATCTGCGCCCCCTTCTGGACATCGCCGCCCGCACGCCCGATCACGGGATGCTGGTGCCGTGGCGCTTTCTGGTGATCGAACCTGCGGCCATGCCGAAGCTGGCGGCCTTGGCCGAGGCACGGGCCGACGCGCTGGGTCTGGACGACGAAAAACGGGCCAAGGGGCGCGGGCAGTTCGATCTGGGCAATCTGGCCGTGATCGTCATCGCCAGCCCCAAACCCTCGGACAAGATCCCGCCGATGGAACAGACGCTGTCGGCGGGCGCGGTGTGCCTGTCGCTGGTGAACGCGGCACTGGCCACGGGCTGGGGCGCGGGCTGGGTCACCGGGTGGGTGTCCCATGATGCGGGCTTTGCCGAAGGTCTGGGCCTTGCGCCTGAGGAGTGGATCGCCGGCATCGTCCATATCGGCACGGACAGTGCCACCCCGCCCGAACGCCCCCGCCCCGACATCGACGCCATCACGACCTGGATCGACGCATGATCCTGACCTCGTTCCTGAAGGCCTTGGGCCAGATCTTCGACCGTCGGTTTCGGGGCGTGCTGCTGCGGGGCGTGGGGCTGACGATCGTGATGCTGATCGCGCTGACCGTGGTCGTTCTCTGGGGCCTCGAATGGTTGGTGCCCGACACCGTCACCTTGCCCTGGATCGGTCCGATCGGCGGGCTCGACTGGGCGGCGGGCGCGGGCGGGCTGGCCGTGATGCTGGTCGCGTCGATCTTCCTGATGATCCCCGTCGCCTCGGCCGTCATGGGCTTCTTTCTGGAAGAGGTCGCGGCGGCGGTGGAGGACAAGCATTATCCCGCCCTGCCCCCCGCGCGCCGGATGCCCTGGTCCGAACAGCTGGGCGAGGCCGCGACGGCCTTCCTGCTGCTGATCGTGGCCAACGTGCTGATGCTGGCGGCCTATGTCTTCGCCGGCCCACTGGCGCCGGTCCTGTTCATCACGGTGAACGGCTATCTGCTGGGTCGGGAATACTTCACGCTGGTCGCCATGCGCCGCGTCGGCCGGGCCGAGGCGAAGGCCCTGCACCGGCGGCATCTGGCCTTGTCCTGGCTGGCCGGTGCGCTTCTGGCGGCGCCATTGGCCATCCCGATCCTGAACCTGATCATGCCGGTCTTGGGCGTCGCGACCTTCACCCACATCTTCCAGCGGTTGAAGCGCTGACGAAAAGGGCCGCCGTTTCCACGGCGGCCCTTTTGCTTATTCCTTCGGAATGACCCGCAGGCTCAGTTCGCGCAGCTGCTCGTTCGTGGCCTCGGACGGCGCGTTCATCAGCATGTCCTCGGCCCGCTGGTTCATCGGGAACATGATGACCTCGCGGATGTTCGGCTCGTCCGCCAGCAGCATCACGATCCGGTCGATCCCCGCCGCGCAGCCGCCATGGGGGGGCGCGCCATACTTGAACGCCTTGACCATGCCGCCGAAGCGCTTTTCCACCTCGGAGTTCGGATAGCCGGCCAGTTCGAACGCCTTGAACATGATCTCCGGCTTGTGGTTGCGGATCCCGCCCGAGATCAGTTCATACCCGTTGCAGGCAAGGTCGTACTGATAGGCGTGGACCGCCAGCGGGTCGCCCATCAGCGCCTCCATCCCGCCCTGCGGCATGGAGAAGGGGTTGTGGCTGAAGTCGATCTTGCCGTCGTCCGTCTTCTCGTACATCGGGAAATCGACGATCCACGCAAAGCGGAAGCAGTCCTTCTCGGTCAGGCCCAGTTCCTCGCCGATGACGTTACGGGCGCGGCCCGCCACCGCCTCGAACGCGTCGGGCTTGCCGCCGAGGAAGAAGGCGGCGTCGCCCTCGCCCAGACCTAGCTGCTGACGGACGGCTTCCGTCCGCTCCGGCCCGATGTTCTTGGCCAAGGGTCCAGCGGCTTCCATCGACCCATCCTCGGCCTTGCGCCAGAAGATGTAGCCCATACCCGGCAGGCCCTGCTGTTGGGCGAAGGCGTTCATCCGGTCGCAGAACTTGCGGCTGCCGCCCGTGGGCGCCGGGATGGCGCGGATCTCGGTCCCCTCCTGCTCCAGCAGTTTGGCGAATATGGCAAAGCCGGACCCGCGGAAATGCTCGGACACGTCCTGCATCTTGATCGGGTTGCGCAGGTCCGGCTTGTCCGACCCGTACCAGGCCAGCGCGTCGCGATAGGCGATCTTGGGCCAGTCGGCATACACGGTCTTCGTGGGCGCGAACTCCTCGAACAGCCCTTGGATCACCGGCTGGACGGCGTCGAACACGTCCTGCTGCTCCACGAACGACATCTCGATGTCCAGCTGGTAGAAGTCGGTGGGCGAACGGTCGGCGCGCGGATCCTCGTCGCGGAAGCAGGGCGCGATCTGGAAGTAGCGGTCAAAGCCCGCCACCATGATCAGCTGCTTGAACTGCTGCGGCGCCTGCGGCAGCGCGTAGAACTTGCCCGGATGCAGGCGCGACGGCACGAGGAAATCGCGCGCCCCTTCGGGCGAGGAGGCCGTGATGATCGGCGTCTGGAATTCGTTGAAGCCCTGATCCCACATGCGGTTGCGGATGGACCGCACCACGTTCGACCGCATCATCATGTTGCGGTGCAGCTTTTCACGCCGCAGATCCAGGAAGCGGTATGTCAGACGCGTTTCCTCGGGGTAGTCCACGTCGCCGAAGACGGGCATGGGCAACTCGGCGGCCTCGCCCAGCACCGTCACGGCTCGGGCATAAACCTCGATCTCCCCCGTCGGCAGCTTGGGGTTGACCAGCGACGCGTCGCGGCCCTTCACGGTGCCTTCGATGCGGATCACCCATTCAGCACGCACCTTTTCCAGATCGGCGAAGGCCGCGCTGTCGCTGTCGCAGATCACCTGCGTGATACCGTAATGGTCGCGCAGGTCGATGAACAGCACGCCGCCGTGGTCGCGCACGCGGTGCACCCAGCCCGACAGGCGGACATCGTTGCCGACATTCGCGGTGTTCAGATCGGCACAGGTATGGCTGCGATAGGCGTGCATCACGCTCCCCTTTCCACGAGGCTTTGGTTCGCGTCGGAGGAACACCGCCTGCGGCGAGGAGTCAAGTCGTCAAGGCGCTGTCACACTTCTATGTTCAAAGGCTCCGACCTTCAGGAGATAGTGCACATGGACGACACCTCTGCCCGCGACTGGCTGGAAGCCGAACTGGCCGACACCTTGGCCGAGGATTACGAGCTGGAGCTGGAAGACGCCCAACTGTCGGAAGAGATCGCGAAGATCTACAAGAAGGTCCATCCCGCCGGGATCGAGCGGATGGACTACTTCCGCAACCTGATCCGTCTGCAATCGGAACTGATCCGGCTGCAATCCTGGGTGCAGCACACCAAGGAAAAGGTCGTCGTCATCTTCGAAGGGCGCGATTCCGCCGGAAAGGGCGGCGTCATCAAGCGCATCACCCAGCGCCTGAACCCCCGCGTGGTGCGGACCGTCGCCCTGCCCGCTCCGTCCGACCGCGAAAAGACGCAGTGGTATTTCCAGCGCTACGTCCCCCACCTGCCGGCAGGTGGAGAGATCGTGCTCTTCGACCGCAGCTGGTACAACCGCGCCGGCGTGGAACGCGTGATGGGCTTCGCCTCCGAGGAGCAGGTGGAGCAGTTCTTCGAGGACGTCCCGGAGTTCGAGCGGATGCTGGTCCGGTCCGGCATCAAGGTGGTGAAATACTGGTTCTCCATCACCGACGAGGAGCAGCAGATGCGTTTCCTGATGCGGATCCACGATCCGATGAAGCAGTGGAAGCTGTCGCCGATGGACCTGCAATCCCGCGTCCGCTGGGAACAGTACACCATCGCCAAGGAACAGATGTTCGCCCGCACCAACATCCCCGAGGCGCCGTGGTACATCGTGGAAGGCAACGACAAGAAGCGCGCCCGCCTGAACTGCATCGACCACCTCCTGACGCTGTTCCCCTACGAGGATGTGCCGCATGAGGAGATCACGCTGCCCGAGCGCGTCTTCAACCCGGATTACGAGCGCAAGGTCCTGCCGCAGGAGCTCTACGTTCCGTCGAAATACTGAAGTTCCGGTGCGCCCTCAGAAGGGGCGCACCACGTTCCCGGCATAGAAGTAGATGCCAAGGCCCGCGATGAACACGATCACGCCGGCCACGCTGTGCATGACCCAGGCCATCGGAAAGCTGCGCCGGACGGCATGGGCCCAGGCAAAGGCCAACCCGCCCACGAAGGTCATCGCGACGACGATCCCGCTCCAGTACATCAGGTGGGCCAGCGCGAACAGCGCGGCGTTCAGCACCACGCCGCGGTGGCCCTTCGGCACCAGCCCGCGATAGCGCCGGAAGTACAGCGCGCGGAACACCACCTCTTGCGGCAGGGCCGACAAAAGGGGGTAGAGCACGGCGATCAGCAGCAGCCGTTCGGGGTGATCCAGCAGCGAGAACATCGATTGCGGCGCCATGACCTGCATCACGGCAAGGCTGGACACGAAGGTCAACGCCGCCAGCCCCGCCACCGCGAGCCAGCGGATCGCCCGCCATCCGCGGGTCAGTTCGCGCCAGCGAAAGCCAGGGGTGGCCGACAGAAGGCCAAGGCCCACCAGCATGAACAGGAACAGCCCAGCCAGCAGGCCCTCGGGTGGCAGCAGGCAGGCGGTCACCACGGGCGTCACGACATAGAACAGGACGAACTCGATCCTCAGGCGGCGCCCGCGGGCACCGGTCTTGGGCAGGGCAGGCATGGGACGTCCTTGAACGGGATTTCGGCGGGGGAGGCGACCGACAACGGCGCTTTTCCCAAGGAAGTTCCCGCCGGGATGCGTTCAGGGTTGCGCCAGCCCGCCGCTTCACGATAAACCGCGTCAATTTGCGAAAACCCTGCCCCGAATCCACCGCGTCCGCATGGGCTTCGGGTGCAGCCATATGGGGCCAGACATGCCGAAAAGAACCGATATCAAATCCATCATGATCATCGGCGCAGGCCCCATCGTCATCGGTCAGGCGTGCGAGTTCGATTATTCCGGCGCACAGGCCTGCAAGGCCCTGCGGGAGGAAGGCTACCGGGTCATCCTCGTGAACTCCAACCCCGCGACGATTATGACCGATCCGCAGCTGGCGGACGCCACCTATATCGAACCGATCACTCCCGAGGTCGTGGCCAAGATCATCGAGGCCGAACGCCCCGACGCGCTGCTGCCCACGATGGGCGGGCAGACCGGCCTGAACACCGCCCTGTCGCTGGCCGACATGGGCGTGCTGGAAAAGTTCAACGTCCAGCTGATCGGCGCCAACCGCGAGGCCATCGAGATGGCCGAGGACCGCAAGCTGTTCCGCGAAGCGATGGACCGTCTGGGGATCGAGAACCCCAAGGCCACCATCGTCGCCGCCCCGAAACTGCCGAACGGCAAGTACGACATCAACGCGGGCGTGGCCCAGGCCATGGCCGCGATCGAGGAGATCGGCCTGCCCGCCATCATCCGCCCCGCCTTCACGCTGGGCGGCACGGGCGGCGGCGTTGCCTACAACCGCGACGATTACGAACGCATCTGCCGGTCGGGGCTCGACGCCTCGCCCATGGCGCAGATCCTGGTCGATGAATCGCTGCTGGGCTGGAAAGAGTACGAGATGGAGGTCGTCCGCGACCGCAAGGACAACGCCATCATCGTCTGCGCGATCGAGAACGTGGACCCGATGGGCGTCCACACCGGCGACAGCATCACCGTGGCCCCGGCCCTGACCCTGACCGACCGTGAATACCAGGCAATGCGCAACGGATCGATCGCGGTGCTGCGCGAGATCGGGGTGGAAACCGGCGGATCCAACGTGCAGTGGGCGATCAACCCCGCCGACGGTCGCATGGTCGTGATCGAGATGAACCCCCGCGTGTCCCGCTCCTCGGCGCTGGCGTCGAAGGCCACGGGCTTCCCCATCGCCAAGATCGCGGCGAAGCTCGCCGTCGGCTACACGCTGGACGAGCTGGACAACGACATCACCAAGGTGACCCCCGCCAGCTTTGAGCCCTCCATCGACTATGTCGTGACCAAGATCCCGCGCTTCGCCTTCGAGAAGTTCCCGGGGAGCAAGCCCGACCTGACCACCGCCATGAAATCGGTGGGCGAGGTCATGGCCATTGGCCGGACGTTCCACGAATCCATGCAGAAGGCGCTGGCTTCGCTGGAAACCGGCCTGTCCGGCTTTGACGAGATCGCCATCGAAGGCGCGCCCGACAAGGTCGCCGTGGTCAAGGCCATCAGCGCACAGACCCCCGACCGTATCCGCCTGATCGCGCAGGCGATGCGCCACGGCCTGTCGAACGACGAGATCCAGTCCGCGACCTCCTTTGATCCGTGGTTCCTGGCCCGCATCCGCGAGATCATCGAGGAAGAGGCGAAGATCATCGCGAACGGCCTGCCCACCAGCGCCGAAGGCCTGCGCCGCCTGAAGATGTTCGGCTTCACCGACGCTCGTCTGGCCAGCCTGACCGCCCAATCGGAAACTGCCGTCCGCAAGGCGCGCCGCAACCTCGGCGTCACCGCCGTCTTCAAGCGCATCGACACCTGCGCGGCCGAGTTCGAGGCCCAGACCCCCTACATGTATTCGACCTACGAGACGCCCGTGATGGGCGAGGTCGAGGACGAGGCGCGCCCGTCGGACGCCAAGAAGGTCGTCATCCTTGGCGGCGGTCCGAACCGGATCGGTCAGGGGATCGAGTTCGACTATTGCTGCTGCCACGCCTGCTATGCCCTGTCGGACGCGGGCTACGAGACGATCATGGTCAACTGCAACCCGGAAACGGTGTCGACCGACTACGACACCTCGGACCGGCTGTATTTCGAACCGCTGACGCTGGAACACGTGCTGGAAATCCTGCGCGTGGAACAGGAAAACGGCACCCTGCACGGCGTGATCGTGCAGCTGGGCGGCCAGACGCCCCTGAAGCTGGCGCAGGCGCTGAAGGACGAAGGCATCCCGATCCTCGGCACCACGCCCGACGCCATCGATCTGGCCGAGGACCGCGAGCGGTTCCAGCAGCTGCTGAACGATCTGGACCTGAAGCAGCCGGTGAACGGCATCGCCTCCTCGGACGCGCAGGCGCTGGAGATCGCCGAACGAGTGGGCTTCCCGCTGGTGATCCGCCCCTCCTACGTGCTGGGGGGCCGCGCGATGGAGATCGTGCGCGACATGGATCAGCTGAAACGCTACATCACCAGCGCCGTGACGGTGTCCGGGAAAAGCCCGGTCCTGCTGGACAGCTACCTGTCCGGCGCGATCGAGGTGGATGTGGACTGCCTGTCCGACGGCCGGAACGTCCACGTCGCCGGCATCATGGAGCATATCGAGGAAGCGGGCGTTCATTCGGGCGACAGTGCCTGCTGCCTGCCGCCCCATTCGCTGAGCGCCGAGGTGATCGAGGAGCTGAAACGCCAGTCCGTCGCCATGGCCCGCGCGCTGAACGTGGTCGGCCTGATGAACGTGCAGTTCGCGATCAAGGACGGCACGATCTATGTGCTGGAAGTGAACCCCCGCGCCTCGCGCACCGTGCCCTTCGTGGCCAAGGCCACCGACAGCGCCATCGCGTCGATCGCCGCACGCCTGATGGCGGGCGAGACGCTGGACGCCTTCCCGCTGCGCGAACCCTATCCCGCGGGCGTCGGCCCCGACACCGCGCTGCCGCTGGCGGATGCGATGACGCTGGCCGACCCGATCACGCCGTGGTTCTCGGTCAAGGAATCGGTGCTGCCCTTTGCACGCTTCCCCGGCGTCGACACGCTGCTGGGCCCGGAAATGCGGTCGACCGGTGAGGTGATGGGCTGGGACCGCACCTTCCCGCTCGCCTTCCTGAAGGCGCAGATGGGGGCGGGCGTGCACCTGCCGGAAGAAGGCCGGGTGTTCCTGTCCGTGAAGGACGCCGACAAGACCGAAGCGCTGGCCGAGGCCGCACGCGGCCTGATCGCGCTGGGCTTCGAGATCCTGGCGACCAAGGGCACCGCCGGCTGGCTGACGGCGCAGGACGTGCCGTCGACGCTGGTGAACAAGGTCTATGAGGGCCGTCCGAACATCGTGGACCGGCTGAAGAACGGCGACATCGCGCTGGTGCTGAATACGACCGAAGGCGCGCAATCCGTGGCCGACAGCCGCGACATCCGGTCAGTCGCGCTGTACGGGAAGATCCCCTACTTCACGACCGCGGCGGGTTCCATCGCCGCCGTGGCCGCCATGCAGGCGCGGGACGAAGGGATCGGCGTCCGCACGCTTCAGGGTTGATCGGGAACCCCTCCCTTTCCGGCGCGTTGCCGCCGAAAGGGAGGGTTTGCCATGGCCTCGCGTCCGGTCTGGAAAGGCCAGCTTCGCATCTCGCTCGTCTCCATCGGGGTGGAGGTGCACAGCGCCACCCAGTCGGGGGCGCGCGTGTCGTTCCGCCAGATCCACGGCCCGACGGGCAAGCGGGTGAACTATGAAAAGACCGTGCCCGGCGTCGGGCGCATCAAGACCGACGACATCCTGAAGGGCTACGAGCTGGGGGACGACGAATACCTCCTCCTGAAGCCCGAGGAGATCGACGCGATCCGGCTGGAAACGAAGAAGACCTTCGAACTGGTGCAGTTCGTCGACAGCGCCGAAATCTCCCCCCTCTACTACGACAAGCCCTACTACGTGGTGCCGACCGACGATCTGGCCGAGGACGCCTATCGCGTGGTGCGCGACGCGCTGCGCAAGGCGGGCAAGGTGGGATTGGGCCAGCTGACCATGCGCGGGCGCGAATACCTTTGCGCCATCCGTCCCTGCGGCGACGGTCTGCTGATGGAAACCCTGTATTATGCGGACGAGATCAAGTCCGCCCATCCTCTGTTTTCGTCAATCGAGGATGAACCGGCCGACAAGGAACTCTTGGCCGTGGCCACCCAACTGATCGACCGCAAGACGGCGCCCTTTGACGCCAAGGTCTTCACCGACCATTACGACGCCGCCCTGCGCGAGCTGATCGAGAACAAGCGCAAGAACCGCAAGACGCCCCGCGCCACGGTGGGTGACAAGGCGTCGCCGAAGGGCGGCAACGTGGTCGACCTGATGGAAGCGCTGCGCCAAAGCCTCAAATCCGACGAGGCGCCGAAGAAGAAGACCAGCGCCCGCGCCAAGCCCGCGGCGAAACCCCGCAAGTCGGCCTGATGGACGCGCTGCGGACCTATCGCGAAAAGCGCGATTTCACCCGCACGTCCGAACCGCAGGGGGGAACGGGGGGCGGCCCGGCGCTGCGCTATTCCGTCCAGATGCACGATGCGACCCGGCTGCACTGGGATCTGCGGCTGGAATGGAACGGTGTTCTTCTGTCTTGGGCCGTCACGCGCGGGCCTTCGGCGAACCCCAAGGACAAGCGGCTGGCCGTCCGGACCGAGGATCATCCCTTCGACTACCTGACTTATGAGGGCGTCATCCCCAAGGGGGAATATGGCGCGGGCACCGTGATGCTGTGGGATCTGGGCTGGTGGCAGCCCTTTCACGACGTGGAGGAGGGCCTCGCCTCGGGCCATCTGCATTTCGCGCTGCACGGACGGCGGGGCATGGGCGGCTGGTCGCTGGTGCGCATGAAAGGCCGCGAAAAGCGCGAGAACTGGCTGATGATCAAGGAGGAGGACGCGGCGGCCTCGACCGCCCAGCCTCCCTTGGCCGAGGCTTTCGGCCGCAGCGTCCTGTCGCGCCGCACGCTGGCGCAGATCGCGGCGGACGAGGATCCCCCGCCGCCCGACCGGACCCGCACCGGCCCGGCCCCCGATTTCCGCAGCCCGCAACTGGCGCAACTGGTGGACGCGCCGCCCGAAGGAAAGGACTGGCTGCACGAGGTGAAGCTGGACGGCTACCGCGCGCAGATCGCCCTTGGCCGGGAAGGCACCATCATCCGCACCCGCAGCGGGCAGGACTGGTCCGACCGCTTCGCCGAGCTTCTGCCGCCCTTGTCCGAGATCCCGTGCGACACCGCGCTGATCGACGGGGAGATCGTGGCCGGTGCCGGGCTTCAGGGCTTTTCCGCGCTTCAGGCGGCGATCAAAGCGGGCGGGCCGTTCCTTTTCTACGCCTTCGACCTGCTGGAGCGTGACGGCGAGGATCTGGCCGACCGGCCCCTGACCGACCGCCGCGCCGCGCTGGAGGATCTTCTGGCCACCCTGCCCCCGCGCGGCCCCGTGCGCCTGTCCCCCGCCATCGACGGCAACGCGGCCGACGCGCTGGCCACGGTGTGCGAGGCGGGGGGCGAGGGCCTCATCTCGAAGCTGCCCGATGCGGGCTATCAGGGTGGCCGTTCCCCCGTCTGGCAAAAGGCAAAATGCGCGCGGCAGGCGGAGTTCCTGATCTGCGGCTGGCAGCCTTCGGACAAGCGGAACCGGCGGTTCGCCTCGCTTCTGATGGCGACGATGGAGGCGGGCAGGCTGACCTATCGCGGCAAAGTCGGCACCGGCTTCAACGAGGCGGCGCAGGACGATCTGGCCGCGAAGATGGAAGCGCTGACCCGCAAGACCACGCCCCTGCCGAAGGTCCCGCCCGGCATGCGCAAGGCGCGGTGGGTGGAGCCTGCGCTGGTGGCCGAGATCGCCTATGCCGAGCTGACGGCCGACGGGCAGCTGCGCCACGCCCGATTCGTGGAACTGCGCGAGGACAAGGCGCCCGCCGATGTGGCGATGGATCCCCCGACGGAGGTGTACATGGAACAGTCCGACCGCCCGAAGGTCGCCGGCATCGGCATCAGCCATCCCGAACGGGTGATGTTCCCGAAGCCCAAGGTCACGAAGCTGGATCTGGCCCGCTATTACGAGGGCGTGGCCGACCGGATGCTGCCGATGCTGGCCGGACGGCCCACCTCGCTCGTGCGCCTGCCCGAGGGGCTGGGGGGTGAGCGGTTCTTTCAGAAGCATGCGGGCAAAGGCTTTCCCGACGCCATCGGCAGCGTTCCGGTGGAGGAGTCCGACGGCCGCACCGCGCAATACCTGACGGTTCAGGACGCGGCCGGGCTGGTGGGCGCCGTTCAGATGGGCGCGGTGGAATTCCACCCCTGGGCCGCGCGGGAGGATCGTCTGGACCGCCCCGAACGCCTGATCTTCGACCTGGACCCGGACGAGGGGCTGTCCTTCACCCAGGTGCGGAACGCCGCGGTGGACCTGCGCGACTGGCTGGCCGATCTGGGGCTCGAATCCTGGCCCATGGTGTCGGGTGGCAAGGGCGTGCACGTGATCGTCCCCCTGCGGCGCACGGCCAGCTGGGACACGGTGAAGCTGTTTTCCCAGCTGGTCGCGACACTGATGGCGGAACGGGAACCGAAGCGCTTCGTCGCCACCATGTCCAAGGCCAAGCGCGAGGGGCGGATCTTCATCGACTGGCTGCGCAACGAACGCGGCGCGACGGCGGTGGCCCCGTTTTCGGTCCGCGCGCGCGAAGGCGCCCCGGTGGCGGTGCCCGTCACGTGGGACGAGCTGAAGACCCTGCGCCGGGCCAACGGCTTTTCCATGGCGCAGGCGCTGAAGCGCGATATGGTCGCGGTTCCCGAACCGCAAGGCCTGTCCATCAAACTTCTGGAAACGCTGGCCGCGCGGCAAGGATAGAAAGGGATGCCGCATGCGCCTGACCCATTGCCACAACTTCCACGACTTTCAGGAACTGGCGCGGCGTCGGCTGCCCTCGCCCATCTACAACTACATCGCGGGCGGCGCGGATGACGAGGTGACGCTGCGCCGCAACACGGCCAGCTTCGAGACGGTCGATCTTGTGCCGAACGTCCTGCGCGGGGTGGCGGATGTGGACCTGTCCACCACCGTCATGGGGCAAGGCATCGACCTGCCCGTCTACCTGTCGCCCACCGCGCTGCAACGCCTGTTCCACCACCGGGGCGAACGCGCCACGGCCGCGGCCGCGGAACGGTTCGGGACGATGTTCGGTGTCTCCTCCCTCGGCACCGTGTCGATGGAGGAGCTGGCGAGAAAGCACGCCAATCCGCAGGTCTACCAGTTCTATTTCCACAAGGACCGGGCGCTGAATTCGGCGATGATGGCGCGGGCGAAGGCCTCGGGCATCCGGGTGATGATGCTGACCGTGGACAGCATCACCGGCGGCAACCGCGAACGCGACCTGCGCACGGGCTTTTCCATCCCCTTCCGGCTGACACCCGCCGCGCTGGCGCAGTTCGTGATGAAGCCCGCTTGGGGCATCAACTATGTGACACACGAGCGGTTCTCGCTTCCGCAGCTGGACGCGCATATCGACATGAAGGGCGACACGCTGACCATCGGCCGGTATTTCACCGAGATGCTGGACCCGTCGATGACCTGGGACGACGTGGCGGCGATGGTGGCCGAATGGGACGGCCCCTTCTGCCTGAAGGGCGTGATGAGCGTGGAGGACGCCCGCCGCGCCGCCGACATCGGCTGTTCCGGGATCGTGCTGTCGAACCATGGCGGGCGGCAACTGGACGGCAGCCGCACCGGCTTCGACCAGCTGGAGGAGATCGTTCAGGCCGTGGGTGACCGGCTGGACGTGATGATGGACGGCGGCGTCACGCGCGGCACCCACGTGCTGAAGGCGCTGGCCCGGGGGGCGAAGGCGGTGGGCCTTGGCCGCTACTACCTGTTCCCGCTGGCCGCCGCGGGTCAGCCGGGGATCGAGCGGGCGCTGACGCAGATGAAGGCCGAACTGATCCGCGACATGCGCCTGATGGGATGCACCCGCATCGCGGACCTCACTCCCGACATGCTGCGCCACCGCCCGTGACGGGCGGTGGCCACGCTCAGCCGATCCGGTCGAGGTCGGTGTCGAGGTTCGACCCGTCCCCGTCGTAATCCTCGTGGTTGTCCTGATCGAGGAAGATGTCAGTGGTGAAGAAATCACCGTTGCTGTTCTTCTCGTACATCTCCTTGTTCTCCTTCAGCTCCGTCAGGAAGTGGTCCACCTCGTCGCTGCGATAGTCGAAGATGCTGATCCCGTCCGGCGCGTCGCGCTGGCCATAGCTGGTCATGTAGGCTTCCAGGAAGCGGAACTTGTCCAGCCCGTCCTCGGCCAGCAGACCTTCCTGGTCCAGCTGCTTGAAGAAGTCGCGCATGTCGTCGCGGTAGGTGTTGATCTGGTCCGTGCGCTTCACGTCGTTGATGATGTCGGGGATCAGCGTCGCCAGCGACAGCACGGCCGACACGAAGAAGGACGGCGCCGCCGCAGCCTTGATGAAGCTGAGCCCTTTCACGAGGCCGAGCGACGAGGCAAAGCCCCCTGCAAGCCCGAAGCCGCCCGCCGCGACCTGAAGCGCCCCCTTCGACGTCGTCACGTCGTCGCCCGAGGCGAGGCCCTTCTTGATCGTCAGCGCGCCGATCGCGATGTCGGCCGCGCCCGCAAAGGTGTCGGCCCCCGCGCTCATCACCAGAAGCGCGGCGGAGGCGCCCTTGTGCCAGCCCTTGGCGGGGGTTCCGTCAGCGGCGGTGATCTCGGGGCGGACCTGATAGCCGTCCTCGACCCCCTTGATCAGCTTGCCATATTCCTCGTCCGTCATGTCCTTGATGATGGAGTTCTTGTAGGTGTCGGCCTTCGAGGAGTCGTTCAGCGCCGTCTCGAACGCCTCCTCGAACTTCCTCACGTCCTTGTTGGGGCCGGTGGTCACCTCGGACGGCGGCTTCAGGAGGTCGTCCAGCGTCTTGTCGAGGCCGAGGAGCGACTCGGTCGGCGTCTTCTTCAGCCGGTCGACGTCGATGTCCCAGGTGTTGTCCTTGTACTTCGCCTCGATCTCTTCGTTGTATTTCTGGACGTTCTTGTTGTGCTCGCCGATGATGTGGTTCGCCAGATCGCCGAAATGCTTGCCCGCGCCCACGAAGCTGACGAAGTCCTTGGCGATGGACAGCCGCTCCTCGGGCGTGTCGGCCAGCGTGCCGCCCTTGCCCGCCAGCTGGTAGATCGCCGAGGCCAGAGACACCGCCCCGCCGAGCGAGCCGATGATGCCGGACTTCGTCAGTTCCTCGAACATCCCGCGGATGGAAGACGTCTCGAGCGCGGGGTACTGCCCCTTGCCCAGCACCTTCTCCACATCCTTGGTGGTGACTTCGCCGGTCTGTGCGTATTTCGCGCCCAGTTCCTGCAGCGCCTGCCCGAACTCCTTGGCGGTCTTCTTGTCGCCCAGCATTCCTTCCAGGAACTTCTGCGCCTCGGCCGCGCGGCGGCCCAGATCGAGGCCGCCCTTCTTGATCAGCGTCAGCAGCATCTTGCCGGTGTCGCTGCCGGCCAGTGCAAGATCCTCGTCGCTGATCTTGGACGGGTCCGCCATCAGGGCGTCCAGTTCCATCGTCAGCGTGTCGATCTGCATGTTCTTGGCGAAGGAAGCCGCAGCATCGGGATCGACCGCCAGAAGCGAGGTGTAGGTGGCCGCGATGTCATCCTCGGCCAGCTGCTTCTTGTTCGGGTCCTTGCTCAACTCCTGAATATACAGGGCGTATTCCGTGCTGCTGGCCATGTCCTTCAGCTCGGTCACCAGCTTGTCGCCGCCTTCGACCTTGGTCAGCGCGTCGGTGCGGGCTTTGGTGATGTCCTTGGACACGGCCTCGGATTCCATCAGGGTCGCGATCTTCTCGTCGACCTTGCCGCCGTCGATGATCGCCTCGAAGTCCTTGCCCTCGGCGGGCTTGACGGCCACGCCCGTGCCGATGTCCAGCCCGTAGACGCCCGCCCCCTGATCCAGATAGGCGCCGGCCTTCAGCGCGTTGTAAAGCTTGGCCCGGTCATCGTCGGCCTTGATGGTGCCGTTCTCGATCCCGGTCTTCCACTCCGCCATGGTGTTCTTCCAGGCGAGGTCGGTGACGGTCAGCGCCTTGCCGTCCGTTCCCGTTTCCGAGGTTTCGAGGTTCGCGATGTCCAGCTTCGATAAGGGCGGCAGGCCGGCCTCCTCCCGCGCGGCGTTGACGGCGTCGGCCCGTTCCTTTTCGTTCCCGGCCTCCACCTCCGCGGTGACGGTGTCCTTCATCTCGCCCTTCAGGGCGCTGAACCCGGTCTTGCCGAAGTCCTGCAGGCGGCCCGCTTCCGTGCCGTGCTTGGCCTCACCGCTCTTGGTGACGCCGTCGATCCGGCCGTTGTCGACATCGCCGCCGGTGATGCTGTTGCCGGTGCCGTCCAGCGTCTCGATATGCTCCAGCACCTGGCTGGCGCGGAAGGCGGCGTCGGCGTCCGTCTCGAAATCGCCGACCTGTTCCTTCAGCATGTCCCGGATGTCGGACTGGTTGCCGAGGTTCTTCAGCAGTGGGTCCTTGTCGATGATCTCCTGCGCGGTGCGGTCGTCGCCCTCCAGCCGGACCCAGTGGATTCCCAGCGCCTCGGCCTGCTTCTTCGCCTCTTCGTTCCCGCCGGCGTCCGCGCTGTCGCGCATCTTGCCCTTCAGGCTTTCGAAGCCTTTCTTGCCGAAGTCCTGCAGGCGGCCGGCTTCGGTGCCGTGCTTGGCCTCGCCGCCCTTGGTGAAGCCGTTGACCTCGCCATTGCCGATGTCGTTGCCAGCCAGACGGTTGCCGTCGGCGTCGAAGGTCTCGATATGCTCCAGAACCTGCGCCGCGCGGTGGGCGGCGTCGGCATCCGTTTCGAAATCGCCGACCTGCTCCTTCAGCATGTCCTTCACGTGGCTCTGGTTGCCCAGCTTGGCCAGCAGCGGGTTGTCCTTGATGATCTCTTCGGCCGAGCGCGTGTCGCCTTCGGGGCGCACCCATTCGATGCCCAGCGCCTCGGCCGCCTCGCGCGATTTGGGATCCTCGGCCGCGGTGGTGATGTGCTGAAGTTCGCCGTTCAGGTTCGCGAAGCCGTATTTGCCGAAGTCCTGAAGACGGCCGGCTTCAGTGCCGTTCTTGGCCTCACCCCCCTTGGTGAAGCCGTTGATCTGGCCGTTGTCCACATCGCCGCCCACCAGCCGGTCGCCCTTCTGGTCGAAGCGCTCGATATGCTCCAGCACCTGAAGGGCACGGAAGGCCGCGTCGGCGTCCGTTTCGATGTCGCCGCCCACGCGCTTTTCCAGCGATTCGCGCACGCCAGCCTGGTTGCCCAGCTTCTTCAGGATCGGATTCTCGTCGATGATCTCCTTGGCCGAACGGGTGTCCCCTTCGGGGCGTTCCCACAGGATGCCCGCGTCCTTGGCCTGCTGCTTGGCATCTTCCCAGGCGCCGACATTGTTCGGATCGACCGAGGACGGATCGACGGGGGCGGAAGCGGCGACATTGGCCATCGGGAACACCTTCTTTGGACTTCGGACGGGGCGAGGTTAACGGGAGGTGTATGACCCCCGTGTGACGTTGCATGGTGCGGGGCGGGATCCCGCCGGTCAGAAGACCCGGACCTTCGCCCCGATGCGCACGCGTTCGTAGAGATCGGCCACATCGCTGTTGGTCATGCGGAAGCACCCCGAGGAGGCGGCATCCCCCACCGTTTCCGGCTCGTTCGAGCCGTGAATGCGGTAAAGCGTTTGGCCGAGATAAAGCGCGCGGGCCCCCATCGGATTGTCCGGGCCGCCGGGCACGAAAGCCGGCAGATCAGGGCGGCGGGCGCGCATGTCGGCGGGCGGGCGCCAGTCGGGCCATTCGCGCTTGGCGCTGATGGTTTCCGTGCCGAACCAGCCGAAGCCTTCCCGCCCCACGCCCACGGCATAGGCGATGGCGGTTCCGCCCGGTTCGACCAGGAACAGGCGGCGGGCGGCGGTGTCGATCAGGATCGTGCCGGGCGGTTCTGTCGTGGGATAGGGCACCCGCTGCGGCGCGGGGGGCGGCTCCGCCGGGGCCGCGCCCTGCCCGCCCATCGGCGCATAAAGGAAATCGAGATAACCCTGCGCCCCCGCCGCCCCGGGCGCCAGAAGCAGCCCCGCCAGAAGCATGCGTCGCGAAAGGTCCGTCATGTCGTTCCCCTAGATGAGCCGGGCCGCGACCAGAAGGTCGGCCACGGGCTGGAAGGTCGCGGGGGGCACAGGCTCCCCCGTGCGGGCGGCGCGGGCGATGGCGGCGGCCAAGGGGCCATCGGCGATCACGGGCATCCGCAGCGTTCCCGCCTCGGCCAGCATCGCGGCCGCGGCCTCGGGCCCCGCGCGGCAGACCACCATCGGCACCGCCGTCTCCCCCCGGACATAGCGGATGCCGACCGCCCATCCATCCCCCACCCCCACCATCATCGAGGCGCGGGCGATCCCTGTGCGGGTGCCGTGGGCGTGCATCTCGCGCCGCTGCTTGCGGCGCTGCTGCTGGATGGCGGGGTCGCCTTCGGAATCCTTCCGTTCGCGCTTCTGTTCCGACTTCGTCATCTTCATGTCCCGCTTGAACAGCCAGTTCTGCACCAGCACGTCAAAGGTGCCGACGAACAGGAAGATCACGATCGCCGTCACGATCAGCGGGCGCAAAAGCCCCTCCACGCTGGCCCGCACGCAGGAGGCGCCGCAGGTGGACGACTGCATCAGGGGCTGCAACCCCGCCCGGAACACCAGCACGAAGGCGGTGGCGAGGACGGAGATCTTGAACAGCGCCTTCAGGAACTCCACGAGGCTGCGCATGGAAAAGATGCGCTTGGCGCCCTCCACCGGGCTGATCTTCTCGAACTTCGGGGTCAAGGGTTCGACGGCGAAGACGAAGCCCTTCATTACGGCCAGGTTGGTCGCGATCATGGTGGCGGCCGTCACCGCCAGAAGCGGAACGGCAAGGCCCAGAAGGATCTCGGCCGCGCGCAGCCGGATCTCGGGCCACAGGGCCGCAAGGGGCTCGGTCCAGGCGCGGCGGGCCACCATCTGCAACAGCGCCTCTACCTTCACCTGCTGGTCGGCCATGGAAAAGCCGAGGAAGATCACCGCGACCAGCAGCACCATCCCCGTCACGAGGTCCTGGCTTTTCGCCGTTTGCCCCTTCTGGCGCGCGTCCCGCAGCTTCTTGTCGGAGGCGGCGAGGGTCTTTTCCTCGGATGTCCCACTCATCCCCGTGGCACCGGGGCGGCAGACGTTGCCTTCACGAGGGGGCCTCCATAGAATGCCCCCGACCCGAAGGAGAGACGATGCGCCCTGTTCTTGCCCTGACCGCCCTTCCGCTGATCCTCGCGGCCTGCGCCTCGCCCGACGGCACCCGCCCCGCGACCGGAGAGGAAGCGAAGATGATCCGTCTGGCGCAGGACATCCAGGCGCGGGGCGACGCGGCCACGGCGGCGGGCCTTTACGCGCAGGCGGCCCAGCAGTCCACCGATCCGGTGGGCGCGAACATCCGTCTGGGCGAGGCGCTGATGGCGGCGGGCGATCCCGAAGGCGCCGCCCGCCCCTTCCGCACCGCGCTGAACGCCGATCCCGACAACGGGGCCGCGCTCTTGGGCCTTGGCACCGCGCAGCTGCGCGCCGATCAGGTGCAGGGCGCCGCGCGCACGCTGGCCGTGGCCGCGCCGAAGGTGCGCAGCGGAACCGCCTACAACCGCCTTGGGACCGCGCTGATCCTTTCGGGCGACACGGCGGGGGCCGAAGCCGCCTTCCGCAATGCGGCAGGGCTGGAGCCTGCGAACCTCGACACCCAAAGCAACATCGCCCTGGCCGAGGCCGTGGCCGGCCGCAACGCCGAGGCCGTCGCCACCGCCCGCGCCGTCACCACCTCTCCCCGCTCGGAACTGCGCCATTTCCGCAACCTGATGCTGGTGCTGATGATGGGCGGGCAGGACACGGCCGCCGCCGCCGTGCAGGTGCCCGACTGGCCCGAAGCCGAGAAGCGCGCCTTCCTGACGGAGGCGCGGAAGATCCGCGGCATTCCCACCGCCGCAGGCAAGGCCCGCGCAATCGGGCTTCTGGCCGCGGGCTGACATCAGCGCAGGATCCGCGTGGTCGATAGCACCTCGTCCTCGGACGCGGCGGGCGGGGGTTCGGTGCCGTCGATCACCTGCCGCGCGGCGCGGGCCGCGGGCGCGCCCATCGCCGGGCCCGGCGTGCGTCCGCGGACCAGATCGGACTGGTTCACCACCATCTGCTGCAGGTTCACAGCATTGGCGCAGCCGGGCGGCAGATACATGGGGTCCGCCGCCACATCGGGCGTGGTGCAGGCGTCCGGCACGAGCCGCCCTTGCGGCGCGTCATATCCCTTGCGGATCACCCCCGCCGGCGCCCCGCCGATGTAGTGGTAGTTCGGTGAATAGGGCAGCGGGTCGCGCGCGGGCGCGTTGCATCCGGCCAAGGCGATCAGGCCGACAAGAACGATCTTACTGGACATAGAACCCGAACCCCGCATTCGTCTTGGGCCGGTTGGCGGCCGCGATCGGCCCGCTCAGCGTGCCCGAGGGACTGTCAAGCGGGGTCTTCAGGCTTCGCTCGTTCACCGGCTGCACCAGATAGGGCGTGATGAGGATCACCAGCTCCGTCTCGTTCCTCTGGAACCGGCTGGAGCGGAAGAGCTGGCCAAGGATCGGCACGTCGCCCAGAAGCGGCACCTTGTCCACCGACTGCGAAGCGTCGCGCTGGAACAGGCCCGCGATGGCGAAGGTCTGGCCGCTCCCCACCTCCACCGTGGTGTCGGCGCGGCGGACGCGCAGGGACGGAACCTGCAGGTTCGCGATCTCCACCATGCCTTCGGAGGACAGGCTGCTCACCTCCGGGCGGACGCGCATGGAGATGCGGCCCGTGGGCAGAAGCGTCGGCGTGAAGAGGAGCGAGACGCCGAACTGCTTGTATTCGATGCCCACCTGGTTTTCCGTGACCGGCACCGGGATCGGCACCTCGCCCCCCGCGAGGAAGCTGGCGGTCTTGCCCGTGACGGCGGTGATGTTGGGTTCGGCCAGGATGGTCAGGATGCCGTTCTGCTGCAGCGCGTCCAGCAGAACGTCGATGCGCCCGTCGCTCCACGTCCGGCTGGCGGACAGAAGCGCGCTGCCCGCGGCCGGCGTGGTTCCGGTGACAAGCCCGAAGGAGAATTCGCCGCCGCTGAGGGCGTTCCAGCTGACGCCGTAGCGCAGAAGCTGATCGCGCGACACTTCGGCAAAGCGGACGCGGATGTTGATCTGGTTCGCGCCCTGCATCGTGGTGTTGTTGAACACCGGCTCGTCCCCTTCGGCATTGGCCTCCAGCACGTCGGCAGTGTCCAGCGCCTCTTGCAGGTCGCGCGCCTGTCCGCTGGCCGCCGGGGCCGACCCGAAGAGGCGGAGCGAGATGGTGCTGGTCGGCTGCGCCGCGCGCTGGTCGGCGGCAAGATCGCCCGCGTTCTCCGTCACGCGCAGGTCCACGTTGCCCACCGTCACCTCATCCTCGCTGATGGCCATCAGGTTGCTGTGCCCGACCCGCAGCGCGTGGATATACACCATCTGGGGGGAGATCACGCGCACATCGGCGATGTCCGCATCCGCAAGGAACACCTGCGACACGGGCGCGTCAAAGCGCAGGATGCGGCCGTCGCCCACCGACAGGCGCAGCATCTCACCCGCGCGCGCGTCCAGCGTCTGGGCGTGAAGAACGGAGGGAAGCAGGCACAGCAGCAGAAGAAGAAAGGCGGTGCCGAAGCGGCGTTTCATCGGAAGGGTCGTCCTTTTGGTTCAGGCGGGGTCGGCCGCGCGGGACAGGGGCGCGGGGCGCCGCTGCGCGCCCATCGTCACCGGCTGAAGCGATTGCACGGAATAGTCGGCGGCGATTTCCTGATAGGACAGCACCGGCATCTCGATCCCGTGGCGAAGAAGGAAGTGGCGCAACACGAAGCGCAGGTCCATCGCGGTCAAAAGAACGGGCCGCGCCTCGCCCTCGTCGCGGCGCAACTGCTCCAGCAACTGGCGCGAGGCGGCGTCGCCCAGCAGCAGGCTGGGGCCGAGGCCGGTCTGCTTGACCGATCCGCGCAGCGTCTCCTCGGCCGGGCGGGTGGTGACATAGGCCGCCAGCACCCGGTTCATCTGCGCGTGGCGGTGGCAGATCTGGCGGGCCAGCGCCGCGCGCACGCGTTCGGTCAGGGACAGGGTGTCGGCGTCGCGCGGGGCCCATTCGATCAGCGCTTCCAGGATGGCGCGCATGTTGGCGATGGGCACGTCCTCCTCCACCAGCCGGCGCAGGATGTCGGACAGGCGGTTCAGGGGCACGACGCGGTTCATCTCGCGCACCAGCTCGCCGTATTCCGCTTCCATCCGCGTCAGCAATTCGCGCGTTTCCTGAATGCCGATGAAGTTCGCGGCATAGCGGCGCAGCGACTGGCCAAGGCAGCGGGTCAGAACCTCGGGCTGCGAAAGGACGCCGACGCCGGCCTCCTCCAGCGCGGGAAGATGGTCGTCGGCCACCCAGACGGTGCGCGCCTGACCGGCCATTGCGGGGCCCTGCCGCCACGGGACGCGCATCATGTCCAGATGCATCGTCTCATCGTTCAGCAGCAACATGCCCTGCGGCAGGTCGCCTTCGCCGATGGGCACGCCGTCAAGGTCGATCTGGAAACGTTCGGCCGCCAGCGACGGGTTCATCCGCAGCTCCACCGCCGGGAAATCGAGGCCGAGGTCGGCCTGAAGATCGGCGCGCAGGTCGTTGGTGTCGCGGCGGAAACGGTCGGACCAAATGGTGCGGGCCAGCGACGGGCCGATCTGCACCACCACCTTGTGGCGCATGGAACCGTCGGACACGATCACGTCCTGCACCGGCTCCTCGGCCGATTCCTCGACCTCGGCCAGGGGGGGTGCGGCCTCGGTGGTGGCGACGGCCTTGCGGCGGCGCACGATGCCGAAGGCCAGCCCGCCGAACAGCGCGGCCAGCGCAAGGAAGATCAGCGTCGGAAAGCCCGGCACCAGCGCGGCCCCGCCCAGCACCACGGCGGCCAGAACCAGCGGCCGCTCGCTGGAGCCGAGCTGCTGCATGATCTCCGTCCCCAGATCGCGGTCGGAATCGCTCGCGACCCGCGTGACCACCGTGCCCGCGGCGAGGGAGATCATCAGCGACGGGATCTGCGCGATCAGCCCGTCGCCCACCGTCAGCAGGGAATAGGTGTGGCCCGCGTCGGCAAAGGTCATCCCGTGATTGACCATGCCCACGACCAGCCCGCCGATCAGGTTGACGAACACGATGATCAGGCCGGTGATCGCGTCGCCCTTCACGAACTTCATCGCGCCGTCCATCGCGCCGTAAAGCTGACTTTCGCGCTCCAGCCGCGACCGGCGCAGGCGCGCCTCCGCCGTGTCGATGTCCCCGTTGCGCAGGTCGTTGTCGATCGACATCTGCTTGCCCGGCATGGCGTCCAGCGTGAAGCGGGCCGCGACCTCGGCCACACGCTCCGCCCCCTTGGTGATGACGATGAACTGCGCCGCAGTGATGATCAGGAACACCACGAGGCCGACGATGATCTGCCCGCCGATCACGAATTCGCCGAAGGTCTGCACGATGGATCCCGCATCCGCCTGCAGCAGGATCAGCCGCGTCGTGGTGATGGACAGCGCAAGGCGGAACAGCGTCGCCAGCAGGATGATCGGCGGCAGGGTGGAGAATTCGGCCGGCCGCCCGATGTAGAAGGCCACCACCAGCACCAGAAGGCTGAGCGCGATGTTGATCGCGATCAGCGCGTCCACCAACAGCGTGGGCAGCGGGATGATCATCATCACCATCGCCAGCATCATGAAGGTGGCCACGATGATGTCCGACCGGCCCGAGGCCGCCCGCGCCAGCGCCGTCAGGGGACCAAGCACGCGGTTCATGCCGCGCCCCGCGTGGCCACGTAGTCGTTGAAGCAGCGCCGCGCCTCGTCCTCGCTTCCCAGCATCCACAGGGCGCGGGCGCGCAGCAGAAGCGCGGCCTGCCCGTGATCGGGTTCCAGTTCCGCCAGCCGGTCCAGCGCCGACAGCGCGCGCTGCGAGGATCCGTTCTCGATCAGGGCCGCCGTCAGGGTGCGCAGGATGCCGCCGCTGTCCGGCTCCATCTGGTTGGCCAGAAGCAGAAGGACCAGCGCCCGCCGCCCCTGCCCGGCGCGCAGGTAAAGATAGCCCAGCGAATGGAGGAGATCGGCCGAATCGGTGCGCTTGCCGCTCATGGGGTGCCTTCGCCGATGCGGTCCTGGATCTCGCGCTGGTTCGCGATCTCCTCCTCCAGCATCGCTTGGGTGATGGCCAGCACGTCCTCGGTCATGTCCAGCCGGGGCAGGATTTCTCCGATCACATGGGCCAGCAGGTCCGTCATGCGGCCCGAGGCGAAGATGCCGGGATCGCCGACCTCTGGCATGGTCAGGGCCTCGATCTCGTCCCGCAGCGAACGACCGGAGGTGGTCCGCCGGCGCTGGCGCAGGATGCTTTCGAAGGTGGCGATCTGGGCGCGCGTGACCGGATCTGCGCCCTGCCCCGCGGAAACGAGGGCGCTGTCAAGGCGATGCCGCTCGACGGGGCCGTGACGGGAAATCCGGCTCATGCGGAAAGTCTGGTGGTCATAGGGTCAGCGCGAAGTCCGTGCCATTGCGCGAAACGGTGATGCGGCCGGGCTCGATCGTCTTCAGCATCCAGCCGTCCTGAAGCGAGGCGCCGGGATAGCGGCGCTCTCCCCGCGCGTCGATCACGTAGGGGTCCGCGCCGAACCACACCGCCTGGAACGAGAAGTCGGGCGTCGCGGCGGGGGCGGCGGCGGTCACGCGGCTGGTCAGGACGTAGCGCGCGCCATAGGTGCGGTCGAACCAGCGCTGCACCTCCTGCCAGCCCGGGCGGTCGGCTTCGGCCAGAGCGCCATGCACTTCGACATGGCTGCCCGATCCGGTGACGGTCAGGCCGGGAAGGCCGGCCTCGGCCAGTTGGGCGCGCAGCGCGTCGGGAACGGGGCTGTCGGCCGGGGCTGTCACAGGGGGCACGGGCGGCAGGGAATGGGCCATGGGGCGTTCGGGCGCGCCCGAGGATTGCGAGGACAGAAGGATCACGCCGACCACGCCCGCCAGCGTCAACCCGCCAATGGGCAGCCAGCGGGCCAGAAGCCCGGCGGGCCGGGTGTCGCGGCGGATCTGAAGGCGCGCCTCGCCCAGAGTCAGCGTCACGGGAAGAAGGGTGCGGCAGCCATGGCCTTGGGGCACGGGCTCGCGCCCCTCGATCCCGACCTCGCCGCCGATGGCGTCAATGGCCACCTGGCGGCCATAGAAGCGCAGGCGCAGGTGGTCGGGGGCTACGCGCGGATCGGCCAGCACCACGTCGCAATGGCTTGCAGCGCCGATGGTGCAGCCTTCGGGCGCGATGGCGGCGTCCACCCCCTGATGCAGACCGCCCAGCACCGACAGGATCAGCCCGCCGGGTGCCGCGGGCAGCGGCAGACGGGTCGGGGCGGCGGTTGCGGGGGTCATCATGGGGGACACCTTGGAATGTCACGGGGTCGGCGCAGGCGGAACCGAAGCCCGCCTGCGCCTGAAGGATCAGTTCTGCGGACGCTGTTTCGTGGCGTCGAGCTCGGTCTTCTTCTCGGTCGTGATCTCGGTGATCTTTGCCGATTTCTCGATGGCGGCGTCGAACGCGGCCTCCATCTTCGCGATCGCGGCGTCGGAGCTGCTGGAGGTCGTGGGGGTGACGGCGTCGGCCATGGGGAAACTCCTTGATTCGGTTCGGTCGTACTGCGTTGAGGGCGGGGCCTTTTGGCCGGAAGCCCGGACGAACCACGCGTTTTCGCAGTCGTCGGATGCTAAACAACCCGTTAACTGTAACATCCCTGCGACAGTTTCCGGGCTGTCGGCGGAAACCTGCAAAAAGGTTAACCTGTCATAATTTCGTGCAAATTTCGGTGTTGAAGGGGGACCATGACCTTGTGGCCACCCTTCTCCTTCCGGCTGTCGGCCCTGGCCTGCGCGCTGTGCGCGGCGGGGCTGTCGCCGGCCGCCGCCGCTATCCCGCCCTGGGCCGGGCTGCCCTACGACTATGTCGTGCTGGATCAGGACATCCGCACCGCGCTGACCGAATTCGGCCGGAACATGGGCGTGGCCGTGGCGCTGACGGACGGCGTGAAGGGCCGCGTGCACGGGCGGATCGAGGCGCCGAACGCCGTCGGCTTCCTGGACGCCATTGCGAACGCCAACGGCCTTGTCTGGTATTACGACGGCGCCGTGCTGAACGTCAGTGCCGCATCCGAATACGCCACCCGCACCCTGTCCTCCGGCCGAATGACCGGCGCCGCCGTCACGCGCGAGATGGAGGGGATGGGCCTTGCCGATCCGCGATTTGGCCTGCGCGGATCGGAGGACGGGCGCATGATCCTCGTGTCCGGCCCGCCCGCCTATGTCGCGATGGTGGAGGCGTTCGTGCGCGACATGCAGCCCGCCGAAGGCCCCGTCGGCGACGATCCGCGCGTCCGCGTCTATCGCGGCGGCAAGGGCGTGGAGGATGTGGCCACCCTGACCACCCAAGACGACCCCCAACCCTGAAGGAGAGACACCATGGCGACCACCCCGATCAGCGGCAGCGACTCCACCACCCCGGCCACCAATGACGAGGCGCAGTTCAACGCCGCAGTCGACAACGCCCAGAACGGCGGCATGACGCCGGAGCTGGAGGAGATGATGGTCTCCGGCGCCATCTCCATCGGCGGGCAGATGATCATCATGCCGCGCGCCAACGACATCCTGAACGAGGCGATGTCGGACGAATGATCCCGAGGCGGGGGGCCGGCGCCCCCCGCATCCCAGCCCGGAGAACACCATGAGCATCGACGCCGCGGCCGCCGCCGCACCCATTCAGGTTGACGGACAGGCCAACGCGCAGAACCTGTTCGAACACGCCGCGGCCCATGCCAAGGGCCTGCCCGAAAGCGCAAGCCCCGGCCAGCTCGGCTCCGAGGTGATGCAGGGGTTGCAAGGGTATGCCGAACGCAGCACGTCGCTGGCCGAACGGGCCGGACGGCTGACGGGCGGCGTGCCCGAGGCACCGGGATCGTCGCTGGTCAGCCTCTCGTCTGACCCCGGGGCGATGCCCGCGCCGCCGCAGAAGGCGCCGGTGGACGGCAGCCAGATGGACCGGGCGATCGAATCGCTGGGCATGATGTTCGACCACGCGATCGAAACGCAGCTGGTGGTGCGCGGCGCCACGCAGGTTGCCGGTGCGGCCAACACGTTGCTGCGCGGCCAATGAAACATCGCCTTTGCCTTCTAGCGCTGACCGCCCTTCTGACGCTGGCCGGCTGCAAGGAGGATCTTTACACCAACCTGGACGAGCATGAGGCGAACCTGATCGTCGCCACGCTGGGACAGGAAGGCATTCCCGCCCGCCGTATCCGTCAGGAAGACGGCCAGATGACGGTGACGGTGGACGAGGCGCGCTTCCCCCAAGCCGTGGCCCTGCTGGAGGAGGCGGGCCTGCCGCGGCAGAAGTTCGCCTCCATGGGCGAGGTGTTCAAGCAGGAAGGGCTGGTGTCCACCCCCACGCAGGAACGCGCGCGCATGCTTTACGCCCTGTCCGAGGAGCTGTCGCGCACGGTGTCGGAGATCGACGGCATCCTGTCGGCCCGCGTCCACATCGTGCTGCCCGACAACGATCCGCTGCGCAGCGATCTTCAGCCTTCCTCGGCCTCGGTCTTCGTGCGGCACGAGGCGGGGCTGGACGCCGCGGCGCTGATCCCGCGCATCAAGACGCTGGTGGCCAATGGCATCGCGGGGCTGACCTATGATGCGGTGTCGGTTGTCACGGTGGCCGCGCCCCCGCCCCGGACGGACGCGCGCACCCAGCCGATGGTGCAGCTTCTGGGCGTCTGGGTGCTGGAGACGAGCTATGCCCGCGCCGTGACCATTCTGGCGGTGCTGGCCGGGGCTTGCGTGGCACTGGCGGGGCTTCTGGCCTTTGTCCTCTGGCGGCGCAGGACGCAGGTCCGCAACTACCGGCTGGAGGTGCTGGATTGACCGCGATCCACCCGTCCCGCCTGCGCCTGCTGTTCGACCCGCCCTTGCCCGACGCCGTCGCCGCGCGCCTTCGGGCCGAGCCACGCTTTGCGGACCGCATCGCCGCCATGGCCGGTCCCGATCCGCTGGACGGTGCCGATCCCGCCGACCGCGCCCTTCTGGCGATGGGCCGCGAGGGGCTGGAGACGCTGGCCCTGCGCGCCGGTGTCGTCCTGCACGCCCGCGCCCTTCTGCGCGAGATCCGCGGCCCCGTCATCGCCGCCCTCGCCGCGCGGTTCGGAGAAGGGGCGCTGACGGACGCGCGCCGGCATCTGGACCTTTCCCCCGACCGCACCGATCTGGCCGAGCCGGAGCGGATTGCGGCCGACGGCACCGCCTGCCTGTCGGCGTGGCTGGACACCCTGCCGCCCGCCCTGCGCGATCATGCCGCGCTGGCATGGCCCGACAACCTGCCACCGGGCGATGAGGTGACGCGCACCCACGGCCCCGCCATTCTGCGCCGGCTGGCGGAGGCTTGATGACCGACCTGCCCGACCGCCCCCTGTCCCGCATTCTTCGCCCGGCCGAAGCCGAGGCGTGGCAGAACGGATTCGTTTTTCTGGAACGTGCGCGCGCCAAGGCGGAGTCTATCCGCGCCACGGCTGAGGCCGAGGTCGCCGCTGCCCGCGCCCAAGGCCATGCCGAGGGTCGCGCGGCAGGGGAAGCCGAGGCCGCGGGCCTGCTGCTGACCACCCATGCCGGCGTCGATCGCTATCTTGCGGGGATCGAGCCGGGGGTGGCCGACCTCGTCACCTCTATCCTCCGCACGCTGCTGGACGGGCTGGAGGATGCGGAGGCGGTCGCCGCCGCCACCCGCCGCGCCGTTGCCAGCTTCCGCGCCGAAGGGGAGATCACGCTGTCGGTGCCCCTGCCCCTTGTGGCCGAGGTGGAGGCACGGATCGACCTGCCGACGCTGCGGGTGGTGGGCGACCGCCTGCTGACCGGGCGGCAATGCATCCTGACCAGCCCACTCAGCAGCATCGACATCAGCCTGGACGCGCAGCTTGCCGTTCTGCGCGCGGCGATGGGGGCCGCGCCCGATGCGTGACCTGGACGCGATCCTGCCGCGGCTGGCGGGCGCCGCCGCCGCCGCCGACCCCCGCCCCGTTCGCGGCCGCATCCGCGAAATCCGCGGGATCATCGTGCATGCGAGCCTTCCGGCCGCCCGCATCGGCGAGCTGTGCCAGCTGCGCGATCCCGCCAGCGGGCGGCTGGTTCCGGCCGAGGTCATCGGCTTTCAGGACGACCGCGCCGTGCTGACGGCGGTGGGCGACCTTCAGGGCCTGTCCGCCCGGTGCGAGGTGGTGCCCACGGGCCGAAGCCTGCACATCCCCGTGGGCGAGGCGCTTCTGGGCCGGGTCATCGACCCGATGGGGCGGCCGCTGGATGGCGGGGCGCCCCTTATGGGCGATCTTCGCCCTGTGCTGGCCGACCCGCCGCCCGCCCTGTCGCGCGATGTGATCCGCCAGCCGCTGGCGCTGGGTCTGCGCGCCATCGACGGGCTTCTGACGGTGGCGCGGGGGCAGCGCGTCGGCATCTTCGGCGGGCCGGGGGTGGGGAAATCCTCGCTCCTGTCCTCCATCATCGCGGGAACGGAGGCGGATGTCGTCGTTCTTGGCCTTGTGGGCGAACGGGGGCGCGAGGTACGCGAGCTGCTGGAGGGCCACATCCCCCCCGACGCGCGGGCGCGCACGGTGGCGGTCGTCGCCACCTCGGACCGGCCGGCGATCGAGCGGGCGAAGGCCGCCCATGCCGCCACCACCGTGGCCGAGTATTTCCGCGACCGCGGGCGCAACGTGCTGCTGCTGATCGATTCCGTCACGCGCTTTGCCCGCGCCCAGCGCGAGATCGGGTTGGCCGCGGGCGAACCGCCCACCCGCCGGGGCTTTCCGCCGTCGTTCTTCTCCGCGTTGCCGCGGCTTCTGGAGCGGGCGGGCCCGGGCCGCGGCGGGTCGATCACCGGGCTTTACACCGTGCTGACCGAAGGGGATGCGGGCCTTGATCCGGTGGCCGAGGAGGTGATGTCGATCCTGGACGGCCATGTGGTGCTGTCTGCCGAACAGGCGCAGCGCGGCATCTTCCCCGCCATCGACATCCTGCAAAGCCGCAGCCGGCTGATGAACGCCGTGGCCTCTCCGCGTCACCGCGAACTGGCCTCGATCCTCCGCGAAAGCCTTGCCGCGCATGAGGAGGTGAAGCTGCTGCTGCGGATCGGCGAATACGCCGCCGGAAGCGACCCTGCGATCGACGCGGCCATCGCCCGACAGCCCGCGATCGAGGCGTTTCTACGGCAGGCCGCGCCCGAAGGCAGCATCGCCGAAGCGGTCGCCCGGATGGAGGAGATCTGCGCATGACCAGCGACCTTGACCGCTTGCGCGCGCTGCGGGCCCTGCGCGAACGCCGCGCCGAAGCTGCCGCCGCCGGGGCGCGCGCCCGTGCCGCCGCCGCCGCCGCCGCCGAGGCCCGCGCCCGCAACGCCATCCGGGCCCATGACGAGGCCGAGGCCGCGCGCGACGCCATGGCCCATGACGCGCTTCTGTCCCGCGGCTTTTCCCACGCGGATCTGCTGGAGGCGGAAGCCCGCGCCCAGCACGCGGCGCAGGGCCGCGACGGGCTGACGCGGGGGCTGGCCGAAGCCGCCGCCGCCTTTACTCATGCCCACGAACAGCAGCGCGAAGCCGAAGACGTCCTGCACCGCGCCGCCCGCCGCCACGCCGCCATCGGCACGCTGGCGGACCGGACGGACGCCGCCGCCCGCCGCCGGACCGAAGCGCTGTCCGACACCGAATCCGAGGATGACGCCGCCCGATGATGGAGCTTTCGCCCACCCTGCGGCTGCTGGCCGACCGGCTGGCGCCGGCCCCCGACCTCGATCCGCTGCACCGCCTTCTGGCGCCCCGCGCGCCTTTGGCGCTGCGCCTTGGCGGCCGGGACGTCACCCTGTCGGTGGCTGCGGGGGCGGATACGGGCGGCACGGCCTTTCGCATCGGCGGCAGCGTCCTGCACCTGCCGGGCCCCCTGATCGAATGGCTACTTCAGCCGCTGAAACTGGAGGCCGTGCCGGAAGACCCGGCACATCAGGCGATGCTTCTGGAACTGGCGGTGCTGGACCTTCTGCCCGCGCTGGAAGACAGCCTCGGGCCGCTGCGGCTGGAACCGGTAAACGCACCGCCGCCGACCCTGACGCTGGTGCTGGGCACCGTGGGCAAGACCTTCACCGCCGGCCTGACGCCGGATGCGGAGCTTGCGGACCATCTTGACGCCCTGTCCCCCCCGCACGGCCCCGACCTGACCGCCCTGCCCGTGGGCATGGCGATCCGGCTGGGCCGTCAGGTCCTGACGCGGGACGAGGCGGCCTCCCTCCGCCCCGGCGACATCGTGATGCTGGAACCCGGCCCCCCGCTTGCCGTGGCGGAAGGCGAGTTCGGGGCCGCGCTGGACCTTGAGCCGCAGGGTGCGATCCTCCGCTCCGAGCTTTTGCCGTTGCCCCTGCGCGAGGCGGGCGAGGGCATGATCGACGTCACCGCGGAACTGGCGCGCACGACGCTGACCTTTGGCGCGCTGGCGGCCCTGAAACCCGGCGACATCCTGCCCGTAGCGGCTTTTGGCGCGGCCGACCTTCGCCTAGGCGGCACCCTTGCCGGCCGGGGGGAGCGGGTGACGCTGGGCACCGGCACCGGCCTGCGCATCCTTTACCTTTCCGGAACATCATGACCGAATTCCAACCGAACCTTCTGGCCATCATCATCGTCATCTCCACCATCGGCCTCTTGCCGCTGGCGATCGTGACGATGACGGGGTTCCTCAAGATCTCGGTCGTGCTGTTCCTGATCCGGAACGCTTTGGGGGTGCAGGCTTCGCCGCCGAACCTCGTCCTCTACGGCATCGCGCTGATCCTGACTGTCTATGTCACGACGCCGCTGGTCGGGAACATGTACCGCGAGCTCGAAACCCACCCGGTGCAGATCGAGACGGTGGAGGGCATCCAGAGCGCGGCCGAAACGCTGGCCGGGCCCCTGCGCGACTACCTCAGCCGCTTTGCCGAGGAGCGGGAGCGGCAGTTCTTCATGGACGCCTCCTCCTCCGTCTGGTCGGAAGAGGCGCGGGCCACGCTGAAATCGGACGACCTGATCGTGCTGATCCCGGCCTTCGTCGCCTCCGAACTGACCCGCGCGTTCGAGATCGGGTTCCTCCTCTACATCCCGTTTCTGGTTGTGGACCTCATCGTGGCCAACGTCCTGATGGCGATGGGGATGATGATGGTGTCGCCGACCCTGATCTCCATCCCGCTGAAGATCTTCCTGTTTGTCGCGGTGGAGGGCTGGTCGCGCCTGATGCACGGCCTGATCCTGAGTTACGGGGGCTGAACCGTGGGCAACGAGGTCTTTCTGGCCGAGATGAACCGCGCGCTGATCGTGGTGCTGATGGTGTCGGCGCCCGCGCTGGTGGTGGCCATCGTCATCGGCGTGATCGTGGGCCTGTTGCAGGCGCTGACGCAGATCCAGGACCAGACGCTGCCGCAGGCGGTGAAGCTGATCGCGGTGATGCTGGTCCTGCTGCTGGTGGGCGGGCTGATGGCGGTGCAGGTCGGCAACCTTGCTGGGCGGATGCTGGACAGCTTTCCCATGCTGACGCGGTAGATGGACCTGACCGCCGTCACCACGGCCCTGACCGGGCTGACCTATCCCCTGCTGGTGGCGACTTCGGTCGCGATGGCGCGGGCCATGGGGATGATCATGCTGACGCCGGCCTTCACGCGGCTGGGCCTGACGGGGATGATCCGCTCGGCGGTGGCCTTCGCCATCTCCCTGCCCGTCGTGCCGGGGCTGTTCGTGGACCTGCAGGGGATGGGCACGCCCTCCGTCTTGGGCCTGTCCGGCCTTGTCGCGAAGGAACTGGCGGTGGGAGCGGTGATCGGCCTTATCTTCGGCATCCCCTTCTGGGCGGCCGAGGTGGCGGGAGAGCTGATCGATCTTCAGCGCGGATCGACCATGTCGCAACTGGTGGATCCGCTGTCGGCGGGCGAAAGCTCCGTCACGTCCACCTTCCTCAGCATCGCGATGGTCGCGCTGTTCTTCATGTCGGGCGGGTTTCTGTTCCTGCTGGACGGGCTTTACGGCAGCTACGGGCTGTGGCCGGCCGGCGCGATGATGCCCGTGATGAACGCCGCCACGGCCGAGGCGATGCTGTCGGTGCTGGACCGGATCCTGCAGGTGGGGCTGGTGCTGGTCAGCCCGATCGTCATAGCGATCCTGATCACGGACGTGATGATGGCCTTCCTGTCGCGGATGGCGCCGCAGCTTCACATCTTCGATCTGTCGCTGGCGGTGAAGAACCTGCTCTACTCGGCGCTGATCACGGTCTATGTCGTGTTCCTGACGCCGCTGATGTTCCAGCAGGTGATGGCGCTGGACGGGCGGCTGGAGATGCTCCGCCGCCTCGTCCTGCCGTGATCAGTTCTGCGGGCGCTGCTTGGAGGCGTCGAGTTCGGTCTTCGCCTCGGTCGTCAGTTCCGTGATCTGGGCCGACTTGCCGATGGCGCGATCGAAGGCATCCTCCATTGAGGCGATGGCCGAGATGGCGGTCCCGTCAAGGCCGCCCTTCGCCGCCCAGTCAAAGTTCCAGGTGCCCGACAGGTTGTCGGCGCCCGCCACGTCATGCGTTTCGATCGCGGTGAAGACATCCTCGTGGCGGATCATGTAGGAGGCGGCGGCGGAAACTTCCGACGACACGTCACCGCCCGGGTTGTCGGCCAGCGCCTGAAGCCCGTCCTTCGTGATCGCGCCCTGCCCCGTCTCGTTCATGTAGGAGGAGATGATCTGGCTCGACTTCGCGATGTTCAGGTTCGCCTCGAACTGCGCGTTCTGAGAATCGGAGCCGACGGTCGGTGTGCCACTGGCGGGAAGGGAGATGGACATGATGAATCTCTTGTTAAGGATGGCGCCAAGGTGACGGATCAATGCAACAACGGCATGAAGCGGGCGCAGAGGAGAAAGGTGCCGACGCGGGCTTCAGACACCATTCTGCCTGTCTTCCGGGCCGGAAGATCGACCTGCGATGCAGTGTTACCTGCCCCTGTCCTCATCTGCCGGCGTTCGGAACCCCGGAAATGCAGGAGGCTTAACGCCGTGGGAAGGTGTCGGGAGAGGTAGGATGCCGGGTTGCGGAAGCATGTCTTACAAACTGTTTCCACATGGCTCGTGCCCCGATCCTGTTGGAGCGATAACCACGCTCTGTCAGCATCCAGCCCGTATCGGGCCGGCGGCCGACAACCACTCTGGGTCCGTGTGAACATTGACTGGACCCGCAGCTATAGGGACCCGCCGGCAGGCATTCGGGCGGCCGGGAGTCTCAGTGACGGTGAGGAACAGGATGAGCTTGACGCTCGTCGCGACGCATTGCGTTCCCGTGATCGAAACTACTGCCGTGCCGATTTATGGCAACGGGCCTCGCGAAATACCTCACCCGGGCCCTGCAAAGAACTGGGCTGGTGCCTGCTGATCACCAGCGATCTTTACCGTGGCCATGATGCACGCGTTGGTCTGGCGCGCCCGGACCATCGGCAAGATGAAGCGGGTGGACTTGGGGAGCAGCTGTTGAACCCGCACTCGCGCCGCGATCAGCCCAACTGATCCTTCAGGCGGTCCAGAAAGGCCGCCGCCACGGGCGAGGGCGGACGCCGTGCCGGTTCCAGCAGATAAAGCGTACGCCACAGGTCCAGGTCCCCGATCCGCAGGAACGCGATCCGGGGGTCGCGGAACAGGCTGACCGCGTTCTGCGGCAGCAGCGCCACCCCCATCCCGGCGCGGATCATGCACAGCTGCGCCACGGTGGAATGCGCCGTCAGCCGGGGGTGCAGCGTCGCGTCGGGCAAGCCGCTGCGCGCCAGGATCTGGTGGGTGCCCGTGTCGGGTGCGACCGCGATCAACGGCAGGCTCTCCAGGTCAGCCAGCGTCACCCGCGCCTTTTCCGTCAGCGGGTGGTCGATCCGGCAGGCCAGCCCGAACGGATCGCGCAGGATCGCCCGTTGCCGCAGATCGGGCGAAGGATGGGCGCTACCTGCGACGGCCATGTCCAGCTGCCCATCCGCCACCATGCTCGCCAGCCGTTCGGCGATGTCGTCATGGAGGTGGCAGCGGATCTGCGGCCGCTTGGCCAGAAAGGTCACTAGCAGTGGCGCCAGCAGTTCCGAGATGGCCGAGGGCGAGGTGCCGATCGACAGCGAACCCACCTCCAACCCCGCCGACTGGCGCAGCCGGGTGACCGCGAGGTCAAGGCCGTCCAGATGCGGTTCCGTCTCGGTCAGGAACTGGCGGGCCAGCGGCGTCATGCGGGGCGGGCGCTGCGCCCGGTCGAACAGTGCACCACCCACCGCCTCCTCCATCTGGCGGACAAGCTCCGACAGGGCCGAGGGCACGACGCCAAGACTGGCGGCCGCCGCGCTGAAAGTCCCCTCGCGCGCTATGGCGTGAAGGGCGCGCAGGTGGCGCAGGTTCAAATTCAGGTTTTCTGAATTCAGCTTCATGTCTTTCCGTTTTCGCGAAGTGCGCATCCGTGGTCAACTGCCGGAACGACGGAGGCGCACCCATGCTCGACATTCCCACCGACGGCCCCGCCCGGGCCCTTTCCCTTGCCGGTTTTCGCGGCGACATCGACACCGACAGCGCCCTGCGCGCGGCCATGTCCACCGACAATTCCGTCTACCAGATCACGCCGGACCTGATCGTGGCCCCACGCGACGCGGAAGACCTTCTGACGCTGATGCGCGTGATGGTGAAGTTTCCGGATCTTGCGATCACCGCGCGCGGGGGCGGCACCGGCACGAACGGGCAAAGCCTGAACCGCGGCGTCGTTGTCGACCTGCGCCGCCACATGAACGGACTTTTGGCGGTGGACGTCACGGAAGGCTGGGCCGATGTCCAGCCCGGCCTCGTGCTGGACGACCTGAACGAGCGGCTGCGCCCCACCGGCTGGTTCTTCGCGCCCGAAACCTCCACCTCCAGCCGCTGCACGATCGGGGGGATGGTGTCGACGGACGCCTCGGGCAAGGGCTCGCGCATCTATGGCAAGACCTCGGACAACATCCTAGGACTGGAGGTCGCGCGGCCCGAAGGCCTGCTGGACAGCCTGATCGCGCCGCCCGCTTGGGCCCACGACATGCTGGCCTCCGCCGAAACCGCCGCCCGTCAGGGCCGCGACGCCTTCGTCGCCAACACCCCCCGCCTGAACCGCCGCTTCACCGGATACGATCTGGAACGCGCGTGCCCCCCGGGCGGGGGCTTCGAATGGTGGCGCCTGTTCCTCGGGGCGGAGGGGACGCTTGGCCTCATCACCCGGATCCGCGTGAAGCTGCGCCGGATCGAGAAGGAAAAGCGCCTGATCGTCGCCGGCTTCGACAGCTTCCGCAATGCGCTGGCGGCCGCCTCCCCCCTGATCGCCGCCGGCCCCACGGCGGTGGAGGTGATGGACGAAACCGTGCAGGGCATCGCCGACCGCGCCGGCATCCTGACCCGCCTGCCCCCCGGCCTGCGCGCCGCCCCCGGCCAGCCCGTTGCCTATGTGTTCATCGAACTGAACGGCGACGATCCCGTGCCTCTGGCAGCGAAGCTGGACCATTGCCGCGCGATCCTCGCCACCCTGCCCGGCCTTGGCGCCACCCACACCGCCGCCGACCTGGCCGAGATCCGGGAGCTTTGGGCCGTCCGTTCGGCCGGCGTGGGCCTGCTGGGCAAGGTGGACGGCCCCGCCCGCCCCATCGCCTTCGTGGAGGATACGGTCGTTCCGCCCGAAAACCTGCCCGCCTTTGTCGACGACTTTCTGGGCGTGCTGTCGCAAAACGGCCTCGGCTTCGGGATCTATGGCCATGTGGACGTGGGCTGCCTGCACATCCGCCCCGCCCTGAACATCGACAGCCCCGCCGACCGTGAGCGGCTGGTGGCCGTGTCCGACGCCATCTACGATCTGACGCGCAAGCATGGCGGCATCTTCTGGGGCGAACACGGCAAGGGGGTGCGCGGCGCCTATCTGAAGGACTGGATCGGGCCCGAGGCCTATGCCGCCCTGCAGGGCGTCAAGGCCGCTTTCGATCCCGAAGGGCGGTTCAACCCCGGCAAGCTGGTCAGCAACGCCGCCCCCATCATGGGCATCGCGACCACGCCCTTCCGCGCCTTCAACGCGCCCGAGGGTGATCCCCTGACCCTCGCCTTCCGGTGCAACGGCAACGCCCAGTGCCTCAGCTACGCCCGGACCACGCCGATGTGCCCCAGCTTCAAGGCGACGGGCGACGTGCGCCACAGCCCGAAAGGGCGGGCCGATGCCTTGCGTGCTTGGCACGGGGCGCGCAAGGCCGACGCCCCAGACCTTGCGGCGCGAGAGGCGGACCTGATGGGCGCGCTGGACACCTGCCTTGGCTGCAAGGCCTGCGCGTCGTCCTGCCCCGTGCAGGTGGACATCCCGACCATGCGCAGCGCCTTTTACGCCGACGTCTTCGCCCGGCGGTCCCGCCCCTTGGCCGACCGGCTGACGCTGGCGGCGGAACGGTTCAGCCCGCAGGTCGTCCGCCTGGCCCCGGTGATCGCACCGTTCTGGCCGTTGGCCGCGCGGGTGGGCGAATGGCTGACCGCCACGCGCGACCTGCCACGGGCGCTGGCCCGGACAAAGGCGCGCACCCTGCCGGACACGCTGCCCCCGAACGCCGTCATCCTGGTGCAGGATTGGTTCACCGCGCTTTTCGACGCCGAGGTGCAGACGCAGGTCGCCGCTGGCTTCGCCGCCCTTGGCTATCACCCCGTCCTGCTGCCGATGCGCCCGGCGGGGAAGGCCGCGCTTGGCGCAGGTGACATGGCGGGGTTCCGGCGGATGGCGGGGGCGCTGGCCGAACAGCTGTCCCGCGCCGCGGCGACGGGCGCGCCCCTGATCGCGCTGGACCCGGCGCTGGCGATGATGCTGCGACAGGATTACCCCAAGGCCGGCATCTCCACCCCCAAGGTGCTGCTGCCGCAGGAATTCCTTGCCGCCGAGGCCGCGACCCGATCCTTTCCGCAGGCCCACCACATGACAGAGGCCACGCTCCTCTCCCACTGCACCGAGGTGACGGGCCAGCCCAACGCCGGCGCCTTGTGGGCCGAGGTGTTCGCGGCGGTGGGTCTGCCCCTGTCCACCCCCGCCACGGGCTGCTGCGGCATGGCCGGGCTGTACGGCCATCAGGAGCGTCACCAGCCCTCCTCCCGCACCCTTTTCGACCTGTCATGGCGCGCGCATGTGGAGGGCAGAGGCCCTGTGCTCGCCACCGGCTTTTCCTGCCGCTGTCAGGCAAAACGTCTGGCGGACGTCACCCCCGCCCACCCGCTGGGGCTGATCGCAAAGGCGCTGGCGGGATGAGCCGGGCGCGCCCCGGCTTGTCCGCGCCCCTGCCCGCGCCTAGCCTGCTCGGGAACGGAGGAAGACCCATGCCCGCGAGTATCCGCCACCTGAGGATGTTCATGACGTTGGGGCGCACCAATTCCGTCACGCGCACAGCCGAGATCAACCACGTTTCCCAACCCGCCGTAACGCAGGCGATGGCGAAGCTGACGCGGGAATGCGGCCACGCGTTGTTCCGCCGCAGCCCGCAAGGTCTCTTCCTGACCGAGGCCGGGGAGTTGCTGCATGCGCGCGCCACGCGTGCGCTGCGGATGCTGGACGCGGCCACAACCGACATGCACCACGCGATCCGCGTGCAGGCGACGTGGCAACAGCTGCTCAGCCTCGTCGCGGTGACGGAAACGGAAAGCTTCACCCTTGCCGCCCACCGGCTGGGGCTGGCGCAGCCGACCGTCCACCGCTCCACCACCCTGCTGGAGGAGGCGGCGGGCGCCGTCTTCTTCCAGCGCACCGTGCATGGCATGATCTCCACCCGGCCGGCGCTGCAACTGGCGCAGGCGGCGCGGCTGGCGCTGGCGGAACTGGATCAGGCCGAATCCGACATGGCCACCTTGGACGGACGCGAAGTCGGGCGCATCGTCATCGGCGCGCTGCCCTTGTCGCGGTCGGGCTGGCTGCCGCGCGCGATCCTCGCCTTCCGGAAGCTGCGGCCAAACTTCCCCTTCCATGTCATCGACGGGCGTTATGACGAACTGCTTCTGGGCCTGCGCCGCGGTGAGATCGACATGATGCTGGGCGCGCTGCGCCTGCCCACCCCGATCGAAGACATCGCGCAGGAACGCCTGTTCGACGACGAGGTGGTGGCCGTTGCCCGGCGCGACCATCCGCTGATGGCGCGCGCCAAGGTCGAGTTTCAGGATCTGGTGGCGCATCCATGGGTAATGCCGCGCCGCTCGACCCCTCTGCGCGGGATCCTCGACGCCTTTTTTGCCGAACGTTCGCCGGCCGATGTGATCGAGACGTCGTCCGTCATCATGATGCGCGAAATCCTGCGCGAAAGCGACTACCTCGGCGGCCTGTCCCGCATGCAGGCGGAGGTGGAGGCCGAAGTGCTGTCCATCCTCCCCATCACCCTGCCCAACGCGATGCGTCCCATCGGCGTCACGATCCGCAAGGGGTGGGAGCCGACGCGGGCGCAGCAGGACTTTCTGGACCTGCTGCGCAAGACGGCCGCTCAGCTGGCCTGATCGTCCAGCCGGCCAAGGATGGCATCGGCGCGGTCGGGATAGCTGTCCGCGCCCGCCGGCAAGGTCAGGTCGCCGATGCGCTGTTGCCAGTCCGCCGTGGCGCTCGCCAGCGCGTTGGGCAGACCAAGCTCGGACAGGGTGGCCGCGACCTCGCGCATCTCCGACGCGCGACGGCGGCCATGGACCATCATCCGTTCCAGGTTATAGGCGGCCTGCTTCGGCCAGTCGATATTCGGGTTCGACGCGGTCAGGGAGGTCAGCACCCGGTCCTCGATCCCGGCGCGACGGGCGGCCAGCAGGCACTCGGCGGTCAGGGCTTCCATGCCCTTGATCATGACCGAACGGATCATCTTGATCGCCGATGCCTCGCCGACGCGATCACCCGCGATGCGCGGCTCCATCCCAAGCGCCCGAAGCAGCGCTTCCGCGTCTTCGGCATGGGGGCCGGCGATCAGCAGTGGCGTCTTGTGCATCCTGGGATACACCGGCGCCATGATGGCGACATCGACATAGCGGCCCCCCACCCCTTCGATGATCGCGGCCGACTGGCGCTTGGCACCGGGGGAGCAGCTGTTGCCGTCGAACCAGAAGGCGCCCGCCTCCAGATACGGCGCCGCCTGTTCGGCCGCAAGGACCGCCCGGTCGGCGGTCACGAGGCAGAAGACCGCCTGCGCCCCCGCAAGCGCCCCCACACGGTCCGTCAACGCCACGCCCGCAGCCTCCGCCCGCCCCTGCGGCACGGCGGCCGTGGCGGGATCGTCGCGTTTTTCATCATAAGCACGCAGATGATCCGGGGCGCCGGTGCCCCACCCCTTAGCAAACGCTTCGGCAGCCTCGCCGAAACCGACAAACGCGATGTCCTGCATCGTGGTCTCCTCCCCCTCCGTTGCGGGAACAGGATGAGGGGAAACGGCATAAGCGCAAGCCGGTATAGCCTGCACTTATGGTCCTTCCCGTGGTTCGAAATGCTATCAGCCGGGCCATGGCGTTCGGGATCAGCCGCGTTCTGTGGAACGAGAGTCATGAACAGCTCCACGGGCACCGCGAGAAGGGCATGGCGGCCTTGCACCGTCGTCATCGGCACGACTTCAAGCAACCGGCAACACGCACACGTTCCGCGATAGCGATAACGTTACCATCCCCATTTCGCTCAAAGCGACACCGAACCAAGTCAGGTCAGACCCCAGCGACGTGACGACCGGATGGAGATCACCAGCATCGAAAGGACAATCGCTACCCTTTGAGAGGCAGGGATGATGGCGATCACTGCCCTAAACGTCTGGGCCTCCCGCCCCTCGCCCGGAAAATCCAAATCCGTATCAAGGCCAGAAACAGCTTCGATACATTTGCCCGATCACGATCATGTAGAGCATAGCCAGGATCTTGAGCATGTCCATCACAGCCTTCGCGATCCCTACGCCTGTCGGCTGCGTGTATATGATGGCAGGGCGCACTGTATGGCGCGCCCTACCCGATCTTATGGCAGCGGCAATCCCAGAAGCCGTTCAAACAGCAGCACCGCGATCAGCCAGACCCCGGCCGCCGTGGCCGCGGCGCGGACCAGTCGCCCTCTTCCCGCGAACAACAGCGTGACCACTGCCGCAGCCAGAGCGAGCGCCGGCGCCAAACCCAGCCAAGGCACCACTGCAAGACAGATGGCGAAGATGGCGAAGGCGGCCAGCGCGCGGTGGCTTTCGGTGAATTCGGGCCGCTCCTCGGCAAAGCCTCCGCGCAGGGCGGTCAGCAGGTAGACGGCCGAACAGATGATGCCGAAGATGCCGATCTGCTTGGGCAAGGCACCCGGCCCCACATCGCCCGTGGAATGGCCCGCCGGAAGCGCGAAGGCCAGCACGAGGAACGCGATGCAGCCTGCAAGGCAGATCAGCCCGGTGATCAGGTCGCTGAAGGGGATCCCCCGGTTCGGAGGCACCTCGGGCGCGCCCATCATTGCACAAAGCCTGCGGATTTCAGGAACTCCGCCTGCTCGGCCAGATCCTTCTGGACACGCTCGGTGAATTCGGCCTCGGCCCAGTCGGGGCTGTCCTGGAACTGCTCTTCCTGGAATGTCTTCCATTCCTCCGAGGCGGTCACCGTGTCGATCGCCGCCTGGATCGCATCCACGGCGTCGTCGGGCGTGCCCGCCTTCACCGCGATGCCACGCCAGATCGCGCCCTCGATGTCATAGCCCTGCTCCTTGAAGGTTGGCGCGTCGGGCAGGAAGGGCGAGCGTTCGGCCGTGCTGACGCCCAGCAGGCGGATCTCGCCGCTTTTGACCTGCGACAGGGCGGTGGAGGGCGTCATCATCGCGGCGTCGATGTGATGGCCCAGCAGCGCCAGCGTGACCTTGCCCGACGCGTCATGCGGGATCCATCCGCTTTCGAACCCGCCCTGCTTCATCAGCTGATACAGCATGTACTGATGGAACCCGCCCGAGGAATGGCCGCCGACGCGCAGCTCGTTCGGATGCTCCTTCATGTAGGTCACGAAGTCGTCCACGGTCTGGAACGCGCTGTCGTTCATGACGGCCAGCGAGGACGGCTCGGACTGCATGGCGCGCAGCAGGCGAAGATCCTCCAGCTTGAACGGGATCAGGCCCTGCGCGATCCCGAAGGTCAGCGTGCCGGTCAGCACGAGGATGTTGTAGCCGTCGGCGGGCTGGGTCACGATCTGCGACAGGCCGACGGCGCCGCTTCCGCCGGGACGGTTGTCGACCTTGACGGTCCACCCGGCCTCCCGCTCCAGCAATTCCGCCAGCTTGCGGCCATAGGTGTCAAGCGAGCCGCCCGCCCCCGACCACACGACCAGCGTCACGGGCTTTTCCGGAAATTCCGCCGCCGCGGTTTGCGGCAGGGCCAGCGCGGTGCCCGCCATCAGGCACAGGACCGCCATCGTGCGCCGGATGAACCGGCCCGTGAAGGTCATCTCTCGTTGCATCGTTTTCCTCCCAGAAATGATGTCGTGGTCAGGCGCCCTGCCCTCCCCGGACAGGGCGTTTGGCGCGCCAGGCGCGGCGCACGGGAACCAGGATGCTGACAAGGCTCAGCAGCAGGAACAGCACGCTGATCGGGTCGGTCAGGAACACCATGTAGTCGCCTTGGGACGAGACCAGCGCCGTGCGGTAGTTGGATTCCACGAGGTATCCCAGAACCATCGCGAGGATCACCGGCGCGACGGGAAAATTCAGCTTCTTCATGGCATATCCGACAAGGCCGAAGGCCAGCGTCATCCAGACGTCGAACATCAGGTTGCGGATGGCAAAGGCGCCCAGCACCGCGAAGGTCAGGATGCCCGCCGCGATCACGCCGTCGGGCAGCAGCACCGTCCGGGCCATGATCGGCAGGAACAACGAACCGACGAGGTATTGCACCAGCGACGCGATGATGACGCCGAAAAGGATCGCGTAGACGAGCGTCGGCTGTTCGGCAAACAGCTGCGGGCCGGGATGCAGGCCATGCATGATCAGCGCGCCCATCATGATGGCGGTGGTCGGCGATCCCGGCACGCCCAGCGACAGCAGCGGCACCAGCGCGCCGCCGACGGTCGCGTTGTTGGACGCTTCGGGGGCCGCGATGCCGTTGGCGGCACCCTTGCCATAGGTCTCGGGATGGGGATCGCGGGCGCGGGCATAGTCGCGGGCGACCCAGCAGGCGATGTTGCCCCCCACGCCGGGCAGGATGCCCAACAGCGTGCCGATGACGGAGCCCGACAACATCGAGCGCCACGTTTCCTTCCAAACCGCCGCCGACATGAACACGTGACCGACGCGGCTCTTGTTCATGGGCGCCTTGCAGGCATGCTTTTCGGCCAAAGCCATCGCCTCGGACACGGCAAAGAGACCGATCAGCGCCGCCAGGAACGGTACCCCTTCGTAAAGCTCGAAATGGCCGAAGGTGAAACGGGGCGTGCCTGCGATGGGATCGATCCCCACCGTCGCCAGCCCAAGGCCGAACGCGGCCCCCAGCAAGCCCTTCACCAGCGACCCGCCCGACAGCGCCGCCACCGACGTCAGCCCGAAGAGCCCGACCGCGAAATATCCTGCCGGCCCGAATTGCAGCGCCAGTTTCGCCAGCGGCATGGCCAGAAGCAAGAGCGCGAGGCCCCCCAGCACGCCCCCCACGGTGGACGCGGTGAGAGAGATCGAAATCGCCTCGTTTGCCTGCCCTTTCTGCGCCATGGCGTAGCCGTCGATCGCCGTCGCCGCCGCCGCCGCGGTTCCCGGCGTGGACAGCAGGATCGCACTGATCGAACCGCCATATTCCGCGGAGGTGTAGAGCGAGATCATCAGCAGCATGCTGAGTTCGGGCGACATCGAGTAGGTGAAGGGGATCAGCAGGCTCAGCCCGATCGAGGGCCCGAGCCCCGGCAGCGCCCCGATCACGATCCCCAGCAACGCACCGATCAGCAGCACGACCAGACCCGACAGGCTGAAGATCACCCCGAGCGATTGAATGACGCCGTCCATAAGGCCCTCCCAAGCCAGTTCGGCGGCTCCGGCATCCCCCTCCGGAACCGCCTACTTTCTCTTGTGTGCTTTCGGAGGTGGTGACCACAATTCAGAACCGGGGCTTTTTGCATAACGTTAAGCTATTAGATATCGAACTATCTCCCGGAAGCACGGAGAACACGCGGCCGATCTCGCGGCTTTGTTGTCCGGGTCGCGTGAATGAGCCATGCTGCGAATACAGTAGCTTGGAAAGCTTTCCCGAGATCGATCGGCAGCATCGTTCGGGAGCGTTATCGGCTGATGCCCCCTGCTGCGGGGAACGGGCGCCTACCTGACGGCGCCATTTGCGTGGCATCCGGTTCCTGCGTCTAAGTGCTGCGCTGCGCCTTGGCTCGCTGCGTCGCGAAAATGACGGACAAAGGCCGCGTTTCGCAGTTCCAAGCGCCAATCACGGCCATGCCAGCGACGCTCGGCCCCTGCAATCCGTGGACGTGGGCCTCCGGCATCGGGACATCGACGCGCTCTTCTGGATGTAGGTGACGGCGCCTCTGGGCGGGGCGTTGAGATACTCCGAGGCCTCCCCCCGCGTTCTGCACGAGGCATCGGATCCCCTACGTGGCCCGCCGTGGCTCGGCCCGGGTTGGCTTCAACAGCTTCACCCCCTTCAGCCAAATCGCCCCACACCTGATGGACCTCAGGCACCGGCGCTTCGCCGCAATCTTCCAGCCGCAGGAGACCAACAATCGGGTGGAAGCGCCCCTTCAGCGCATCGAGAACGCGCTCAGGCGTGCGGGTCTGTGGCCGTCTTCGGAAAACCTGCGCGGTCTTCCAGCATGGCTTCGACGGCAAGACGTTCATCGAGCGGATGGTCGCCACCGCAATCGTCTGCGACAACGATGCTCCATCGTGCGACGAAGCGGCAGGACGTTGGGGGCCGAAGGCGCGCTCGCTTACAGGCTTGGGCGTGCTCGCCCTTCCGTCGCTCCGCTGTCGCTGACGACGATGCAGGTCGACAACACCCAGCCCGGAGTGGAGGCTGCGCTCTTGACGCTGACGGCAGATTGCTGGCCTCCGCGCGGGCAAGCGGTGGGTTTGAAGGTGCAGCAGCAACGCTGCCGCGCGAGGCCGCCCGTCAGTCTGGCGGAGAGGTGAACATCCTTGTATACTAGTCCCCGACCTTGAGCGAGCCAGACCAGATGACCCATGTCCCGCCCCTTGGGAGGATCTCCGAAAATCGTCCGATGCAATTCGCGCCACCGACGGTCGCGGCGATCCGCGATGCGATCCGCAGGGACATCATCACCCTCAAGCTGCTTCCCGGCGCCAAGGTCTCGGAGAACGACCTCGCCCGCCGTTTCGGAACCAGCCGGACCCCCGTGCGCGAGGCGGTGCTGGGGCTGGTGGACCAAGGGCTCGTCGATGTGCGTCCGCAACGCGGCACCTACATCACCTTCATCTCGCTCCGCAGCGTGAAGCGGGCACGGTTCCTGCGCATCGCGCTGGAGATCGCGATTTTCCGCAAGGCAGCAGAGGATGGGCTCCACCCCGCCCGGCTGGCCGAGGCGCAAGCCGACATCGACGAGCAGGTGGCCCATTGCGACGACCCCGAACGCTTCACCCGCGCCGACGACGCCTTCCACCGCCGTTTTGCCGACGGCATCGATCTGGGCGATGTCTGGTCGATTCTGGAGCAGGAAAAGTCCCAGTTCGACCGGCTGCGCTTTCTGAGCCTGCCGAACGTCACGCCGGTGGAAACGCTGATCGCCCAGCACCGGGCGATGCTGCAGGCCGTTGTTGCACGCGATCCCGACGCGGCGGAGCGTGCGGTGAACGATCACCTGTCCGAGGTGCTGAAGGTGACGGACAAACTGGCCGCCCGTCACCCGGACTTCATCGTCAACGACGTGTGAGCACGCGCCGGCCGCTGTCGGCAATCTCGTCACCGTTCGCGAACAGCGGCCGCCAGGCAGCCACGCCGCGCGCCACATCCGGCCCGCTGACGGCCGAGGAGAACCCCTCCACCCCGATCAGCTTGTCGTAGCCCGCCGCCTTCAACCGCGAAAGGTAGGGCGCAAAGTCGATATGCCCGCGGTCGAGCAGGCCGCGGTCGTTCTGGTCCAGTTCGAAATAGGCGAGATGCGGCAGGGCACAGTCCAGCGCCGCCAGCGGGTCCACCTCCTCGATGTTCATGTGGAAGGTGTCCAGATGCAGCCACAGGTTCGCCGGCCGCCCCACGAGGTCGAGATAGGCCAACCCCTCATTCACCGTGGTCAGCATGTTCGTCTCGTAGCGGTTCAGGAGTTCGATCGCGAGGCGCAGGCCCATGCCGGCGGCCTCCTCCGACAGGACCGCCATTGCCTCGGCGCTGCGGATGCGCATGTCGGCGGTCGCGGCGGCATCGGCCTTTCCGAACAGGCCGTAGGTCGCGCCGCCCACATGCACCGCCCCCATGTCCCGTGCCAGCCGAAGCGAGTTGCGGTGCCGCGCCAGCCCCGCCGTCCGAATGGCCGGGTCCGCGCTGGAGATGTCGGCGTCGGGAAGCTGATTGGCCGAGCAGACGGCAGTGATGCCGTGGGCGGTGAAGCTGTGGGCGATGGCGGCCGCGTCGATCGCCGCATGATCGCGCAGCGGCACCACGACGTGGTCATAACCCGCCTGCGCGGCACGGGGTGCGACATGATCCGCCGCCTCCGCCGACCATCCGGGGATCCAGCAGAAGGAGTGGATCGACAGGTTCCGCATCACGCGCCCTCGATCTGGTCCACCGCCGCCATGACGCCCCGCAGTTCGGCCAAGCCCCGCAGCCGCCCGATGATGGGATAGCCGGGGAAGGTCGGGCGCGCCGCGTCGTCGATCAGCGCGTGGCCGTGATCGGGGCGCATGGGGATCTGCCAGTCGGCGCGACCCTCGGCCCGGCGGCGGCGTTCCTCGGCCATCAGGACGCGGATCAGCTTCACCATGTCGGTGTCGCCGCCCAGATGCTCCGCCTCCATGAAGGATCCGTCGGGATCCTTGGCCACGTTGCGCAGATGGGCGAAGTGGACGCGGTCGGCAAAGCGCGCGGCGATCCCCGGCACATCGTTCGCGGGGTTGGCACCCAGCGAGCCCGAGCACAGCGTCAGCCCGTTGGCCCGCGACGGCACGGCGTTCAGGATGAAGGCGATGTCGTCCTCGGTCGACACGATCCGGTCCAGCCCGAACAAGGCGCGCGGGGGATCGTCGGGATGGACGCACATGCGGATGCCGCATTCCTCGGCCGTGGGGATGACCTCCTCCAGGAACCGGGCATAGTTCGCCCGAAGGTCATCGCGCGAGATGTCGTCGTAACGGCGCAGCATCTCGCGCAATTGGGGAATGTCGTAGCGGTCGTAGGCGCCGGGAAGGCCCGCCATGATGTTGGCCAGCAGCCGGTCGCGGTCCCCCTCGGTGGAGGCCTGGAACCACACCGCAGCCTGCGTCAGCACCTCGGGCGGCACGCCTTCGTCCGCGCCGGGGCGCTTCAGCATGTGCAGGTCGAAAGCCACGTATTCGTGGTGGTTGAACCGCAGGGCCGTTCCGCCCCCCGGCAGGGGCGCGTCCAGCTGCGTCCGCGTCCAGTCGAGGATCGGCATGAAGTTGTAGCAGATAACGTTCACCCCGGCGGCGGCGAGGTTGCGCATGGAGGTGCGGTAGTTGTCGAAGATCGTGGACAGGTCGCCGTCGCCCAGCTTCACCCGTTCGTGGATCGGCAGGCTTTCCACCACGCTCCACCGCAGGCCATGGGCCGGGTCTTCGACGATAGCCTTGCGGGTGGCGATCGCCTCGGGGGTCCACACCTCGCCATAGGGGATCTGGTGCAGGGCGGTGACGACGCCGGTCGCGCCCGCCTGCACGATGTGATGAAGGCCCACGGCATCGTCGGGGCCGAACCAGCGCCAGGTCTGTTCCATACGCGTCTCCTCAGCCGGCAAGGGCGCGCAGCGTGGCGCGGACCCCGTCGCGGGCCAGTTTGTGATGTTGGTCTTCGATCGCCGCCACGAAGGCGGGATCCTGACCCAGGGGGCCGAAGATTTGCGGCAGGGCCATCATCTCGCGCGCGGTGCCGCCCAGAAGCGGGGCCAGCGGGTCCGAGATGCGCAGGGCCGTCCCGTCATCCGCCACCCCTTGGGCGTGGCGCAGGAAGGCCGCGACCACAAGCGCCAGCCGCGTCCAGTCCTGCCCCGCCGCCCTCCGGTCGCGGATGGGTCCAAGAATGCGCTGCGGCAACTTCTGCGACCCGTCGCTCGCGATCTGCGCGGTCAGGTGCCGCATCCCGGGATTGGCGTAGCGGGCGCGCAGGTCGGCCGCATAGGCGTGCAGGTCCGTGCCGTGGACGGTCGGGATGATCTCCTCCCACAGGGCGTCGATGAAGGGGCCGATGTCGGGGTCGGTGATGGCTTCGCCCACCGTCTGCACCCCCGCCAGCGTGCCCAGCCAGGCCATCGCGGAATGGGTGCCGTTCAGCATCCGCAGCTTCATCAGCTCCCACGGTTCGACGTTGTCGGTCATCTGCGCGCCGGCCAGATGCCAGTCGGGACGGCCTTGGGGGAAGGTGTCCTCGATCACCCACTGGCCGAAAGGTTCGTGCAAGACGCAGGCCTCGTCCCGCAAGCCGATCAGGGCGGCGGTCTCGGCCAGCACATCCTCGGTCACCGCGGGCACGATCCGGTCCACCATGGTGGAGGGGAAGGCCACGTTGTCTTTGATCCACGTGGCCAGCGCCTCGTCCCGCAGCGCTGCGAAGCCGCTCACGACCTGACGGGTGACGCGGCCGTTCTGCGGAAGGTTGTCGCAGCAGAGGACCGTGAAGGGGGCGGCACCCGCCGCCCGCCGCGCGGCCAGCGCCGCGACGATCAGCCCCGGCGCCGTGCGGGGCGTGTCGGAGGCCAGATCGGCCACCACATCGGGATGGTCCGGCCGCAGATAGCCGGTCGCCGGATCGTGGCAATAGCCCTTTTCTGTGATGGTCAGGGACACGATCCGGGTCTCGGGCGCGGTCAGCAGCCCCATCATCCGTCCGTGTTCGGTGGGTGCGTGGATCGCGGCGGTCAGGCTGCCGAGGATGCGGGCGCGGGTGTCGGCCCCGCGTTCCACTGCTGTGAACAGCGCGTCCTGCGGGCTCAGCCGGGCGGTCGGATCGGAGCTGCGCAGGCTGACGCCTGCGATGCCCCAGGACAGGTCGCCCGACGCCTCCATCGCGTCGTCGTTGAAGGCGGTGACATGGGCGCGCATGAACGCGCCAAGGCCGAGATGCACGATCCCGGTGCCCACCGCCGCCGGATCGAAACGCGGCAAGCGGGCGTGGGCGCGGGGCAGAGTGGTGCGGGACAAACGTTCCATCAGTCAAACATCATGCTGGGCAGCCAGAGCGAGATGGCCGGAATGAACGACACCAGCATCAGCACGATGATGTTGCACAGAAGGAAGGGCACCACCTCGCGCGCGACGGTGCCGAGGGGGACCCGCGCGATGTTGCCCGCGACGAACAGGCAGATGCCTACGGGTGGCGTCGTCAGGCCCAGCATCAGGTTGATGACCGCGATCATCGCGAAGTGGATCGGGTCGATCCCCACCGCGGTCGCCACCGCCAGCAGGGGCGGGAACAGGATGATCAGGGCCGCGATGGTTTCCATGAAGGTGCCGACGATCAGCAGCAGCGCGTTCACCATCAGGATGATGAGATACTTGTTCTCGGTCAGCGACAGCATGTAAGCCGCGATCGCCTGCGGGATCTGTTCGGAGGTGAGGATCCAGCCGAAGAGGTTGGCGAAGCCGACCAGCAGGATCAGCGCCCCCGACCCGATGGCGCTGTTCAAGAGGATGCGCGGCAGGTCGCGCAGGGTGAACCCCTTGTAGATGAACATGCCCACCAGGAAGGCGTAGATCGACGCGACGATGGACGCCTCGGTCGGGGTGAAGATGCCGCCGACGATGCCGTAAAGGATGATCGCCGTCATCAGGATCGCCCAGAACGCGGCCTTGCCCGACCGGAAGATCTCGGCGAAGCCCGCCCACTTGCCCTTGGGGTAGTTGCGGCGACGGGCGATGATGTAGCAGGTCAGCATCATGCCAAGGCCCATCAGGATGCCCGGAATGGCCCCCGCCATGAACATCCGCCCCACCGACAGGCCCGTCAGCGTGCCCACGATGATCATCGGAACCGACGGCGGAATGATCGGACCCACGGTGGAGGCCGAGGCCGTCAGCGCCGCCGCGAACCCGCCGGAATAGCCCGCCTTCTTCATCGCGGGGATCATGACCGCGCCGATGGAGGCGGTTTCCGACACCGCGGTGCCGGAGATGCCCGCGAAGATCATGGACCCGCCCACGTTGGCCAGCCCCAGGCCGCCCCTGATATGCCCCAGCACGGCGCTGGAGAAACGGACGATCTGGTCGGTGATCCCGCCGCCGTTCATCAGGTTGCCCGCCAGCACGAAGCCGGGGATGCACAGCAGCACGAAGCTGTCCATGCCCGCATACATGAACTGCGGCACGACCGAGAGGTCGATACCTTCCAGCAGAAGATACACCATGGAGGCGAGGGCGAGCGAGATCGCCACCGGCACGCCAAGCATGAGGGAGACAGCAAAGGTGCCGAACAGGACGGCGACAAGCATCAGACGAGCTCCTCCAGCGTGGGGGTGCGGCCATAGCCGATCAGCCGGGCGAACCCGAAGAAGGCGAGGCTGACGGGAATGATCAGGACGATCACGTAGGAGATGACCATCGGCGCGTCGAAGGACCGCGTGCGTTCCCCCATGCTGAACGCGAGGTAGAGCCAGGAACTGGGGATCATCGCCAGCGCGAAGACGATGATGATCACGTCGACGATCTTCGACACCGCCGCCCGCACCGGGTCGGGCAGCAGGGAGGTGACGAGGTCGACGTTCACCATCTCTCCGTCCAGAAGGGCGAGCCCGCAGGAGAAGGCCACGAGGTGCAGCAGCGCGAAGCGCGAGATCTCCTCGGTCCAGGCGGGCATGGTGACGCCGGGCGTCCGGCCGATCACCTGCATGGTGACGACGGTGATCAGGACCGCGAAGGCAAGGACGGTGCCGGTGCGGCAGATCCAGATCATCGCGGAAAGCAGGGTTTCGAACAGGGTGCGCATGGCGGCCTCCGGTTGGGGCGCGGGCGTGCCGCCCGCGCAGCCGTCACTTCGTGGCGACGATCTCGTCGTAAAGCGGGCGCAGCTCGTCACCAAGCGCCTCGGACACGGCCTTGGACCCGGCCTCGGCGAAGGCGGCCTTGTCGACCTCCACGAACTCCATCCCGGCCTGTTCAAGGGCGGCGCGGTCGTCCTGCTCGTTCTTCAGGAACAGTTCACGCTCGTAAGTCTGGGCGATCCGCGCGGCCTCGCGGATGGCCTGCTGTTGTTCTTCGGTCAGCTTGTTGAAGTTGCGCTCGCTGACGGCAAGGTAGATCCAGCTGCGGACATGGTCGGTCATGTTCACGTAGTGCTGCACCTCGGAGAAGGAGGCGGAGCGGATCAGGGCGAGCGGGTTCTCCTGCGCCTCGATCACGTGGCTTTGCAGGCCGGTGAAGACTTCGGAGAAGGCCATCGGCGTGGCCTTGGCGCCCACCGCGTTCCAGTAGGTGACGTGCAGCGGCACGTTCGACACGCGCAGCTTCAGCCCGTTCAAGTCCGCCGGCGTCTTGATCTGGCGGTTCGACGTCAGCTCGCGCGCGCCGCGGGCGAACCAGGTCAGCGGGATGACGCGGACCTTCTCCTGGATCTCCTCGGCGATCTTCTGGCCGACGGGGCCGTTCACGACCTTTTCCATGTGGTCCAGATCGCGGATCGCGTAAGGCACCGCCAGAAGCGAGGCGTAGGGCGTCCAGTTCTGCATCGATTCACCGGTGATAGTGAAGTCGACGGTGCCGAACTGCATCCCCTTGATCAGGTCCACTTCCTTGCCCAGCGTGTCGTTCGGGAAGATCTGGATCGTGATCTCGCCGTTCGTGCGGGCCTTCACCTCCTCGGCGAACTTGAGCGAGGCGAGATGCCACGAGTTCGTCTCGTTCGCGAGATGGCCCAGCTTCATGACGGTTTCGGCCTGTGCGGCGGCGGTCATCGCCAGCGCGCAGGCGCCGGCCAGAATGGCGGTCTTGAGTGTCGAAAGCATGGTGATCCTCCCCAGGTTCATGCGTGTCGTGCGGCCCTCCCGGCCGTGTCAGTCGAAATCGAGCTGTATCTTGATGGTCCGACCCGGCTCGTTCTCGAAAAGGGCAAAGGCCGCAGCGGCGTCGGTGGCGGCAAAGGTCTGCGTGATCATCGCCTCGGGCTTCAGGCGGCCGCTTTCCAGCCAGCCCACCACCTCGGGCAGAAGGCGCCGGTTCAGGCGCGAGCCGTAGAGCGTGAGCTCCTTCTTCACGATCTCCTGCTGCGAGATGTTGCAGGGCGCGGGCGAGAACCCCATGATCCCGATCCGCCCGGCAGGGGAGGCGACGCGGCACGCCTCCTCCAGCAATGCGGGCACGCCGGCGCAGTCGATGACGATGGTGGGGCCAAGGCCGTCCGTTTCGCCTGCGACCTGCGCCGGAATGTCGTCATGGCCCGACCGCAGCACGCGGTCCGCGCCGAAGGTCAGCGCGCGTTCCAGCCGGGCGGCGTCGGGGTCGGCCACGATCACGCGCGCGCCGCTGACCTTGGCCACCTGCATCACCGTCACCCCCACGGTTCCCGCGCCATAGAGCAGGACCGTATCCTCCGGCCCGCAACCGGTGCGGCCCAGGATGTTCGCGGCGATGGAGAACGGCTCGGCCAGCGCGCCGATCGCGATGGGCGTCTCCGGGCGAAGCTTGATGGCGTTGGCGGCGGGCACGGCCACGACGCTGCGGAACCCGCCGTCGCGATGGACGCCCATCACCTCAAGGTTTGCGCAAACGTTCGGGCGTCCGATGCGGCAGGGGTAGCAGTGCCCGCAGGCGATGACCGGATCCACCACTACATTGTCGCCGACCAGGAATCCGGTCGCCCCCTCGCCCAATCCGATCACCTCGCCTGCGAATTCGTGGCCGATGACGCGAGGATATTTCGCGAAGGGGTTGGACCCGTGCAGGATGTGCAGGTCCGATCCACAAATCCCCGCCCGCCGAACGCGCACCAGAAGTTCATTCGGACCGACCTTTGGCGCGTCGGCTTCCTTCACGCGCAAGTCGAACGGCTTGGCCACCGAGATCGAAATCATTCCGCCTCCTCCACAGGGCTTGCAGGCATATGATACACTAGTATGCAAGATGTCAATGTGTATGATGATGACGTGAGAAATACGGTTGTGATCTCCGTTCTGCCCGCGCAGCCATGCCTCCTGCATCATGTCTCCGCCTTGGCGTGGCCGCCGAGCATCCGGTGAGCGATGCTCGGCCCTGCCAGCGCGGCTCCCCCGCCCTGCAGGATCCGCATTTGGTCCTGCGGCGGAAGGGTGAGGATTTTCTTCGCTCTAGACGTCCACCCCTATGAACGCTGAGCCGGAGCGCTATCGCCGGAGCTCCGACTTAGCCCCCCGGAAGCTAAGGGGAAGCAGCCCCTTTCGCTCGCCCCCTCGCACGAAGCGACCGCAGCCGCCCCGGCAACTTGTGTCGGAACGGTAACGACACTCAGGGCAGCAGCTTGGCGAAGTCCGCGTCAAGCCGGGCCAGAGAATCGTCGATACGGGCACGACGTTCCGCGATCCACGCGTCCTGCGCGGTCAGCCGGTCACGGGCGGCGGTCAGCATCCGCTCCATCTCGGCCGGTTGCGGCCCGCCGGAGGTGGCGCGGGCGCGGATGATGGCGGCGGGATCAAGGGCGGCGCGGAACGCGTCCTCGGTGATGGGCAGGTCCTGCGGGTAATCCGTGTCCGCGACCGCTTCGGCATAGATGCGCTGCGCCTCGGCATAGGGGAAGTCCAGCGGGCCAAGACCCTCCTGCCGCGCATGCGTCACGATCTCGGAGGCGAAGTGGTGCCCGACGCGGAACGGCATGCCATGTTCGCGCATCAGCAGATCCGCCAGTTCCTGCGAGGCGGTCCAGTCGCTGTTCAGCTCCTCCATCGCCCGTTCGGGGTTGATGTTCAGCGCATGAAGGATGTCGTCCAGCCCTTCCAGCGTGCCGGTCGCGGCCTCCAGCATTTTGGTGTTGCGGTCGGGGCTTTTCGCATCGCTCATCCCCGGCGGCAGGTTGTGCTGCTGCAGGATCGGCCCCATCGCCAGCGTCAGCGCCTCGGAAGCGTCGCTGCGGGTGGAGTTCAGGATGCCCGGATTGCGCTTCTGCGGCATCGCCGAGGACACGTAGGTGTTGTCACCCCCTTCCCGCAGCAGGATCCACGGGCGGGTCTGGCCATACTGGCCCATCACATCCTCGATGAAGCTGCCCGAATGCAGCGCGACGGAGGAAACGATGGACCCCAGTTCCACCGCCAGATCCACGGGCGAGATCTGCGCCGCGTCATAGGCATTCTCGACCACGCCGGAAAAGCCGAGGTAGTCGGCCATCCGCTCGCGGTTCAGCGGCCAGCTGGTGCCGTTCAGCACCGTCGTGCCCATCGCCGAGCGGTCGAGCCGCACATAGGCCTCGCGGATGCGCTGCGCGTCGCGGTCAAGGCCTGCCGCATGGCCCAGCAGCGCGTGGCCGTAGCTGTTGGGCTGCGCCGCCACCCCGTTGGTGTAGTTCGGAACGATCGTGTCCACATGGCGGGCTGCCAACTCCACCATCGTGCGGGAGGTGGTGTTCAACTGCTCGGCCAGCGCCAGCAGATGATCGCGCAGGATGGCGGCGCGGGCGGTGGACAGCATGTCCTGACTGGACCGACCGGCGTGAAGCAGCGTGACGTCCTGCCCCCCGGCGTCGATCAGCAACGGTTCAAAGGTGATGACGCTTTGCGGGCGTTTGGCCCCCGGCTGGTTGCCATCCTCCAGCACCTTCACAAGTGCGGCGGCGATGCCCGGCGTCATGGCCGGATCAAGCAGCCCTTCCTCGGTGTTGATCACGGCGCTGGCCTTGTTGATCTCGCCGATCCAGAAGAAGCTGTCGCGGGTTCCGGCACCTTGGGCAAGTGCAAGCGTGGGCAGGCAGGTCAAGGCGATCCCCATGATGGTGTTGCGAAGCGGCCCTTGGCGCCGCTTGTGTGCTGGATATGTCATTGTTTCCTCCTCCGGAACCGGACGCGCCGCACGGGCGCCCCGACATCTCTCGCCGGTGCAGCCGTCCGCGTTCATTGTTCGCCCGATCCCGGCTCAGGGCAAGGAAGCTTCTTGCGAAGCCGTGCCCGATGAACCACCTGCGTGCCATGACCAATCAGGATCTGCCCCTTGCCACCACCCTGTCAGCCCTGCCGTGAAAGGCGCATCGGCGTCATTTCCGATACCCATGGCCTGCTCCGCCCGGAGGCGCTGGAGGCGCTGGAGGGTGTCGACCGCATCCTGCATGCGGGCGACATAGGCGATCCCGACCATCTTGACGCGCTGGCCCGGATCGCGCCGGTGACGGCGATCCGCGGCAACATCGACCGCGGCCACTGGGCCCGGGCGCTGCCTGAGACGGTCAGCCTGACCATCGGGGGAATGCGGATCCACATGATCCACGACCGCAAGACCCTGAAAGCCGATCCGGAAGCCGAAGGGTGGGACGTCGTGATCTCCGGCCACTCCCACAAGCCAAGCATTGAGAAGAACGGCCGTACCCTCTGGCTGAACCCCGGCGCGGCCGGACCCCGCCGCTTCCGGCTTCCGGTCACGATCGCATATCTTTGGAAAGAGGCCGGTAGGCCCCGCGCCTCTATTCAAGCATTGCCTGTCTGACTGGCCTTTCGGTAGGGAAGGCAATGGAAGCGTCTGCTGAAGGCTGATCGTCATCAGCACAAGATTTCCCCAGACTCATACCGATATCGAGACATTCCTCCGAGAGAACCCGCCGAATGAGTTTTCCACCTCGGAGTAGGATATCGCCGACAGTCGCCAATCGCAGAACTTCCAGATCATTTTTCACTAAGTCGTCCCAGTGTTAGGATCAGCAGGAGAATGCTCGCGCAGATGAGGGCGATGCCGCCGCTTCGCGCCATGTCAACCGCTCGCAGAAGACAAGGAACGAGACGATCCGCGTGAACACCATCTCGATCTGGCCAAGTGCGCGAACATAGGCCACGTTCTGCAGGGCAAAGGCGAAGAACCAGAACAGCGATCCCCATGTTCCCCTGATGCCGACCCAGACCGTCCGCTGCTAATTGGTAAAAACGCGCTTCCTCACTAAGGCGCCACAGCCAAAGGCGATCGTATGGGACTAAGCGATCATTAGCGGCAGACATTTCCGGCCGTTTACCAGAGGCTCCGACTGTCACTGGCAGTAAACGCGGCGATGCTGCGCAACACCTCGCTTGTCAACCTTGCGGATGGATGCGCCCTGGCGCTGCCGACGCCAAGCCTCCTTCCCGCGTGGTCGATGACGATGCTCGTCGGCCGACATGGCGGCGCCGCGAGTCTGCTCGCTACAGCGCGTCGCGTCGCGCGCTGAGCGGCAGCCGGCGTAGAAATGGCCTGCCAGTAGGAAATCGTCGGTCGAAAAGTGTCCCGAGTGCTCTGGGAAAAGGTGGAATAGATCTTCCCAGACCGATGGCGCGTTCGAACGCCGGAAACGATATCAGCACGAGGCTCCAGACCCTCAACTGGAAGGTCCGCCACGCCCATGCAGCTACCCTGCAGAGACTTGGTCAGTCGAATTATCTTGAACCAGACGCGCTTAGGCTGGAACAGGCGCTTCTGGCTGACAATTCGCTCCTTGCTCTAGGTCACCCGAGGCGACAGTGGGAGAGGTGGTGGCAAGTGCGACAGACACGGCATGGGTAGCCCTGCTGACCCTGCGCCGTCCAGAGCGGCGGCACCGGCGATGACCGCCTCATCCAGCGTCAGACGGCCTTAGACGTCGATCTAGACCTGTTCGCCACTGCGCTCGAAATGCCAGCGGAGCAAGGCCCCGTTCGGCAGACGCACCCGGATGCAGTCTCGGGTCAGCAGGTCAGCGGGGTCCGGATGCTCCGCCAGCCATTCAGGCGAGGCGACGACCGAGAATTGCTGCGGCTTGCCGAAGGGCAGCGCGATCATGTCGCGCGGGACCAGATCGGCAGGGCGTATGCCCAGATCGAAGCCCTCAGCCACGATATCGACCAGCCGCCCCTCGGTCACCAGATCGACCTGCATCTCGGGAAGCGGCGCGTGTAAGACAGCACTACCGGCGTGATCGCGTGTCCCGCCTGAACCAAGGTATTGATACGCAGCAGCCCCGTGGGCGTCTCGTGTTGCGAGGAGTATGTCGCGGAACGCAACCGGCTCAAGGCCTCCCCCGATGCAGGCCGGGCCGATCTGGAACGCGAACTGGTCCGTGTCACCCGCGATCACGGCAAGCAGGTGGGCGCGATCGTGGCCGGGGTTCCGGCGGATCAGGTAAAGGATCGGATGATCGCGCTGGATGCATGCCGGAAGGAGCTGGAGGCGGACCTCGGGGTGGCCCCTGCCCCGGATCCGATGCGTATTCATCCCGGCATGGCGCAGACCTGACGCGACCGGTCGGTGCCCTGATCCGAGGCCTTGGGGACGCAGAGGAGATGGACGCGGCGAAGGAGGCGCTGCGGGGCCTTGTGGACCGGATCGAGCTTGTGCCGGAGCCGGGACCTGAGGACCAGCCGCGGCTCGCGGTGCACCTTCATGGGGCTTTGGCGGGGCTTCTTCAGCTGGCGACCGGCGCGCCGGTGGGGGAGGCTTCAGCACATCCCGCCTGCGCGTCGGCGTATGGAACGCAGAACGGCCTCGGGCGAAGACGGCGAGGCGGGGTATTGTGATGGTGTTGAAGTATTTTTGGTTGCGGGAGCAGGATTTGAACCTGCGACCTTCAGGTTATGAGCCTGACGAGCTACCGGGCTGCTCCATCCCGC
>NZ_JAQMHV010000010.1 GCF_028307215.1 Falsirhodobacter sp. 20TX0035 | reverse complement strand
GACCGTGACCGTGACCGTGACCGTGACCGTGACCGTGACCGTGACCGTGACCGTGACCGTGACCGTGACCGTGACCGGTCATCCGCTCACTGCTCACTGCTCCGCAGCGCCGGCTGCGCTGCCGCAACGCCCGTTCCCCTCCGAGCGGCACGGGCGACATGCCACGTCCTCATGCCCTGCGGCATCCCGGCGACATGCTTTAAAGGGCGTTTCCTGCTTGCATGGCCAAAGGTCACATTCCGCAGAACACCTTCGCGTCACACGGCCTTGGCGACATCCTTGCGGGTGAAACCGCGCATGACCTCGCCATGTTCGGCCAGAAAGGCCTGCACCCGCTCGGGATCGTGCTTCGACAGGTCCCGCAGCCAGGTCGCGATGGCCTTCTGCACATGCCAATCGCGATCGGCCAGCAGGTCCACCAGCCAGTCCAGCACCTCTTCCCTTGCGTCCAACTCCTCGGGCTTGGCGTTGTTCTTCTTGGCCAGCGGGTTGGTGGCGATCAGCGCGCTGCGACGGGCCCAAGCGTTTTCCGAGGCGAGCCATTGCGTCACCTCTTCCAACCGGGCCAGATCGGCCATGACGCGCTTTTCGGCGGCCTTGCCCACGGCGTCGGCGATGGCCCAGTTGTCCAGTTGCCCGATCCAGTCCTGCACCAGCCGCCACGCGGCCTCGTCCGGGCGCAGGCGGGCCTGCAGCAGCAGGCGGGCGGCGGCGATCCGCGCCTCGTGCACGTTGCTGTGCCAAAGGGAGCCGGCCAGCGCCACGCGCTCCTCCACCGACAGTTCGGCCCGCCATTCGGCCACCAGCGCGTCGATCGCGGGAAGGGGGGTGCCCAGATATTCGCGGTCCGTTTCGTGCCGCGCGGCGGCTTCGGCGGCGCGGTCGGGGCTGCCCCCGGCGCGCAGGGCGTCCAGCGGGGTCATTCGACCGTCACCGATTTGGCAAGATTGCGCGGTTGATCCACATCGGTCCCTTTCGCCACGGCCGTGTGATAGGCCAGAAGTTGCGCGGGAATGGCATAGATCAGCGGGGCCAGCAAGGCGGGGACGTCCGGCATCCGCAGCGTGCGCCAGCAATCCCCGCCCGCCTCCTGCAATCCCGTCTCGTCCGAGATGAGGAGAACGCGGCCGTGGCGGGCCATCACCTCCTGCATGTTGGACACGGTCTTTTCGAACAGCGCGTCGCGCGGGGCCAACACGATCACCGGCACATGCGCGTCGATCAGGGCGATGGGGCCGTGCTTCAGCTCGCCCGAAGCGTAGCCCTCGGCGTGGATGTAGCTCAGCTCTTTCATCTTCAGCGCGCCTTCAAGGGCGAGGGGGTAGATCGGGCCGCGGCCGAGGAACAGGATGTCCTGCGCTTCGGCCAGGCCGTCGGCCAGCGCGGCGATGGGATCGGCCACGGCCAGGGTCTGGTTCATCAGGCCGGGCAGGGTGGCCAGATCGGCCAGATGCGCGGTCAGCCCCGCGTCGTTGAGGCGGCCCCGGTCATGCGCGGCCTTCAGCGCCATCAGCAGCAAAACCAGAAGCTGGCAGGAAAACGCCTTGGTGGAGGCGACGCCCACCTCCACCCCCGCGAGGATGGGCAGGGCCACGTCCACGTCCCGCGCGATGGAGGAGGTGGCGACGTTCACCACCGCCACCGTTTTCCCCACCTGACCCGAGGCGTGGCGCAGGGCGGCCAGCGTGTCGGCCGTTTCGCCCGACTGGCTGACGAAGACGGCCCATTGGCGGTCCGTCAGGACGGGATCGCGGTAGCGGAACTCGGACGCGATGTCGATTTCGACCGGCAGGCGGGCGATCTGCTCGAACCAGTATTTCGCGACGTGGCAGGCGTAATGGGCGGTGCCGCAGGCCACCAGCGTCAGGCGGTCCGTGTCGGAAAAGTCCAGTGGCATCTGAAGCTGCCCGTCGCGCACGTAATGGGCCAGCGCGTCGGCAAGGACCGCCGGCTGCTCGGCGATCTCCTTCGCCATGAAGTGGCGGAAGCCGCCCTTGTCGATCTGGGTCGCCCCCACCTCGATCCGGGCCAGCGCGCGGTTGGCGTGGCGGCCGGCGGCGTCCGTGATCTCGGCCCCCGCGCGGGTCAGGACGACGCGGTCGCCTTCCTCCAGATAGGTGATGCGGTTGGTGAAGGGCGCCAGCGCGATCGCGTCGGAGCCGAGGAACATCTCCCCGTCCCCATGCCCGACAGCAAGGGGGGAGCCCTTGCGCGCGCCGATCATCAGGTCATCCTCGCCGTCAAACAGGAAGGCGAGGGCGAAAGCCCCGTGCAGCCGGTCCACCGTGGCGAAGGCCGCATCACGGGGGGAGGCGCCGCAGTCCATGGCGCGGGCGGCCAGAAGGGCCACGACCTCGGTATCGGTCTGGCTGGTCGTGGTGTAGCCGTCGTCGGCCAGCTCCTCGCGCAACTCGCGGAAGTTCTCCACGATGCCGTTGTGCACGACGGCGACGCGGCCTGCCTTGTGGGGGTGGGCGTTTTCCACCGTCGCCGCGCCGTGCGTGGCCCAGCGGGTGTGGCCGATCCCGGACTTGCCGCGCAGCGGATCGTGCACCAGCAGGTCCGACAGGTTCACCAGCTTGCCGACCGCCCGGCGCCGGTCCAGCGCCGTGCCGTCCACCGTGGCGATCCCGGCGGAATCATAGCCGCGATATTCCAGCCGCTTCAGCGCCTCCACCAGTTGGGGGGCGACTTCGTTCTTTCCAAGAATGCCAATGATTCCGCACATGTGTCAGCCTTTCTTCTTCTTGGACAGGAACAGGTCCATCAGGCGGACGGCCATGCCGGGCTTTGTTACCTGACGGGCGCGGCCAAGGGCCAGCGCTTCGGCGGGCACATCCTCAGTAATAACCGATCCCGACCCGGTCATGGCGTCGCGGCCCACGGTCACGGGGGCCACCAGCATGGTGTTCGACCCGATGAAGACGCGGGGGCCGATTTCCGTGTGGTGCTTGTTCACGCCGTCATAGTTGCAGGTGATGGTGCCTGCGCCGATGTTCGTTCGCTCCCCCACATGGGCGTCGCCCAGATAGGACAGGTGGCCGACCTTCACGCCTTCGTCCAGAACGGCGTTCTTGATCTCCACGAAGTTGCCGACATGCACGTCCTCGGCCAATTCGGCGCCGGGGCGCAAGCGGGCGAACGGGCCGACGGTGGCACCACGAGAGATGTGGCAGCCTTCCAGGTGGCAGAAGGCGCGCACCTCGGCCCCGCTTTCAATGGTGACGCGGGGGCCGAAGACCACGTTCGGCCCGATCACCGCGTCGCGGCCGATCACCGTGTCCAGCGCAAGGAACACCGTTTCGGGCGCGGTCAGGGTCACGCCGTTCTCCAGCGCCTCGGCCCGGGCGCGGGTCTGGAAGGCCGCCTCGGCCTGGCTCAGTTCGGCGCGGGTGTTGATGCCCAGCGTCTCGGCCTCATCGCACAGCACCACGCCGGCGGTCAGGCCGCGTTCGCGTGCGATCTGCACGATGTCGGTCAGGTAGTATTCGCCCGACGCGTTGTCGTTGCCCACCGCCGCGACCAGATCCAGGAGGACCGAGGTCTGGGCGCAGATCACGCCGGAATTGCACAGGGGGATGGCCCGCTCCGCCTCGGTCGCGTCCTTGTATTCAACGATCCGTTCCAGCGCCTCGCCTTGCGTGACAAGGCGGCCGTAGCGGCCGGGGCCGTCGTGCCGGAAGCCGAGGACCACGACCGCATGACGGGCGCGGGCGTCCTGCATCGCCTCCAGCGTCTCGGGGCGGATGAACGGAGTGTCGCCATAAAGCACGACGGCGTCGCCCGTCTGGCCCGCCAGAAGGCCCGCGGCCTGTGCGACGGCGTGGCCGGTGCCCAGCTGTTCGGCCTGAAGCACGACCTCCACCTCCGGGTCGTAGGCGCGGGCGGCCTTCTCGACCTCGGCCGCGCCATGGCCCGTCACGATGACGGTGCGGACGGGGTCCAGCGCGCGGCCCGCCTGCATCGCGTGATGCAAAAGCGGCGCGCCCGCCAGCGGGTGCAGCACCTTCGGCAGATCCGAATTCATGCGCGAGCCGAGCCCCGCAGCAAGGATGATAAGCGATGTGCCGGCCATGTGTCCCTCTGGTCTTCTTGTGCCGGTGGTTTTACCCCTTGGGCAGACCGCCGCAAGGGGCGGACCGGTCACACTCTCTTTCCGGAGGTTTCAATGCGCACGGTGGTCTTCGATCTGGACGGGACGCTGGCCGACACGGCGGCGGATCTCCTCGCCTCGGCCAACGCCTGTTTCCGCGCGCTGGGGCATGGGGAGCCGCTGGCGATGGCCACGGATTCCGGCACCGCCCTGCGCGGCGGACGGCCGATGCTGCGGCTGGGCTTCAAACGCGTGGGCATCGACTGGACCGAGGTGGATGTGGAGGACCAGTATCCCCTGCTTCTGGACTATTACGGGCAGGCCATCGCGGTGCACACGAAGCTTTACCCCGGCGCGGCCGAGGCGGTGGAGGCCTTGCGGCGCGACGGCTATGCCACGGCCATCTGCACCAACAAGCCCGAAGGGCTGGCCGAGACGCTGCTGGCGAAGCTGGGCGTTCGCGATCTGTTCGGCGCGATGATCGGCGCCGACACCTTGTCGGAAAGGAAACCGCACCCATTTCCGTATCACGAGGCGGTGCGCCGCGTCGGCGGAACGGCGTCCATGCTGGTGGGCGACACCGAAACCGATTTTCTGACGGCCCGGGCGGCCGGCGTGCCGATTGCGCTGGTCACCTTCGGGCCCGAAGGGCAGGGGGTCCGGCGGCTGGAACCCGACGCCCTGCTGGAATCCTATCACGACCTTGGGGCGGTGGTCGCCTCGCTGATCTGACCGCCGCGACTCGATGGTATGCCATGGCATCCGAAGGCATGCACGGGTTTCGAATATTTTGAACGTCTTGCTGTGACATCCTTGTTTTATTGACCTCGTTCCGCAGGCCCGTCAGTTGACCGTGGGCCTGTGCGAGGATACATGGAGGGCAGCAACTTTTCGCGCGCGCCGCAAAGGCCGCTGGCCGAAGGAGCCACTCGTGGACGGACTTCTCCGAGAGTATTTTCCGCTCGTCGTCTTTCTTGTCATCGTCGTGGCGTTGGGTCTGGTGATGATCCTCGCGGCGGTGCTGCTGGCCGTGCGCAATCCCGACCCCGAAAAGGTGTCGGCCTACGAATGCGGCTTCAACGCCTTTGACGACGCCCGGATGAAGTTCGACGTCCGCTTCTATCTGGTGTCGATCCTGTTCATCATCTTCGATCTGGAAGTCGCCTTCCTGTTCCCCTGGGCTGTGGCCTTCGGCGGGCTGTCGATGATGGCGTTCTGGTCGATGATGGTGTTCCTGGGCGTCCTGACGGTCGGCTTCATCTATGAATGGAAGAAGGGGGCTCTGGAATGGGCGTGAGCACCGGAACCAACAGCGCGGGCGGCGACCGGGAGGTCGCGACCCAGTCGCTGAACCGTGAACTGCAGGACAAGGGCTTCCTGCTGACCTCCACCGAGGATGTGATCAACTGGGCGCGCACCGGCTCGCTCCACTGGATGACGTTCGGCCTTGCCTGCTGCGCGGTGGAGATGATGCAGACCTCCATGCCGCGCTATGATGTCGAACGGTTCGGGATCGCGCCGCGTGCCTCGCCGCGCCAGTCGGACCTGATGATCGTCGCGGGCACGCTGACGAACAAGATGGCTCCCGCGCTGCGCAAGGTCTACGACCAGATGCCGGAGCCGCGCTATGTCATCTCCATGGGAAGCTGCGCCAATGGCGGCGGCTATTATCACTACAGCTATTCGGTGGTGCGGGGCGTGGACCGGATCGTGCCGGTGGACATCTACGTCCCCGGCTGCCCGCCCACGGCCGAAGCGTTGCTGTACGGCCTTCTGCAGCTTCAGCGGAAGATCCGCCGAACCGGCACGCTGACCCGGTAAGGAGGAGCCACTATGAACGAAGCCCTCGAAGAACTCGCCCTCACGATCCAGGCCCGCGCCAAGGGCGCGGTCCTGGACCGGTCCATCAGCTTTGGCGTGCTGAGCCTTGATGTCACGCTGGACAGTCTTGTACGGCTGGCCGAGCAGCTGAAGCAGGACCCGGCCCTGCGCTTTGGCGTGCTGACCGACATCACGGCCGTGGACTATCCCGAACGGCCGAAGCGGTTCGACATGGTGTATCACTTCCTGTCGATGCACCAGAACCAGCGCATCCGCCTGAAGGTCGCGATCGACGAGGAGGAGATGGTCCCCTCGCTGACCTCGCTTTTCCCGGTTGCAAACTGGTACGAGCGGGAGGTGTTCGACATGTTCGGCATTCTCTTCTCGGGGCATCCGGACCTGCGGCGCCTTTTGACGGACTATGGCTTCCGTGGTCATCCGCTGCGCAAGGACTTCCCCACCAGCGGCTATACCGAGGTTCGGTATGACGAGGTGCAGAAGCGCGTCGTCTACGAACCCGTGCGCCTGACGCAGGAATACCGGCAGTTCGACTTCATGAGTCCGTGGGAGGGTGCCAACTACATCCTTCCGGGCGACGACAAGGCGAAACCGTGACGCAAGCGCCGACACTTGTTCTGGGCATGGGGGCCGCGAAGGCCGGGACCAGCTGGTTGTTCGACCAGCTGGCCGGGCATCGCGACTGCCACCTGCGCGGGATCAAGGAGTTGCATTACTTCAACACTGCGCTTCATGATCGCTGGGCGTTGCAGGTTCGGCGGATCGAGGCGCGGGTCGCGCGGTCGGTCGGTGCGCTGCGCGATGACCTTTCCGACTGGCTGGCGGTGCTGCGTCACAACCGGCTGAATCTGCGCGCTTATGCCGGATACCTGTGCAAGGGGCGGGAAGGGCAGAAGGTCGTGGCCGATTTCACGCCGGCTTATGGGCTTTTGCCCCAGCGGATGTTGTCGCGACTGGCCCTTTTGCCAGACGTGAAGATGATCTACATGCTGCGCGACCCGGTGGAGCGGTTGTGGAGCAATGTGCGGATGGAGGCCGCGCGGACCGCGCGCTGGCCATGGATGGCAGGGCTTCTGGCCCGCCGGGGGATGGAAAACGCGCTGTCGGGGCGGGGGCCATCCTGGGCGCGCAGCGACTATGCGGGCGCTTTGACGCGGCTGGACCGGGCGATAGGCCCAGACCGGCTGCACGTGATGTTCTACGAGGAAATGACGCAGCCAACGGCCCTGGCCCGGCTGGCCGCGTTTCTGGGAATTTCCGACCTGTCCGTCGATATGGGCAAGCGGGTGAATGGCGGGGTGGCCGCATGGCTTCCTTCGTCGATGCGGGCGCGGGCCAGAAGGGTCCTGACGCCGCAATACGAATATGTCCAGCAGCGCGTCGGGCGGGTGCCCGCCGCGTGGCACGGCAGCATGGTGGGGTTCTGACATGATGGACGGCGCGAACGAGCTTCATGGCGGCGGCCAGACGGCCGAGCAGAAGATCCGCAACTTCAACCTGAACTTCGGCCCGCAGCACCCTGCGGCGCACGGCGTGCTGCGTCTTGTGCTGGAGCTGGACGGCGAGATCGTGGAGCGTTGCGACCCCCATGTGGGCCTTCTGCATCGCGGCACCGAGAAGCTGATGGAAAGCCGGACGTACCTGCAGAACCTGCCGTATTTCGACCGGCTGGACTACGTGTCCCCGCTGAACCAGGAACACGCCTGGTGCCTTGCGATCGAGGCGCTGACGGGCACGGTCGTGCCGCGGCGTGCGTCGTTGCTGCGGGTGATGTTCGCCGAACTGGGTCGGCTTCTGAACCACCTGATGAACGTGGGCACCGGCGGGATGGACGTGGGCGCGCTGACCGCCCCCCTCTGGACCTTCGTCCCGCGCGAGGAGCTGATGGTGTTCTATGAACGCGCCAGCGGCGCGCGCCTGCACGCGGCCTATTTCCGGCCCGGCGGCGTGCATCAGGACATTCCCGAACAGCTGATCGACGACATCGAGGCGTGGTGTGAGACGTTCCCCGCCGTGCTGGACCGCTTCCACGAGCTGATCACCGAAAACCGCATCTTCAAGCAGCGGACGGTGGACATCGCCGTCGTGTCGCAGCAGCAGGTGATGGACTGGTCGATGTCGGGCATCATGGCCCGCGGCTCGGGGCTGGCCTGGGACCTGCGTCGTTCGCAGCCGTATGAATGCTATGACGAGTTCGACTTCCAGATCCCCGTGGGCAAGAACGGCGACTGCTACGACCGCTATCTGTGCCGCATGGCCGAGATGGTGGAGTCGGTGAAGATCGTGAAGCAGTGCTGCACCAAGCTGCGGGCGACGCCCGGCGACGTGCTGGCGCGCGGCAAGATCACCCCGCCGAAGCGGGCCGACATGAAGCGGTCGATGGAGTCGCTGATCCACCACTTCAAGCTCTACACCGAAGGCTTCCACGTTCCGGCGGGAGAGATCTACTGCGCGGTGGAGGCGCCCAAGGGCGAGTTCGGCGTGTATCTGGTGTCCGACGGTACGAACAAACCCTATCGCTGCAAGATCCGCGCCCCGGGCTTCCCGCATCTTCAGGCGATGGATATGCTGGCCAAAGGCCACCAGCTGGCCGACGTCGCGGCCATCATCGCCACCATGGACATCGTTTTCGGAGAGGTCGACCGCTGATGCTGCGCCGCCTGCACACTGAACAGCCCGCCAGCTTCGCCTTCACCCCGGCGAACCTGGCCTGGGCCCGTGGCCAGATCACCAAATACCCCGAAGGGCGTCAGGCCTCGGCCATCATCCCGCTGCTGTTCCGCGCGCAGGAACAGGAAGGCTGGCTGACCCGTCCGGCGATCGAATACGTGGCCGACATGCTGGAGATGCCGCGCATCCGTGCGCTGGAAGTGGCGACCTTCTACTTCATGTTCCATCTGGCGCCGATCGGCACGGTGGCGCATATCCAGATCTGCGGCACCACCACCTGCATGATTTGCGGGGCCGAGGAGCTGATCGCCGTCTGCAAGGAAAAGATCGCCGCGAATTCCCACCAGCTGTCGGCCGACGGCCGCTTCTCGTGGGAGGAGGTGGAGTGTCTGGGCGCCTGTTCCAACGCGCCCATGGCCCAGATCGGCAAGGACAACTACGAGGATCTGACGCCCGAGGTGCTGCGCGACCTGATCGACCGCTTCGCCGCGGGCGAGGTTCCGCAGCCCGGTCCGCAGAACGGCCGCTACGGCGCCGAGGCCAAGGGCGGCCCGACCGCGCTGGCCGAAGGCATCGAGGATCGCGCCCCCTACAACTGGTCCGTCCAGCGCGCGCTGGAGATCGGCGACACGATCAAGCGCATCGACGGCACCGAGGTGCCGCTGCGCACCCCGTGGCAGGTGCAGGAGGAGGTCGACGAGGCCCCGCTGCAGGGCGAACCGACGCTGAGCGGCGGGCATCCGATCGACGACACCGGCCTGACGCTGGAGGAATCGTCCGAAAAGTCGGCCGCACGCATGGACGACAAGGGCACGGCCCCCGGCGGCACGGCCACGGCCGAACCCGGCCAGCAGGTGAACGAAGACGCTCCGAAGAAGGATGACGTCTGATGGAGACCGGCCCACGCCTGTCCGAGGATCTGGCCGCACGCCGTGCGGCGCTGATCTTTGGCGGCACGGCGCTTGGCTGGCTCTTGATTCAGTGGGTGGGACGGGGCCTCGGCTGGTCGCCGCCGCTGATGCTGGTGTTCGATCTGCTGGCGCTGGCCGGTTTCATCTGGGGGGCGGTGCTGACCGTCCGCATCTGGCGCAAGCGCCGGAAGGAGTGAGAAGATGTTGAAGGATCAGGACCGGATCTTCCAGAATATCTACGGCATGCACGAACGCACGCTTGCGGGCGCGCAGAAGCGTGGCCTTTGGGACAACACGGGGGCCATCCTTGCCAACGGGCGGGACTGGATTATCGACCAGGTGAAGGCCAGCGGCCTGCGCGGCCGGGGCGGGGCGGGCTTCGCCACAGGCCTTAAGTGGTCGTTCATGCCCAAGAAGTCGGACGGGCGTCCGTCCTATCTGGTCATCAACGCCGACGAATCCGAACCCGGCACCTGCAAGGACCGCGAGATCCTGCGCCACGACCCGCACCATCTGGTGGAAGGCGCGCTGATCGCGGGCTTCGCGATGGGCGCGGTCGCGGCCTACATCTATGTGCGCGGCGAATACATCCGCGAAAAGGAAAGCCTGCAGACGGCGGTCGACGAGGCCTATGACGCGGGCTTCCTGGGCAAGAACGCCTGCGGGTCGGGCTACGACTTCGACGTCTTCGTGCATCACGGCGCCGGCGCCTACATCTGCGGCGAGGAGACGGCCCTTCTGGAAAGCCTGGAAGGCAAGAAGGGCATGCCCCGCATGAAGCCACCGTTCCCGGCGGGCGCGGGCCTGTACGGCTGCCCGACCACGGTGAACAACGTCGAATCGATCTCGGTCGTGCCGACGATCCTGCGCCGCGGGCCGGAATGGTATTCCAGCTTCGGGCGGCCGAACAACGTGGGCGTGAAGCTGTTCGCGATGACGGGGCACGTCAACACGCCCTGCGTGGTGGAAGAGGCGATGTCCATCCCGATGCGCGAGCTGATCGACCGCTATGGCGGCGGTGTGCGCGGCGGGTGGAAGAACCTGAAGGCCGTGATCCCCGGCGGCGCCAGCTGCCCGATCCTGCCCGCCCATCTGTGCGAGGACGCGCTGATGGACTTCGACTGGATGCGCGAGAACAAGTCCTCGTTCGGGACGGCCTGCATGATCGTGATGGATCAGAACACGGATGTCATCAAGGCGATCTGGCGGCTGTCGAAGTTCTTCAAGCACGAAAGCTGCGGCCAGTGCACGCCCTGCCGGGAAGGCACCGGCTGGATGATGCGCGTGATGGACCGGCTGGTGCGGGGGGAAGCGGAGGTCGAGGAGATCGACATGCTGATCAACGTCACCAAGCAGATCGAGGGGCACACCATCTGCGCCCTGGGCGACGCGGCGGCCTGGCCGATCCAGGGCCTCGTCCGCCACTTCCGCGAGGAGATCGAGGACCGCATCAAGGCCAAGCGCACCGGTCGCATGGGGGCGATGGCGGCCGAATGAAGGCGATCCGCATCATGGCAGTGCTGGCGCTGGCGGGCTGCTCGGCCGAGGCGGCGCGGCCGCCCGCGCCCAGCCTTCAGGACGGCAATTTCGTGTCGGTCCTTCAGCCGGCCGGCCTCGGACACAGCATCACCCGCAAGGGGGTCGTGCCCGTGCAGGGGATGACCATGGCCATCTACAACACGGTGGATCCCCTGGGCTATGATGACGGAAAGCTGGCCAAGGATGTGGCCGCGCGGGCCTGTGCGAACCGGATGCTGCGCTTCGACCCGACCGTGGTCGGGAAATACCAGGCCCCGAACTGGGTGTTCGAGGGGGCTTGCCGATGACACGTTTTGACCGGGGGGACCGGACATGAGCAACCTTCGCAAGATCAGCATCGACGGCGTGGAATACGAAGTCGACGGGTCCATGACGATCCTGCAGGCCGCGGAATACGCGGGCGTCGAGGTTCCGCGCTTCTGCTATCACGAACGGCTGTCCATCGCGGGCAACTGCCGGATGTGCCTTGTGGAAGTGGTGGGCGGCCCGCCGAAGCCGACGGCCTCCTGCGCGATGCAGATCAAGGACCTGCGGCCCGGTCCGAACGGCGAGGCGCCGGTCGTCAAGACCAACTCGCCCATGGTGAAGAAGGCGCGGGAGGGGGTGATGGAGTTTCTCCTGATCAACCACCCGCTGGACTGCCCGATCTGCGACCAGGGGGGCGAGTGCGACCTTCAGGACCAGGCGATGGCCTACGGCGTCGACTTCTCGCGCTATCGCGAACCCAAGCGGGTGTCGGAGGAGCTGAACCTCGGCCCGCTGGTCAAGACGGCGATGACGCGCTGCATCTCCTGCACGCGCTGCGTCCGCTTCACGACCGAGGTGGCGGGTATCGACCAGATGGGCCAGACCGGCCGGGGCGAGGATGCGGAGATCACCTCCTACCTGAACCGGACGCTGGATTCGAACCTGCAGGGCAACATCATCGACCTGTGCCCGGTGGGGGCGCTGACGTCGAAGCCCTATGCCTACACGGCGCGCCCGTGGGAACTGTCGAAGACCGAATCCGTGGACGTGATGGACGCCCTTGGGTCCAACATCCGGGTGGACACGAAGGGGCGCGAAGTCATGCGCATTCTGCCGCGCAACCATGACGGCGTGAACGAGGAATGGATCAGCGACAAGAGCCGGTTCATCTGGGACGGCCTGCGCCGCCAGCGTCTGGACACGCCTTATATCCGCGAAAACGGCAAGCTGCGCCGCGCCACGTGGCCCGAGGCGCTGCGCGCCGCCGCGGATGCGATGCGCAACCAGCCGGTGACCGGCCTGATCGGCGATCTGGTCCCGACCGAGGCCGCCTTTGCGCTGAAGATGATGCTGGAGAACCAGAACGGGCGCGTGGAATGCCGCACGGACGGCGCGCGCCTGCCGGCCGGCAACCGTTCCGCCTATGTCGGCACCGCCCGGATCGAGGATATCGATACGGCCAAGCGCATCACGCTGATCGGCACCGATCCGCGTCTGGAAGCGCCGGTGCTGAACGCCCGCATCCGCAAGGCGTGGCTGAACGGGGCCGCCGTGTCGCTGATCGGCGCACCGGTGGACCTGACCTACGACTACGACCATGTGGGTACGGGCCGCGACAGCCTGACCCGTCTGGTGAACGGTGCGGAAGCCGACGCCGGCGGCATCGTCATCGTCGGGCAGGGCGCGCTGACCGAGGCCGACGGCGCGGCGGTTCTGGGCCAGGCCATGGCCTTGGCCAAGGCCACGGGCGCGGGCCTGCTGGTCCTGCACACGGCGGCCTCGCGCGTGGGGGCGATGGATGTGGGCGCGGTGACCGAAGGGGGGCTGACCGCTGCCCTGACCGGGGCGGCCGTGGTCTACAACCTTGGCGCGGACGAGATCGACATCGCGCCGGGCCCGGTCGTGATCTATCAGGGCAGCCACGGCGATCGCGGCGCGCACCGGGCGGACATCATCCTCCCCGCCGCCGCCTATACCGAAGAAAACGGCCTGTTCGTGAACACCGAGGGCCGTCCGCAACTGGCGCTGCGCGCGGGCTTCCCGCCCGGCGATGCCAAGGAGAACTGGGCGATCCTGCGCGCGCTGTCAGCGGAACTGGGGGCGGCGATGCCCTTCGACACGCTGGGCCAGCTGCGCCAGCGCATGGTGGCGGCCGTCCCGCATCTGGGCCGGATCGACCAGGTGCCGGAAAACGCTTGGCAGCCGCTGGAGCGGCGCGAACCGGCGCAGGCCGATTTCCGCACGGTGGTGCGCGACTTCTACCTGACCAACCCGATCGCCCGCGCCTCCGTCCTGATGGCGGAACTGTCGTCGCTGGCCGCGCAGCGGGCCGCGGCGCCGATGGCGGCCGAATGAGGAAGGTGGCGCTCGTGACGGTGATGGGACTGACGGCCTGCGCCTCCACGCTGCCGCAGGAGGTTCCTGCGGCGCGGGAAGGGCGTGATCCGCTGCCGGCGCCGCGGTATCTTGGCGTGCAGACGATGCGGATTTCCGACGATCTGGTGGGCTTCCGCGTGGCGATCGAACGTCCGCGCGCCGCGGCCGACATCGACGCCTATACCGATTGCGCGGCGGCACAATACGCGCTGGTGCGCGGGCAAAGCTATGTCCGCCGCATCCGCACCAACATCGACGACCGCGGGGCCGGCTGGAAGGCCGACGCGGTCTACCTCATCTCGGCCGACCGGCCGCAGACTGGGGCCATCATCGAGGCGGCGCCGACCGTGGCCGACTGCAAGGCGCAGTCGATTCCGACGGTGTAGGGGGACATCATGGCCGATTTTCTTCAAACGGGACTGGGCATCACGCTGCTGACGGCGCTGCAGTCGCTGGGCGTGGTCGCCTTCGTGATGATCGCGCTGATCTTCATGGTCTATGGCGACCGCAAGGTCTGGGCCGCGGTGCAGATGCGCCGGGGGCCGAACGTGGTGGGGCCGTGGGGCCTGCTGCAGACCTTCGCCGACGCGCTGAAATACATCGTGAAGGAGATCGTGGTCCCGGCCGGCGCCGACCGCTTCGTCTTCTTCCTCGCGCCGCTTCTGTCCTTCATCCTCGCGATGTTCGGGTTTGCCGTGATCCCGTTCGCCGACGGCTGGGTGCTGTCGAACATCAACGTGGCCGTGCTCTTCGTCTTCGCCGCCTCCTCGTTGGAGGTGTATGGAGTGATCATGGGCGGCTGGGCGTCGAACTCCAAGTATCCGTTCCTCGGCTCGCTGCGTTCCGCCGCGCAGATGATCTCGTACGAGGTGTCGCTGGGCCTGATCATCATCGGGATCATCATCTCCACCGGGTCGATGAACTTCGGGAACATCGTGCGCGCGCAGGATGGCGATCTAGGCCTGTTGAACTGGTACTGGCTGCCGCACCTGCCGATGGTGGTGCTGTTCTTCATCTCGGCGCTGGCCGAAACCAACCGCCCGCCCTTCGACCTTCCCGAAGCGGAATCCGAACTGGTGGCCGGCTATCAGGTGGAATACTCCTCCACCCCGTTCCTGCTGTTCATGGCAGGGGAATACATCGCGATCTTCCTGATGTGCGCGCTGTTGTCGCTGCTGTTCTTCGGCGGTTGGCTGTCGCCCATCCCGGGCCTGCCGGACGGCGCGTTCTGGATGGTGCTGAAGATGGCGTTCTTCTTCTTCCTGTTTGCGATGGTGAAGGCGATCACGCCGCGGTACCGCTATGACCAGTTGATGCGGATCGGCTGGAAGGTCTTCCTTCCGCTGTCGCTGGGCTGGGTGGTTCTGGTGGCGTTTCTGGCGAAATTCGAAGTGTTCGGCGGCTTCTGGGCCCGCTGGGCGATGGGAGGCTGACAATGACTCAGGCCATCGACTGGGGTCGTGCGACCCGTTACGCGCTGCTGTTTGATTTCATCAAGGGCTTCGGGCTGGGGTTCAAGTACTTCTTCGCCCCGAAGGAAACGATCAACTACCCGCATGAAAAGGGCCCGCTGTCGCCGCGCTTCCGGGGCGAACACGCCCTGCGCCGGTATCCGAACGGCGAGGAGCGGTGCATCGCCTGCAAGCTGTGCGAGGCGGTCTGCCCTGCGCAATGCATCGTGATCGACGCCGAACCGCGCGAGGACGGATCCCGCCGGACCACGCGCTACGACATCGACATGACGAAGTGCATCTATTGCGGCTTCTGCCAAGAAGCCTGCCCGGTGGACGCCATCGTGGAAGGCCCGAACTTCGAGTTTTCGGTCGAGACGCGGGAGGAGCTGTTCTACGACAAGCAGAAGCTTCTCGACAACGGCGCGCGGTGGGAGGCGGAGATCGCCCGCAACCTCGAGCTTGACGCCCCGTACCGGTGAGGATGCCATGACCTTTGCGATCTTCGCCTTCTACGCTTTCGCCATCGTCACGGTCGTGGCCGGGATCTGCGTGACCATTTCGCGCAATCCGGTGCATGCGGTGCTGTGGATGATCACGGCGTTCCTGTCTTCGGCCGGGCTGTTCGTCCTGCTGGGGGCCGAGTTTGTGGCGATGCTGATGATCATCGTCTATGTCGGCGCCGTGGCCGTGCTGTTCCTGTTCGTCGTCATGATGCTGGACGTCGATTTCGGCGAGTTGAAGGGCCGGATGCTGCGCTATGTGCCCATCGCCGGTTTCATCGGGCTGATCCTGCTGGTCCAGCTGGTGCTGGGCGTGGGCGCCTGGGTGCAGGCGGACGGCGCCCTTGGCCTGCGCCAGACCGTGACGCCGACGGACGTGGAGAACACGCGCGCCATCGGCATGGTGCTGTTCGACCGTTACCTTCTTCTGTTCCAGATGGCAGGACTGGTGCTGCTGGTCGCCATGATGGGCGCCATCGTGCTGACGCTGCGCCACCGGTCGGACGTGAAGCGGCAGAACGTGCTGCACCAGATGTGGCGCGATCCGGCCAAGGCGATGGAGCTGAAGGACGTGAAACCGGGGCAGGGGCTGTAGCATGGTCGGACTGGAACATTACCTCGTGGTCGCGGCGGCGCTGTTCGTCGTCGGGATTTTCGGCATCTTCCTGAACCGCAGGAACGTGATCGTCATCCTGATGTCGATCGAACTGATGCTGCTGGCGGTGAACATCAACCTCGTCGCCTTTTCCAGCCATCTGGGCGATCTGACGGGACAGATCTTCACCATGTTCGTGCTGACCGTGGCCGCGGCCGAGGCGGCGATCGGTCTTGCGATCCTCGTGACCTTCTTCCGCAACAAGGGCACGATCGACGTCGAAGACGTCAACGTGATGAAGGGCTGATCCGATGACGACCATCATCCTTCTGGCGCCGCTTCTGGGCGCGCTGATCTGTGGCCTGGCCTGGCGGTGGATCGGGGAATTCGCGGGGCAGGTCATCGCCACGGCGCTGGTCGCGCTGGCGGCGGTGCTGTCCTGGATCGTCTTCCTCGGCTTCGACGGCGGCACGCTGCACGTCACCCTGATGCGCTTTGTCGAAAGCGGCAGCCTGTCCACCGACTGGTCGATCCGGCTGGACCGTCTGACGGCGGTGATGCTGATCGTGGTCACCACGGTGTCCGCGCTCGTGCACCTCTACAGCTTCGGCTACATGGCGCATGACCACAATTTCCGCGAGGGGGAGGCCTACAAGGCCCGCTTCTTCGCCTACCTCTCGCTCTTCACCTTTGCCATGCTGGCGCTGGTCACGGCCGACAACCTCGTGCAGCTGTTCTTCGGCTGGGAGGGCGTTGGTCTCGTCTCCTACCTTCTGGTCGGCTTCTACTATCGCAAGACGAGCGCGAACACCGCGGCCATCAAGGCCTTCGTCGTGAACCGCGTGGGCGATTTCGGCTTCCTTCTGGGCATCGGCGCGATCTTCCTCCTGACGGACTCGGTCCGGTTCGACGACATCTTCGCCGCGGCGCCGGACATGGCGGCGACGACGCTGTCCTTCCTGTCGATCGAATGGAACGCCGCCACCATCGTGGGCGTGCTGCTGTTCATCGGCGCGGCCGGCAAATCGGCGCAGCTGGGCCTGCACACCTGGCTGCCCGACGCGATGGAGGGGCCGACCCCGGTGTCCGCCCTGATCCACGCGGCGACCATGGTCACCGCAGGGGTGTTCCTGATCTGCCGCATGTCCCCGATTTATGAAGTCGCGCCGAACGCGCAGGCGCTGATCGTGGTCATCGGGGCCGCGACCGCCTTCTTCGCGGCCACCGTCGGCCTCGTGCAGAACGACATCAAGCGCGTGATCGCCTATTCGACGGCGTCTCAGCTGGGCTACATGTTCGTGGCGGCGGGGATGGGCGTCTATTCGGCGGCCATGTTCCACCTGCTGACGCACGCCTTCTTCAAGGCGCTGCTGTTCCTTGCGGCCGGATCGGTCATCCACGGGATGAACGGCGATCAGGACCTGCGCAACTATGGCGGCCTTCGCAAGAAGATGCCGGCGACGTTCTGGGCGATGATGATCGGCACCATGGCCATCACCGGCGTGGGCATTCCCTTCACCTATATCGGCTTTGCGGGCTTCGTGTCGAAGGACGCCATCATCGAGGTGGCATGGGTCAATTCCGGCCTCGTCTTCTGGATGCTGGTGATCGCGGCGGCGATGACGGCCTTCTATTCCTGGCGGCTGATGTTCCTGACCTTCTTCGGCACCCCGCGCAAGCCGGAGCTTCATGCCCATGCCCATGAAGCGGGCCGCAGCATGCTGATCCCGCTGGCGGTGCTGTCTGTCGGGGCGGTTCTGGCCGGCGTGGTCTGGCGCAACGTCTTCTTCGGCGAGGAGTCGACCGTCCGTGCCTGGTTCGGCGAAAGCCTGGCCATGAACGGCCACGTGCTGCACGAGGCGCACGAGGGTCCGGCCTGGGTCGCGGCCTCGCCCTTCGTGGCGATGCTGGTGGGTCTGGTTCTGGCCTGGATGATGTATCTGCGCGATCCCGGGATGCCGGCACGTCTGGCGACCAGCGCGCGCGGACTTCACGCCTTCCTGCTGAACAAGTGGTACTTCGACGAACTGTTCGAGGCGATCTTCGTGCGCCCCTCGCAGCGTCTGGGGTCGTGGTTCTGGCGGCGCGGCGATGACCGCGGGATCGACGGGGTGGTGAACGGGGTGTCGCTCGGCCTCATCCCGGCGATCACCCGCCTCGCGCAGCGGATGCAGTCCGGCTACGTGTTCCACTACGCCTTCGCCATGGTCCTGGGCATCGCCGCCCTGGTCACCTGGGTCAGCTTCACAGGGGGATCGCGCTGATGGACAGCCTTCTTTCCATCGTCACCTTCATCCCCGCGATCGCGGCGCTGATCCTTGCCGTCTTCCTGCGCGGAGAGGACGAGGCCGCGCGCAAGAACGCCAAGTGGCTGGCGCTGCTGGCCACGGTGGCGACTTTCCTGATCTCGCTCTTCCTTTACTTTGGGTTCGACCGCTCCAACCCCGGCTTCCAGTTCGTGGAGGATCACGCCTGGATCGGCGGCCTGCGCTACAAGATGGGCGTGGACGGGATCTCCGTCATGTTCGTCCTGCTGACCACGGTGCTGATGCCGGTGGTGATCGGCGCCTGCTGGAAGGTCAAACACCGCGTCAAGGAGATGATGATCGCCTTCCTCGTGCTGGAAACGCTGATGATCGGCGTCTTCTCGGCGCTGGATCTGGTGCTGTTTTACGTCTTCTTCGAAGGCACCCTGATCCCCGGCGCGCTGCTGATCGGCATCTGGGGCGGCAAGCAGCGGCTTTACGCGGCGTTCAAGTTCTTCCTCTACACCTTCCTCGGCTCGGTCCTGATGCTGGTGGCGATGATCGCCATGTATTTCGACTCCGGCACCACGGACATCGTGGCGCTGCTGCAGCACAACTTCGCCTCCTCGCCGCTGACGGTGGCCGGGATCACGGTGATGGGCGGGCTTCAGACGCTGCTGTTCCTGGGCTTCCTCGCCAGCTTCGCGGTGAAGCTGCCGATGTGGCCGCTGCACACCTGGCAGCCGGACGCCTATGTGCAGGCGCCCACGGCGGCGACTGTCGCGCTGTCGGCGATCCTCGTGAAGATGGGCGGCTACGGCTTCCTGCGCTTCTCGCTCGGCATGTTCCCGGTGGGGTCGGACGTGATGCAGGGGCTGATGCTGTGGCTGTCGGCGATCGCGATCGTCTACACCTCGCTCGTGGCCTTCGTGCAGCACGACATCAAGCGGCTGATCGCCTATTCCTCCATCGCGCATATGGGCTTCGTGACGCTGGGCATCTTCTCGGCCAACCAGCAGGGGATCGACGGGGCCATCTTCCAGATGGTGTCGCATGGCTTCATCTCGGCCGCGATGTTCCTGTGCGCCGGGGTGGTGATCGACCGGCTGCGCGCGCAGGACGTGGACGCTTTCGGCGGCCTGCAGTCCCGCATGCCCGCCTATGCGCTGGTGTTCCTGTTCTTCACCATGGCCAATGTTGGCCTGCCCGGCACCTCCGGCTTCGTGGGGGAATTCCTGACACTGATGGGAGCCTTCCAGGTCAACACCTGGGTCGCGCTGGTCGCCACCTCGGGCGTGATCTTCGCCGGCGGCTACGGGCTGCGCCTGTTCCGCCGCGTGATGCTGGGCGACCTGATCAAGGAGGCGCTGAAGTCCGTGACCGACCTGAGCGGCCGCGAAAAGGCGCTGTTCGCCCCGCTGGTGCTGTTCGTGCTTTTGCTGGGACTGTATCCGGCGCTGGTCACCGACGTGATCGGGGCTTCCACTGCGCAACTGACGCAGACCTATCAGGCCGCGCTGCCCGCCGATGCGGGCATCCAGGCCGCAGCGAACTAGGGGACGACGATGACCCACGCCGATTTTTCCGCCATCCTCCCCGAGTTCCTGCTCACGCTCTTCTCGCTCGGCGCCATTCTGGTGGGGGCGTTCGCGGGCAAGGATCGCACGGCGCCCGTGCTAATGTGGGCGACGGCGGCCGTCTACGTGCTGCTGGCGTTCCTGGTCTCCCTCTCAGGCCCGAATGCCCATGTCGCCTTCTTCGGCATGTTCGTGGAGGATGAGTTCGCGCGCTTCACCAAGGTCATGATCCTGCTGTCGGGCGCGGCCGTGCTGGTGATCAGCCAAAGCTACCTGACCCGGCGCGGGCTGATGCTGTTCGAATACCCGATCCTGATCTCCCTCTCGATCGTGGGGATGATGATCACGGTGTCGGCGGGCGACCTGATCGCGCTCTACATGGGGATCGAGCTGCAATCGCTTGCCCTTTATGTCGTGGCCAGCCTGCGGCGCGACAGCCCCAAATCGTCCGAGGCGGGGATGAAGTATTTCGTCCTCGGCGCCCTGTCGTCGGGGATGCTGCTTTACGGCGCGTCGCTGACCTACGGCTATGCCGGCACGACGCAGTTCGCGGGCATCCTGTCCACGCTGGGGCAGGGGATGCCGATCGGACTGCTGTTCGGTCTGGTGTTCATGCTGGCGGGGATCGCCTTCAAGATATCGGCCGCGCCGTTCCACATGTGGACGCCCGACGTCTATGAAGGCGCGCCCACGCCCGTGACGGCCTTCTTCGCCACCGCGCCAAAGGTGGCGGGCCTCGCCTTCCTGGCCCGTCTGGTCTTCGACGCCTTCGGAAGCGTTCCGGGCGACTGGGGGCAGGTGCTGGCGGTGATCGCGGTGCTGTCGATCTTCATCGGCTCCGTCGCGGGGATCGGGCAGACGGACCTGAAGCGGCTGATGGCCTACTCCTCCATCTCGCACATGGGGTTCGCGCTGATGGGGCTGGCGACCGGAACCGCGCAGGGCGTGCAGGCCATGCTGATCTACATCGCGATCTATGTCGTGATGAGCGTGGGGACCTTCGCCTTCATGCTGACGATGGCGCGGGACGGCGTGTCCACCACCCGCATCGACAGCCTGAGCCTGTATGCAAGGAAAGAGCCGGGCAAGGCGCTGGCCCTTCTGGCGCTGTTCATGTCCATGGCCGGGGTGCCGCCCTTCATCGGCTTCTTCGCGAAGTTCTACGTGCTGAAGGCAGCGGTGGATGCGGGTCTGACCTGGCTGGCGCTTCTGGGGGTGCTGGGCTCGGTGGTCGCGGCCTATTATTACCTGCGCGTCGTGTTCCTGATGTATTTCGGGAAAGAGGAAAGCACCCTCGACGCCGGCATGGGGCGCACGCAGTGGGTCTTCCTCATGGCCTCGGCGGCGATCATGCTGGTGGGTGTCGTGAACCTCTTCGGGATCGAGGGTGCCGCGGCGGTCGCGGCCCAATCCCTCGTCCGCTGACGCGTGTCCGCGGACTGGCCCACCGGTGTCGGGCGCCACACGCTCGACACCGTCGACAGCACCAACGCCTTTGGCTTCCGGCTGACGGAGGTGCCCGCATGGGTGGTGGCGGCCGAACAGACGGCGGGGCGCGGACGGCGCGGCCGCGCTTGGTCCAGCCCCCCCGGCAACTTCTATGGCAGCCTGATCCTTGCCCCGGACGATCCGCCGGAACGCATGGCGCTGCGGTCCTTCGTGGCCGCGCTGGCGCTGCGGGACGCGCTGGTGGCGCTGACCGGCTTGCCGCAGGTGTTCGCTCTGAAATGGCCCAACGACGTGCTTCTGAACGGCGGCAAGCTGTCCGGTATCCTTCTGGAAGGGCAGGCGGGGCGGCTGGCCATCGGCATCGGCGTCAACCTGATCGGGGCGCCGCCCGCGGCGTCGGTGGAACCGCGGGCGCTGCCGCCGGTCAGTCTGAAGGGCGAAACCGGCCTGCACATCACGCCCCTGCAGCTTCTGGACCGGCTGGCCCCGGCCTTTGCCGCGCGGGAAGCGCAACTGGCCGCCGACTTTGACACGATCCGCCACGATTTCCTGTCGCATGCCGCGCGCGTGGGGGAACCCATCACCGCCCGCACCATGTCGGCCACGCATGAAGGCGTGTTCCGCACCATCGACGCCTCGGGCGCGCTGATCCTCGACACGGCGGAGGGGCCCTTGCCCATACCCGCCGCCGACATCTTCTTTGGGAGGCGAAGCGATGCTTCTGGCCATTGACTGCGGCAACACCAACACCGTCTTCTCGCTCTGGGACGGCAAGTTCCTTGGCACGTGGCGCATCTCCACCGACCACACGCGGACGGCGGACGAATACTTCGTCTGGCTGACCGGCCTGATGCGCCTGACGGGGGTGGAACCGCAAGTGACGGAGGCGATCATCTCCTCCACCGTGCCGCGGGTGGTGTTCAACCTGCGCGTCCTGTGCAACCGCTACTTCAACTGCCGCCCGCTGGTGGTGGGCAAGCCCGAATGCCGCCTGCCGGTCGCCCCCCGCGTGGATCAGGGCGTCACCGTGGGGCCGGACCGGCTGGTGAACACCGTGGCGGGCTTTCAGCGGCACGGGGGCGATCTGGTGGTTGTCGACTTCGGCACCGCCACCACCTTCGACGTGGTGGACCATGACGGCGCCTATATCGGCGGCGTGATCGCCCCCGGCGTGAACCTGAGCCTGGAGGCCCTGCACATGGCGGCGGCCGCCTTGCCCCACGTGGATGTCAGCCGCCCGGCCCAGGCGATCGGCACGAATACGGTGGCCTGCATGCAGTCGGGCGTGTATTGGGGGTATATCGGCCTGGTGGAAGGCATCGTGCGCCAGATACGCCTGGAACGCGAACGTCCGCTGAAGGTTATCGCAACCGGCGGGCTTGCCCCTTTGTTTGATCAGGGGTTCGACCTATTTGACACGGTGGAAGACGATCTGACCATGCACGGTCTGGTCCTCATACACCATTACAACATGGAACTGGACAAGGCATGACGAACGAGCGGCTGATCTACCTCCCCCTTGGCGGCGCGGGCGAGATCGGCATGAACTGTTACGTCTACGGCTATGGCGCCCCGGGGCGCGAACGGCTGATCGTGGTCGACCTGGGCGTGACCTTCCCCGACATGGACACGACGCCGGGCGTGGACCTGATCCTGCCCGACGTGTCGTGGCTGGAAGCGCGCGCCGACCGGATCGAGGCGATCTTCATCACCCACGCGCACGAGGATCACATCGGCGCGCTGGCCCATCTGTGGCCCAAGCTGAACGCGCCCGTCTACGCCCGCCGCTTCACGGCCGCCATCGGTCAGCACAAGCTGCAGGATCAGGGTCTGCCGCGCGACACGATCACCATCGTGGAGCCGCGCCCCCATGTGGTGGAGGCCGGGCCCTTCCAGGTCCAGTTCGCCCCGCTGAGCCATTCGGTCCCCGAAAGCTCCGCCCTCGTGATCGACACGCCGGCCGGCCGGATCGTGCATTCGGGCGACTTCAAGCTGGACCCGGCCCCCGTGGTGGGGGAACCGTGGGATCCCGCCTCGTTCGAGGCGATCGCGTCGGAACGCCCGGTGAAGGCGCTGATGTGCGATTCCACCAACGTGTTCACGCTGCATCCCGGCCGTTCGGAAAGCACGCTGGCCGGCCCGCTGCGAGAGCTGATCGGCAACGCCCGCGGCATGGTCGTGGCGACCACCTTCGCGTCCAACGTGGCGCGGCTGAAGACGCTGGCGGATGCGGCGCAGGCGTCGGGCCGGTCGATCTGCCTTCTGGGGCGCGCCATGCGCCGCATGGTCGCCACGGCGCAGGAAACCGGCATCCTGACGGACTTCCCGCCCACCATCAGCCCCGAGCAGGTGCTGGAGATGCCGCGCGACAACGTGCTGCTGATCGTCACCGGATCGCAGGGCGAACGGCGCGCCGCGACGGCGCAACTGTCACGTGGCAAGTATCTGGGGATCGAGCTGAAGGCGGGGGACACGTTCCTCTTCTCCTCGCGCACCATTCCGGGAAACGAACGGCCCGTGGGCCGGATCATGAACCAGCTTTCGGAAATGGGCGTGAACCTGCAGGACGATGCGGGCGGCCTTTATCACGTGTCGGGTCACGCGAACCGTCCCGATCTGGTGGCGGTGCATTCGATCGTGAAGCCGCAGATGTTGATCCCGATGCACGGCGAACACCGGCATCTGAGCCAGCACGCCCGTCTGGGCACCGACGCGGGCATCCGCAGCGCGGTCGTGACCAACGGCATGATGGTGGATATCACCGGCAACTCCCCGGTTCCGGTGGAGCGGGTGGAGCCCAAGCGCATCTATCTGGACGGCGGCATGCTGATCGGCGCCTTCGATGGTGTGGTGCGCGACCGGATCCGTCTGGCACTGAACGGCCATGTGCTGGTGACGCTGCTGCTGGACGAGTCCGACGAGCTGCTGGGCGAGGTCTGGGTCGAGGTCATGGGTCTGGCGGCCAAGGGCCGGAACGGTGCCCCCTTCTCCGACACGCTGGAGAAGGAGCTGACGGAATATCTGGAAGGCGCAGGCTCCAAGCTGCTGCGCGACGATGATCGTCTGGAGGAAGGCCTGCGTCGGATGGCGCGGCAGGTCGGCCAGGACGAGATCGGCAAGAAGCCCGAGGTGACGGTCGTCATCTCCCGTCTGCAGGACGAATAAGGATCGACGGCGCCTTCGGGCGCCGTTTACCAATGGAAAAGGGTCGTTGCCAAGCGCATCGACCCTTTTTCATGCCCGGCAATGAAGAAGGCCGCTAACGTGTCGCGGCCTTGGGATCAGTCCTCGGTGGCGGGCGTCGCGTTCGGCAGCGCGAAGCTGCGGGTCAGGAAGTCGGGCATGTGATCCCCCATCCCGACCACCGGACCGTCCCGGCCCACGGGCCCGGCGGCGGCGAGTTCCGGGCGCTCCCGGTCTTCGCGCCTGTTGCGGCCACGGCGGGGCTCGCGTTCGGCGCGCGGCTCACGCTCGGCGCGTGGGGCGGGTGCGGGCGCCGGAGCAGCCGCAGGCGTGTCTTCGGCAACCACGAGCGTTTCTCCTCTGGGAATCGGCTGGCCGACCAGGGCCTCGATCGCCGCCACGTATTTGTCGTCCGACGGGGTGGCCAGGGTGAAGGCCTTGCCCTTGCGGCCCGCGCGGCCCGTGCGGCCGATGCGGTGCACGTAATCCTCGGGGTGGGTCGGCACGTCGAAGTTGAACACGTGGCTGACCGAAGGCACGTCCAGCCCGCGCGCCGCCACGTCGGAGGCGACCAGAAGCTGGATCGTTCCTTCGCGGAAGCCGTCCAGCGTCGCCGTTCGAACGCGCTGGTCCAGATCGCCGTGGATCGCCCCGGCGTTGAAGCCGTGCGCCTTCAGCGACTTCACGACCACGTCCACCTCGATCTTGCGGTTGCAGAAGATGATGGCGTTGGTGCAGCTCTCGCCCTCGGCGCGGATCAGGTCGCGCAGCACGTTGCGCTTGTCGGCCGAACTGCGGTCCTTGCGCGACGGCGTGACCGGCACCAGCATCTGCTCGATCGTGGCGGAGGTGGAGTTCTGGCGCGCCACCTCGATCTTCACCGCGCCTTGCAGGAAGGTGTTGGTGATGCGTTCGATCTCGGGCGCCATGGTGGCTGAATAGAAGAACGTCTGCCGCGTGAACGGGGTAAGGGAGAAGATCCGCTCGATGTCCGGGATGAAGCCCATGTCCAGCATGCGGTCGGCCTCGTCCACGACCATGATCTGCACGCCCTGAAGCAGCAGCTTGCCACGTTCGAAATGGTCCAGCAGGCGGCCCGGCGTCGCGATCAGCACGTCCACGCCGCGGTCGATCAGCTTGTCCTGTTCCCCGAAGGCCACGCCCCCGATCAGCAGGGCCTTGGTCAGCTTGGTGTGCTTGGCATAGGTGTCGAAGTTGTCGGCCACCTGCGCGGCCAGTTCGCGCGTCGGTGCCAGCACCAGGCTGCGCGGCATGCGCGCACGGGCGCGGCCCTTGCCCAGCAGGGTGATCATCGGCAGCGTGAAGCTGGCGGTCTTGCCGGTGCCCGTCTGCGCGATGCCCAGCACATCCTTGCCTTCCAGCGCGTGCGGAATGGCTTGCGCCTGAATGGGCGTAGGGGACTCGTAACCCGCTTCCTGAACGGCCTTCAGCACGCGGGGGTCAAGCGCGAGGTCGGAAAATTTCGTCATCGGCGTCCTGTGAATGCGGTATCGGACCGCATGAAAAATAGGGGACGCATATCCTCCGGGCGTCCCGGCGTCGGCGGACCATTGCCGGTCCTGATGCGGCATTATCGCAAAGGCGTGAAAAGGTCAAGGTTGCACAGGGTTGCGGGCGGGGCAGGGCCCCGCCGGCCCGCCTGTCAGACCATCATGTCCTTGGTCGCGGTCAGCTTCACGTCGGGATGGTCGCGCTGGACGCGGTCGATGTCCCATTGCAGGCGCGTGAGGAACACAGTGTCGCCGTCGCTGTCCTGCGCGATGTGGCCCTTGTTGACGGCAATCAGCTTTTCCACCGCCGCCTTCGGCCCCTGCACCCAGCGGGCCGAGGAGAACTGTGACCCCTCGAACCGGACGGGGAGCGAATATTCCTGCTCGATCCGGGAGGCCAGAACCTCGAATTGCAGGGCGCCCACGACGCCCACGATGAAGCCGGACCCGATCATGGGCTTGAAGACCTTGGCTGCGCCCTCCTCGGCAAACTGCATCAGCGCCTTCTCAAGATGCTTGGCCTTCATCGGGTCGCCCGCGCGCACGCCCTGCAGCAGTTCCGGCGCAAAAGAGGGGATGCCGGTGAAGTGCAGGCTTTCGCCTTCGGTCAGCGCGTCGCCGATGCGAAGCTGGCCGTGGTTCGGGATGCCGATGATGTCGCCGGCCCAGGCTTCCTCCGCCAGTTCGCGGTCGGCCGCGAGGAACAGGACCGGGTTCGACACGGCCATCTGCTTCTTGGACCGCACGTGCAAGAGCTTCATGCCGCGTTCGAAGTGGCCAGAGGCGAGGCGCACGAAGGCCACGCGATCGCGGTGCTTGGGGTCCATGTTGGCCTGCACCTTGAACACAAAGCCCGCGACCTTGCTTTCGGACGCGTCCAGCTGGCGTTCCTTGGCGGTCTGGGGCTGCGGCTCGGGCCCGTATTCGCCCATGCCGTCCATCAGCTCCTTCACGCCGAAGGAGTTGATCGCAGAACCAAACCAGATCGGCGTCATGTGCCCTTCAAGGAAGGACTGCCGGTCGAAGGTCGGCAGCAGCTCGCGCGCCATCTCGATCTCCTCGCGGAACTTCGCAAGAAGGTCGGCGGGGATGTGGTCGGCCAGCCGCGGATCGTCCAGCCCGCTGATCTTCACCGATTCGGCGACCTTGTTGCGGTCGGCGCGGTCCATGATCTCCAGCCGGTCGTGCAGAAGGTCATAGGCGCCGATGAAGTCGCGCCCCACGCCGATGGGCCACGAGGCCGGGGCCACGTCGATGGCCAGGTTCTCCTGGATCTCGTCGATGATCTCGAACACGTCGCGGGATTCGCGGTCCATCTTGTTGCAGAAGGTCAGGATCGGCAGGTCGCGCAGGCGGCACACCTCGAACAGCTTGCGGGTCTGGGATTCCACGCCCTTCGCGCCGTCGATGACCATGATCGCCGCGTCCACCGCCGTCAGGGTGCGGTAGGTGTCTTCCGAAAAGTCGCTGTGGCCGGGCGTGTCCACCAGGTTGAAGCGATACTTCCCGAACTCGAACGACATGGCCGAGGCGGAGACGGAGATCCCGCGATCCTGTTCCATCTTCATGAAGTCGGACCGGGTGCGCCGCGCCTCGCCCTTGGCGCGGACCTGTCCGGCCATCTGGATCGCGCCGCCGAACAGCAGGAACTTTTCGGTCAGCGTGGTTTTCCCGGCGTCGGGATGCGAGATGATCGCAAAGGTCCGGCGGCGGGCGATCTCGGGCGGAAGGGTGGGGCGGTTGTCCAGCATGGGCGGCGGTTTACATCAGCGCGCAACGCGCGTCCACAGGGAGAGATGGGATGGATCTGGGTATTCACGGCAAAACGGCGCTGGTCTGCGCGGGATCGAAGGGGCTGGGCTATGGCTGCGCCGAGGCGCTGGCCGCGGCCGGCGTGAACCTGATCCTGAACGCCCGCACCGAAGGCCCGCTGGAAGAAGCGGCGGAACGGCTGCGCCGCCACGGCGTCGAGGTGCGCACCGTGGCCGCCGACATCGCGACCGAGGAGGGCCAGCGCACCGTGCTGGCGGTGGCGGGCGAGGTGGATATCCTGGTGAACAACGCGGGCGGGCCGCCCCCCGGCGTCTGGTCCGACTGGGGCCGCGCGGATTTCCAGAAGGCGCTGGACGCCAACATGCTGGCCCCGATTGCGATGATGACGGCAATCATGCCGAAGATGATCGAAAAGGGCTGGGGGCGGGTGGTCAACATCACCTCGCAATCGGTGCGGGCGCCGATCGCGCAGCTGGGCTTGTCGAACGCGGCGCGCACGGGGCTGACGGGCTATGTCGCCGGAACCTCGCGGCAGGTGGCGCCGCATGGGGTGATCGTGAACAACCTTCTGCCCGGCACCCACGCCACCGCCCGGTCGGAGTCGCTGGACAAGGGCCGCGCCGCGCGCGAGGGCGTGGACGAGGCCGAGGCGCGCCGCCGCAGTGAGGCGGAAATTCCCGCAGGCCATTACGGGGATGCGGGCGATTTCGGCGCGATCTGCGCCTTCCTGTGTTCGCAGCAGGCCCGGTTCATCGTGGGGCAGAACATCCTTGTGGATGGCGGCAACGTCAATCTGACAATGTGAATGTGATGCCGGGCGGGGCGAAAGGGGGTTTGAACACGCCCCTGAATCGCCTAGATAAGAGAAAACCGCCGTTCCGGCGGCGTGAAGGAGTGGCGTCATGCTCAACAATATCGGCCTTCCGGGCCTTCTTCTTATCGCTGTGATCGTTCTGGTGCTGTTCGGGCGCGGCAAGGTCTCCTCGCTGATGGGCGAAGTCGGCAAGGGCATCACCGCCTTCAAGAAGGGCGTGCACGAAGGCGACAAGGAAGGCGACCAGCACCGCGTGGATCAGGCCCGCGACGTGACGCCCGAAGAGGCCGAGCGCAAGAAAGTCTGATCGGCCGCACAGATGTTCGATATCGGCTGGAGTGAACTTATCCTGATCGGAACGATCGCGCTGATCGTGGTCGGTCCCAAGGACCTGCCGGACATGTTCCGGCAGATGGGCCGCTTCACCTCGAAGGCCCGGTCCATGGCGCGCGAATTCTCCAACGCGATGGAGGATGCGGCCAAAGAATCCGGCGTGGGCGACGTGGCGGGCGATCTGAAGAAGATGACCTCGCCCCGCGCGCTGGGGCTGGATGCGGTGAAGACGGCGGCCACCAAGTTCGAGAACTGGGACCCCATGCGCTCTACCCGTTTCGGCGACACCAAGGCTGATGAGGTGCGCCACTCGGCCGCCTCCGTCACCGCCGCCCCGCCGGTGGCCGAGGCGCTGAAGCCCGTTCTGCCCGCCGTTCCTGCGAAGTCCGTGGCGGAACCGAAGCTGGTCCGTCCGCGCCCCGAACCCGTGCGTCGCCGCAAGGTCGACGCCTCGGCCCCGGTGCGCAAGCCCGTTCCCCGTCGTTCGACGCCCAAGAAGCCCGAGACATGAGCCGCGAAGACACGATCGAGGACAGCAGCGCCCCGCTGATCGAACATCTCAAGGAACTCCGCACCCGCGTGTTGTGGTCGCTGGGCGCCTATGTGGTGGCGGTTTGCGTGGTGTTCCCTTTCGCGCAAAGCGTGTTCAACTTCCTGTCGCAGCCCGTCTGCACGGCGCTGAACTCGCGCGGGCAGGATTGCGGCCTTGTGATGATCAAGCTGCAGGAAGGCTTCTTCATCTCGGTCAACATCTCGTTCTTCGGGGGGCTTGTGCTGGCCTTTCCGATCATCGGCTACCAGATGTGGCGTTTCGTGGCGCCGGGCCTTTACAAGTCCGAGAAGAATGCGTTCCTGCCCTTCCTGCTCGCCTCGCCGGCGATGTTCCTTCTGGGCGCGGCCTTCAGTTACTACGTCGTGCTGCCGATGGCGTTCGACTTCTTCCTCAGCTTCCAGCAGGCGCAGGAAACGCCCGTCGCGGCCGAGGTGGCGGAACGCGCCGTCCATGCGGGGATCGTGTTCCAAGGGTCGGCGCAGGAATATCTGGGCCTGACGATGAAGTTCATCCTGGCCTTCGGCCTGTGCTTCCAGCTGCCGGTGCTGCTGACGCTGATGGGCAAGGCGGGGTTGATTTCGGCCGACGGTCTGGCCTCGGTCCGCAAATACGCCATCGTGGCGATCCTGGTTCTGGCCGCCGTGGCGACCCCGCCCGACATGATGAGCCAGATCATTCTCTTCTGCGCCGTCTACCCGCTGTACGAGGTATCGATCTTCCTGATCCGCCGGATCGAGAAGCGGCGCGAAGCCGAGCTGCGGGCCGAGGGCCTGTGGGTCGAGGATCAAGAGGCCGAGGACAGCGCCAAGAAATGAACGACCCCCTGATCCGCATCGCCGAGGCGCTGGAGCGTCTGTCACCTCCGGCGCCCGCCGCGCCGGATCTGGACGCCGCCGACGCCTTCATCTGGCACACCGCCCCGGACCGGCTGGAGCCTGTGACGAAGGTGGCGCGCGTCGATCTGGGCCTGTTGGTCGGCGTGAACCGCGCCCGCGACATTCTTCTGGAAAACACCCGCCACTTTGCCAAAGGGCTGCCCGCGAACAACGCGCTGCTTTGGGGCGCGCGGGGGATGGGCAAATCCTCGCTGGTGAAGGCGATCCACGGCGCGCTGCGGGCCGAAGGGCTGCCCCTGAAGCTGGTGGAGCTGGCGCGCGAAGATCTGCCCTCGGTCCAGCGGCTGCTGGGCCATCTGCGGCAGTCCGATCATCGCTTCGTGCTGTTTCTGGACGATCTGTCCTTCAGCCATGACGACCAGCACTACAAATCGCTGAAGGCCGTGCTGGACGGCGGGATCGAGGGGCGGCCGGACAACGTGATCCTGTACGCCACGTCCAACCGCCGCCACCTGATGCCGCGCGACATGATCGAGAACGAGCGGTCCACCGCCATCAGCCCGGCCGAGGCGGTGGAGGAGAAGGTCTCCCTGTCCGACCGCTTCGGGCTGTGGCTGGGCTTCCACCCCTGTTCGCAGGACGATTACCTTGCGATGATCGACGGCTATTGCCAGGCCTATGGCGTGCCCGTGGAGGACACGCTGCGGGCCGAAGCCGTCGAATGGCAGGCGACGCGCGGATCGCGTTCGGGCCGCGTGGCCTGGCAGTTCTTCACCGACCTGGCCGCGCGGAAGGGCATCCGCCTTTACTGAAGGTAGGGGGCCGGATCGACGCTTTCGAACCCCTTGCGCACTTCAAAGTGCAGGAAGGCGGGGTTGGTCGCGCGGATCTTCGCCACGGTCTGGCCGCGCGTCACGCTGGCGCCCTTGGCGACCGACACCGCATCAATGCCGGCATAGACCGTCAGCGTGTTGTCCGGATGGCGCAGAACCAGGATCGGGACCTGATCCGTGTCCTTGGTGATGGCCGCCACCGTGCCGTCCGCCGCCGCCACGACCGGGCTGCCCGCGGGGGCGCCGATGTCCACGCCTTCGTTCTTGCCCTTCTGATACGGCCGGATGATGCTGCCCGAGGCGGGCATCGCAAAGCGCGTGCCCGACGTGTTGGGCGCAGGCGCGGCTGCAGGAGCGCTGGCGGCGGGGGCCGGTGCTGCGGCAGCGGTCTGCGTCGCGGCCGGCACGGCGCCGCCCGTCGGGATCATCAGGACCTGGCCTTCGCGCAGCGACAGGTTGGCGTCCAGCCCGTTCCATTCGGCCAGCGCCTTGGGCGACACGCTGTAGGTCCGCGCGATGGAATAGGCCGTCTCTCCGCGCTGAACGCGGTGCTGGGCGGGCTGCGATCCGCTGGCCGACGCGCTGCTGATCGGCGCAGTGGCGATCGCGGAGGAGGCCAGCGTCGTCACGTCGATGGAGCTGGTCTGGATTGCTGTCGCGACGGGTGCCATCGGTGCCGTGCTGGCCGTGGCCAGTGTGCCGGTGCCCTGGGGCAGGGAGATCACCTCGCCCCCGCGCAAAACGGTGCGGGGGTCCAGCGCGTTGTGCTGGGCCAGCGCGTTCGGATCGGCGCCCACCCGCGTCGCGATCGAGATGACCGTGTCGCCCGGTCGCGCCACCGCCACCTGATAGGTGGGATACTGGATCACGCCCCGCGCGTCGGGCTGGGGCCGGGCGTCCGACGCGCCGATCGCGGCCGAGCCGGTGTTCAGGCCGTTCCGCAGATCGAAATCCATCGGATTGTTGCAGGCCGCCAGCAGGACCGTTCCCGACAGCACCATCGCTATGCGCTTGCTCATCACATCCTCATTCCTTCTGCGACGCGATCGCCGCCTGTCATTCCGCCGCCAGCCCTTCGACCAGCGGCACGAACCGGACGGAGCGAAGCTCCTCGTATTCGAAACTGTCTTCGGTCCGGACGACCTTGACCAGCGTCTGCACCGCATCCGTCTGGCCCACAGGCACGACCATGATCCCGCCCACCTTCAGCTGCGCCAGCAGGGGGCCGGGGGGGTCTTCGGCGGCCGCCGTCACCAGGATGCGGTCAAACGGCGCCTGATCCGGCAGGCCGTGACTGCCATCCCCGGTGAAGGCGGTGATGTTGGGAAGGCCCAGCGCCTGGAACGCCTCCTCCGCCTCGCGCACAAGGCGGCGGTGGCGGTCGATGGTGTAGACGCGCCGCGCCAGCTGGCTGAGGATCGCCGCCTGATAGCCGGAACCGGTCCCGATCTCCATCACCCGGTCGCGCGGGTTCAGGGACAGGGCTTGCGTCATCAGCGCCACGATGGACGGCTGGCTGATCGTCTGCCCGCAGGCGATGGGCAGGGGCGTGTCCTCATAGGCGCGGTCGGCGAAGATGCCCTTCACGAAGGCGCCGCGGTCGATTGCCTCCATCGCCGTCAACACGCGGCCGTCCGTGATCCCGCGCGACCGCAGGGCATACAGGAAGCGCATCTTCCGTTCGGCCAGGCTGTCCTCGTCCTCGGTCATGCGAAGGCGGCCTCAAGCTCCCTCAGCCGGTCATGGGCGGTCAGGTCGCAGCGCAGCGGGGTCACCGTCACGAAGCCTTCCAGGTTCAGCGTCACGTCGCTGCCGGGTTCGGCCGGTCCCTGTTCGCCGCCGCGCACCCACAGGAAGCGCTTGCCTGAGGGGGAGATGTGCGGCTCGGTCGAGAAGCCGGGCCCGGGGCGGAAGCCCTGCGGCGCCACGCGCACGCCCTTGACGTCCGCCGCCGCGCAGGGCGGGAAGTTGATGTTGTAGAACAGCCGGTAGGGCACGTCGTCCCACAGGCCGCGGTCCAGAAGACGGCGGATCGTGGCGGCGCCGTGCACGCGCGCGGCCGCGAACGGGTCTTCCAGGAGGCGCGTTTCGGGGCCCATGTATTGCGACAGCGCGATCGACGGCACGCCCTGAAGCGCGCCCTCCATGGCGCCGCCGATCGTGCCGGAATAAAGGACGTTTTCGCCCGCGTTGTTGCCGCGGTTCACGCCGGACAGGATCAGGTCGGGCTTTTGGCCCTGAAACACCTCGTGGATGGCCGCCAGGACGCAATCGGCCGGGCTGCCTTCGGCGGCAAAGCTGCGCTGGCCCAGCTGGGCGAACAGGGTGGGGTGGGTGTAGCTGATGGCGTGGCCCACGCCCGACTGCTCGAACGCGGGGGCGACGGTCCAGACCTCGCCCTCCGCACCGGCCAGTTCCTGCGCGATTTCAGCCAGCACGGCCAGACCGGGGGCGTTGATGCCATCGTCGTTCGTGATCAGGATACGCATGGGGGCCCTTTCCTTTGACCCCTTGCTTAGACGACGATATCCCCCGCGACAAGCCGCGCCTCAGACCCGGTGCAGTTCTGCCGCACCCAGCGCGCGTTCCAGATCCGACAGATCGTAAGGCTTACGCAGCATGACGGCGCGGACATGGCGTTCTGTCACCACGTCGCGCCCGTTGCCGGTGGCGAAGATGAAGGGGATGCCCCGGTCGGCCAGCGCGTCGGCCACGGGAAAGGACAGCCGGTCCCGCAGGTTGATGTCCAGAAGGGCGAAGTCGATCGCCTCGCTCCGGGCCAGATCCAGCGCGGTTTCCAGCCGCGTGGCGGGTCCCACCACGTCATAGCCCAGATCGCGAAGGTAATCCCCGACTGTCATCGCCATCAGCGGCTCGTCCTCCACCACGAGGACGCGGGCCGCACGGAAAGCTGCGGTTGCGTTCATGTCCGTCTCCACTCGAAATCACGCGGAACGCGCGGCGGGCCCGTGCCTGATGACCCGCGATCGCCTTGTGCCGCCTTTGCCCCGTCATAGTCCGCCATTATGAATTTTTTGGTGCGGACCGTGCGGCAAACGCGAAAAACGCCAGATGGTTCCGTCACTATTTTGTCGGGGGTCCGGGCTGTCGGGGCGGGGTGTTCGGGCTAGGTTTCCGCGTCAGACAGCAAGCCAGCTTCAGGAGGCCAGCCATGACCATCCACGACATGCCCAAGGGCCGAACCGACGGGGCCGTCCGCTTCGTGGTCAACGGCAAGACGGTGAACCTGACGCTGGACCACCGCGTCACCCTTCTGGACGCGCTGCGCGAACATATCGGGCTGACCGGGTCCAAGAAGGGTTGCGACCACGGCCAGTGCGGCGCCTGCACGGTGATGGTGAACGGGCGGCGCATCAACTCCTGCCTCTCCCTCGCCGTGATGCACGAAGGGGATGAGATCACGACGATCGAGGGGATCGGCACCCCCGACGCGCTGGACCCGATGCAGGACGCGTTCATCCGCCACGACGGATACCAGTGCGGCTATTGCACCCCCGGCCAGATCTGTTCCGCCAAAGCCGTGCTGGAGGAGATCCGTCAGGGCATCCCCAGCCATGTCACCGCCGATCTGGACCATGTGACCTTCAGCGACGCCGAGGTGCGCGAACGCATGAGCGGAAACCTTTGCCGCTGCGGGGCCTATTCCAATATGCTGAACGCGATCCGCGAAGTGGAGGCCGGGAAATGAGGGCCTTCAGCTACGAACGGGCCACCACGCCCGAAGCCGCCGCCGCCGCCGCGGTCGCCACGCCGAACGCCAAGTTCATCGCCGGGGGCACCAACCTTCTGGACCTGATGAAGCTGGAGATCGAGGCCCCGACCCATCTGGTCGACGTGAACGGCCTTGGGCTGGACACGGTGGAGCCGACGGATGACGGCGGCCTGCGCATCGGCGCGCTGGTCCGCAACACCGATCTGGCGGCCGACGCGCAGGTGCGGCGGGATTATCCGCTGCTGTCGCGCGCGCTGGTGGCCGGCGCCTCGGGGCAGTTGCGCAACAAGGCCACGACGGCCGGCAACCTGCTGCAACGCACGCGCTGCCCGTATTTCTATGACACGAACATGCCCTGCAACAAGCGCAACCCCGGTTCGGGCTGCGCCGCACTGACCGGCGTCAGCCGCCAGCTGGCCGTGATCGGCGGGTCGGACGCCTGCATCGCCACCCATCCGGGCGACATGGCCGTGGCCATGCGCGCGCTGGACGCGGTGGTGGAGACGGTGGACGCCGAAGGCGCCACCCGCGCCATCCCCATGGCCGAGTTCCACCGCCTGCCGGGGGACGAGCCCGAACGCGACACCGTGCTGAACACCGGCGAGTTCATCACGGCCGTCACGCTGCCGGCCCCCGTGGGCGGACGCCAGATCTATCACAAGGTGCGGGACCGCGCCTCCTACGCCTTTGCGCTGGTGTCGGTTGCGGCCATCATCCATCCCGACGGCACGGGACGCGTCGCCTTTGGCGGCGTCGCCCACAAGCCGTGGCGGGTGGAGGAGGCCGAGGCCGAGATGCCGAACGGAGCCCGCGCCGTCGCCGCGCGCGTTTTTGCCGACGCCGCGCCGCGCCCGGACAATGCCTTCAAACTGCCTTTGGCCGAACGGACCCTCGCGCTGGTCCTCGCCGAAGCGAAGGAGTGAGACCATGAAGTTCGACCGTCCCGCCGAAGCCAACGCCTCCGACCGTCTGCTGGTTCTGGGCCAGCCCCACAGCCGCGTCGAAGGCCGCCTGAAGACCACGGGCGCCGCGCCCTACGCCTATGAACGCCAGGATGTCGCCGAAGGGCAGCTTTACGGCTATCCGCTGGGGGCCGCGATTTCCCGCGGGCGCATCCTGTCGATGGACACCGAGGCCGCCACCGCCGCGCCCGGCGTCCGCGCCGTCGTGACGACACTGGACATGGACCCGCTGCCCAAGGACAGCCACAACGTGAACCGCCTGTTCGGCGGCGCGGATGTGGAGCATTACCATCAGGCCATCGCCGTCGTGGTGGCCGACACCTTCGAACAGGCTCGTTCGGCGACGAACCTGATCAAGGTCGAATACCACGCCGAACAGGCGACCCTGGACCTGTCGGAGGTGACGCCGCCCGAAACGGAGCCCGCGGCCGACACCGGCGATTTCGACACGGCCTTCGCCAACGCCCCGGTGACGCTGGACGAGATCTACACCACCCCCGCCCAGACGCATGCCATGATGGAGCCGCACGCCTCGGTCGCGGAATGGAAGGATGGCAAGCTGACGGTCTGGACCTCCAGCCAGATGATCAAGTGGTGGCGGGACGCGCTGGCCAAGACCCTCAGCCTTGATGTGGAGGATGTGCGCGTCGAAAGCCCCTATATCGGCGGCGGCTTTGGCGGGAAGCTGTTCCTGCGCGCCGATGCGGTGCTGGCGGCGCTGGGATCGAAGGCCACGGGGCGGCCGGTGAAGCTGGCATTGCCGCGCCCCTTGATGACCAACAACACGACCCACCGCGCCCAGACCATCCAGCGCATCCGCTTGGCGGCCGACAACGATGGCAAGCTGATCGCGTTGGGTCATGACAACCTGTCGAACACCCCTCCCGGTGGCGATGGAGAGGATGCGACGAGCCAGAGCCTCAGCTTCTATGGCGCGCCCAACATGCGCATCGTCAACCGCGTCGCGGAAATGAAGATGCCCGAGTCGAACTCCATGCGCGCGCCGGGCGATGCGGCGGGCCTGATGACGCTGGAAATCGCCATGGACGAGATGGCAGAGCGTTTGGGCATGGACCCGGTGGAGTTCCGGGCCCTAAACGACACTCAGGTGGTGCCCAGCAATCCGAAGCAGAAATTCTCGCACCGCAACTTCGTGGACTGTCTGCGCCACGGCGCGAAGGAGTTCGGCTGGACCAACCCGGCCCCCGCCTCGCGCCGCGAAGGGCACTGGCTGATCGGGCAGGGGATGGCGGGCGCCTATCGCGGATCGCCGGCCTCCACCTCGGGAGCGCGCGTACGATTGCAGGCCGATGGCCGCGTGATCGTGGAAACCGACATGACCGACATCGGCACCGGCAGCTACACCATCCTGGCCCAGACCGCGGCCGAGATGATGGGCCTGCCGATCGAGAAGGTGGAGGTCCGCCTCGGCGATTCCCGCTATCCCGTGTCGTCGGGGTCGGGCGGTCAGTTCGGGGCCGCAAGCTCCACCGCCGGGCTCTATGCCGCCTGTGTGGCCCTGCGCGCCCAGATCGCGGAACGTCTTCAGGCCGACGCCGCCACGCTGGATTTCCGCGACGGGGAGGTTCATGACGGCACGCGCAGCGTCTCGCTGGCCAGCCTCGCGTCGGACGGGGAACTGGTGGCCGAGGACAAGATCGAGTTCGGCGAGTTCCGCAGCAAGGAATATGAACTCGCCACCTTTGCCGCGCATTTCGTGGAAACGGCGGTCAACGCTTATACGGGCGAGGTGCGGCTGCGCCGGATGCTGGCCGTCTGTGACGCCGGGCGCATCCTGAACCCGATCACGGCCCGCAGCCAGGTGATCGGCGGGATGACCATGGCCGTCGGCGCCGCACTGATGGAGCATCTGGAGGTGGATTCGGGCCGCGCCTTCTTCGCCAACCACGATCTGGCCAGCTACGAGGTGCCGGTGCATCTGGACATCCCCGAACAGACGGTGATCTTCATGCAGCAGGACGATCCCTATTCCACGCCCCTGAAGGCCAAGGGCGTGGGCGAACTGGGCGTCTGCGGCGTGGCGGCGGCGGTGGCGAACGCCGTCTACAACGCGACGGGGGTGCGGGTGCGCGACTATCCCATCACGCTGGACCGCTATCTTGATCGCCTGCCGGAGGTCTGAGTGACGAGTGACGTTCTTGCCACCGTGTCCGAAGGGGACTTCCCCCTTGCGGCGCTGGTGGGGGAGGACCGGGCGCTGGCCGTGATCGTGGGGGTGGAGGGGACCTCCTACCGTCCCCTTGGCGCGGCCATGGCCGTGGATGGGGCAGGGCGCCGGACGGGCAACCTGTCCTCGGGCTGTATTGACGAGGATGTGGCCCTGCACGCCCGTCAGGCGCTGGAGGACAGGGAGGCGCGGCAGCTGCGTTACGGCGCCGGATCGCCCTTTGCCGATCTGGCACTGCCCTGCGGGGGCGGTCTGGACATCCTGATCCTGCCGCGCCCCGACCGGGGTTCCATCCGCAAGGCGCTGGACCAACTGGCGGCACGGCAGCCTGCGCGGCTGGATCTGGAGGGGGTGGCCCTGCACATCCAGCCCGAACTGCGCTTTCTGGTCTTCGGCAAGGGACCCGAGGCCGCGACCTTTGCCGATCTGGCCCGCCTGACCGGGTTCGGGGTGGAGCTGTTCTCGCCCGAGGCGATGGACGTGCCGTCCGGCGTCACCGCCACCCCCTTGGTGTCGCCCCGATGGCCGGAAGGCGTGGCGATTGATCCGCGCACCGCCGTGACCCTATTTTTTCACGACCATGATTGGGAGCCGCCCTTGCTGGCCGCGGCCCTGTCCTCGTCCGCGCTGTATGTCGGGGCGCAGGGCAGCCACCGTGCGCGGCAGGCGCGCCGCGCGGCGTTGGAGGCGATCGGGGTTCCGGACCGTGCCATCGAGCGTCTGGCCGATCCGTTCGGCCTGATCCCCTCGGCCCGCGACGCGCGGACGCTGGCGGTGGCGGTGCTGGCGGACGTTCTGGCGCGGGCCAAGGCATGATCGTCGGGGCGCTGCTGGCGGCGGGCGCCTCGCGCCGCTTCGGGCCGCAGGACAAGCTGCTGGCCACTCTGAAAGAGCGCCCGCTGGTGGCCCATGCGGCCGAACGGTTGGCGCGGGCCCCGCTGGACTGCTGCTTTGCCGTCGTATCCTCGGACACGGTGGCGCAGGCGGTGGGGATGGAGACGGTCCGGATCCCCGCAGGTGGCGGGCAGGCCGACAGCCTTGTCGCCGCAATCCGACACCTGCCGCCCCAGACGACGCATCTGCTGATCGCGCTGGGCGACATGCCGTATCTGCGGGACGACGATTTGGCCCTGATCCTTGACGGCGACGGCCCGCGTTGCGCCGTGGCCGAAGGCCATGTCTCCCCCCCGGCGCTGTTTCCGAAGGCGTGGTTCCCGCGCCTGCTGGCCCTGCGCGGTGACGAGGGGGCGGGGCGGCTGTTGCGCGATCATCCCGGGGCGCATTGCCCGCTGCCCGCCGCCTCCCTGCGCGACATCGACCGTCCGGGGGATCTGGGCTGAGCGTCAGCCGCCCGTATGGCTCATGTGCCGGGGCATCTGGCCGGTGTTCTGGCGCGAATAGTCGAAATCATGGCCCTTGGGCTTCTGCAGGATCGCCGCCCGGATTGCCTCTTCCAGATCGGAGCCGTCGCGCAGGGGCGCGCGCAGGTCGGCGCGGTCTTCCTGGCCCAGGCACATGTACAACTCTCCGGTGCAGGTCAGGCGCACGCGGTTGCAGCTTTCGCAGAAATTGTGGGTCAGGGGCGTGATGAAGCCGATCTTCTGGCCCGTTTCCGACACCTGCACATAGCGCGCGGGCCCACCGCTGCGTTCGGTCAGCGGGATCAGGCTGAACCGTTCGCCAAGGCGGCGGCGCAGGTCGGTCAGCGGCCAGTACTGGTCCAGCCGGTCGCCGGTTTCCCCCATGGGCATCACCTCGATAAAGGTCAGGTCGTGACCCTCGCCGGCGCACCAGTCCAGAAGGCGGAACAACTCATCCTCGTTGAAGCCCTTCAGCGCGACCGTGTTGATCTTCACGCGCAGTCCGGCGGCCTTGGCGGCGGCGATGCCCTCCAGCACCTGCGACAGGCGGCCCCAGCGGGTGATGTGGGCGAACTTCGCCTCGTCCAGCGTGTCGAGGGAGACGTTGATCCGCCGCACCCCGCAGGCCGCAAGATCGGCCGCGTATTTCGCAAGCTGGGAGCCGTTGGTGGTCAGCGTCAGCTCCTCCAGCGCGCCGCTGTCCAGATGGCGGGACATAGCGCGGAAGAAGTCCATGATGTTGCGGCGCACCAGCGGTTCGCCCCCGGTGACCCGCAGCTTGCGGACGCCCATGCCCACAAAGGTGGAACACAAACGGTCCAGCTCCTCCAGCGACAGAAGCTCGGACTTCGGAAGGAAGGTCATCTGTTCCGACATGCAGTAGAGGCAGCGGAAATCGCAACGATCCGTCACCGAAATGCGCAGGTAGGAGATGGCTCGCTGGAACGGATCGATCAGGGGGGCTTTCATGCCCGGAAGATAGGGCCGGGGCCGGTCACGCTCAAGTGCGATTGACGCGGAAGTGCGCCGGTCTAACATTGATCCATGCGCACGCTCCTGCTTCTTGCCCCGCTCCTGATCCTCGCCTCCTGTTCGCAGGTGCCGAACCCGTTCCGCACAAAGGCGGCGCCCGCACCCGTGCCGGCGGCGGCCCCCGCGGCGGCCATTGGCCAAAGCGCGGCCCGCCCGGCCGAAAGTCTCGACTTGACGTCCGAGGCTGAGCGCCAGCGCGCGCTGGCCACCACCCCCGATCCGGGCGCCAAGGCGCTGGGCGAGGCGGTCGTGACCCTTGGCAACGCGGCCGAACCGGGCTTCTGGCTCCGCTCCTCTTTGGTGAAGAGCGTGGGCAAGGGGCGGGTGGAGGTGAACGGCAAGTCCGTCGCCGTGGACCTGCTGCCGGGTGCCGGATCGGCGCAACTGTCGCTGGCGGGCTATCGCGCGCTGGACCTGCCGCTTACGGCGCTGCCGCAGGTGACCGTCTACGCCAACTGACGTTCACCCATCGTTCACGTTTGCGCTTGGCACGGCCGGTGCCAGTGCCTATCTAGACGCCGACCGATCCGGGGAATGGCATGGAACAGAAGTTCATCGAGGTTCGCGGCGCGCGCGAGCACAATCTCAAGGGCGTGGACGTCGACATTCCGCGCGACCAGTTCGTCGTGATCACCGGGCTGTCGGGGTCGGGGAAATCCAGCCTCGCCTTTGACACGATCTATGCCGAAGGGCAGCGGCGGTATGTCGAAAGCCTGAGCGCTTATGCGCGCCAGTTCCTCGACATGATGGGCAAGCCGGACGTGGACCACATCTCGGGCCTGTCGCCCGCCATCTCCATCGAGCAGAAGACCACGTCGAAGAACCCCCGGTCCACCGTCGGCACGGTGACCGAGATCTACGACTACCTGCGCCTTCTCTATGCCCGCGCGGGCACGCCCTATTCGCCCGCCACCGGCCTGCCGATCACCGCGCAGCAGGTGCAGGACATGGTCGACATCGTCATGGCGATGCCGGAAGGCACCCGCGGCTATCTTCTGGCGCCCATCGTGCGCGACCGGAAGGGCGAATACCGCAAGGAGTTTCTGGACCTGCGCAAACAGGGGTTCCAGCGCGTGAAGGTGAACGGCCAGTTTTATGAACTGGACGAGCCGCCGACGCTGGACAAGAAGTTCCGCCATAACATCGACGTGGTGGTGGACCGGATCGTCGTGCGCGGCGACATCGCCACCCGTCTGGCCGACAGCTTCCGCACCGCCCTGAACCTTGCCGACGGCATCGCCATCTTTGAGACGGCGGCGCCCGAGGGCGAGGAGGCCGAGCGCACGACCTTCTCGGAAAAGTTCGCCTGTCCGGTGTCGGGATTCACCATCCCGGAGATCGAGCCGCGGCTGTTTTCCTTCAACGCGCCCTTCGGGGCCTGCCCGGCCTGCGACGGGTTGGGGGTGGAGCTGTTCTTCGACCCGCGCCTGATCGTGCCCGACCAGAACCTGTCCATCGCGCAGGGGGCCATCGCGCCTTGGGCGAAGTCTAAATCCCCCTACGTGACGCAGACGATCGAGGCGCTGTCGGCCCATTTCGGCTTCGACCGCAAGACGAAGTGGAAGGACCTGCCCCAGCGGGTGCAGGACGTGTTTATCCACGGTTCGGGTGCCGAGGAGATCACCTTCCGCTATGATGAGGCGGGCCGTGTCTACCAGATCGCCCGCACGTTCGAGGGGCTGATCCCCAACATGGAACGGCGGTATCGCGAGACGGACAGCGCCTGGTCGCGCGAGGAGATGGAGCGCTACCAGAACAACCGTCCCTGCGGCACCTGCCACGGTTACCGCCTGAAACCCGAAGCGCTGGCCGTGAAGATCGCGGGCCTGCATGTGGGGCAGGTGGTGCAGATGTCCATCAAGGACGCCTATGCGTGGATGGACACCGTTCCCGCCGCGCTGAGCGTCCAGAAGAACGAGATCGCCCGCGCCATCCTGAAAGAGATACGTGAGCGTCTGGGCTTCCTCGTGAACGTCGGCCTCGACTATCTGTCGATGAGCCGTGCGGCCGGCACGCTGTCGGGCGGGGAAAGCCAGCGCATCCGGCTGGCCAGCCAGATCGGGTCGGGCCTGACGGGCGTGCTGTATGTGCTGGACGAACCTTCCATCGGCCTGCACCAGCGCGACAATGACCGCCTGCTGACCACGCTGAAGAACCTGCGCGACCAGGGCAACTCGGTCATCGTGGTGGAGCATGACGAGGACGCGATCCGCGAGGCGGATTACGTCTTCGACATGGGTCCGGGCGCGGGCGTGCATGGCGGTTCGGTGGTGGCGCATGGCACGCCGGCGCAGATCATCAAGAACCGCGACAGCATCACCGGCCAGTACCTGAGCGGCCGGCGCGAAATCCCGGTCAACCCCGAACGGCGCAAGGGCAACGGCAAGAGCCTGACGGTGGTGAAGGCCTCCGGCAACAACCTGCACGACGTGACGGCCGAATTCCCCTTGGGCAAGTTCGTCTGCGTGACGGGCGTGTCGGGCGGCGGCAAGTCCACCCTGACGATCGAGACGTTGTACAAGACGGCGGCCCTGAAGCTGAACGGCGCGCATGAGACGCCCGCCCCCTGCGAGACGATCAAGGGGTTCGAGCATCTGGACAAGGTCATCGACATCGACCAGCGCCCGATCGGGCGGACGCCGCGGTCCAACCCCGCGACCTATACCGGCGCCTTCACCCCGATCCGCGACTGGTTCGCGGGCCTGCCGGAGTCGAAGGCGCGCGGCTACGGCCCCGGGCGGTTCAGCTTCAACGTAAAGGGCGGGCGGTGCGAGGCGTGCCAGGGCGACGGCGTCATCAAGATCGAAATGCACTTCCTGCCCGACGTCTACGTGACCTGCGAAACCTGCAAGGGCGCCCGCTACAACCGCGAAACGCTGGAGATCAAGTTCAAGGACAAGAGCATCGCCGAAGTCCTTGATATGACGGTGGAGGACGCGCAGGGCTTCTTCCAGGCGGTCCCATCCATCCGCGAGAAGATGGACGCGCTGGTGCGCGTGGGCCTTGGCTACATCAAGGTGGGTCAGCAGGCGACGACGCTGTCGGGCGGCGAGGCGCAGCGCGTGAAGCTGTCGAAGGAACTGTCGCGCCGGGCCACGGGCCGCACGCTCTACATCCTCGACGAGCCCACCACGGGCCTGCATTTCGAAGATGTGAAGAAGCTGCTGGAGGTGCTGCACGAGCTGGTCGATCAGGGCAACACGGTGGTGGTGATCGAACACAACCTTGACGTGGTGAAGACCGCCGACTGGATCATCGACATCGGCCCCGAAGGCGGCGACGGCGGTGGCCGGATCGTGGCCGAGGGCACGCCCGAGGACGTGGCCCGCGTGGCCGAGAGCCACACGGGCCGCTACCTCGCACCGATGCTGAAGCCCCGGCGCGTGGCGGCTGAATGATCAGCGCATCGCCAGAAGCGCGCTGACAAGGCCCAGAACGGCGACGATCTTCAGCGTGTCGCTGTCGATGCGCACGATGTTGTCGTCGATGCGGCGATATTCCTGACCCCGGGGCAGGGGCGGAAGCCGCCGCAGCTGGTCGCGTGACAGGGCGTGGCCGTGGCGCGCGTATTCGCCGACATGCAGACCACGGTCGTGGCGTCGATCCCGGTCACGGTCATGCTCGCGCGCATGCTGCCGGTCGCGATCATTGTGCCGGTCGTGGTCGCGGTCCCACTTGCGGTCCTTGTCATGCCCCGGGGGGATGCGGGTGTGCCCGGGCGGGTCCCGCCGGTCGTGGTGGTCCTTTGGGTCAGCCAGCACCGGGGTGGCCAGAGAGGCGGCCAGAAGTGCCAGGATGGTGCGTTTCATCGAAATGTCCTCACATGTCGTCGCGAGGCATATAACGCAGGTCGGCGCGGATTCCGTCAGGGGGCTTGTTTCCGTCTTGCGGAAATCCGCGCAATCCTGTTTCCCTCGGACACCAAAGGGGGGACGGCACGACATGCGGATAGGACTTTATCCGGGCACTTTCGATCCGATCACGCTGGGGCATATCGACATCCTGCAGCGCGCCTCGCGCCTCGTGGACCGGCTGGTGGTGGGCGTCGCGATCAACCGCGACAAGAACCCGCTGTTCAGCCTTGAGGAGCGCGTGGCCATGGTGCAGGCCGAGGCCGACCGCTTCGTCGACGCCGAGATCGTGGTGCACCCGTTCGAGAACCTGCTGATCGACTGCGCCCGCGACGTGGGCGCGCAGGTGATCGTGCGCGGCCTGCGCGCGGTGGCCGATTTCGAATACGAATTCCAGATGGTCCACATGAACCGCCAGCTGGACGACGAGATTGAGACCCTGTTCCTGATGGCCGACGCGCGGCGGCAGGCCATCGCGTCCAAGCTGGTCAAGGAGATCGCGCGCCTGAACGGCGACGTGTCGAAATTTGTGACCCCGGCCGTGGCCAACGCGCTGCGCCACCGTTTCGCATGACCCCCGGCGTATCGCGGGTGTTCCGCACGGTCAGCCACCTGATCCTCGTCCAGCGGGGGCCGGCATTCCGGTGGGGGTTCGCGGCCCTGTCCTTTGCGATCGCGGTTTCGCTGCGCTGGACGCTGAACGGCGCGCTGGCCTCTGGTTTTCCCTTTCTGACCTTCTTTCCGGCGATCATCCTGACGGCCTTCTTCTGCGGACGGTGGCCCGGGATCGCGGTGTCGGTCGCGTCCTTCTTCGCGTCGTGGCTGCTGTTCGTGTCCGAACCCGGCACCCTGAACCTGTCGCCGGCGGCCCTGACCGCGATGGGCTTCTTTGCGTTCATCGCCATCACCGACATCCTGCTGATCGACATCATGACCGGCGCCGTGCAGGATCTGGAGGAGGAGCGCCGCCGTAGCGCCACCATGGCCGAACAGGGCCGCCTGATGTTCCATGAATTGCAGCACCGGGTGTCCAACAACCTGGCTACGGTGGCGGGCCTTTTGTCCATCCAGCGCCGCGCCGTCCGGGACGAGGTGGCCCGCAAGGCGCTGGACGACGCCGTCGCCCGCATCAACGCCGTGTCGCGGATGAAGCGCCTGCTGCACGACCCCACGGCGCAGGAGGTCGATTTCGGTGCCTTTCTGAAGAACATGACGGACGACATGATCGCCACCGCCGGGGCCGAGGGGCGCATCGGCGTCACGCTCGATTGCCCCCGGCTGGCCATCCCCCGCGATCACGCGGTGCCCTTGGGGCTGATCGCGACCGAACTCCTCAGCAACGCGATCGAGCATGGGTTTGCCGGCGACCGCAGCGGCCGGATCGCCCTGCGCCTGTCGCAGGAGGGCGGCGATGTCGTGCTGCGGATCGAGGATGACGGCCACGGCCTGCCGGATACTTTCCGGGTGGAGGAGTCCTCCAGCCTCGGCCTGACGATCGCGCGCCAGTTCGCCCAGCAGATGGGCGGCCGGCTGCGCATGGCGGCCAGCCCTACGGGCGGCACACTGTCGGAACTGGTCTTTCCGAAAGAGGTCTAGAAGGCCGACACGCGCAGCGGAAACACCGCCGCCCCCAGCGCCGCCACATTAGGCCCCAGATCCGAGATCAGCAGCTTCGGCGCCCGGCGCGGGATGTCGTAGCGGCGCAGGATCGGCAGCTTGGCCCCGTCGATCAGCATCTGCGCCAGCACGGGCGGAAGCTGGCCGCCCAGCACCACGGCCTGCGGATCGAAAACCGACCAGAGGGCCGCCAACAGGCGATTGAAGCCCGGCAGCGCTTCGGTGATCCAGCGGGTCACGGCCGGGCGGCTTGCATCCACGCCTTGCAGGATGTCGGACATGGTGTCCACCTTTAGCCCGTCATCGTGCATCAGCTCCATGAGCCGCTTCAGGGCCGGGTGGCGGACGCGGGGTTCGCTTTCATACAGGCTGAAGAATTCGCCCGCGTTGTTGTTGCCGCCGGACCACAATTCCCCATTCTGGATCAGCCCGCTGCCCAGCCAGTGGTTCATGGAGATATGGGCAAAGGTCGGAATGCGGCGGCCCGCGCCTAGGAACGCCTCGGCTACGGCGGCAGTGTTGGCCGTGTTCTCCACCCAGACGGGGCGGTTGAACCAGCCCGACAGAAGCGGCCCCAGATCCACCATCGCCCAGTCGCGCAGCGTCAGGGGCGGGGCAAAGCGCGTCCCTTCCACCCAATAGCCGACGATCCCGAAGCCCACGCCAAGGCAAGCCTCGCGGTCCAGACGATGCCGCAGGGACAACTCGGCCATCCGCTGCGAAGCCAGCGTCAGCACCGCCGATTGGCTGTGGCTGCGCAGCACATGCAGTTCGTCGGCCACGAGGTTGCCCGCGAAATCCATCAGCGCGATCCCCAGCGTTTCCGCATTCAGCGAGATGCCCCAGCTGTGCGCGAAGGAGGGCTGCAGAAACAGCGTCGGGCTGGGCTGGCCCCGGCCGCTGCTGCTTTTGGGCGGGCCCATGCGGATCATGCCGCGATTGGCCAACTGCTCCACAATGCGGTGCAGGGATTGCTGGGTCAGGTCGAACTGCCCTGTCAGGTCGGCGCGCGACAGGCCCGGTTCGCGCTGAAGGGCGCGAAGGACATGACGTTCGTTCGTTGACACGACGGGGCCGTCGGGGTGACGGTGGAACCTGCGGTCGATGAGCCGGCTCGGATCGTAAACCATCACATCCCTGACTGTTGCTTCTGGAATTGGGCCGCAGATATCAAAGCGTTGCGAGCTCACTTGTGAAGCAGCAGAATAAATATTTTTACCACGCTCGACGCGTGATAACATATAGGCGGAAACTTGCCGGTCCAACAAAAAATGCACAGTCGGCCGTTGTGGGGCCCCCGCTGTGATATATCCGCCAACACGGCATAATCTGTGCGTGGCAAGGGCGCATACGGCACCAAATGGGGCAAAGGCGCGGCGATAATGGCCGCATCGCCGAAGCCGTGAAGGACCCGCCCGCCATGACAAGCGACGATCCCGTCCCCGAGATCCGCGACCGGGGCGCGCCGGCGCCGGCGCCGGAGCGGGACCTCTCGCCTCAGCTGAGGATTGACGCCTATGACGCGCGTACCCGGCCGCTTGGCCCTGCCGAACGGCGATCGCTGCACGAGCTGACGGTCAGCGTCCTTTGGCCTCATCGCGACCATGACCTCGACCTCTTCCTGTCGCTGGGGCAGGGGTATCTGGCCACGGACGAGATCGGGCGCGCCCTTGGTTCGGCCATGTGGTTCCCGATGGGCGAGGATTTCGCGATGCTGGGCATGATGGTGACGGTGCCCCGCCTGCAATCGCGCGGCGCGGGGCGCTGGCTTTTGCGCAACCTGCTGCACGCGACCGAAGAGCGGGACCTGAGGCTGAGCGCGACACGCTCCGGCTATCGGCTGTATCAGGCGGCGGGTTTCGTGCCGGTGGGGCTGATCCGCCAGCAGCAGGGCATCGCCACCGCCTTCGACCCGCCCGCCGACCTGCCGGGCCTTCGGATCCGTCCCGCGCGGCCGGGGGATGAGGTTGCGATCCGGGCGCTGGACACCCACGCCTTCGGCGCCACCCGCGCGCGGGTGCTTGATGCGCTTTTGCCCCTTTCGCATGGCATGGTGGCCGAACGGAAAGGGCAGCTCTGCGGTTATGCGCTGTCCCGCCCCTTCGGGCGCGGCACCGTGGTCGGCCCGCTGGTGGCGGAGGACGACGACATGGCCCTGCGGCTGGCGGCGCCCCTGATCGCGCGGAACACGGGACGCTTCACCCGTCTGGACACGCCCGTGACCAGCCCGGCCTTTGTCGACTTCCTTCGCGGGGCGGGCCTGATCGACTTCGACACAGTGACCGAGATGCGGATCGGCCCCCACCGCCGTGCGACGGAAGGGGCCGTGACCTATGCGCTGGCCGCGCATTCGCTGGGCTAGGACAGGCGGTCCTTCAGCCCGAACCACAGCCCCACCACCGGCAGGAACCAAGGCTTGCCGCTGTGGGCGGGGATGGCGGACCACTCCAGCCCCTCCAAGGGATTGGTGTCGCGGATGTCCATCGCCATGTCGGCCAGAACCTGCCCCACCAGGGCGGACATCTGCGCGCCATGGCCGGAATAGCCCATGCCATAGAGCATCCCGTCCGCCTCTCCCACACGCGGGAAGCGGTCCTTCGTCATCCCCACCAGCCCGCCCCAGCAATAATCGATCTCCACATTGGCCAGGTGCGGGAAGATGCTGGCCATGGACCGTTGCAGGATCCGCCCCGACTTCGCGTCCGAGGTCTGGTCCGACACGGCCGAGAACCTTGCCCGCCCGCCGAAGATCAGCCGCCGGTCGGGCGACAGCCGGAAGTAGTTCCCGATGTTGAGAGAGGTGACGCAGGTCCGGTCGCCGGGCAGGGTGGCCGCCACCTCCGCCTCGGTCAGCGGGCGGGTGGCGATGATGAAGGAGCCGACGGGAATGATGCGCTGGCGGAAATGCTTCAGCGGCGCGCCCTTCACCGTTCCGCTGTAGGCGTCCGTCGCGGCAATCACCCGGGCGGCGCGGATGCGCCCGCGCGGGGTCACCAGTTCCCAGCCGCCCGCCGTCCTGTTCCGGTCGGTGACGGGGGTGCCTTCCCAGATGCGGGCGCCGTGGCGGTGCGCGGCCTCGGCCAGACCGTTCACGTATCGGCCCATATGGGCCATGGCCGATTTTTCATACAGCATCCCGCCATGGAAGCTATCCGACCCGATCTCCCCTTTCAGGTCGGACTTGTCCAGCCAGCGGGTGTCGGGATCGACCTCGCGGTGGATCAGCTCGAAGTTGGCGCGCAGCCCGTCCACATGGCTGGGCTTGGAGGCGAGCTTCAGCTTGCCCGACCGGCGGAAGTCGCAGTCGATGCCTTCCTCGCGCACCGTCGCCTCGATCAGGTCGATCGACCGGTCATAGGCGTGATACAGGGCGTGCGCGCGGTCGGCGCCCAGATGGGCCTTCGCGCTGGCATAGCCATGCGCGATGCCGTTGTTCAGGTGCCCGCCATTGCGGCCCGAGGCGCCCGCACCCACATGACCCGCCTCCAGCACCGCCACCCGCAGGCCGGCCCTGGCCAGTTTCAGCGCCGCGTTCAGGCCGGTGAAACCCGCGCCGATCACCGCCACGTCCACCTCTCCGCCCACGGGCTCCGTCTGCGCATGGGCGAAGGGGGTGGAGGTGGCGTGCCAGTAGGATGCGTATTCCATGTCCTAGAGCCCGACGACCGCGGCCAGACCGGACGCGTCCTTCACTTCGGTATAGCCGTAATAGGGGTTGGCAGGTTCATGGCCGCGGTTGATCCAGACCTTGTTGCGGATGCCTAGGTCGTGCGCCGTCATCAGGTCGTAGCGGAACGAGGAGGAGACGTGCAGCACATCCTCGGGCCCGCAGCCCAGCTGGTCGAACATATATTCGAAGGCCTGCATCTGCGGCTTGTAGGCACCCGCGCTTTCGGCTGTGAAGGTATGGGCGATGGGGGCGCCCAGCCGGGCGATGTTGTGCGGGATCTGCACGTTCATGGAATTCGTCAGCGCCACCAGCGGGATTTTGTCCCCGATCCGGGCCAGGCCCGCCGGCACGTCGGGATGCGGGCCCCAGGTCGGCACGCGGTTGTAGATGTCTTCGGCCACGGCGGGATCGAAGGCGACGTTGTTGCGCTTGCAGGTCCGTTCCAGCGCGTTGTGCACCACCTCGGCATAGGGTTTCCAGGCGCCCAGAACCTCGTCCAGCCGATAGGCGGAGAAGTCGGCGATGAAGGTGTCCATGGCCGCGCCGGACAGCTGCGCGCCGTAATGGTCGCGTGCCGCACCGGCCATGTCGAAGAAGATCATCGTGCCGTGGCAGTCGAAGGTGATGAATTTGGGACGGAAGGTCATCGCGCGCTCCTGAAAGGTCATGTTCCTGTCATCTTCGCGCCACCCGGGCCACAGGGCGTGCGGCAGTCGCCCTGTCAGAGGCAGGAAATTGCGTATTCGCCGGGGATCACGGCAGGCCGTGCCGCCGCGCCCGGAAGAACGGTGCCACGGGGCGGGGCGGTGCGGCCATGCTGGGCCCCACACACACCTTCAAAAGGACGGAGCATCCGCCATGGCCCTTCTGATCCCCATCGACACCCATCCCACCTTCGCCCCGCGCGAGGATGTGGCCGTTCCCGAAAAGCTGATCGAGGGCGCGCCCACGTTCAAGACCTGGGCGCTGGACGAGGTGCCGCTGGGCAACTGGTCGAAGATCCGCACCGGCGTCTGGGAGGCGACCCCCGGCACCACCCGTTCGGCCAAGGGCGAAGCGCTGGAGATCTGCCACATCCTGTCCGGTGTGGTCGAACTGACCGAGGACGGGGGCGAGACCCGGCGCTTCACGGCCGGCGACACGTTCCTGATGAAGCCCGGCTTCACCGGCGTCTGGAAGACGATCGAAACGGTGCGGAAGATCTATGTCTTCGCCGACTGATCTTCTGGCCCGCCTCGTTGGGTTTCCCAGCGTCGTCGGCACGCCCAACGGTGACATCGTCGGGTTCATCGAAGGGTATCTGCGCGACCTTGGCGTGCCCTGCCACCGCATCGCGGGGCCGGAAGGCGACCGCTGGAACCTGTTCGCGACCATCGGCGATCCCTCGGTGCCGGGCCACATCCTGTCGGGCCACGTGGACGTGGTTCCGGCGGGGGAGGCCGAATGGCGCGCCGATCCCTTCACCCTGCGGACGGACGGCGACCGCCTGATCGGGCGCGGCGCCTGCGACATGAAGGGCTTCGTCGCCGCCGTTCTGGCCACCGTGCCGGACCTGCTGCGGATGCGCCTGTCCTCCCCCATCCACATCGCCCTGTCCTATGACGAGGAGGCGGGCTGCCGCGGCGTGCCGCACCTGATCGTGGCGCTGCCCGATCTTTGCGCGCGCCCCGTCGGCTGCTTCGTGGGGGAACCGACCGGTCTGGTGCCCGTGCTGGCCCACAAGGGCAAGGCCGCGCTGCGTCTGGTGGCGCAGGGGCGGTCGGGACACAGTTCGCGCCCCGATCTGGGGGTGAACGCGATCCACGCGCTGCTGCCCGCGTTGCAGGCGGCGGCCGCGCAGGCGGTGGCGCTGCAAGGGGGGCCGCAGGACGCACGCTTCGCGCCGCCGTGGTCCAGCCTTCAGATCGGCACCGTGGGCGGCGGGCAGGCCGTGAACATCATCCCCGACCGGGCGGAAGCGTCGCTGGAAGCGCGCGCCATCCACGGCGTCGATCCGAAGGCGATCCTAGAACCCGTGGTGGATGCGGCGGGCGGGCTGGAGGTCGAATGGCTGTCCTTCTATCCCGCGCTGGCGCTGGACCGGGATCATCCGCTGGCCGCGCTGGCCGAAGCGGCGTCCGGCCACACCGCGCTGGGCGCCGTCAGCTTCGGCACGGAAGCAGGGCTGTATCAGGCTGCCGGAATCCCCTCGATCATCTGCGGGCCCGGCGACATCGCCCGCGCCCACCGCCCTGAGGAATATCTGACGCGCCCGGAACTGGAGGCGACCGGCCGGATGCTGCGGACGTTGGGCGAACGGCTGTCGGCATGATGCGGCATTTTCTGCGGTGCAGACGGGCGGATAGGCGCGAAATTGCGGCAGCGGCCTGCCGCATGCCGCATCCTGCCGTTCGCCCTGTGCCACAGTCGGGAAAAGGGGAGGCCGCATGACCACCGACACGATCACCATCGAACCCTTCGCCCCCGCCCACCTGCCGGACGCGCGGCGCCTGTCCGTTCAGGCCGGCTGGCCCCACCGGGCCGAGGATTGGGCGCTGACGCTCTCCACTTCGCGCGGGGTCGTCGCGCGGGCGGACGGGCAGGTGGTGGGCACCGCGCTCTGCTCTCTTCTGGGGGATGTCGCCACGCTGAACATGATCATCGTGGACGAGGCGATGCGCGGCCGCGGTCTGGGCCGCCGCCTGATGGACGCCGCCATGGCGCTGGCCGAGGAGCGCGAGATGCGCCTTGTGGCCACGACCGACGGGCTGCCCTTGTATGAAAAGCTGGGCTTTCGCAGCGTCGGCCGGGTTCACCAGCATCAGGGCCTTGCCCAGGGCGGCGTTCCGGCCCTTGCCGTGCGCAGCGGCACGCCCGACGACGCGGCCCGGCACGCCGCCCTGGACACGGCCGCCAGCGGCCTGCAGCGCGACTCCCTTCTGCGCCGCATCGCGGAAGAGGGCGAGGTTCTGCTGGCCGAAGGAGGTTTTGCGCTGATCCGCCCCTTCGGGCGCGGGGATGTGGTCGGCCCCATCGTGGCCGACGATCCGGACACCGCGCGCGCATTGCTGACCGAGGCCGCCCGCCGCCACGAGGGACGCTTCCTGCGCGTCGACCTGCGCGATCCGGGGCTGGTGCCCCTTGCCACGGATCTGGGCCTTGCCCCCGCCGGGGGCGGCACCGCCATGGTGAAGAACGCCCGTCCCATGCCCGCCGCCACCGCCAAAACCTACGCCCTCGTCTCGCAGGCCCTGGGCTGATCCACGGAGTTTCCCATGCTGACCAATTCGCTTGTCGAGCTTGACCGCCGCCACCTGATCCATCCCGTCTCCTCGTTCCGGGGGCACGAGGCGCGGGGCGTCCGCGTCCTGACATCGGGGAAAGGGGCCACGGTGACGGACGCCCAGGGCCGCACGCTGATCGACGGCTTTGCCGGCCTGTGGTGCGTGAACGCGGGATACGGGCACGAAAGCGTGGTGGAGGCCGCGGCCGACCAGATGCGCCGGCTGCCTTACGCCACCGGCTATTTCGACCTGGGGGCCGAGGCGCCGATCCGGCTGGCCGCAGTGCTGGCCGACCGCAGCCCGGGCGATCTGAACCACATCTACTTCACCCTGGGCGGGTCGGACGCGGTGGACAGCACCATCCGCTTTGTCCGCTATTACTGGCACGCCAAGGGGCAGCCGCAGCGGGACCAGTTCATCTCGGTCCAGCAGGGGTATCACGGGTCAACCACCATGGGCGCGGGGCTGACGGCGCTGCCGGGCTTCCATGACGGTTTCGGCGTGCCCTACGACTGGCAGCACAAGATCTCCTCGCACTACATCTACCGCAATCCGGTGGGAAGGGACCCGCAGGCCATCATCGACGCCTCGGTCGCGGAGCTGCGCGCCAAGGTGGAGGCGCTGGGCCCCGAACGCGTGGCCGCCTTCTATCTGGAGCCGATCCAGGGGTCGGGCGGCGTGCTGGTTCCGCCGAAGGGCTGGGTCAAGGCCATGCGCGACGTCTGCGCCGAGATGGAGATCCTGTTCATCGCCGACGAGGTCATCACCGGCTTCGGCCGCACCGGCCCCCTCTTCGCGTCCGAGGAGGAGGGGATCGTTCCCGACCTGATGACGGTCGCGAAGGGCCTCACCTCCGGCTATGTACCGATGGGCGCGGTGTTCATGCGCGACCACGTGTACGAGACGATCGCCGAAGGGGCGGGGGCCAAGGCCATCGGGCACGGCTTCACCTATTCCGCGCATCCGGTGTCGGCCGCCGTCGCGCTGGAGGTGCTGTCGCTGTACGAGGGCGGCCTTCTGGAAAACGGCCGCGCGATGGGCGCGCGCCTGATGGCGGGGCTGGACACGCTGCGCGACCACCCGCTGGTGGGCGACGTGCGCGGCCGCGGGATGCTCGCGGCGGTGGAGCTGGTGACGGACAAGGACGCGAAGACCCCGCTGCCCGCCGCCGTCCAGCCGGCGACCCGCCTGTTCGACCGCGCCTGGGACCACGGACTGATCGTGCGGTCCTTCCCGCAGGGCATCTTCGGCTATGCGCCGCCCTTATGCTGCACGCCGGACCAGATCGACGCCATCGTGGCCCGCACGCGCGCCGTGCTGGACCAGACGCTGGAAGATCCCGAGATCCGCGCGGTCCTGCGCTGATGGCGCTGCTCCTGCACTCCACCCCCGAACGGCGGGAAATCTGGGGCCGCGTCTTCGCCGAAGCGGGCGAGCTGTTCTTCGCGACCGAGGCCGAGGTGACCGACCCGGAGGAGGTGACGCACATCGCTTGCTGGATCCCGCCGAACGACCTGAGCCGCTATCCCAACCTGTCGGCCGTGATCGGAGTGGGCGCGGGGACGGACCACATGCCGCCCTTGCCCGAGGGGGTCGCGCTGTCCCGCACCGTGGCGCCGGGGATCGAGGCGATGGTCCGCGACTGGGTCGTGCTGGCGGTGCTGGCGCTGCACCGGGACCTGCCGCTCTATCTGGATCAGGCGACGCGGGGGGAATGGGTGACGCACAAGACCCGGCTGGCCCGCACCCGCCGCGTGGGGATCATGGGCATGGGGCGCATCGGCACGCTTGTGGCGCAGACGCTGGGCGCGATGGACTTCGAGGTGCTGGGGTGGAGCCGGGCCGCCAAGGCGATCGACGGCGTGGAGACGTTTGGCGGCGATGATCTGGACGGCTTCCTGTCTCGGTCCGACATCCTTGTCGGGCTGTTGCCGCTGACCGACGATACGCGGGGCATTCTGGACGACCGCCTGTTCGCCCGGCTGCCACGGGGCGCGGGTCTGGTGCAGGCGGGGCGGGGGGCGCAGATGGACATGGAGGCGCTGCGCCGCGCGCTGAACGGCGGACAGCTGTTGGCGGCGATGCTGGACGTGACCGATCCCGAACCGCTGCCCCCGGACCACTGGGCCTGGGCCGACCCGCGGGTGATCGTGACGCCGCATATCGGCGCGCAGACGGATGCGGAGGAGGGGGCGCAGCACGCGCTGGCCGTGATCCGCGCCGGGCGCGAGGGGGCGCCGCTTCCCGGTCTGGTCGACCGCGCCCGCGGTTACTGACACGACGCGCGGATGGGGCGAGTTCTGTGCCGCGCGCTTCCGCAATACGAAAGAATATGCCGTTGCGGCCGCCGGTTTCGGGATGTCCCGCGGGCCAAAACAGGCAAACCTGACTGTAACGGAACGGCGACAGCTTACCGGCGCCCTTCACGAAAGGACCTTTGCATGGCCACCGACCCGAAACCACTGCAGGACTTCCGCTATGTCAGCTTCGACGTGGTCGGCACGCTGATCGATTTCGAAGGCGCCATCACCGACGCGCTGGCCGACATCGCCCGCCGCGAAGGGCGCAGCATCGACGGCGAGGCGGCGCTGGCCGCCTATCGCAATGCGCGCTACGAACCGGACGCGCAGCGCTTCCCCGACGATCTGGGCCGCTGCTACGGCCGCATCGCGGCGGCGCTGGATCTGCCGGACACGCCAGAACACCGCCAGTTCATGATCGACGCCGTGGGTGAGGCGAAGCCCTTTCCCGACAGCGTGAAGGCGATGGCGGCCCTGAAGGCCCGCTACAAGCTGATCGCCATGACCAACGCCCGCCGCTGGGCCTTTGCCAAGTACGAGGAGAAGCTGGGCTTTCCCTTTTGGGCGTCCTTCACGACGGACGACACGGGGACGGAAAAGCCCGATCCCGCCTTTTTCCATCGCGTGTTCGCCCATGTCGAAGCGGATGGGGGCACGAAGGACGACATCCTGCACACCGCGCAAAGCCAGCACCATGACATCGGCATTTCGCGCAGGCTGGGCATGACGAACGCCTGGATCCAGCGCCGCCACGCCCAGCCCGGCTACGGCGGCACGATCGAGCCGGCCGAGTTCACCGAACCCGACTATCACTTCCACGCGCTGAGCGAGTTGGCCCGCGCCGCGGAGGACGCCTTCCGGAACTGAGCCTTCATCGCCCGAGCGGTCAGAAGAACCGCCGGTGCCTTTTCCACAGGGGAAATGACATGAACCACAAGACGCCTTCCAACTGGACCGGCCGCGACGACGCGATGGTGGAGGCCGCGATCCGCAAGGGGGCCTCGCGCCGCGACCTTCTGAAGATGCTCATGGCCTCGGGCGTGGCCCTTGGCGCGGGCGGATCGCTTCTGCTGCGCGCGGGCCAGGCCGTGGCGCAGACGCCGGTCAGCGGCGGGCACCTGAAGGGGGCCGGCTGGTCGTCCTCCACCGCCGACACGCTGGATCCGGCGAAGGCGTCCTTCTCCACCGACTATGTGCGGTGCTGCGCGTTCTACAACCGCCTGACCTTCCTGGATCAGGGCGGCATCGCCCAGATGGAACTGGCCGAGGAGATCACGACAGACGACGCCAAAACCTGGCAGGTCACGTTGAAGCCGGATGTGACCTTCCACAACGGCAAGACGCTGACCTCGGCCGACGTGGTCTATTCCATGAAGCGGCACCTGGACCCGGCCGTGGGCTCCAAGGCCGCCGCCATCGCCGCCCAGATGGCCGAGATCACGGCCGTGGACGACCGCACCGTGCGCATCGTGCTGGCGGCCGCCAATGCCGACCTGCCCACCATCCTGTCGCTGCACCATTTCATGATCGTGGCCGACGGCACCACGGACTTCACCACCGCCAACGGCACCGGCGCCTTCATCTGCGAGACGTTCGAACCGGGCGTCCGTTCGGTGGGCGTGCGCAACCCGAACTACTTCAAGGGGCAGGGCCCCTATCTGGAAAGCTTCGAGTATTTCGCCATCTCGGACAACAACGCGCGGGTGAACGCCGTCCTGTCGGGCGACATCCATCTGGGCGCCTCCATCAACCCGCGGTCGATGCGGATGATGGAAGGGCAGGACCATGTCCAGACCTCCGTCACCACCTCGGGCAACTACACCAACCTGAACATCCGCTTGGACATGGCGCCGGGCGACAAGGCCGGCTTCATCGAGGGGATGAAGTACCTGATGAACCGCGAGGCCATCCAGAAGTCCGTCCTGCGCGGCCTGGCCGAGATCGGGAACGACCAGCCGGTGTCGGCGGCCGACAAGTATCACAACCCCAACCTGAAGCCGCGCCCCTATGACCCCGAACAGGCTGTCGCACTGTTCAAGAAGGCGGGCGTGTATGGCCAGACGATCCCGATCGTCACCTCGGACGCGCCGACCTCGGCCATCGACATGGCCATGGTGGTGCAGCAGGCGGGCGCCGAGGCCGGCATGAAGTTCGAGCTGGAGCGCGTGCCTTCGGACGGCTACTGGTCGAACTACTGGCTGAAGGCGCCGATCCATTTCGGCAACATCAACCCGCGCCCCACGCCCGACATCCTGTTCTCGCTCCTCTACGCCTCGGACGCGCCGTGGAACGAAAGCCAGTACAAGTCCGAAAAGTTCGACGGCATGCTGACCGAGGCCCGCGGATCGCTGGACGAAGAAAAGCGCAAGGCGATCTACTGGGAGATGCAGGAGATGGTCGCCAACGAGGCGGGCACGATCATCCCAGCCTACATCTCCAACGTCGACGCGCTGTCGTCGAAGCTGAAGGGCCTCCAGCCGAACCCGCTGGGCGGCCAGATGGGCTATGCCTTCGCCGAATACGTCTGGCTGGAGGTCTGAGGCACCACGTCCCGCGCGGATCGTCGCGCGGGGCCCCCAACCCCTGAAGGAGGCGCGCATGCTCCGCTCTGCGACCACATGGCTTCTGGTGGGCCAGCGATTCGGGATCGCCGCGATCACGCTGGTGATCGTGTCCTTCGCCGTCTTCTTCGCCACCGAACTGCTGCCCGGCGACGTGGCGGAGATCCTGCTGGGCCAGGCCGCCACCCCCGAAGCGGTGGCCGGCCTGCGTACGGCGATGGGTCTGGACGAGCCTGCGATCTGGCGGTTCCTGTCCTGGCTCGCCGGCCTCGCCTCGGGCGATCTGGGCATGTCCTATGTGAACAACGTGTCCATCGCCGACATGCTGTCGGGGCGGCTGGCCAATTCCCTGCGGCTGGCGGGGATCGTGACGCTGGTCTGCGTGCCGGTGGCGCTGTTTCTGGGCATCGCCTCGGCCATGTGGCGGGGGTCGGTGCTGGACCGGCTGGTGTCGATGCTGACCATCTCCGTCATCTCGGTCCCCGAATTCATGGTGGCGACGCTGGCCGTGCTGATCTTCGCGGTCTGGCTGGGCTGGCTTCCGGCGCTGAGCTATGGCGTCGACGTGGACAGCTGGGGCGCGATGCTGCGCGCCTATGCGATGCCGGTCATCACCCTGTCCTTCGTCGTGGCGGCCCAGATGATCCGCATGACGCGGGCGGCGGTGATCGAGACGATCAACACCCCCTACGTGGAGATGGCGCTGCTGAAGGGCGCGTCCCGCACGCGGATGGTGCTGCGCCACGCGCTGCCGAACGCCTTGGGGCCCATCGCGAACGCGGTGGCGCTGTCGCTGTCCTATCTGGTGGGGGGCGTCATCATCGTGGAAACGGTCTTCAACTATCCGGGTGTGGCCAAGCTGATGGTGGACGCCGTGTCCACCCGCGACCTGCCCTTGATCCAAAGCTGCGCGATGATCTTCTGCTTCAGCTACCTTCTGCTGATCACGATCGCCGACATGATCGCCATTCTCTCCAACCCGAGGTTGCGCCGTTGATGTCTATGTCCCTTCGCCTTCCGACCCCGGCGCGGCTGGGCTATTCCTTCAACTGGGTGGGCCGGATCGGCCTGGCCGTCATCCTGTTCTGGGCCGTGATCGCGATCATCGGCCCGTGGATCACCCCCTATCCCACGGGGGAGATGGTCGATTTCGACTATTTCGGCCCCGTCAGCCAGAAGTTCTGGATGGGCACCGATTATCTGGGCCGGGACATCCTGTCGCGGGTGATCATGGGCGCGCGCTACACCGTTGGGATCGCGCTGGCCGCGGTGACGCTGGCCTGCGCCGGCGGGGTGCTGCTGGGCATGATTGCGGGCGTGATGGGCGGCTGGTTCGACACGCTGCTGTCGCGGCTGCTGGACGCGTTCAACGGCATCCCGTCGCTTCTGTTCGGGCTGGTCGTGGTGGCCGCGGTCGGGTCGTCCATCCCGGTGCTGATCCTGACGCTGGCCGCGATCTACCTGCCGGGGGCCTACCGCTTCGCTCGTGCGCTGGCGGTGAACGTGAACACGATGGACTTCGTCACCGTGGCCCGCGCCCGCGGCGAAGGCTTCGCCCACCTGATCCTGCGCGAGATTTTCCCCAACATCCTCGGCCCCGTTCTGGCCGATCTGGGGCTGCGCTTCGTGTTCATCGTCCTTGTGCTGTCGGGCCTGTCCTTCCTCGGCCTAGGCGTGCAGCCCCCCAACGCCGACTGGGGTGCGCTGGTGCGCGAGAACATCGAGGGGCTGAGCCTTGGCGCGCCCGCGGTCGTCTTCCCGTCCATCGCCATCGCCTCGCTCACGATCTCGGTGAACATGTTCATCGACAACCTGCCCACCCGCATCAGAGACCGGAGCGCATGATGACCGAACCCCTCGTCTGTGTCCGCGACCTGCGCATCGGCGCGACCACCGATTCCGGCCGGAAGGTGGAGATCATCAAGGGCGTGTCCTTCGACATCGCCCCGGGCGAGATCGTGGCCCTGATCGGCGAATCCGGATCGGGCAAGACCACGATCGCGCTGTCGCTGATGGGCCACGCGCGGCCCGGCTGCGCGATCCACGGCGGCACGATCCGGCTGGGCCGGCACGACGTGACGGGCATGACCGAACGCCAGCGCGCCGCCCTGCGCGGGACCGAGGTGTCCTACATCCCCCAGTCCGCCGCCGCCGCCTTCAACCCGTCCAAGCGCATCATGGACCAAGTGGTGGAGATCACGTCGATCCACAACCTCATGCCCCGCGCCAAGGCCGAAGCGAAGGCGCGCGAGCTGTTCCGCGCGTTGGCCCTGCCGGATCCCGACACGATCGGCAGCCGCTATCCCCATCAGGTGTCGGGCGGGCAGTTGCAGCGCCTGTCGGCGGCGATGGCGCTGATTGGTGATCCGCAGCTGGTGATCTTCGACGAACCCACGACCGCGCTGGACGTAACCACCCAGATCGAGGTGCTGCGCGCCTTCCGGTCCGTCATGGGGCAGGGCAACATGGCCGGGGTCTATGTGAGCCACGATCTGGCCGTGGTGGCCCAGATCGCCGACCGCATCATCGTCCTGCGCGGCGGCGTCGTGCAGGAGGAGGGGACCACCGAGCAGATCCTGACCGCGCCCGCCCACGCCTACACCCGCCAGCTGCTGGACGCGTTCGAACCCGTGCCCCATGTGGCGGCGCCGAAAACCGGCGCGCAGGCGCGGCCCATCCTTCAGGTCGACAACCTTTGCGCCGGCTATGGCGCGATCCGGAATGGCGAGCCCGCGGCGAAGATCCTGCAGAACGTCAGCTTCCGGCTGGAACGCGGCCGCAATCTGGGCGTGATCGGGGAATCCGGGTCGGGCAAGTCCACGCTGGCCCGTGCCATCGCGGGCATCCTGCCGGCCTATCGCGGCAACATCCAGTTGGACGGGGCAGAGCTGAAGCCGGATCTGGCCCAGCGCAGCAAGGACCAGTTGCGCCGCGCCCAGATCGTGTTCCAGCTGGCCGACACCGCCCTGAACCCCGCCCAGTCGATCGAGACGATCCTTGGCCGCCCCCTGACCTTCTATCACGGGATGAAGGGCGCGAAGCGGGCCGCGCGCGTGGCGCAGCTTCTGGACATGGTGCACCTGCCGAACGCCCTGCGCCACCGCCTGCCGTCGGAGCTTTCGGGCGGGCAGAAGCAGCGGGTGAACCTGGCCCGGGCGCTGGCCGCGGACCCCGAACTGATCCTGTGCGACGAGATCACCTCGGCGCTGGACACGGTGGTGGCGGCGGCCATCCTTGATCTGCTGAAGGAGTTGCAGCGCGAGCTGAACCTGTCCTACATGTTCATCAGCCACGACCTGTCCACGGTGGAGGCGATCTGCGACGACGTGCTGGTGATGCTGAAGGGCCGCGTGGTGGAAGCGCTGCCCGCCGCCCGCATGTCGGCCGAAGCGGTGCATCCCTATTCACGGCTCCTCATCTCCTCCATCCCGAAGCTGGACACCGGGTGGCTGAAGGGGCTGGAACAGGATCCCGAGCTGATCGCCCTGTTCGCCCGCCGCTAGACGCGGTCGGCGAACAGGCGGGTCAGGGGGATCTGGTTCTTCACGAAGGGCGTCTTGATCACGACGAAGCTGAAATACTTGTCGATGCCCACGTCGCGGTCGATCAGCGCCTCGATGATGTTCTGGTAATCGACGATGCCCGCCGTCACGAACTTCACCAGATAGTCGTAGCCCCCCGATACGAGGTGGCATTCGATGCAGCTGTCGATCTTCTCCAACGCCTCCTGAAAGCGGGAAAAGTCGATCTGGCGGTGGTTCTTCAGGGTGAATTCCGTAAAAACGGTCAGCGTCTCGCCCAGCTTGGCCACGTCGATCTGCGCGGAATAGCCGATGATGTAGCCCGCCTGCTGCAGCTTCTTCACCCGCATCAGGCAGGGGGACGGGGACAGTGCCACCAGATCGGCCAGTTCCACGTTGGTGATCCGGCCGTTGCGCTGAAGTTCGGCCAGGATCTTCACGTCGATGCGGTCGAGTTTCAGGCGCATGGTCATCTTGTCCCTCCTTGTGGGCCTTCCCCTTGTCGTGGAACTTCAAGCGTCTGCCAAGCCTGACCTTTTCGACAGGATCTGCCGCACCTTGCCCCCGATGCGGCAGATGCCACCGGCGGTCCCGCCCTAACCTGTTCCCGAACGACCCGGAGGATGACATGCCCGCACCCCTTCTTTCCATCGCCACCGATCCCATCCTGCCGGCCGAGGCCGACTGCGTCGTCATCGGCGGCGGCATCGTCGGCGTCAGCGCCGCCTATTGGCTGGCGCGGGCGGGGCAGAAGGTCGTGCTGCTGGAAAAGGGGCGCGTGGGGGCCGAACAGTCCAGCCGCAACTGGGGCTGGTGCCGCCAGCAGAACCGCGACGCGCGCGAACTGCCCTTGTCCACCCGCAGCCTTGCCCTGTGGGAGGAGATGATGGCCGACCTTGGCCCCGACATCGGCTTTCGGCGCTGCGGCCTGCTGTATCTGTCGGACGATGCGGCGGAACTGGAAGGTTGGGCGGCCTGGGGCCGCTTCGCGCGCGGCGAGGGCGTGGACACCCGCATGCTGACCGCGGCCGAGACGGCGGAGCGGGCGCGCGCCACCGGACGGTCCTGGCAGGGCGGGGTGTGGTCGGTCAGCGACGGGATCGCCGATCCGGCCCGCGCCGCCCCCCTGATCGCGCAGGGCGTGGTCAAGCATGGCGGCCACGTGATCCAGGGCTGCGCCGCGCGCGGGATCGAACGCGCGGGCGGCCGGGTCAGCGGCGTCATCACCGAACGTGGCACGATCCGCACGGGCCATGTCGTGGTGGCGGGGGGCGCCTGGGCGGGCAGCTTCCTGCACCAGCTGGGGATCGCCTTCCCCCAGGCCTCGGTCCGCAGCTCCATCCTGTCGGTGATGCCGGGAGCGGAAGGCTTGCCCGACGCCCTGCACACCAAGGGCGTGTCCGTCACGCGGCGCGGGGACGGGGGGCACACGCTGGCCATCTCGGGCCGGGGCAGCGTCGATCTGACGCCGGGCATCGTGCGCGGGGCCCGGCACTTCCTGCCGATGTTCGCCAAGCGCTGGCGGTCGTTGCGCCCCGGCTGGACGCAGGGCTGGACCTCGGGGTTTGAGACGCGGGCCATCTGGGCCACTGACCGCGAAACCCCGATGGAGCGGATGCGCGTGCTGGATCCCGCGCCGTCTGTCCCCCTGATCCGGGAAACGCTGGCACGGGCGCGGGCGCTGCTGCCCGCCTTGCGCGGCATTCCGGTGCAGGCCAGTTGGGCCGGGTTCATCGACAGCACGCCCGATGGGGTGCCGGTGATCGACGCGGATGTGGGCGTTCCGGGGCTGGTGCTGGCGGCGGGCCTGTCGGGCCACGGCTTCGGCATCGGCCCGGGAGTGGGGCACCTGGTGGCCGATCTGCTGCTGGGCCGCGACCCCATCACCGAGGTGGTGCAGTACCGGCTGAACCGGTTCCGGGGCAGCCAGTGGGGGAAGGTCGCGAAATTCTGACCTCATGCGGCGAACCGCGCGACGTGCATCGCGTCCAGCGGCGTGTCGCAGCGCCCGGTGGCCACCAGTTCGGCCATTGCATCCCCCACGCCCGGCCCCAGCTGGAACCCGTGGCCGCAAAAGCCGAAGGCGTGGAACAGACCCGGCGTGGTGAGGGAGGGGCCCATGACGGGCAACCCGTCCGCCACATAGCCTTCCGCCCCCGACCACTGGCGGATCACCGCGACGTGGCGCAGCGCGGGAACCAGACGGACCACGGCGCGCAACTGGTGGGGCAGGTGGGCCGGATCCACATGCGCGTGGCCGGTGGCGGGATCCACCTCCGTCCGGTCCACCGCGCCGCCGAAGACCACGTTGCCGCGTTCCACCTGCCGCAGATAGGCGCCGTGCGCCGCGTCCCAGACGCCCACCACAGGAAGGATGCGATGGGGCAGAGGCTCCGTCACGCCCATCTGGGGGCCAAGGATGCGGATGGGAACGGGTTCGTCGAACTGCGCCGCCAGATCGCCGCCCCGCGCGCCGGTGCAGTTCACCAGCCGGTCAGCGGTGAAGGTGCCCCGGGCCGTCACCACCTCGAACCCGGCACTCGTCCGGCGCACCTGCACGCTGCCGGCGTCGTCCACGACCTGCGCCCCAAGGCGGGCCGCCGCCGCGGCAAAGGCCGGACCGATCAGGCGCGGATTGCCGGACCCGTCCTCGGGCGACAGCGACGCGCCGATGGCGTCGGGGCCAAGGCCCGGAAAACGGCGGCGCAGGTCGGCGGGGGACAGCTCCTCCAACTCCAGCCCGGCGGGGCGGGCGGCCCGGGCGTAGTCGCGCATCAGGGCCAGCCCGTCCGCGTCGAAGATCAGGCGCAGATGGCCGGTGGCGCGGAATTCCACATCCCGGTCCAGAAGGCGTGCCGCCTCGTTCCACAGGGTCAGCGAGCGGCGGGCCAGCGGCAGCTGCGACAGGTGCCGCCCGCTGCGCCGCACGTTCCCGAACGACGCGACGGTGGCGCCCGCGCCAACGCGCCCGCGTTCCACCAACGTGACGGCCACGCCCCGCCGGGCCAGGAAGAAGGCCGTGGCGGTGCCCATCAGCCCGCCGCCCAGAACGATCACCGACATGGTCCGCCTCCCGTTTCGCACCGGTCCATCAAGCGTCTTGACAGGCGCTGCGTCAAAGACCGGAAATGCGGGATGTCATAAGTCCGGCCTATAGGGGGTCCCATGCGCGCCAGACAGCTTGAGGTTTTCGTGGCCGTGATGCGCGCCGGGTCCATCACGGCGGCGGCGCGGATGCTCAACATCTCGCAGCCCGCTTTGTCCCAGATCCTGCTGCACGCCGAGGATGAACTGGGCTTTGCGCTGTTCACCCGCGAAAAGGGCCGCCTTCACCCCACGCCCGAGGCGCTGGAACTGCATGGCGAGGCGGAAACGCTGTTCAACGGTCTGGAAGGGCTGCGCCGCAAGACGGCGGATCTGCGCCTGGGACGGGCGGGTCTGGTGCGGATCGCGACCTCCCCCCCGCCGGCCATGTCGTTTCTTCCCGGCGTGCTGGCCAGCTACCGCGCCGCCCATCCGGACGTGCTGCTGCGGTCCCATGTGGCGCCCCTGCTGGCCCTGATCGGGATGCTGCGGGCCGGGGACGCGGCTATGGCGCTGGCGCTGGACGACGATCTGCCGCCCGACATCGTGACGGAACGGCTGGGCACCACCGGCTTTTCCTGCCTTCTTCCGGCGGGTCATGCGCTGGCGGCGGCGGACAGCCTGTCGCTGGCCGATCTGGCGGGGGTGCCCCTGATCTCCTATCGCAACGCGACGCGGCCGCATGCGGAACTGTCGGCCACCGCCCGCCGGCAGGGCCTGCGCTTCGAACCGATGCTGGAGATCGACCTCTCCATCACCGCCGTCGGCTTCGTGCAGGCGGGCCTGGGTGTGGCGGTGGTGGATTCGCTGCTGCCCTGGACGCAGTTCGCGGGTCTGCATGTCCGCCCGCTGCGCGACGGGCCGACCTTGCCCCTGTCGCTGCTGACCGTGCAGAACCGCAGCCTGTCGCGGGCCGAGGACGTGATGCGCGACCACATCCGCGCCGCATGGCATAAGTCCGACTTATAGCCCGCCCCGACCTGCGTCTTGGACGCGGGCGCCGCCCTCTGGTTTCCTCGGCTCAGGACACAGGCGAGGATGACATGGACGGGAACACGGCGGACTGGAAGATCGGTGTCGACATCGGCGGGACCTTCATGGACTTCTGCGCACTGGAGGCGCGGTCGGGCCGCGTCGCCTCGTTGAAGGTGCTGACGACGCCGGACGATCCCGGCGCCGAACTTCTGGAAGGCCTGCGCCTTCTGGCCGAGCGGGAGGGGCTGGACCCCGCCGCTGTGTCGCGCTTCGTGCACGGGACCACGGTGGGCATCAACACCATCATCCAGCGCAAGGGCGCGACGCTGGCGCTGATCACCAATGCGGGGTTCGAGGATGTGGTCGAACTGGCCCGCCTGCGGATGCCCGACATGTATTCGCTGTTCTGCCACCGGCCCGACCCGCTGATCCCCCGCGACATGATCTTCGGCATTCCCGCCCGCCTGCGCGCGGACGGGCGTGAAACGACGGCCCCCGATCCGCAGGCCATCGCCTTCGCCGTGGACCGCGCGCGGGCGGCGGGCGCCGCGGGCGTGATCGTGGCGCTGCTGCATTCCTGGCGCGACGGCCGGCAGGAGGCGGCGGTGAAGGCGCAGGTCGAAACGCTGGCCCCCGACCTTTTCGTCTTCACCTCGTCCGAGGTGTGGCCGGTGATCCGCGAATACGAACGCACCTCCACCGCGATCCTGAACGGCTATGTGCATCCCCGCGTGTCCGGTTATCTGGCGGCGCTGGAACGGCGGCTGGCCGATCAGGGCGTGCCCGCCCGCGCCATGCTGACGAAATCGAACGGCGGGCTGATGACGGCGGGGCAGGGGCGGCGCGACTGCGTGTCGATGCTGCTGTCGGGAACGGCCTCGGGCGTGATCGGCGCGTCGTGGCTGGCGCGGCAGGCTGGCGAGGGGCGCATCCTGACGCTGGACATCGGCGGCACCTCGGCCGATTTCGCGCTGATCGTGGACGGGGAGGTGCAGTTCGGCACGGACGAACGGATCGGGGAGTTCCCGCTGCACATCCCCTCGGTGTCCGTCAGCTCGATCGGGATCGGGGGCGGATCCATCGCCACCGTGGACGGGCAGGGCGTGCTGCGGGTGGGGCCGGAATCGGCGGGGTCCAATCCCGGGCCCGCCTGCTATGGCCGGGGCGGCGACCGTGCCACCGTGACGGACGCGCTGGCCGTTTGCGGCTGGCTGGGCCACAGCCAGATGGCCTATGGCCAGTTGCGGATGGATGTGGATCTGGCCCGTCAGGCCGTGGGCGCGCTGGCCGCCACCCTGGGCCGCAGCTTGGAAGATACGGCGCAGGCCATCCTCGACATCGCGATTTCCGAGATGTTCGTGGAGGTGGAGAAGCTGTCCTCGCGCGCGGGGGTGGACCTTCGGGACTTCGCGCTGATGCCGTTCGGGGGCGGCGGTCCGATGCTGGGCGCGTTCCTGGCGCGCGAACTGGGGATGGCCCGCGTGATCGCGCCGCGCCGTCCGGGCGTGGTGTCCGCCTTGGGCGGGCTGGTGGCGGACCTGCGGGGCGACTTCATCCGCACGGTCTTTGCCGATCTGGGCGTGTCGCTGGCCGCGCCGTTCCGCGCGCTGGCTGATGAAGGTCGGGCCTGGCTGGCCGCGCAGGGCCACCACGGCCCGGCCGACCTGCGCCTTTCGGCCGACATGCGCTATGCCGGCCAAAGCTACGAGATCGAGGTGGAGTTGCAGCCCGCATGGCTGGACACCCCCGCCCGCATGGCCGAAGCGTTCCACGCCACCCACCGCCGGATCTACGACTTCGACGACACGCAGGGCCGGATCGAGGTGGTGAACCTGCGCCTGTCGGCCATCGGCGCTGGCCCGAAGCCGGAATTCCCGGCCGAGGCGGGCACTGCGGCCGCCGCCACGCCCGCGCGCCTCGTTCCCGTGCACATGGGCCGGTGGCGCGACGTGCCGCTCTACGACCGCGCGGACCTGGCCGCGGGCGCGACCTTCGCCGGTCCCGCCATCGTCGCGCAGGAGGATACGACCTTCGCCATCCCGGACGGCACGCGCGCGGCGGTGGACCGCCACCTCAACATCCATCTGACCTTCGAGGAGTGATCCCATGTTCGACAAGATGACGCTTCAGGTGCTGGCCAACCACGCGCGCGCCGCGGCCGAGAACATGGCCCACACCCTGCACCGCACCGCCCATTCCGCCTTCGTGAAGGAAACGCAGGATTTCACGGTGATGCTGATGGACCGGCGGGGCGACACCTTTGCCGTGCCGATGGAACTGGGCGCGACATGGTATCCCGGCCTGACCTATGGCCGCGCGATCGACATGGTGGAGGATTACCGGCCCGGCGACGTGGCCTTCACCAACGATCCCTATTCCGGGCATGTCGCCACCCATGCCCCCGACACCCATCTGTGGAAGCCCGTCTTCGCGGAGGACGAGATCGTGGCCTGGACGGGCGGGCACATCCACAACACCGACATGGGAGGCGCGGTGCCCGCCTCCCTGTCGCGGTCGTTGACCGAGATCCATCAGGAGGGCATCCGCTTCCCCCCGATGAAGCTGGTGCGCGAAGGGGTGTTCGACGACCAGATCCTGCGGATCATGCAGACCAACGTCCGCAAGCCCGCGCTGAACATCGGCGACATCCAGGCGCTGGTCGGCGCGCTGAACACGGGCGAACGCAAGGTGCACCAGATGATCGCCCGCTTCGGCAAGAGGGGCTTCGTGCAGGGCGTCGCCGCCCTGATGGATCAGGCCGAGGCGCAGGCCCGCGACATCCTGCGCGCCATCCCCGACGGCGACTACCGTTTCGCGGACTATGCCGACGAGGACAGCGATCACGCCAACCCCTGCCGCCTGAACCTGACCCTGAAGATCCGGGGGGACGAGGCGGTGTTGGACTTTACCGGATCAGACCCGCAACTGGCCAGTTCGCTGAACGTGCCGTCGGGCGGGGACCCGCGTCACACGATCCTGCTGGTGGGGGTGTATTACGTCCTGTACACCCTGAACCCCCGCATCCTTCTGAACACCGGCCTGACGCGGCCCTTCACCTGCATCGCGCCCGAAGGCACCGTGCTGAACCCCGTGGCCCCCGCCGCCGTGGGCATGCGGTCCCTGACCTGCGCGCGGCTGCGGTCGGTCATCTTCGGCGCGTTCAGTCAGGCCATCCCTGACCGGATGCCCGCGGCGCCCGCCGGCAACAACTGCATCGTCAACGTCATGACACGGGACGAACGCACGCAGAAGACCGTCATCGCCGCGGTGAACCCGGTGGTCGGCGGCGGCGGCGGGATGCCGTGGCGCGACGGGACCAACGGCTCGGGCGCGGACGCGGCCTATCTGAAGAACACCCCGATCGAGATCACGGAGACGGAGGTTCCGGTGGAGTTCGTGCGCTACGGCCTTGCGCAGGACAGCGGCGGGGCGGGGCGCTGGCGCGGAGGGCTGGCGACCGAGATGGCGTTCCGCGTCTTCGCCCCCGACACCCGCATCACCGCCCGCAACCGCGACCGCAGCTTCTTCCGGCCTTGGGGCGTTCTGGGCGGCCGCGCGGCGGGCCTGTCGGACATGATCGTGAACCCCGGCACGCCCGAGGAGCGGACGCTGGGCAACACCGACACCGCGATCCTGCAACCGGGCGACGTTCTGGCCATCCGTTCGGCCGGTGGCGGCGGACGGGGCGATCCGAAGCTGCGCGAACCCTGGCGCGTGGCGCAGGACGTGGCGCGGGGCTACGTGTCCGCCGATGCGGCGCGGCGGGATTATGGCGTGGTGCCGGGTGACGATGCGGCGACGCAGGGCCTGCGCGCGAACATGGCCACCCCCGCGGCCCATTTCCATTTCGGGCCCGAGCGGGAGGGCTACGAGACCCGCTGGACGCCCGAAGCCTATGACACCCTGACGCGGATCCTCGCGTCGCTGCCGATCCACTGGCGCTTCTTCACCAAGACGGAGATCTTCCGCCGCATCGAGGGCGAGGGCCCCGGCGCCGTGCAGCGCGCCTTCGACGCCGTCTGCGAGCGCTTCCCCGAACTGCCGCGCGCCCCGGAACGGGTGGAGGCCGCGGAATGAACGGCCGACTTCTTCGGCTGGCCGAGGCGGAGCGGCCCGCGCTGTCGTTCCGCTTTGACGGGGAGGATCTGGTGGCGCTGGACGGCGACACCGTCTTGTCGGCCATCCTGATCCACAAGCCCCGCCTGCGGCAGGCCGAGTTCGGGCCCGAAGGCCGCGCCGGGTTCTGCCTGATGGGTGCGTGCCAGGACTGCTGGATCTGGCAGGAGGACGGGCCGCGCCTGCGTGCCTGCTCCACCCCCCTCCGCGCGGGGATGCGGCTGCGGTCGGCACCCGCCGGGGACTGGCCGGCATGACCCGCGTCCTGATCGTGGGCGCGGGGCCTGCGGGCATCCGCGCGGCGGAAACGCTGGTGAAGGCGGGCCTGCGCCCCGTGATCGTGGACGAGGCGGCGCGCGCGGGCGGCCAGATCTACCGTCGCCCACCCGAAGGCTTCCGGCGCACGGCAAGGACGCTTTATGGCTCCGAGGCCGCAAAGGCGGAACACCTGCACGCCACCTTCGACGCGCTGGTGACGGCGGGGCAGGTGGAGCATCTGCCCGAACATTCCGTCTTCGCCCTGCGCAACGGGGTGGCGCATGCGACGGGTCCCAACGGGCTGCTTCGCCTGCCTTACGACCGCCTGATCCTGTCCACCGGCGCCACGGACCGTGTCGTGCCGGTGCCCGGCTGGCAGTCGGCCGGGGTCTACACCCTGGGCGCGGCGCAGATCGCGCTGAAGGCGCAGGGGATGGCGCTGGGTCGGCGCATCGTTCTGGCCGGCTCCGGTCCGCTGCTGACGCTGGTGGCCGCGCAGTTGGTCAAGGCGGGGGCGGGGGTGGCGGCCGTGCTCGACACCTCTTCGTATTCCGACCAGATGTGGGGGGCGGCGGGGATGGCGGCGGCGCGGCCCTGGGTCACGCTGCGGGGGTTGCGGATGCGGGCGGGGTTGGGCCGTCTGTATCACGCCGGTGTCCGGCTGGAGCGGATCGAAACGGACGCGAACGGCCCCGTGGCCCTTCATTGGCAGGACGCCCGTGGGCGATGGCACGAAACGCCCTGCGACGCCGTCGCAATGGGCTGGCACCTGAGGGCGGAAACCCAGCTGGCCGATCTGGCCGGCGCCCGTTTCCAATGGTCGGCGGACTGGGCGCAATGGCTGCCGCAGACCGACGCGCTGGGCCGGGCGGGGCCGGAGCTGTATCTGGCGGGGGATGGCGTGCGGATATTGGGGGCCGACGGTGCGGAACGGGCCGGAACGCTGGCCGCCCACGCGGTGCTGGAGGATCTGGGGCAGCCGGCCTCCGGCACGGCGGCGCTGTTGCGGCGGGCGGCGCGGCTGGACCGTTTCGCGCGCGCGATGGCCCGCGCCTTTCCCTGGCCCGGCGCGCAGGTGCGGGCCCTGCCCGACGCCACCGTCCTGTGCCGTTGCGAAGGCATCACGGCCGGCGAGCTTCGCGGCACCGTCCCGATGGCCGGGGCGGAGGCGAACCGTGTGAAATCGCTGGCCCGCGTCGGCATGGGGCGCTGTCAGGGCCGCTACTGCCAGCTGGCCGCGGCGGAACTGATCGCGGGGCAGGCGGGATGCGCGGTGGCGCAGGTGGGGCGCCTGCGGGGCCAGCCGCCGGTGCGCCCGGTGCCGATTGCCGCCCTGCTGGACGCGCCGGAAGGCTGACCGCACAATCTTCTGCCGCCCCCGCGCTGCCGGACAAATCTGCCGCGCCCTTTCGTCATTCGGCAGCTTTTTCTGGCCCGCCCCGCCCATCCTGATCCCGAACCGATGGAGAGGTCGCCATGTCCCTTGCCTTCACGCCCGCCGATGTGCGCCTGCCGTCTGGCCATTTCATCGACGGGGCCTATGTGCCCGGACCGGACGCGATCGAGGTGCGGGCCCCGTCCACCGGGCAGGTATTGACCTCCATCCCCTGCGCGGATGCGGGCGTGGTGGACCGGGCGGTGAAGGCGGCACGGCGGGCGCTGGACATGTCGGGCTGGGGCGGCTGCACCCCGCGCGACCGGCTGCGCGCCCTGCACCGCTGGGCCGACCTGATCGAGGCGGAGGCGGACACCCTCGCGCGGCTCGAGGCGGTCTGCTCCTCCCGCCCCGTGTCGCAGGCTGTGGCGGGGGACGTGGCGGTGACGGCGGAACAGATCCGCTTCTTTGCCGAGTTCGCCGACAAGGAAGGCGGGGATCTGGTGCCCACTTCCGACAGCGCCTTCGGCTACATCTCGTCCGAGCCCTACGGCGTGGTGGGGGCGATCGCGCCGTGGAACTTTCCCATCTCCATGGCCGGATGGAAACTGGGGCCGGCGCTGGCCGCGGGCAACGCCGTGGTGCTGAAACCGTCGGAGATGACGCCGTTCTCCACCCTCTACATGGCAGAACTGTCGGTGCGGGCGGGGATCCCCGCGGGCCTGATCAACGTGGTGCTGGGCGACGGGCCCGTCACCGGCACCGCGATCACGGGGCATCCGGGGATCGACAAGATCTCCTTCACCGGGTCCACGCGCGCGGGTGCTGCGATCATGGAGAACATCGCCCGCACCGGCATCAAGCCGATGACGCTTGAACTGGGCGGCAAAAGCCCGATGGTCGTGTTCGACGACGCCGACGTGGACCTGACGGCCGACTGCCTGGAACGCGGCATTCTTCCCAACGCGGGGCAGTTCTGCGTAGCCGGGTCGCGCATCATCGTGCAGCGCGGCATCGCGGACGCGCTGGCCGCCCGGCTGGCGGAACGGTTCGGCCGTCACCGCCCCGCCGCGACTTGGGAGGCGGAGGCGGGATTTTCGCCCATCATCTCGGAAACGCAGCTGGCGCGGATCGACGGGATCGTGCAGGCCGCCGCCGGGCAGGGAGGGGAGATCCTGTGCGGCGGCACCCGCTTCGACCACGCGGGCAGCTTCTATCGCCCCACCCTGATCGCGGGGGTCACGCCGTCGAACCCCGCCGTGACGGAAGAAATCTTCGGCCCCGTCGCCACCTTCCAGACCTTCGACACCGAGGACGAGGCGATGGAGCTGGCCCGCCATCCCAGCTATGGCCTGTGCGCGGGCCTTTTCACCCGCGACCTGTCCCGCGCATTGCGGTTGACGCGGCGGCTGGAAGCGGGAACGGTCTGGGTCAACCGCTATGGCCGGTCGCGCGACCACATCCTGCCCACGGGCGGCTGGAAGGCCTCCGGCCTTGGCAAGGACCTGGGGCGCGAGGCGTTCGCCGCCAACCGCCGCACGAAATCGGTACTGATCGACCTTTGAAGGAGACGGACATGAAGGCCCACAAGATCGCATTGATCCCGGGGGACGGCATCGGCGTGGATGTGACCGACGCCACGATGCAGGTGCTGAACGCGGCCGCGGCACGGTTCGGATTCGCGCTGGACGCCACGCGCTTCGACTGGTCGTGCGAAACCTATGTCGCCACCGGCCGCATGATGCCCGAAAACGGGATCGAAACGCTGCGCGGCTTTGACGCGATCTATCTGGGGGCCGTGGGCTGGCCTGCGACCGTGCCGGATTCGGTGTCCCTGCACGGGCTGCTGCTGCCGATCCGCAAGGCCTTTGACCAATACGCCAACATCCGCCCGCACCGGGTTCTTCCCGGCGTGGAGGGGCCGCTGAAGGCGCAAGGCTTCGACATCCTGTGCATCCGCGAAAACACCGAAGGCGAATATTCCGGCGCGGGCGGGCGCGTCCATCATGGCCGCGACAACGAGGTGGCGGTGGAAACCGCGATCTTCACCCGCAAGGGGGTGGAGCGTATCCTGCGCTTCGGCTTCGAACAGGCGCGGGCGCGGCGCAAGCACCTCACCTCCGTCACTAAATCCAACGCGCAGCGGCATTCCATGGTGTTCTGGGACGAGGTGACGCAGCTTCTGGCGCCCGAATATCCCGACGTGACGGTCAGCCACATGCACATCGACGCGATGGCCGCCAAGATGGTGATGGCGCCGCAGGATCTGGACGTGATCGTCGCGTCCAACCTGTTCGGCGACATCCTGACCGATCTGGGCGCGGCGATCCAGGGGGGCCTCGGATTCGCGGCGTCGGCCAACATCTGCCCCGACCGCAGCGGCCCGTCGATGTTCGAGCCGGTCCACGGGTCGGCCCCCGACATTGCCGGAAAGAACATCGCCAACCCCATCGCCGCGATCTGGTCGGGCGCCATGATGCTGGAACATCTGGGCGAAAGCGCGGCCGCCACCGCTGTCCTGTCGGCCGTGCAGGCGGCGACGGGGCAGGGCGTGGGCATCCGCCCGGGCTCGCACGGGACGGGCCAGATCACCGCCGCCATCCTGAACGCGCTGGAGGCGTGAGATGAAGCTGAACGACACCGACCTGTTCCGCGAGGCGGCCCTGATCGACGGCGACTGGATCGCTCGCGCCGACATGGACGTGACCGATCCCGCCACCGGCCTGACCCTTGGCACCATGCCCGACTGCACGGCGAATGAGACGACGCGCGCCATTGACGCAGCCGAACGCGCGATGAAGGGCTGGCGCGCGCGCACCGCCGCCGATCGCGCCGACATCCTGATGCGCTGGTACCAGCTGATGCTGGACCACACCGAGGATCTGGCCCAGATCCTGACCGCCGAACAGGGCAAGCCCTTGGCCGAGGCGAGGGGTGAGGTGGCCTATGGCGCGTCCTTCGTGCGCTGGTTCGCGGAAGAGGCGCGCCGGATCAACGGCAAGATCATCCCCTCGCCGGTGCCCGGCAAGAAGATCTTCGCCATGAAGGAGCCTGTGGGCGTCTGCGCGATCATCACGCCCTGGAACTTCCCCATCGCGATGATCACCCGCAAGGTGGCGCCGGGTCTGGCCGCAGGCTGCACGATGGTGGTGAAGCCGTCGGACTTCACGCCCTATTCCGCGCTGGCCATGGCCGTGCTGGCGGAACGCGCGGGCGTGCCCCCGGGGGTGATCAACGTCCTGACCGGCCGGCCCGAGGTGATCGGCGCCACGCTGACCGCCAGCCCCGTGGTGCGCAAGCTGTCCTTCACCGGATCGACCCGGGTGGGCGCGCTGCTGGCGGAACAATGCGCCCCGACCTTGAAGCGGATGTCGCTGGAACTGGGCGGGAACGCCCCCTTCATCGTGTTCGACGACGCCGATCTGGACACGGCCGTGGAAGGCGCAATGATGTCGAAGTTCCGCAACGGCGGGCAGACCTGCGTCTGCGCGAACCGCATCCTGGTGCAGGGGGGCATCCATGACGCCTTTGTTGCCGCACTTGCCAAACGGGTGGACGCGCTGAAGGTCGGGCCAGGAACGGAGGCGGGCACCACCATCGGCCCGATGATCAACGCCGCCGCCATCGCCAAGATCCGCAGCCATGTGGCGGACGCGCTGTCCAAGGGCGCCCGGGCGGTCACCGCGACCCGCGATCTGGGTGACGCCTATGCCGATCCCGTGGTGCTAGTCGGCGCCACGACCGACATGCGCCTTGCGTCCGAGGAAACGTTCGGTCCCGTCGCCCCCGTCTTCCGGTTTGAGACGGAGGAGGAGGCGCTGGCCATCGCCAACGGCACCCCCTTTGGCCTTGCGGCCTATTTCTTCACCCGGGACATGGCCCGCGCCTTCCGCGTGGGCGAAGCGCTGGAGTTCGGGCTGGTCGGCCTGAACACCGGCGGCGTCAGCCATGAGGTGGCGCCCTTCGGCGGGGTGAAATCCTCCGGCCTTGGCCGCGAGGGGGCGCAGGAGGGGATCGAGGAATACTTGGAGACGAAAGCGTTCCACTTCGGCGGGTTGTAAGGTTCCTTGACAACCTGTCTGATGAATTAATTGGTATTCGCCGTATTCAACAGACGACTTTTGCCGACAAGTGGTGTATGCCGAGGATCTGCAACCGGGTTGGACCCGGCCGGGTCTTCGGCACGGAGGGCATGGATGGGCCAGAACCCCGCCCTTTCCTTCCAAACCGAATATACTAATATATAAGAATGCGATGATTCGGGAATGGAGGCCCGGAACGCCGCACTCACGACCCAATGGGAAAGGGAGGGGGCCGACATGAGGCAATTCTTGGGGAAACGGGCCTTTGCCAGCGCGATATCGCTGGTTGGGCTCGTGATACTCGTCTTCTTTCTGTCACGGCTGACGGGGGATCCAACGGATCTGTACCTGCCGGTCGATGCCAGCCTGGAAGCGCGCGAACAGTTCCGTGAACTGCACGGTTTCAACGACCCGCTGCTGGTGCAGTTCGGACGCTATGTCTGGGACCTCCTGCATCTGGATTTCGGCGAGTCCATCCGTGAAGCCCGCCCGGCCATCGACGTGGTGCTGCAGGGCTTCGGCTGGACGCTGAGCCTTGCCGTCGTCACCATGAGCATCGTGACCGTCGCCGCCGTGGTCATTGGCTCGCTCGCCGCCTTCCGTGTGGGCGGGATCTTCGACCGGCTGGCCACCTTCTTCTCGCTCATCGGCGCCTCTGCCCCGGATTTTTGGATCGCGATCGTCGCGATCGTGATCTTCGCCGTGAACCTGCACTGGCTTCCCACCTCGGGCACCGGAACGGTCTGGCACTGGATCCTGCCGGTGGCGGTGCTGTTCATCCGCCCCTTCGGCCTGATCCTGCAGGTGGTGCGCGGGTCGATGATCACGGCCCTGTCCTCGGCCTATGTGAAGACGGCCAAGGCCAAGGGCGTGCGCGCCCGCCCCATCATCTTCGTGCACGCGCTGCGCAACGGGCTCTTGCCGGTCATCACCGTGATCGGCGACCAGGCGGCCGCGATCCTGAACGGCGCCGTGGTGGTGGAAACGATCTTCGGCTTCCCCGGCATCGGCAAGCTGATGATCGACAGCATCCTGCAACGCGACTTCGCGGTGGTCCTCGCGGCCATCATGATCTCCGCCCTGGCGATCTTCATCATGAACCTGCTGATCGACATGGCCTATGCCGTGCTTGATCCGCGCATCCGGTATTGAGCGATGGCGATGACAGACACAGCGACGACGACGCCGCGCGGTAAGGGACCCTTCGGCACCTTCCTCAAACTCCTCTGGGCGGACAAGTTCGCTTTCGTGGCCATGCTGTTCCTGGCCGTCGTGATCTTCTGCGCCCTGTTCGGGCCTTGGCTGATGGGCGACGCGGCGGGCGGGCTGAACCTGCGCGGCCGCAACGCGCCGCCGTTCCAGTTCGACCTGGGCTGGGCCATGATGCTAGGCGCGGATTCGCTGGGCCGGCCGCTGCTGCCCCGGGTGATCATCGCGGCGCAGAACACCATGATGGTGGCGGCGGGGGCGGTCCTCTGCTCCATGATCATCGGCACCTGCCTGGGGCTGGTGGCGGGCTATTCGCGCGGCCGCCTTGGCCAGATCATCCCCCGCTTTGCGGACGTGATCATGTCCTTCCCCTCGCTTCTGCTGGCGGTGATCGTGCTTTACATGCTGGAGCCCAGCGTGACCAACATCATCATCGTGCTGGCGATCACCCGCATCCCCGTCTACCTGCGCACCGCCCGGGCCGAGGTGCTGGAGATCCGCGAGCGGATGTTCGTGCAGGCCGCCACCGTCATGGGCGCCTCCTCCACCCGCATCATCTTCCGCCACATCCTGCCGGTGATCCTGCCGACGCTGATCACCATCGCGACGCTGGACTTCGCCTTCGTGATGCTGGCCGAAAGCTCGCTCTCGTTCCTCGGGATCGGCATTCAGGCGCCCGAGATCACGTGGGGCCTGATGGTGTCGCAGGGCCGCGCCTATCTGACGAACGCGTGGTGGCTGTCGTTCTGGCCGGGTCTGGCCATCATCCTGACGACGCTGTCACTGAACCTGATCTCCAACTGGCTGCGCATCGCGCTGGATCCCGCGCAACGCTGGCGGCTGGAAATGGGAGGACGCAAGAATGGCTGATCATCTGCTGGAAGTCCGCAACCTGTCGGTGGAATTCCACACCGCGCAAGGCGTCGTGAAGGCGGTGGAGGACGTGTCCTGGCACCTCGACCGCGGCGAGACGCTGGCGATCCTGGGCGAATCCGGGTCGGGCAAGTCCGTCTCGGCCTCGGCCGTGATGAACCTGATCGACATGCCGCCGGGCCGCATCCGGCAGGGCAAGATCCTGCTGGACGGCAAGGACCTGCTGAAGATGACGGACGAGGAGCGCCGCCGCATCAACGGCAAGCGCATCGCCATGGTCTTCCAGGATCCGCTGGCCCACCTGAACCCCGTCTACACTGTGGGCTGGCAGATCGCCGAGATCATGCGCGTCCACGGCACGCCGCAGGCCGACGCACATGCCCGGGCGCTGGCCCTTCTGAAGCGCGTGGGCCTGCCCGAGCCGGAGGCGGCGCTGAACAAGTATCCGCACCAGTTCTCGGGCGGGCAGCGGCAGCGGCTGATGATCGCGATGGCCGTGGCGATGAAGCCTGACATCCTGATCGCGGACGAACCCACGACCGCGCTGGATGTGACCGTGCAGGCCGAGGTGCTGTCCCTGATGCAGGAGCTGCAGAAGGAAACCGGCATGGGCATCCTGCTGATCACCCACGACCTGGGCGTGGTGGCCGAAATCGCGGACCGCGTCGTCGTGATGAACGGCGGCCGCGTGGTGGAGACGGGGCAGGCCGCCGAGGTCTACACCAACCCCCAGCACCCCTATACGAAGAAGCTGATCGGCGCGGCCCCCGGCAAGGGCGAGATGCCGGTCGAGGGCGACCGGGATGGGGAGCCGCTGCTGAAGGTGCAGTCGCTGCAGAAATCCTATGGCGCGTTCCACGCGCTGAAGGGCGTCACCTTCACCATCATGCCCGGCGAAACCGTGGCCGTGGTGGGGGAAAGCGGATCGGGCAAGTCGACCCTCGCCCGCGCCCTTTTGCGGCTGGAGGAGCCGAACGGCGGCAAGGCCATCTATCGTGGCCGCGATCTGGTGACGATGGCGCCGAAGGACCTGTTCAAGATGCGCCGGGACATCCAGATGGTGTTCCAGGATCCGACCCAATCGCTGAACCCGCGGATGACGGTCTACCAGATCATCGCCGAGGCCTGGGCCATTCATCCCGACATCCTGCCGAAGTCCCAATGGCGGGGCCGCGTGTCGGAACTGCTGACCAAGGTGGGCCTGCATCCGGAAATGGCCGCGCGCTATCCGCACCAGTTCTCGGGCGGGCAGCGGCAGCGGATCGCCATCGCCCGCGCCCTGGCGATGGAGCCGAGCCTGATCATCTGCGACGAAGCCGTGTCGGCGCTGGACGTGTCGATCCAGGCGCAGGTCATCCAGCTTCTGGACGGGCTGCGGAAGGAATTCGATCTGTCCTACCTGTTCATCGCCCACGATCTTCCCGTGGTGCGGGACTTCGCCGACCGTGTGATCGTCATGAAGGCGGGCCGCATCGTCGAGGAAGGGCCCGTGCGCCAGGTCTTCGACCACCCGCGCGAGGAGTATACCCGCGCGCTTCTGGCCGCGAGCCTTGATCCCGATCCCAATGTCCAGGCCGCCCGCCGGGACGCGCGCCGCAACATGGAGACTGCCGTCGCATGAAACCCGATCTTCTGGTCGCCTTCACCCCCCGCGCGCTTCAGATGGCGCAGCTGGAGGAAGCTTACACCTGCCACCGCTATGACCGTGCGACCGACAAGCCGGCCTTTCTAGCGGAATTCGGGCCGCGCTGCCGGGCGATGTTCTGCAACGGCCATCTGCATGTGGACACGACCTTCCTCGACAACATGCCGGCGCTGGAGATGATCGCCGTCACCTCGGCGGGGTTCGAGACGATCGACGTGGGGGCGCTGAAGGCCCGCGGCATCCGCATGACCAACACCTCGGACGCGCTGGTGGACGACGTGGCGGACATGGCCGTGCTGCTGATGCTGGCCGCCCGCCGGCAGCTGGTGGAAGGGGACGCCTATGTGCGGTCGGGTGACTGGGGCCAGATGGGGATGTTCCCGCTGACCACGTCGACCCGCGGCAAGAAGGCGGGGATCGTTGGCCTTGGCAACATCGGCCGCGCCATCGCCAAACGGTGCGAGGTGTTCGGGCTGGAGATCGCCTATTCCGGCCGCACGAAGAAGGACGTGCCCTACACCTTCTTCGACAACCCGACCGATCTGGCCCATTGGGCGGACATCCTGATCGTCGCCACCTCGGGTGGGGCGGACACGGAGCATCTGATCTCGGCTGACGTGCTGCGCGCGCTGGGCGAGAATGGCAGCTTCGTCAACATCGCCCGCGGCACCGTGGTGGACGAGGAGGCGCTGATCGCGGCGCTGGAGAATGCCACCATCGCCAGCGCCGGTTTGGACGTCTTCGAGAACGAGCCCACACCGGACGCGCGCCTTCTGGAATTGCCGAACGTGGTGCTGTATCCCCACCACGCCAGTGGCACGGTGGAAACGCGCGACGCCATGCACCAGCTGGCGGTGGACAACCTTGCGGCCTTTTACGCCGGACAGCCGCTTCTGACGCCGGTGCTCTAGGTGAAGTAGTCGGGGTGCTTCTCGCGAAGCGCTTCGACCTGCAGGACGGTCCGGCTCAGGTGGCTGCGGGCGGCGTCCATGGCGCCGGGGGCGTCCTGCGCCTCGATCCGGTCGACGATGGCCGTGTGGCGTTCCAGGATGTCGGAGATCTTGCCGGGATGAGGGAGGTGAAGTTGACGAACGCGTTCCATATGTCCCGCCCGTTCGCGCACCAGCCGGTGCAGGTCGGGCTGGCCCGCCGCGATGAACAGCGTCTGGTGGAACAGCTCGTCCAGTTCCTGAAAGATGCGGTATTGCGACGGATCGTCGCCCACCGCCTGCTGCATCCGGATGATGGAGCGGAGGCGCGCGATCGTGCCTTCGGGAAGATCCTCGGCCAGGCGGCGCGACACTTCGGTTTCCAGCGCCACGCGCAGGAAATGCGCCTCGCGCAGCTGCTCGGTGTCGATGCGGCTGACGATGGTCTTGGACTGGGGGCGGATCGTGACCAGCCCGTCATGGGCCAGCTTCTGCAACGCTTCGCGCAGGGGGGTCTGGCTGACGCCGTATTCCTCCGTCAGCTCGGTCCGCGACAGGACGGTGCCGGGCGGAAGATCCAGCGTGATGATGCGTTGGCGCAGCGCGTCGTGGATGCGCTGCACCGTGTTCGCCGCGGGCTGGTCGTTCATCGCCAGCCCCGAATAGGAGGTCGGGTTCATCCTTTTGGTCCTTCCTGCGCGGCCAGCGGCACGAACTTACAGATTGAGATTTCTAGAACGCTAATATATAAGAATCAAGAGGTGTCGGGGGAGCGACGCCTTCATCCACCGGAGGAGAGACGATGCTGCAACAGGCCTTGACGGGTATTTCGGGCATTCTGGTGACGCCCTTCGACGAAGGGGACCGCATCGCGCCCGCGCGTCTGCAGCCGATCATCGACAAGGCGCTGGCCGCCGGGATGCACATCCCCGTGGTGAACGGCAACACGGGTGAATTCTACGGCCTGACGATGGAAGAGGCGGAGGAGATGATCCACGCCGTCACGGGCATGGTCGATGGCCGCGCGCCGGTTCTGGCCGGGGTGGGGCGCAGCGTGGGCGACGCCTGCCGTCTGGCCCGCGCGGCGGCCAAAGCCGGGGCCGCCGGCCTGATGGTGCACCAGCCGCCGGATCCCTTCACCGCGCCCCGCGGCGTCAAGACCTACCTGTCCCGCGTGGCCGAGGCGGCGGACGGGCTGCCGCTGGTTCTGTATCTGCGCAACGACGCCATGGGCGCGGCCGCGATCGCCGACCTGTGTTCGGTGCCGGGCGTCGTCGGCGTGAAATGGGCTTCGGCCAATCCGCTGCGGCTGGCCGAGGCGATGGCCGCCTCCGACCCCTCCATCGTGTGGGTGGGCGGTCTGGCCGAAGTGTGGGCGCCCGCCTTCTACGCCGTGGGGGCCCGGGGGTTCACCTCCGGTCTCATCAACATCTGGCCGGAACGGTCGATGGCCATCCACGCGGCCTTGGAAGGGGGCGACTATGCCTGCGCACGCGCCCTGATCGCCGACATGGCCCCGTTCGAGGAGATTCGGGCCGAGGAGATGAACGGCACCAACGTCACCGGCGTGAAGGCGGCGCTGGCCGCAGTGGGGCAGGATTGCGGGCCGACGCGGGCCCCGTCCGCCTGGCCCCTGACCGCCGCGCAGGACACGAGGATGCGCGCGTTCCTTCAGGCCAACGGCCTGGCTCGGCGCAGCGCGGCCTGACGGATCGACGCCCGCACCCCGACCGGGGGCGGGCTTTTTGCTTTGGGAGGAGCATGATGAAAGCCTATCTGACCGCCACGGCCGCACTGGCCCTCATGGCCACCGGCGCCTATGCGCAGGACCGCAACATCACGGTCGTGCTGTCGCAGAACGTGGATCTTGTGGATCCCTGCATGTCCGCACGCCAGAACGTCGGCCGCGTTGTTTCCGAAAACGTGAACGAGATGATGGTGGAGTTCGACTATGTCGATGGCGGGCTGAAGCCGCGCCTGGCCACTGAATGGTCGCAGGTCGATGACGACACCTGGCAGTTCAAGCTGCGCGACGGGGTGAAATGGCACGACGGCACGCCCTTCACCGCCAAGGACGTGGCCTTCACGCTGGAGCGCAACAAGAACCCGAACCTGACCTGCGAAGTGGGTGGCAAGTATTTCGGCGGGATGGAATTCTCGGTGGACATCAAGGATGACCACACGATCGACATCACCACGAACCCGCCATCGCCCATCCTGCCGCTGCTGATGACGGTGATGCCCATCGCCTCGGCCACCGCCACCCCGGTGGACGAGCTGACGCGCAAGCCCGTCGGCACCGGCCCCTACATCTTCGACCAGTGGAACGTGGGCCAGTCGCTTGTCCTGAAGCGCAACCCCGATTACTGGGGCGAGCAGCCGCAGGTGGAGCAGGCGACCTACATCTCGCGCGCCGACAGCGCGGTGGCCGCGGCCATGGTCCAGACGGGCGAGGCCGACATCGTGCCGTCTATCGCCATGCAGGACGCGACGAACCCCGACACCGACTTCGCCTATCCGAACTCGGAAACCACCTACATGCGCATCGACACGCGCACGGCGCCGCTGGACGACCGCCGCATCCGCGAGGCGCTGAACCTGGCCATCGACCGCGAGGCGATGATCGGCACCCTTCTGCCCGAGGAGGCGCAGATCGCGAGCCAGCTCGTGGTGCCGACGACCATCGGCTACAACAAGGACATGAAGCCCTGGCCCTATGACCCCGAGCGCGCGAAGGAACTGGTGGAAGAAGCCAAGGCCGACGGCGTTCCGGTGGACACCAAGGTGCTGATCGTGGGCCGGAACAACCTGTTCCCGAACGGGACGGAAACGATGGAAGCCATGATGGCCATGTGGCAGGACATCGGCCTGAACGTCGAACTGCAGATGAACGACGTGTCGGTGCACAACACCTATTTCGTGCGGCCCTTCAACCAGGACGGCGTGCCGACCCTGACGGAAGCGATGCATGACAACGCCACCGGCGACCCCGTCTTCACGGCCTATGTCAAATACGCCTCGAACGGGATCCAGTCGATGGTGGTCAACCCCGAGCTGGACAAGATGATCGCCGACGCGACCATCGCCTCGGGCGATGAGCGCGCCGCGATGTGGTCCGAGGTGTTCCGCGTGGCCGAGAACGACATCATCGCCAACGTGCCGATGTTCCACATGGTGGGCTTCACCCGCGTGTCGCCGCGTCTGGACTACCAGCCGACGATCGCCGCCAACTCGGAACTGCAACTGGCGCAGATCGGCTTCCGCTGATCCCGCCTTGCGCCGCGCCTTCGGGCGCGGCCTTTTCATGTCCGGAGAGACCATGCCCCGCATCCCCCACGACACCCTGCGCGCCTTTGCCGAAACGATGCTGACCCGCGCGGGGATGGAGGCCGACAAGGCCGCCGCCACCGCCGAGATCCTGGTCGAAGGCGACATGATCGGCCACGACACCCATGGCGTCAGCCTGATCTCTTGGTATCTGGACGCGCTGGCGGACGGGTCGATGAATGGCGTTGGCGGCTACGAGGTGGTGTCGGATCGTGGCGCGACCTTTGTCTGGGACGGGCGTTTCCTGCCAGGGGCGTGGCTGTTCACGCAGGCGCTGGATCAGGCGATGGACCGCGTGGCGACGCATGGCGTGGTGACGGCGGCGATCCGCAATTGCCACCACACCTGCGCCTTGTCGGCCTATCTGCGGCGGGTGACGGAACGGGGGTTGATCGCGCAGATCAGCTGTTCGAACCCCGGCGCCGCACGCGTGGCCCCGTTCGGCGGGCGCAAGCCGGTGCTGACGCCGAACCCGCTGGCCGTGGGCCTGCCCACCCGGTCGGACCCGATGCTGATCGACGTCTCCACCTCCATCGCGACGACGACGATGACGCAGCAGCTGGCCAAGAAGGGCGAACGCTTCCCCGAAGCGTGGGCGCTGACGGCCGAAGGTGCGCCGACCGACGATCCTTCGGAGGTGACGGAACGCAGCGGATCGCTGATGCCGCTCGGTGGTGCGCTGAAAGGGCACAAGGGCTTCGGCCTTGCGCTGATGGTGGACGTGCTGGGGCAGGGCCTGTCCGGGCGCGGCCGCGCAAACACCGACAACGGCACCTTCGCCCAGTCGGCGTTCCTTCAGGTCATGGACCCCGAAGCGTTCAGCGGTCTGGACGCCTTCACCGAACAGTCCGAATGGACGGCGGAGGCCTGCCGCACCAATCCCCCGGCTGCGGGCAACACCGGCCCGGTCCGGGTGCCCGGCGACAGCGCGGCGCGCAAGCGTCGCGACGCGCTGGACAAGGGTGTGGCGATCTCGGACGAACTGGCGGCCAAGCTGGCCCGCGCGGCCGAACGCGTGAACGTGGCGCTGCCCGCCGAACTGGCGTGAAAAAACCGCCGAGGTTTTAGGTTCCTTCGGGCGAACTGACGGTCAAGCTGGCCCGTGCCGGCGAATGCGTGAACGTGGCGCTGCCCGCCGAACTGGCATGAAAAAACCGCCGGGGCCCATGGCCTCGGCGGTTCGTTCCGGCTGTCAGCGGCCGGTCTTTTCCCGCCACGCTTGGTATTTCTGCAGGCTTTCTTCCTTGGTCGGGGGATAAAGGCCGATCACGGCCGCGCCATCCAGCACCTGCTCCAGCACGAAATCCTCGAAGCTTTCCATGCCAAGGCATTCGTCGGCCAGTTCCTCGGCCAGATGGGCCGGAACGACGATCACGCCGTCGCGGTCGCCCACCATCACGTCGCCCGGGAACACCGCCACGTCACCGCAGGCGATGGGGATGTTGATGTCCAGCGCCTCGTGCAGGGTCAGGTTCGTGGGGGCGGAGGGGCGCTGGTGATAGCAGGGCATGTCCAGCTTGCCGATGCCTTCGGCGTCGCGGAACCCGCCATCCGACACCAGACCTGCCGCGCCGCGCATTGCCAGACGCGTCACCAGGATCGACCCGGCCGAGGCGGCGCGCGCGTCCTTGCGGCTGTCCATCACCAGCACATGGCCGGGGGGGCAGGTTTCGATCGCCACGCGCTGCGGGTGGTCGGCGTTGCGGAAGACCGTGATCTCGTTGCGATCCTCGCGCGCGGGGATGTAGCGGAGGGTGAAGGCCTGCCCCACCATCGTCACCGGCTTCGGGGCCACGGGCACGACGTTCTGGATGAACTGGTTGCGCAAGCCCCGCTTGTACAGCGCCGTCGCCAGCGAGGCGGTGGAGATCTTGCGGTACTTGGCCCGCGTGTCCTCGGACAGGACGTAGTCGGTCATGGTCGGCTCCATTCAGAAGATGTCGGGCTGGCGGACGGCGCCGCCGAACGAGGTTTCGAGGAAGTCGAAGTCGCAGCCCTTGTCGGCCTGCGTCACGTGGCGCGAGAACATCCAGCCCCAGCCGCGCTGGTAATGCGGTTCGGGCGCGACCCAGGCGGCGCGGCGACGTTGCAGTTCCGCCTCGTCCACCAGCATGTCAAGCGTGCGGTTCGGCAGGTCCATCCGCACGATGTCGCCCGTCTTCAGCAGCGCGAGCGGGCCGCCGACGAAGCTTTCGGGGGCCACGTGCAGGATGCAGGCGCCATAGGACGTGCCGGACATCCGCGCGTCGGAAATGCGCAGCATGTCGCGGTGGCCCTGCTTGATCAGCGCCTTCGGGATCGGCAGCATGCCCCATTCGGGGAAGCCCGGACCGCCCTGCGGACCGGCGTTGCGCAGGACCAGAACGTGATCCGGCGTTACCTCCAGGTTCTCGTCGTCGATGGCCTTCTTCATCTCGGGGTAGCTGTCGAAGACCAGCGCCGGGCCCTGATGGACGTGGTATTTCGGATCGCAGGCGGCGGGCTTGATGATCGCCCCGGCAGGGCACAGGTTGCCGCGCAGCACGGCCAGCGAGCCTTCGGCATAAACCGGGTTCGACAGCGGGCGGATCACGTCGTCGTTGTAGACGACCGCACCTTCAAGGTTCTCGGCCAGCGTCTTGCCGGTCACGGTCATGACGGAGCCGTCGAGACGATCCTCGATCTGCTTCATCAGCGCGCGCAGCCCGCCCGCGTAGAAGAAGTCCTCCATCAGGTAGTCCTTGCCCGACGGACGGACGTTGGCGATCAGCGGCGTGTTGCGGCCCAATTCGTCCAGATCGTCCAGCGTCAGGTCCACGCCCGCGCGGCGCGCCATGGCGATCAGGTGGACCACGGCGTTGGTGGAACAGCCCGTGGCCATGGCCACGATGGCCGCGTTCCGGCAGGCCGCGGCCGTGATGATCTTGTCGGGGGTCAGATCCTCCCACACCATGTTGACGATGCGGCGGCCGCAATCGGCGCCCATGCGCTGGTGGTTGGCGTCCACGGCGGGGATCGACGACGCGCCGGGCAGCGTCAGCCCCATCGCGTCCGTGATCGCCGTCATGGTGGACGCGGTGCCCATTGTCATGCAGGTGCCCGCCGAGCGGGCGATGCCGCCCTGCACGCCCACCCATTCGGCGTCGCTGATGTTGCCCGCGCGGCGTTCATCCCAATATTTCCAAGCGTCCGACCCGGACCCGAGGATGCGGCCCGCATAGTTGCCGCGCAGCATCGGGCCCGCGGGCAGGTAGATCATCGGCACGCCCGCGCTGATCGCGCCCATGACAAGGCCCGGCGTGGTCTTGTCGCAGCCGCCCATCAGCACCACGCCGTCCAGCGGGTGGGACCGGATCATCTCCTCGGCCTCCATCGCCAGCATGTTGCGATACAGCATGGAGGTCGGCTTGGTGAAGCTTTCATCGACCGACAGCGAGGGCAGCTCGACCGGGAAGCCGCCCGCCTGCAACACGCCCCGCTTCACATCCTGCGCCCGTTCCTTGAAGTGGGCATGGCAGGAGTTCAGCTCGGACCAGGTGTTGAGGATGCCGATGATCGGCTTGTCGCGGAAATCCTCCTCGGAATAGCCAAGCTGCATCAGCCGCGAGCGGTGCCCGAAGCTGCGCAGATCGTCGGGGGCGAACCAGCGGGCCGAGCGCAGATCGGCGGGGGTTTTGCGGGTCATGGTCGTGTCCTGTCTCGTCCGGAGGAACATGACGACGGGCCGGTCGATGCGCGCGCGCAACGGGGTTCCCGCGAGTCGGACCTCCTCCCAAAGTCCGATGTAAAAGGATACTAATATATAAGACGAGGGTGTCAATCGGCTGTTTGCAGCGCCGGATCAGGCGGGCACGGCCACCTTCGACCGTCGGCGGGCCACCGCGCGGAACAGTTCCATGCAGCGCGACCGGTCCAGCAGCAGTTGGCACAGGACGTAGACCGTGCCCCCCAAAATCACGCCTGTCAGCAGGCCGGGGGCGGGGGACATGGGCACCCGCACCGCCGCCTCCCGCACCGCAAGGCACATGATCGCGCCGGAGATCAGGGGCGGCGCGATGGTCCGGGGCAGGCGGCTGTTCAGAAGGTCCAGCCGCCGCAGCACCGGAAAGGCGAAGACGGGCACCATCAGCGCTGTCAGGACCAGCAGGGCCAGCACCGCCGCCTCCAGCCCCCGTGGCGCCACCCCCCACAGCACTCCGATCGTCACGACGGTGGAGGCGAGGGCCCAGCCGAACTGGAACCGCATCCGGCCCCAGGCGGTCAGGATCGACCCATGAATGTCGGTCAGCGTGCCGATCAGGGCGCGCAGCGACAGGATCATGACCAGCGGCACCACGGCCCCCTTGTCCTGCCCCAGGAATAGGGTGGTCGCGTCGCCGGCCACGGCAATCAGGCCAAAGCAGATGGGGGACATCACGACCATCAGCGCGTGGCACACGTTCAGATAGGCGCGGCGGGCGCGTTCGGGATCGTCCTGCATCCGGGCAAAGACGGGCAGCGTCAGCGTCCGCACCACCTGCACGATCGTGCGCAGAGGCGTCTGCACGATCTGGGCGGCCAGCGTGAAATACCCCAGTGCCGCCGTCGACAGCGCGGCCGCGAGGATCGGCCGTTCCGCGTTCGCGCCGATAAAGGTGATCAGGCTGGCAAAGGACGCCCACGCCCCAAAGCCGAGCATCGGCGTCAGCGCGCCGAAGCTGAACCGCAAGCGCGGCCGCCAGCGGGCCTGAAGGTTCACCATCAGGCAGGCAAACAGAGAGAACATGATCAGCTGCGCGATCAGCGCGCCCAGCTGGAAGCCCAGAAGAACAAGGATGATTGCGGTGATCGCGCCCGCCGCCGTACCCGCCGCCTCGCCCAGCGCAAGTTCGCGAAAGCGCATCCCGCGTTCCAGAAGGGAATTCGGCACCCCCTGGATCGCCGTGATCAGGAACACCGAGGACGCCCAGCGCAACGGCTCCGCCATGGCCGGGGTGTCGAACAGGCCGGCGATCGGTGCGGCGAAGGCGATGGTCAGTCCCGTCAGGGCAAGGCCGATTGTCAGGTTCATCCAGAACACGCTGTCGATCTCCAGCGGCGTGATCTCGGCCTTCTGGACAAGGGCAAGCCGGGTGCCGACATCGCCGATCACCTGCGCCAGCCCGGTGACGACGATGATCAGCCCGGCGATCCCGAACTCCTCGGCCGACAGGAAGCGGGACAGGATCGACAGGGTGACAAGGCTGACAAGGATGCGGAAGACGCGCATCCCGCTGATCCACCACGCCCCACGGATGGTCGCCGATTTGAAACCGCTCATGACATCACACTCTTGCACATAGGACGGGGCGCCGATGTCGCGGCGCGACGATTCGGACAGGACGATGTTGGCACGTTCCCGTGCGGGCCCCTACGCCGTTCTTGCAACCTGTAGTTGATGTTCGAAGGGCCGCGTGGTGGAGGCGGACCTTTCGCGCCGCCGGCACGTTCCCTGGTGCGCGAAGGAGACGACCATGTGCAACCTGTATTCCCAGATCGCCGGCCCGGACGAAATCCGACAGGCCGTCGAGGATGTCGACGTGATCGAGCGGACGGGCAACCTTGCCCCGCAGCGCGGGATCTATCCCGACTATGCGGCGCCCGTGCTGCGCCACGGGGAGGGTGGGATGGAGTTGTCCATGGCGCGGTGGGGGATGCCGACGCCACCGCGCTATCTGACCGGCAAGCGCACGGATCCCGGCGTGACCAATGTGCGACGGGTGGATTCGCCCCATTGGCGGCGTTGGCTGGGGGTGGAGCATCGCTGCCTCGTGCCCTTCACCAGCTTTTCCGAAATGGACAGCCGCCCCGGCGCGCCGCGCAACCATCCGGTCTGGTTCGCACTGGACGAAAGGCGGCCGCTGGCTTTCTTCGCTGGCATCCGGACGCACTGGACCTCGGTCCGCAAGCTGAAGGAGGGGGAAACGACGGACGAGCTTTTCGCCTTCCTGACCTCCGACCCGAACCGGGAGGTGGGGGAGGTGCACCCCAAAGCGATGCCCGTCATCCTGACGGAGCCGGAGGAGTGGAAGATCTGGATGACGGCCCCGGTGCTCGAGGCCCTCTGCCTTCAGCGCCCGTTGCCCGACGGCCGCCTGCACATCGTGGCCGAAGGCGTGCGCGAGGATGCCCGGGCTTGGATGGGTGCCTCCATCTCCTGAACCGCAGCGCGTTCACCGCCGTATTGGCCATGTCTTGGCGGCAGGTGGCGTGATTTCAGTGCAGGGGGTTGGCGTCTTCTCCTCCTGAACCATCGCAGCGCATTCACCGTGGCTTAGATCCCGGCTGCGCGTGACGTGATTTCAGGGCGGAGGCTAGGCGCTCTATACTACCACAACGCGCGCTGCCGCGTCCGCTATGTCCGCCACGTAAGGCGCAAGGTTCGGGTTGGGCGGGGATGGGCGCCGCTATCCCCTGAACCACCGCAACGCATTCACCGCCGCGTCCGCCAGATCTCCGCTGCGGGCGACGTAATGTTCCGGGGCGGTGAAGCGGCCGGTGCCGGGGGCCTCACGCTCGGCTGCAAGAGCCTCCACCAGCCGGCGCAGACGGTTCTGGTGCAGGCCCAGCCGCCGCTGGACCGGATCGGTGAGGATGCCCGCGAAGGTGGCCATGAGCGCCAGCACCAGCACCAGCGCGGCCCCGGTCAGGACCACGGTCGACATCGGCACCTTCGACGGAAACGCCGAATACCACACCGCCCCCAGCGCGCCCCCCAGCGGAAACGACGCCACCGCCGCTCCTTGCGCCATGACGGCAGCCAGTGCAGGCGCCAGCGACAGCACCCCCGGCGTCAGCGACTTGAAGGTGACCGCGCCGAAGCCGAGGGTGCCGACGGTGGTCGCAATCTCGTTCGTGGCGTTGCGGGTGGCAAGGTAGTCGTCGATCGCGCCTTGCGGGATCAGGCCCAAGGGCTCCAGCAGGTCGCGGTACAGCCGGCGGTCCAGTTCGGCCGCAAGGGCGGTGCGGAACATCAGGGGGCGGGCGGTGATCCAGCGCGCGGCGCGGGTCAGGCGCAGCCCGCCCAGGATCACGCCCGCCAGCTTTTGCAGCAGGAACAGCGGGGCCAGCGCCACATTGGCCGGCGCGCGCAGCAGGTCCCAGCCGATGGCGTGCCGGTGAAGCTTCATGCTGCCCCAAAGGCTGAAGTTCCGCTGCGTGAACGCCTCCACCGCGGCGGCCCGATCCTGTGCGGTCTGCATCTGCCCCCTCATCCTGTCACCCTTAGGATCAACTTGGGCGCGGGGTGATGGCATGGCAAGGGCGGGGACATCCCGCCCGCCGCTTCACGTCGCGGCCGTCAGGTTCAGACGTTCCTGCACCTTTTCCGCCGCCTCCTTCCGCTCGCTGTAGCGGTTGGTCAGGTCTGGCCGATCCCGGGTCAGGAGGGTGAACTTCACCAGCTCCTCCATCACGTCCACGATCCGGTCGTAATAGGGGGAGGGTCTCATGCGACCATCCTCGTCGAACTCCTCATAAGCTTTCGCGACCGAGGACTGGTTGGGGATCGTCACCATCCGCATCCAGCGCCCAAGGATGCGCATCTGGTTCAGGGCGTTGAAGCTTTGCGACCCGCCCGAAACCTGCATCAGCGCCAGCGTCCGCCCCTGCGTGGGGCGGATCGCGCCCATCGACAGGGGGATCCAGTCGATCTGCGCCTTCATCACGCCGGTCATCGCGCCATGGCGCTCGGGGCTGGTCCAGACCTGCCCCTCGGACCAGAGGCAGAGGTCCCGCAACTCCTGCACCTTGGGGTGATCCGCCTCGGCATCGTCTGGCAGCGGCAGGCCGTCTGCGTGAAAGATGCGCGTTTCGCAGCCGAAATGGCGCAGCAGGCGTTCGGCCTCCAGCGTGGCGAAGCGGCTGTAGGACCGTTCGCGCAGTGACCCATAAAGCAGCAGGATGCGCGGCGGCGGGCCATCGATCTGCGGCAGGCGCAGGGCATCCGGTGACAGGTTGGGCAGGTCGGGGATCATGCGGAAACTCCGTTAGGGAACCAGCGTCGGCCTAGCCGCTGCGTGACGCTGAGAGGAAAAATCAGAACCTTTACCACCGGGCGGATCGCGACGGGGCGGGCTGGGTGGAAAGCTGCGAGGGCCGGCTTGAAAGTATTGCCGGCGTGGGAAGGGGCGGTGGCCGTGAGGCGCGGATGATCCTTCGTGATCCACAGTTCCATCGTTGAACGGACAATGAGCCGCACGGCAGGAGAGTTTGCCAGCGGCACGGCGATGCGCAGCGCGACCGTAGGATGCCGCCCCTCAGGCTGACCATCGCGGCAGGATCTTCGGCAGGAACACGTCTCTTCACGAGCGATCCGGACGCAGCGCCCCGGAGAGCCGATGAGGACGCACAGGCGCCGCATCAGACGCTTCGCATGCGTTGACCATGTTCGTCCACGACCCGCTCGCCATCCTCCTTGGTGAACGCGGTCGGCTGCGGCGGCAGAAGGTCCAGCACCGCCTCGGACGGGCGGCAAAGGCGGACACCCTGAGGGCTGACGACCATGGGCCGGTTGATGAGGATCGGATGGGCCATCATCGCGTCGATCAGGGCGTCGTCGGTGGCCTCGTCCAGCCCAAGCTCGGCATAAGGGGTGCCCTTCTGCCGCACCAGATCGCGGGGCGTGATCCCCATGCGGGCGATCAACTGCACCAGCAGCGCCCGCGCCGGCGGGGTCTTCAGATATTCGACCACATGCGGCTCGACCCCCGCATTGCGGATCATCGCCAGCGTGTTGCGGGACGTGCCGCAGGCGGGGTTGTGATAGATCACGATGTCCATGGTCAAGCCGTCTCCGTGGCGGTGGGTTCGCAGGCCAGCATCTTCAGGGCGGGCGCGCAGATTTCGGGGTGGCCTTGGCAGCAGTCGCGCAGCAGAAAGCCGATGAGGTCGGTGAAGGCGGGATACAGCACGGTGTAGATGATGAACCGCCCGTCACGGCGCGAGCGGATCAGGCCCGCATGTTCCAGATGCGTCAGGTGAAACGACAGGCGCGAGGTGGCGGCTCCCACGGCCTCTCCCAACGCACCCGCCGCCAAACCGTCCGGCCCGGCCTGGATCAGCCGCCGCACGATGCGCAGCCGCGTTTCCTGGGACAGCGCCGCAAAGGCGGCCAGCGCGCGTTCCTCTTCCATCGACTCAACCTCTCAAGTAATATTGAAACAATAGCATGGAGATTGGCTTGCGGCAAGCAGGTGGTGGACATGGCGGATGTCAAAGGCGCCCGTTTGCTGATAAGCTCGCCCCTTCCGGCACGCCGTGCCGCCGAGATCCGGGGCCTGTTGCGCCGGGTCCACCCACAGGAACAGAATTTGAAAAACCAAGACACCGCCGGCCTGTCCGACCGCCAATCCTCTGCCGCACGGGCAAAGGCGTCCCTTCTGGAGGCGTTCAAGGCCGCGAAAACCGCCGCCGAACCGACCCGCACCGCGCGCGAGGCGGAGCGCGCCGCCGTGGCCGAGGCGCGGGAGGCGCGCCGGGCCGCCCGCGATCAGGAAAAGCGGGACGCGCAGCAGAGGGCGAAGGAAGAGGCCGACGCCAAGGCCGCCGCAAGCGCTGCCGCCGAAACGGCCGATGCCGATGCCCGCGAAGCCGCCGAAAAGGACCGCATCGCGCGCCTTCTTGCGGATGACGCGGCGCACAAGGCCAGGCGCGACCAGCGCTATGCCAACCGCAAGAGCCGTCAGGGCTGATCCTTCCCGCCGTCGGCCGCATCCGGCCGGCGGCGCGCGCGTGGCCTTGCGCGCGTCCTGCGGATCGTCCCAATGTGGATGCATTGCGGCCGAACCCGATGGGAACCTTCATGCGCCAACATCTTCTTTCTCTCGTTCTGCTCGGCACGCTCGCGCTGGCCGCCCAGCCGTCGGGCGCGCAATTTGCCACGCTGCCCTCGGCCGGCACGCCGATGGTCTTCTCGCCCCCGCAATGCAACGCCCTGAGGGAGGTGGAGGACGCCGTGGCCACCCGTTCGGCCGACGACATCGAGCGCATCGGAGCCGCGATGGACGCCAACCGCAACGCCAGCCCGGCCGAGGTGGCGCGCATCTCCGGCCTTTCGGTCCCAACGGTCACCACGATGGGGGCGCTGGACCAGCAGCAGGGGATGGCCTTTTCGCTGGTGTTCGGCTCCATGCTGCGGCAGTTCCATCCCGACCTGCTGATGAAGGTGCTGCGCGAACGCGGGCCGCTGGGGCAGGTGCCCGACGTGTCGAGCAACCCATTGGGTCTGGCATTGCTGGACGGGCTGATGAACACCGCGCAGCAAAGCTACTTGACCCAGTGTTCCTGAGGGGTCGGAACCGGGCGGGCTGACGCATCGTTCGCCCGGATGAAGATCGCGACCTTCAACATCAACGGCGTGCGCGGCCGGCTTCCCCTGCTGAGGCAATGGCTCGCCGAGGCGGCACCCGACGTTCTGTGCCTGCAGGAGTTGAAATGCCCCGGCACCGCCTTTCCGGAGGAGGAGCTTCGTGAGGCGGGCTATCGCGCCGTCTGGAAGGGGCAGCGCGCCTGGAACGGCGTCGCGATCCTGGCGCGGGACGCGGAGCCCGTCCTGACGCGCGACCATCTGCCGGGGGAAGAGGATGGACCCGCCCGCTACATCGAGGCGGCGGTGGGCGGCGTCCTGATCGGCTGCGTTTATGTCCCGAACGGCAATCCGCGCCCCGGTCCGAAGTTCGATGACAAGCTGCGCTGGCTTCAACGGTTCGAGGATCATGCGGCCGGTCTGCTGAAGGCCGGGATCCCGGTCGTGCTGGCCGGGGACTTCAACATCATCCCGACCGACCTTGACGTCCACAAACCGGAGCGGTGGGCCGAGGACGCGCTGTTTCATCCAGGGGTGCGGCAGGCGTTCAAGCGGCTTGGGGCGGCGGGGTGGGTCGATGCGCTGCGGTCCCGGCATCCCGGTGAACAGGTCTTCACCTTCTGGGACTACAAGCGGCACGCCTACGACCGGAACGCGGGGCTGCGGATCGACCACCTTCTTCTGTCACCCGCACTGGCCCCCACCTTGCGGGCGGCCGGGGTCGACGCGCATGTGCGGGGGTGGGACAAGCCGTCCGATCACGCGTCGGTTTGGATTGCGCTGGAACGCTGAGCGGCGGTCAGTCCTTGTCTTCCAGCCGATCCTCGACCCGGGCGCGGCTGTTGCCCACATCCTTGATGGCGCTCTTCACCTCCTGCTTGGAAACGCCTTCCTTGCGGGCCTCGTAGCGGACTTCATGCTCCTGACCGCTGGCGACGAGTCGGCGGTCCTGGGCGCGGCCACGGGGTGTCTGTTTCTGAGTCATGATCCTCTCCTTCCCATAGTGAACGCCGGGCGTGGCAAGAAGGTCCATGAATCTCAGCATCTTGCCCACGAACGGAAATATCCCTGTGATGTTCGGGACGTAGGGTGGGGCATCTGTTCCACCTCAGGCGTCCGCATGTCCCGCATCCTTGTTGCCACCACCTCCCAGACCGGTCACGTTCTTCCGGTCCTGTCCCTTCTTCCCGCCCTTCGGGAGGCGGGGCACGACATCACCTTCATCACCGGATCGCGCTGGGCCGAAAAGTTGCGGGACAAGGGCATCCGCCACATCCCCCTGACGGGAAAGGCCGACTACGACGCCGCCGACGTGAACGTGACCTTCCCCGAGCGCCGGAACGCCGTGCCGGGGCCGGACTTCCTCGACTACGACTTCCGGACCCTGTTCATCGAGCCGATGGCCGATCAGGCGCGCGCCATTCAGGGCGCGCTGGCCGAAGGGCCGGCCGTCCTGATCTGCAACCACATGTTTGCGGGCGGCTGGCCGTTCCGCCTGGGGATGCCGGGGCCGAAGCCATTGGCGGTGATCGCGCTGGGGATCACGCCGCTGATGTCCAGCGACCCGTCGCTGGCGCCCTTTGGCGCAGGCCTGCCGCCCGCCACCGGGGCAGAGCGTGCCCGTTATGCCGGGATGCAGCGCGCGCTGGACGATGGTCCGCTGCGCCCTTCGCACCTGCTTCTGAACCGGGAGCTTCGGGCACTGGGGGCCGAGATCAGCCCCCACCCCTTCATGGACGCCACGACTTTTCTTCCCGATCATTTCCTGCAGCTGAGCGTTCCGGGACTGGAATACCCGCGCCAGCACGTGCCCCGCGACCTGCGGATGATCGGCTCCGCCCCCGTGGTGCCGCAGGCCTTCACCCCGCCGGCCTGGTGGCCCGAGGTTGTCGCGGCGCGGGCGGCCGGTCGCCCGGTGATCTTTGTCACGCAAGGAACAGTGGCGCGCGACCTCGACAAGCTGCTGCGCCCGACCTTGGCGGCGCTGGCCGGTATGGACGCGCTGGTCGTGGCGACGGCGGGCAAGATGAACGACGCGATGTCCGAAGGTCTGCCGGCCAACGCCCGGATGACCGACTATCTGCCCTATGAACGCATCCTGCCGCTGGCCGATCTGGTGGTGACGAATGGCGGCTATGGCGGCGTACAGCAGGCGCTGTGCCACGGGGTGCCGCTGGTGCTGGCCGGCCTGTCCGAAGACAAGGCCGAGGTCGCCGCGCGTGTGGAATGGGCCGGGGCCGGGATCAACCTGCGCACCGACCGGCCTTCGGTGGAGCAGATCGCCTCGGCCGTCCGTCGGGGCCTTCAGGACGTCGCGCTGAAGGCGGGCGCCGCCGCCCTGAGCCGCGAATACCGTGCCCTCGACCCTGCGCGAGAACTGGCAGGAGTGGTCGGGGAGGTACTGGCCCGTGCTCGCAAGCCCGGGGAGCAGGAGCAACGGGCCAACCGACCCGTATTGCAAGCCGTCAGCCTGTAGATCGCGCGAGTGGCGGTGGAGCCGTGACGGCACGGGCAACCGGCTCCATACGTTCCACTGTCGCCTGCACCTGTGTCACGAACGCGTCGCGGAACGCCACTCCTGGAGGGATCCGTCCCCAGCCGAGGCGCTTCGATGCGGCCCTAAAGGAACCCGTAAACAGAAGTGCGGGGCGGCGGGAGGATACGTTGAAGACGTTCGCCGAATGGGGCGGGCAATGTACGCCAGCAGCAAGCGACCTATGAGGTAAGTGGCGGAGAGAGAGTGCGCCACAAAATAGGGGAAACCTGCATATATTGGCGTATGTGCCAAGATATGTGGCCCAAAATGTGACCCACCCGTTGAGGCCATTTTCGAGGTTTTTGGCCCCTCAGCTAATCTTCTGCGGCCCGATTTGTATTCCCTTGGATCGCATCTACCAACCCACCGTGCCGCGATCGGCACGCCACCAGCGCGCGGCGATCGGCCAGCCACAAAGGCATAACCTCGGCCCGCGTCAGATCCCGCTCCGGCACCGCGACGGCCAGCGCGCAGGATTGAAGGAGGGACGGCGGGACGCTATCGGATGGCATTGAGCCGTTGCGCATCCCGCACGCCGAGAGAGCCAAGGCCAGCATCAGGATCATCGCGCGCTTCATCGAGCAGCACCCCCATGGAAAGATCGCGGGCCGACTCCTCGGCCAGCCGGTTCGCCTCGGCCGCGTGAACCTCATCCCGCCGGCGCTCGATCAGCACGCGCTCTGCCACCTCACGCTGGGCCTGCCGGCCGGCCTGCCATTCCACGCCGAGCCAGACGCCGGCCGCAAAGGCCAGCGCCAGGGCACCGCCGGCGATGGCCCAGCGAGGGATCACGCGACGGCCGCCTGGTAAGGGGTGTCCTTGATCTTCGCCCATTTGGCGAACGCGGCCGCCAGCCGTGTGTGGTAGCCGTGCGTGGCATAGCCCGCGCCGTTGTAGCCCCGGGCAAAGCCGGACCAGTCGTGCCGGCGCAGATCGTCGTCCAGCCCCTCCGACTGGATGAAGCGCACCATGGCCTCAAGATGCTTGGCCTCTTCATCGAGGAAGGCCGCTACCATCGCCTCGGCCGAGTGGTAGCCGGCGGCCTTGCAGTTGAAGCCCATGATCTGGCCCAAGCCCCAGCTTGCGGAGCGGAAGGCGGCCGGCCGGTCGATCTGCATGGCCCGCTCGAAGCGCGCGTAGCTGTCGGCCGGATAGGGCTTCTCGCCCCACCGGGGGTAGGCGAGGCCCGCCGATACGGCTTGCCGGCGCTTCTGCTCTCCCAACTCGCGATAGAAGACGTGCGGCTCGAACAACATGCGGACGCGGCCCTTGCTGTCAAAGCCGCCGCCGGCCGTCTCCACCTCGATGACAGCGTGCAGTTCGTCCTCACCGACGCCGATCAGGGCGCCCAGGCGGGGAAGGTCCAGGTCATCGAGCCGCTTGGCCTTGCCGTAGAAGCTGGTGATCGTGCCGAAAGCGGCGGGGTTGGCGCGGGGCAGGGACACGCGGCGGCCCATCAGACTTTTCTCCGAAACAGGGAATCGAGCAGCCGTTCAAGGCGGCGGGGGTAGAAGGCGGCGGTGATGATGTTCCATTCCCGGCGCTCGGCCTCGTGGATCAGCAGCAGGAGCATCCGCAGGAAAAACAGGGAAGCGGCCAACACCAGCAGGGACATGGCGATGTTGGGGGGCTCCTTCCCGATGACCTCGCGGACCTCGATCGGCACCACGATCCAGTAGAAGGAACGGAAGGCATAGGCCGCGTTCAAGGCGATCATGCCCATGGCCATGTGCCAGACGGGGCTCCCATCGGGCCGCACCGCGATCCGCACGAAGCCGATCATGACAAGGGCCTGCACCGCGATCTGAAGCAGCATCACCGCCCAATCGAGGACCATCAGGACCGTTTGAAGATTATCCATTGTAGCCTCGTTTGCGCTCGGTGAGTTCGTGCAGGAGTCGGGAAAGCTGGTGGGCGCGTGCCGTGGTCGCGTCCTGTTCCTCGCCGTAGGTCGCGACGGCCGAGGCGGTGTCTCGCTTCATCAGGGCGATCTCGGCTTCTCGGCTCTTGGCCTTGGAGCCCATGGGCCACCAGTTACGCACCATGCCGTTGCCCCCTGATGTAATCGGTCAGGCCCATCAGCGCGGCTGTGGTGGCGCTCTGCGCTTCATGGCCCTTCTCGGTGATGGCGAGGATCTGCGCGGCGAACAGGCGAGCGTCCTCGATCCGGTCGTCGTTCAGCTTGCTGTTCCGACGCCACAGCGCGATCACCGCGCAAAGCAGCACAAGGCTGAAGACCCCCCAGGGCCCCGCTTCGAGGAAGCTGTTGGCGATTTCGGATGGGATAGCTTCCATCGGGGTGTGCGGCTCCAGAAAGGGAACTCGCACGTCCTGCACGATGATGGGTCAGGCTCTAGCACAAGATATGGTGCTTTAGGAAGTCCCTAGCACCATACGGGCCTATGCCTCGTCTTCGGCCGGCCATTCCACGGCAGCGACCAGCGCGACCCCGGCTGGCTTCAGGTCGGGATGGGCGGGAATGGCCCACTCACCAGACGCCGTGGGCATCAGGAAGGCCCACCGCTGCGTCACGCGGTCCTCCGGCGCCACCTCCACGCCGTCGATGAACTCTGGCTGGCCCACCACGCGCGCGGCCGCCGCTCTTTCGGCCGCGCTGACGGCTTCCTGTGTTCCAACCCACCACATCATTCAGGCTCCTTCATGGGTTCGACATCACGGTAGGGGTGGCCAAGAGGCAGTTTCCCTTGGATGCCATAGTTCCAGGCCATGCGCCCCTCGATGCGCGCCAGCAGTTCCTTGGGGGGCTCAACGCCCAGGGCGAGAGCGGCCCATATCGGCCCGCGCCAGCCGCGCAGCGATGAGCCGGAACTTCGGCCCAAGCCCCACAGGTAACGCGCATCTCCGCCGGCACTGGCCGCGCCGCGCATGACGATCATGGACTTGGGAAGCGGGAGGACGTCAGCGGAGGCGGGGCGGGCGTTGATCGAGGCTTCCGTGGCCCAGGCATCCGCAAACAGCTTGCCGGTGCCGGACTCCCCGAAGACCCGGGCACGATAGCGGGCCGCGTTCCCGACGCCGCCGGTCCACCCGTTGGATATGAGGTTGTTGAAGGCAGGGAACGTCTTGACCAGACCATCGGAGAACTGCCCGAGGATGAGCCAGAAGACGGGGTTGTAGTTGCTGCCCGTGTTCGGGACCAGGTGGACGTTGTTGTCGGCCTCCGGCCACACGGCCGCCGGATGGCCGTCAACGACCGCGAACTTCGGTTGATAGGCGGCGCTGGTTTGCACCATCGGCCGCACGTCGAAGCTGTCGGGGATTTGAGTGACCGAATCCGCGGTGGTCTGGGCGTTCTTCGCCTCCCACAGCCCACCGTTGGAGCGGAAAGAGGCTGGAATGTCCTCCAGGGTCCACGGTACCAGCTTGGTCAGGGCGGTCTGCGTCCATCCTGCGATGGGCGTCCGCCAGCCGCGCAGGATCTGCATCATTCCACCAAGGAGGTTGCGGTACCGGCGAGAATGCCCCGGCCGCGCAGGAAGACGGTTTCGCCATCCTCAAGACGGGTGAACTGGCTTTCACGCCGAGGGGCGGGCAGGCCACGAATGTCCTGCGCCGGCGTCTGGCCGTTCGAGCCCACAGTCCATTCGGCCTCTGCATCGATTGGGCAAAAGGCGGCTTGGCCGGGGCCGCTGGCGATCGCAAGCCAGACGTGCGTGAGGGGGATGTTGAAGGGGGTTGCCACGGGTGCCTCCTGAATAGGGTTCAAGAGGCACGTCCTGCACCTGACGCCGCATAGATAGCATGGAAGCGGTCAGCTTTGAAGAATGACCACACCACAGCCACGCTTTATCATAGGCATAAAGTTAAAGGTCTGGCCACTGGAGGAATGATCATGCGAGAAGGACTACCCGCTGTCAAAGATGGCTGGGATAAGGCTGACATCATCCTGCGCGCTGTTGGAATCATTGTAGTGCCGGCGGTTGTTGGCATCTCTGTCTACATGTGGAACCAGAACACTTCACAGCGGCAGCTATCAGCGCAGATGTCGCAGATCGCGGTGGGAATACTACAACAGCCGCTAGAGGAATCGAACAAGAGCCTCAGGAGGTGGGCAGTCGACGTGCTGCGCTCACCTGCAGACCCACCAAGATTGTCTCTACTAGCTGCGCAAGAATTGGAGACTGGTCAGATCATAGATTGGTCGCTGATTTTCGGAGGCGAGTTGCAGCATATGAAGGAGGCGGCAGAGGCACGAGCGCGGCTACGAGAACGGGCGATGGAGCCTCCATCGTCACATCAGAGTCCTGCTAAGTAGAGGCAGGGGTCATCGCCCCTGACCTGCCTGTTTAGTCGATCGCCGGCGCGACACCTTCCCGCAGTGCTGCTCAGAGCCTAAGCCCGAAGCTGCTATCTGACCCATGAACTCGCCGATGAACAAAGCGCCACACGGGGATATCAGCGCGATCGGAGCGTCGTGAACATGCCGCGTCTTTGCGGCAAGCATTAGGCATGGCGCGCCCGTTTTCCAAGAAAAGCACTGACGATGACGAATGCTGCGCCGATGAAGATGGCAACATCGGCAATGTTGAAGGCGGGCCAGTGCCAGCCTTGCCAGTGGAAGTCGAGAAAGTCAGTGACCGCACCACGGTTCAAGCGGTCCACGATGTTGCCCAAGGCGCCACCTGTGATCAACGCAAAGCCGTTGCGTTCTGGCCGGTTGGTGGCACGATAGGCCATGCAGGCAAAGCCAAGGGTAATCACCCCTGTCAGGAGCACCATCAGCATCGGCCGAGCCGCCATTGCGACAGACATCATCCCGAAGCTGGCCCCGGTGTTGAAGCCAAGCGTCAGGTCGAAGAAGGGCAGCACCGAAACAGCTCCATCAGGCAGGAAGGTCAGCGCGGCAGTCTTTGTCGCCTGGTCCACCAGCAATGTGCATAGCATGACCTGCCAGGGCCCCCGCGACAGAGAAACCATGGGGGTGCCGACCATCATTTTCTTTCCTTTGCCGGATTGTATCCAAGAAGGCGCAGGGCATTCAGCGTGACCAGAACGGTCGCCCCGGTATCAGCCAAGATCGCGATCCACAGCCCGGTGATCCCGAGGACAGACGTGACGAGGAAAACGGCTTTCAGCCCCAGGGCCAGTGCGACGTTCTGCCGGATGTTGCCCATCGTGGCGCGGGCGAGGCGGATCAGTGCCGGCGCGTCCGTCACCCTGTCGCGCAAGATGGCCGCGTCCGCCGTTTCCAAGGCAACGTCCGTGCCCGACCCCATGGCGACGCCCACGCCGGCCTGCTTCAGCGCAGGGGCGTCGTTGATGCCGTCACCGATCATCATCACCTGCGGCCCCAGTTCCCGGATGACCGAAAGCTTGTCCTCGGGCATCATCTCGGCCCGATGATCCAAGCCAAGGCCACCCGCGATGGCGGCGGCCGTGCGGGCGTTGTCGCCCGTGAGCATGACGGAAGACACTCCCATCGCCTTGAGCTGTCGCACGGCGTCGGCCGCATCCTCACGGGGCTCGTCCCGCAGGGCGATGAGGCCAAGCGGTTGGCGGGCGCGAAAGACCGCGACGACGGTCTTTCCTTCCTCTTCCAGCGCGGCCGCCCGACGCAAGGCGAATCCATCGATACCTTCAAGTTCCGCCGCATGGCGGGGGGACGTGACCCAAGCCATCGCGCCTTCCACCACGGCCTCGGCCCCCTTGCCGGGCAGAGCGCGCGCATTGGTGGAAGGAAGCGCCGATCCTGCGGCCCGGATGAGAATAGCCTGTGCCAACGGATGGCTCGACCCCGTTTCAACCCCGGCGGCAACAGCCATAAGATCAGCCTCGGAGACTCCCGAAGCGGGCACAAGGTCGGTCACGACTGGCTTGCCGCGCGTCAGCGTGCCGGTCTTGTCGAAAGCGACATGGGTGGTCTTCGCGGCCGCCTCGATCACCGCGCCACCTTTCATGAGCAGCCCTCGTCGCGCGCCTGACGACAGGGCCGAAGCGATGGCGGCCGGGACGGAGATCACCAGCGCGCAAGGGCAACCGATGAGCAGAAGCGCCAGCCCCCGATACACCCACGTTCCCCAATCCGCGTCCATCGCCAGAGGCGGGACCACGATGACCAGCGCGGCCACGACGACCACGGCGGGCATATACCAGCGGCTGAAGCGGTCGATGAACCGCTCGGTTGGCGCACGCGCCTCTTCGGCCTCCTCCACCAGTCGGATGATGCGGGCAATCGTGTTGTCGGACGGCTCGCGCGTGACCCGGATGCGCAGCGCGGCCTCGGTGTTGATCGACCCCGCGAAGACCGCATCGCCTGCGGTCTTGGCCAGCGGAACGCTTTCGCCCGTAACGGGACTTTCGTCGATGCCGCTGGTGCCTTCCTTGATGGTGCCATCTGCGGGAATGCGGTCGCCGGGCCGAACCAGCACGATCTGCCCGATGGCAAGCGCATCCGCCGGAACCGTGCGCGTCTGCCCGTCCACTTCCAGAAGCGCGGTCTTTGGCACGAGATTCGCCAGCGCGCGTATGCCTTCGCGCGCTTTTCCTGTGGCCACCCCTTCCAGCACCTCCCCGACCGCGAAGAGGAACACGACCAGCGCCGCCTCTTCGGCGGCACCGATGAACAGCGCGCCGATGGCGGCGATGGTCATCAGCGACTCGATGGTGAAGGGCTGGCCCATGCGCAGCGCCTCGAACGCGCGTTTCGCGACAGGGGCGACGCCGATCAGGCAGGCAAGCAGGAACGCCCAGTAGCCAAGCTCGGCGGAGGTCAAGAGTTCGACACCCCAGGCCGCCCCCAGCAGGGCGCCTGTCAGGATCACCAGCCGCCCCTTGCCGGTGCGATGCCAAGGCTTGCCGCGATCCGCAGGATCGTCGTGGCTGTGGCCATGCCCGGAATGGTTTCCGGCAGGACCATGGTCATGACCGGCGTGGTCTCCCACCTCGGCGTTCGTCGGCTCTCCGGGCATCACAAAGGCTTTCTTGCGAGGAGCCTCCTGACCTTTCGGCGCGATACCGTAGCCCAGCTTGCGAACGGTATCCTCGACGGCGGCGGCACCACCGTCTTCCACATTCAGCGACAGCCGCTCCGCCATCAGCGCAACCTTCACATCGCTGACACCGGGCAGCCGTTCCACCGCTCGCACGACCTTGGCCGTGCACACCGCGCAGTCCATGCCGGTCACGGTCCATTCCCGCCGCTCTGCCATCTTGTCTCCGTATCCGGGCTCTTGTGCCCATCGAATCGGGAAACTACTTGCTCTAGCAACTAGAGGTTCAAGGGGTTTCTCATGCTGAGCATTGGAAAGTTGAGCGAGGCCACCGGGGTCAAGGTGCCGACCATCCGCTATTACGAAGACATCGGAATGCTCCCGCCCGCCAGCCGCTCCGCTGGTAATCAGCGCGTATATGAAAGCGCCAGCGTCAGTCGCCTAGCCTTCATCCGCCATGCTCGCGACCTCGGCTTCCCTCTGGAGGCGATCCGCGAACTTCTGGGCCTTGCCGACAACCCTGACCAGTCCTGTATCGAGGTGGACCGTATCACCGCGCGCCAGCTGAGCGAAGTGAAGGCGCGTATCGCGCGTCTACAGGCCCTTGAGGCCGAACTGGAACGGATGCTGACGCAATGCGCCTGTGGAACGATTGCCAATTGCCGCGTCATCGAGGTGCTGGGCGATCATGCCCACTGCGTCAGCGAGCATCGCGCAGAGCATTTCTGAACAGCACCGGCATCAACGCCCAAGCCGTGCTAGTAGGAGGGCTGCCTAGGCCGCCCTCATGAGCTTACTGCGGTGCTTCCACTCCAAGGCGCTTCAGCATCGCCTTCATTTCAGCGATCTCCTCCTCCTGCGCCGCGATGATCTTTTCGGCCATCTCTTGGGTCTCTTGATCCTTGCCTTGCTCAAGTTCGACCTTCGCCATGTCGATGGCCGACTGGTGGTGCGGGATCATCATCAGGAGGAAGTCCGCATCTGCATTGCCGGAAGATTCCATGCCGTTCATGGTGTCCATGGTCGCCATGTAGTCGGCCATCGGCCCTTCCGCGTGGGCGGAATGGTCCATGCTGGATTGAGCGATGGCAGGCGTCGTCAGCAGCGCGGCCATGGTGGCCGCGAGGATGATCTTCTTGGTCAGCATCTTGCAGGATCTCCGTCTTGCTGGATTATGTCTAACGGGCTGTGGGCCAGGAATGGGTGACGCCGATGAGGCCGGCTCCCATGACATCAGAGCTTTCTTGCAACTGGCAGTCATGGCATCCGGCTTGCTGACGATCGACCGGATGCTATATACCATCCGTACCATAGTACGGAGTCAAGGCATGAGTCTGACGATCAAGCAATTCGCTGACACTGCTGAGGTTGGGGTGGAGACCGTTCGGTTTTACCAGCGCAAAGGGCTTCTGGATACGCCCGTTGTCCCATCAGGGATCAGACGATACGGCGAAGATGCTGTTAAACGCCTGAAATTCATTCGGGCCGCTCAACGCGCCGGTTTCACATTGGAGGAGATCAAGGAGCTGATCGACCTGGATGCGTGCCAGGATCGGGAACGAGCGCGCAAGATGGCGTATCAGCGGCTTCAAGTCTTGGATCGACAGATCGAGGAGATGAAGAAGGTCCGGGATTCTTTGCGGCATCTTGCGGACCAGTGTGCCCATCAAGGTCCAGGAGTATGCCCCATTCTGGAGGCTTTTGTTCAATAGGGTGAATGGCTGGTATTCAGCATTGACCATGATGCGGCATAAGCTGAGGGTCCATACGCCAAGGGACCAGCATGGGCAGCGAAACCGTTTTCCTTCCAATGGCCTTCCTCGTCATTACCATGGTCTACGCTGCGGTCGGTTAGGCAGGAACCTCGGGGTATATCGCCATCATGTGGCTGGCCGGTTTCAAGCCTCTCACCATGAAGACGACCACGCTTCCTTTCTTGGATGAGCAAACACCGCCGACTTTAACACGCCGGCGGTGTCATAGAGAGATCAGTTGTAGATCGCCGGCGCGGCATCCTCCCGCAGCACGCGATCAAGGTTTCGGTTGATCCTGATCCCTCCTTCCATGTCCTCGGAGGCCCGGATGCGGCCGCGCAGGGACTTGGTGATCGTCGGGCCCGTGATCGCCCGATCGGGATAGGTGCCGTTGAACTCTGCAATCCGGCGCTGCATGGCCTCCGTCATGGGCTTCTGGGCCCGAAGCCGGCGCGTCACGTCGCGCAGAATGTCCTTCCGCTCGTCCTCGATGCGCTTCTCGGCGTTCTTCAGGCGGCTGTTGGCCTCGTAGCGCGCCGCCGCCCGGGCCGGGGTGAAGCCCAAGGACTGCTTGAGGGCATCCCGGACGCTGCCGCCGTCCAGCAGCAGATCCCCACCCATGGTCGTCACACCCTCGTCCCAGTAGCGGGTGGCCCGCATCTGGTCGCGGATGAACTTGGGCATCATGGTTTCCACGCCGCGCCAGTAGTTGCCATCCATCGCCTGCGCCGCGCCCCGGAAGGCGCTTTCGGCCATCGCCGGCACCGCGCCCAACAGTTCCGACAGGTAGAAGTTGTAGGCGTCCTGGCCTTCCAGCATCCGATCCGAGGACCGGAACCACAGTTCGGGCATCCCGATCCGGTTGGTAAGGTCCGTCCCGGTCAGGTGTCCCGGAACGCCTTGCAGCAGAACCCCCGCAATGTCGCGGCCGAGGGTGTTCACCAGCGCCTTCTGCACCTCGTTTTCCAGTTCGTCGTCCTCAAAGCCCGTGAACAGGCCCAGAAGCATCATCGTCAGGGCATAGCCCCATGTGCCCTTGATGCCGGCATGGATCATCATGGAGCCGGTGATCCCGACGAGCTGGCCCCGGGCTTCCCGGCGCTCGGCCGCGGATTTGCCCTTCACGGCCTGATGCACGTCCCGGAACAGGCGGTAGAGCATGTTGATCTGGAAGTTGCGGAAGGTCAGCAGCACCTTCATCCAGTCGCCTTGCACGAGGCGCGGCCGGCTGGTGTTGGTGTAGTCGAAGTGCGTCTTCCACGTCAGGTCGGCGGCCTTCTCGATGCTGTCCATGTGGGACATGCCGTTGTCACGGGCCATGCGGTAGGCGGCCAGATACGTCACCTCGCGGTTCAGGCGCTCCGTGTGGTGGAAGGCATAGCCGATGAAGCCCATGATCTTCTGCCGGCGGTCGTTGTATTCGATCCCCGTCTCGCCCACGCCGGCCAGATCGTGCGCCTGGCTCTTGTCGATCGTGCCGAGCCGGTAGGCTTCTTCCACGGCCGCGCGCTCGTCGTCGGTCAAGTTCTTGGACCGCCCCACGCCGTAGTCGCCTTCCTTCAAGCCGGCCTTGTCGACGCCGGCCGTGAAGTCCTTGAGGGCCCGCATCATCTCGCGGGAGGCGCGGGAGACGCCGCCCTTCTGGAAGCCGGCCGCCAGCATCGGCACGCCCACGATCGTCGTTTGCGTGAGGTTGGCCAGGGCGGCGCCCGGCGTGATGCCCAGGTAATAGACGAAGGCGGCCGAGGTCAGCCGTTGGCCCAAGGCGCTGCCGGTCGGGTTCATCACGAAGGCATGTCGCTTGCCCATCTCCGTCACGATCAGGCCGTTCCGGTTGGGGTCGTTGCTCTGCTCCGCCTCGACGCGGGCATCCTCCAGCGTCTTCTTCATGCGCAGCCCGTATTTCAGGCGGGCAAGCTGATGGGAGCCATGGAACATCTGCCGGCCGAACGCACGGAAGGCGTCAGCCTGATACCCTTCGGTGCCCTTGCGGTGCAGGCGGGACCGGCGGACGGACAGATCGGGCAGCGTCTCGATGTATTTCTGCCAGATGCCGTCCATCACCTCGCGATCGGCCCCGATGTCGCCCATCATCGCCTCGATGTCGGCCACGAAGGAAGGATCAACCTGCTCCCGCGCCTCGAAGCTGTCATCGATCGTGCCGCGCTCGATCCGGCCGTTCGGATATTCCGCCTGCAGACGCTTGGCTTCCCGAAGCTGATCCCCCTCCGTCTCGTGCTTGGAGAAGCTGATGACCTTCCCATCTTCATCGCGCAGCGTCAGGTAGAAGCGACCGAAGCGCATGAGGGGGAAATAGGGGGCCGTGATCTTGTTGGACTCGAACTCGGCACGCAGCGAGGAAATGCGGGCGTTCTGGCCCCAGCCGTTGCGCCGCTTGGCCCCGTTCAGGCGTTTCTTGGCGGCGGCCTCTGCGTCATCCTTCTCCTGACCGGTCAGGCCCTCGTCGGTGATCTCGCGCATGTCGGCCTCATACTTCCGCTGCGCCCGTTCCAGCCCGATCGCCATGGCGTCCCGCACGTTGTCCACCACGGCATCCTCGAACGCTTTGCCCTGTTCCTCATAGGCGTTGCGCACGCTGTTCCACACGTCCTTGAGCGGCTGGGGCAGGGCGTTCCACCGCCCGACCATATCCCGGTGCTTCACGATCCGCGTCCGATCCCGCTCCTGCAGGTCGAGGATGCGCTTGCGGGCGTCCTTGGACAGCGCGCCGTTCTTGAGGGCACGCGCGTCAGCTTCCGACACGAGCGGCTCGAACGGGCGGGCAGGGTCCACCCCGGCGATCGTCGCCTCGTGCATCATCTCCATCATGGTCGTGTTGGCCGCGCCATCGCGGGACAGGGCCTTGCGCCACGCCTGCGCCACGGTGTCCATCTTGCCGTGCCACTCGTTGCGCAGAGTGTCCATTTCGTCCTTCTCGCGCAGGTATTTCCGCGCGGAGGGCAGGGACTTGCCCAGTTCCCCGTAGAGGGCGCGCCCGGGCACCAGCGCCAGAAGGTTCGTGTCGCCCCCCATTGCGGTCGTGACGGCGCGGCTGATCGCGCTCCGCTCGCCCTCGATGCCTGACAGCTTCTCTTTCGCCCGCCCGATCCGGCTCCGCGTGCCAACCGCCACGTCTTCCGCGAAGTGCGAAGCGGCTTCCGTAAAGCGGGATTCCTTGACGGAAGGCTCCTGAAGGTCCATGTTGAGCGTGACGGGGTTGCTTTCCAAGCCGTCAGGTAAGGTTTCGTCCCACCCCGAAGTTCGTAGGAACTTAGCCCCGTCGCCCATATCCCTCGACAGATTGTAGTGGAACGTGCCGTTCTCGGTTTCACGCACCTGCACAACCACGTCCTTCGGTTGACCTTCCAGCGAGACACGGGCGGAGAAGCTGTGGACGGCCTTGATGGTGTGGCGTCCACGGGCATCGGGCTCCGATCGCACCAGCGTTCCCTGTTCGATGATCGAGCGAAGCGCAGGAACCAGACGTAGCAGCACGTCCCCGGCGCTGTTCGTGGTCTTCTTCGCACCCGACATGTTGAAACTGATCTGCCAGCCCGTCGCTGCGTTCGTGACGGTCTGCCCCACCAGGTTGTCGCGATACCAGTCCCGCGCCTTAGCCTGAAGCTGCTTCAATTCCGCCCACTCGCCCAATTCCTTGCCCGTCAGAGAGGCCACGATGGGGCGTTCCTCCGGGGATCGAGAATCCTTGAATGGTGCTGTCGGCATCCCAAATGTGCGCGCGGTGGTGCCATGCGTGTTTGTGGCCTTGCTCTTGGCTCCGCCACCCGGGCCCCGGCCGCCGATATGGCCGTTGGCGATCTGCTCCATGATCTTCGCTGCGTCTACGAAGCCCTCACCCCGCAGGGCTGCGGCCAAGGCGCGGAAGAAGGACCGGACCTTGCCGAACGCCCCGGCAAGCGCCCCCTGGGGCTGCTCCCGGCGTCCTGTGGCATGGGAGCGATACAATTCCGCCACCATCTCCTCGCTGCGGGCGAGGCCGGAGAGGTCGGGATAGGCGGCTTCCACGCGCTCCACCAAGGCTTTGTCGGCGCGTGCGGCCTTCACCAGCGCGCGCCATTCGTCCTGGGTGAACAGGCCATACTCGGCACCATCCCATAGCGCCTTGTCGCGCAGGGCGTGAATCACCTCGTGATCCAGTGTCTCGCGCCATTTTCCGTTGGCATCGAGAATGACGCTGATCCGGCCGTTCTGGTAGGAGCCAGCCACGCCCGCCTTGCCAGTAGCCTTCGCCTCCACCTTGACGGCTTCGCCTATGCCCAGCTTGGCCAGTTCCACCCGCGCCGCGGACTCGATCGCGGCAAGCTGTTCCGGCGTGGCCTGCCGCGCGCCGGCATCGCGGGCGGGTGCGGCGAAGCGCGACTCGCGCGATGGAGCCACCGCCTGCGTGTATCCGGTGTCGAAGACGTCGATCACGCGCAGATCCGCAGCGATGCCCTTCTTCTCGTCCTCCTTAATCTGGGCGGCCTGCACCAGCATGAGGCTGCTGTCCGCGTCGTCGGCCACCGCCTCGAACCAGTAGACGTCATGGCGGTTGCCGTCATCGTCCAGCCACTTGCCGGAATCCTTGGCACCAAAGCCGGCCGTCAGGGTGTTGCCGCCGCTCTTGAAGGTGAACTGTCAATCGGCGCGCAAAACTGACCCCTTATCGGCGCCCAATATTGACCCCCCTGATGCGGTTTGCGCGGGGCCTGA